>NZ_JBSSCY010000004.1:0-360256 GCF_054060195.1 Curtobacterium sp. PvP017
CGCATGGGGGCCCCGGGGGGGCCCCCCGGCCCACGGGGGGGGGGGGGGCCCCCCCGGGGGGGGGGGGGCCCCCCGGGGGGGGGGGGCCCGGGGGCCGCGGGCCCCGGGGCCTCCCGTCCGTCAGGGGGTCGCGACTAGATCGCGAACCCGAGCGCGCGCATCATCTCGCGTCCGTCGTCGGTGATCCGCTCCGGACCCCACGGCGGCATCCAGACCCAGTTGATGCGGAAGGCGTCCACGATGCCGTCGAGGGCGTTCGCGGTGTCGCCCTCGATGACGTCGGTGAGCGGGCAGCCGGCGCTGGTCAGCGTCATGCTGATCACGAGCGCCGAGGCCTCGTCGTCCCAGGCGAGGTCGTAGATCAGACCGAGGTCGACGATGTTGACGCCGAGCTCCGGGTCCTGGACCTCCTTCAGCCCCTCGACGACCTCGTCGAACTTGTCCGGGGCGAGTGCCGCGATCATCAGGCCTGCGCCTCTGCGGCGGACGCCGCGGCGGCCTGCACGTAGCGGTCGTAGCCCTCGTTCTCGAGCCGGTCGGCGAGCTCCGGGCCACCCTGCTCGGCGACCTTGCCGGCCACGAACACGTGCACGAAGTCCGGCTTGATGTAGCGGAGGATGCGCGTGTAGTGCGTGATGAGCAGCACGCCCAGGCCGGTCGCGGCCTTGGCGCGGTTCACGCCCTCGGACACGATCTTCAGCGCGTCGACGTCGAGGCCGGAGTCGGTCTCGTCGAGGACGGCGAAGCGGGGCTTGAGGAGCTCGAGCTGCATGATCTCGTGGCGCTTCTTCTCGCCACCGGAGAAGCCCTCGTTGACGTTGCGCTCGGCGAACGACGAGTCCATCTTGAGGTCGGCCATCGACTGGCGGAGCTCCTTGATCCAGCCGCGCAGGGCCGGGGCCTCGCCGTCGATCGCCGTCTTGGCGGTGCGGAGGAAGTTCGACACCGTCACGCCGGGGATCTCGACCGGGTACTGCATCGCCAGGAACATGCCGGCACGGGCGCGCTCGTCGACGCTCATCGCGAGGACGTCCTCGCCGTCGAGGGTGATCGAGCCGCCGACGACGTTGTACCGGGGGTGCCCGGCGATCGTGTACGCCAGCGTGGACTTGCCGGAGCCGTTCGGCCCCATGATCGCGTGGATCTCGCCCTCGTTGATCGTGAGGTCGACACCCTTGAGGATCTCCTTGGTGCCCTGATCGGTGTCGATCGAGACCTGGAGGTCGCGGATTTCCAGAGTGGACATTGCGTGGGTTCCTTCGGTTTTCTGTCGTGTCGCGGACGGGCCGCGGAAAGTGTGGGGGCCGGGAGGCGGTGTCAGTCGACCGGGACGGGATCGTGCACGTCGACGTAGACGTCGCCCTCGCGCACCTCGACCCGGAACACCGGGACGGGCTCGTACGCCGGGAAGTTCTGCGGCTTCCCCGTGGCGAGCGAGAAGCGGGAGCCGTGCGCCCAGCACTCGAGCGTGTCGCCCTCGATGAACCCCTCGGCCAGCGAGATGTCCCCGTGGGTGCAGGTGTCGCCGATGGCGTGCACGGTGCCGGACGAGTCCTTCACGATGGCCACCGCGGTTCCGTCGACGACGGCACGCATCGGGCTGTCCACCGCGATCTCGGACTCCGCGCAGACCTTCGTGGGCATCAGGCGTCGGCCTCCGCCGGGGCGACGGTCACCGAACGCCCCTCGGCGAGCTCCTGCTCGACTGCGGCGATGAGTCGTTCCTCGAGCTCGGGCGCACCGATCTTCTGGATGACCTCGACCAGGAAGCCGAGCACGACGAGACGACGCGCTTCCTCTTCGGGGATGCCGCGGGCCTGCAGGTAGAACAGCTGCTCGTCGTCGAAGCGACCGGTCGCGCTCGCGTGGCCGGCGCCCTCGATGTTGCCCGTCTCGATCTCGAGGTTCGGGATGCTGTCGGCACGGGTGCCGTCGGTCAGCACGAGGTTGCGGTTCTGCTCGTACGAGTCGGTCCCGTCACCCGCGCGGCCGATGAGCACGTCACCGATCCACACGGTGTGCGCGCCCTTGCCCTGCAGCGCGCCCTTGTAGTTGACCCGACCGCGCGTGTTCGGCGCGTCGTGGTTCACGTAGACCTGCTGCTCGATGTACTGGCCGGCGTCGGCGAAGTACACGCCGTACATCTCGGTGTCGGCGCCCTGCGCACCGAGGTGCGTCGAGGGGTTGACCCGGATGACGTCGCCGCCGAGCGAGACCACGACGTGCTTCAGGAAGGCGTCGCGGCCGACCTCGGCGAAGTGCGTCGAGACGTGCACCGCGTCGTCGTCCCAGTCCTGCAGGCTGACGACCGTCAGGCGTGCGCCGTCCTGCACGACGATCTCGATGTTCTCGCTGAGCAGTGCGCTGCCGCGGTTGTCGAGCACGACGATGCCCTGGGCGTGCGGCTCAGCGGTGATGACCGTGTGCGCCGCGCGGGGCTGCGTCCCGAAGTCGGAGCGCGTGATGGTGATGAACTCGTGCGCCTCGGTCGCCTTCACGGTGACGGCGAGGACCGCGTCACGCGCGGTCCAGGCCGCGGCTGCCGCGCGGTCCTCCGGCAGACCGGCGGTGCCGACGCGGGGGTCGTCGCTGCGACCCCACTCGACGTCGGCACCGTCGGACTGCCGGGCGAGGAACCGGTAGGCGGATCCGTCGAGACCGCCGTCGAGCAGCGGCTGGAGCTTCGCCAGGGGCGCGAACTTCCAGTTCACCTCGCGCCCGGTGACGGTCGGGAACGCCCCGAGGTCGCCGGACTGGAACCGCTCGGAGCGGGTCTGGACCGGAATCTTCTTGTCGGGGGCGTCCCAGCCGCCGTCGGAATGGGCTCCGGCGCCGTGCTGGTCGGCACCCTGGGCGGCTGCCGCGGGCTCGATCGGCTGGTCGATGTGGGGAGGGGTGGTGCTGGACATCTAGCCGACGGATCCTTCCATGCTCATCTCGATGAGCTTGTTGAGTTCGAGCGCGTACTCCATCGGGAGCTCGCGGGCGATCGGCTCGATGAAGCCACGGACGATCATCGCCATCGCTTCGTCCTCGGCCATGCCGCGGGACATCAGGTAGAAGAGCTGCTCCTCGCTCACGCGCGAGACCGTGGCCTCGTGCCCGAGCTGGACGTCGTCGACGCGGATGTCGATCGCCGGGTACGTGTCGCTCCGGCTGATCGTGTCGACGAGCAACGCGTCGCAGCGGACGGTGTTCGCCGCGTGGTGCGCGGCCGGGTCGACCCGGACCTCGCCGCGGTAGCCCGCACGACCGCCACCGCGGGCGATCGACTTCGAGACGATCGACGACGTCGTGTACGGCGCCATGTGGATCATCTTCGCGCCGGCGTCCTGGTGCTGGCCGGGGCCGGCGAAGGCGACGGACAGGGTCTCGCCCTTGGCGTGCTCACCGGCGAGGTAGATCGACGGGTACTTCATCGTCACCTTGGAGCCGATGTTGCCGTCGATCCACTCCATCGTGGCGCCCTCGTGCGCGATCGCACGCTTGGTCACGAGGTTGTAGACGTTGTTCGACCAGTTCTGGATCGTCGTGTAGCGCACGCGGGCGTTCTTCTTCACGATGATCTCTACGACGGCCGAGTGCAGCGAGTCCGACTTGTAGATCGGGGCGGTGCAGCCCTCGATGTAGTGGACGTAGGAGTCCTCGTCCGCGATGATCAGCGTCCGCTCGAACTGGCCCATGTTCTCGGTGTTGATCCGGAAGTAGGCCTGCAGCGGGATCTCGACGTGGACGCCCTTGGGGACGTAGACGAACGAGCCGCCGGACCAGACGGCAGTGTTCAGCGCGGCGAACTTGTTGTCGCCGGCCGGGATCACGGTGCCGAAGTACTCCTGGAAGAGCTCGGGGTGCTCACGGAGCGCCGTGTCGGTGTCCATGAAGATGACGCCCTGCTGCTCCAGGTCCTCGCGGATCTGGTGGTACACGACCTCGGACTCGTACTGCGCGGCGACGCCGGCGACGAGGCGCTGGCGCTCTGCCTCGGGGATGCCGAGCTTCTCGTAGGTCGCGCGGATGTCCTCGGGGAGGTCCTCCCACGACTGCGCCTGCTTCTCGGTGGAGCGCACGAAGTACTTGATGTTGTCGAAGTCGATGCCCGTCAGGTCGGCACCCCACGTCGGCATCGGCTTGCGGCCGAAGAGCTGCAGGCCCTTGAGCCGGTTCTTGAGCATCCACTCGGGCTCGTGCTTGAGGTTCGAGATGTCGGTGACGACCTCGTCCGAGACCCCACGGCGGGCCGAGGCCCCGGCGGAGTCGGAGTCGGACCAGCCGAACTCGTATTGCCCGAGCCCTTCGAGCTCGGGACGGTCGATGAGCACGTCGGACATGGTCTCCTCGTTTCCTTCTCGCGGGACAGCGTCTTCAGGTGTGAACCCGTGGCGTCTGGACGCCATTCCACCGCAGACCGCTGACAAGCGGTCACGGTGCTGCTCCCTCGCAACGACAATGGTTCCACGCAGTCCGTGGAGTGATCGGCGATCTCGGCCCATTCGGAGCCGGCGCCTGCCTAGACTTGACTGCTGCTGAACCCTCGAATCCTACAGGTTCGCTGCACGGAACAACAGGAAGGCACCACCCTCGTGACTCGCGTCGGACCCCCCGTCGACCAGGATCTCCGGACCGCACGGTGGTGGTCGCTCCCCCGGGTCGTCGACCGCCGGGTCATCGCGCTGGCGTGGGCCTCGTTCGTGGTCGAGGTCGTGTTGATCGGGACCGGCGGCCTCGTCCGGCTGACCGCGTCGGGCCTCGGATGCCCCACCTGGCCCAAGTGCACGGCGGATTCGCTCGTGTCGACGCCCGAGATGGGCGTCCACGGGATCATCGAGTTCGGCAACCGACTGCTCACCTTCGTGCTCGTGATCGTGGCGATCGCGATGTTCCTGGCGGTCGTCCGGATGCTCCGCACGCGCCCCGAACTGTTCTGGCTCGCGTTCGCTCAGGGCGTCGCGATCCCCGTGCAGGCCGTCATCGGCGGGCTCAGCGTGCTCACGAACCTCAACCCCTTCGTCGTCGGGCTGCACTTCGTCGTGTCCGCCGCCCTGACCTCGGTCACCGCGGCCCTGGTCTACCGGACGATGCACGGCCCCCGCACCAGCCGTCGCGTGGTGCCCGGCTGGTACACCGGTGTCGTCCGCGGCACGGTCGCCGCGGTCGTGGTCACCGTCCTGGTCGGCATCCTCACCACCGGCAGCGGTCCGCACGCCGGCGCCGACGAGGCCGTGGACGGCGGCATGCTGCACCGAACGGGCTTCGATCCCGCGGTCATGGAACACCTGCACGCCTGGCCCGCCTACACGCTGTTCGCGCTGACGCTCGTCCTCGTGGTCGGTGCCGTCCGCCTCCGGATCTCGAGCAAGTGGGCGCTCCTGCTGCTCATCGTCGAGTTCCTGCAGATCGCCGTCGGCCTGACGCAGGCGCGCACGGGGCTGCCGGTCGGGCTGGTCGGTACGCACATGGTGCTCGCCGGGCTGCTCGTCGGCGCCACCACGGCGGTCGTGCTCGCGACCCGGGCCAGCGCCGGTCGCGCGGCCGTGCGCGAACCACTCGACGCCTGACGCCCGGGCGCGTCGCGCCCTCGCCGCCCGTCCGACACCCGTTCTGCGACACCCCACGAGTCGATCGACTCGTGGGGTGTCGTTCGTTGCAGACGCATCGCACCACGCGTGCGCCCTGCGCCCAGCGCACGCACACGGCCGACGGGAGGCCCGTGGCGGCCCCGCCCCGCGCCTCCCGGCCGTCCCGTGCGCACGTCGAGAGCCCCACCCGGTCGCGCGCGCAGCGGCCGACCCGGAACGACGAAGGCGACGTCGCACGACATCGAGTTCGTCGTACGACGTCGCCCAGTGGCGGCGCGCAGTGCCTAGAAGGTGAAGACCTGCGGCAGCAGCGGGTCGATGCCCACGGCGATGAAGAGCAGCGTCAGGTACGTGATCGAGCTGTGGAAGACGCGCATCGGTTGCACGTGCTCGACGTGCTGGATCGCCCGCGAGTACAGCCGGTGCGACTCGACGACGAACCAGATGCCGCCGGCCAGTGCGACCACCGTGTAGAGCGGTCCCATGTGCGCAACGGGGATGAGCAGGAGCGAGCAGACCAGGGTGGCCCACGCGTACAGCACGACCTGCAGGCCGACGACGGTGCGACCGCGGACCACGGCGAGCATCGGGACGTCGGCGGCGTCGTAGTCGTCGCGGTACTTCATCGACAGCGGCCAGTAGTGCGGCGGCGTCCAGAGGAAGATGACCATGAACAGGATGACCGGGGCCCAGGTGAGCGACCCGGTGACGCCCGCCCAGCCGATGAGCACGGGCATGCAGCCGGCCGAGCCGCCCCACACGATGTTCTGCGGGGTGCGGCGCTTGAGCCAGAGCGTGTAGACGAACACGTAGATGAGGATGGCGATGACGCTCAGGGCGGCCGCGAGCCAGTTCACCAGGAACCCGAGGACCGCCGTCGACAGGACGCCCAGGATCCACGAGAACACCAGGGCTTCGCGGTCGGAGAGCTCGCCGGTCACCAGCGGCCGCGTGCTGGTCCGCTTCATCAGGCGGTCGATGTCGCGGTCGATGTAGCAGTTGAACGCCGACGCCGAACCGGCGGACATCGCGCCGCCCAGCATCGTCCAGAACACGAGCCACAGGTCCGGCACGCCGCGCTCGGCCAGGAACATGGTCGGCGCCGTGGTCACGAGCAGCAGCTCCATGACCCGCGGCTTGGTCAACGAGACGTACGCACGGACCTTGCGGGACAGCGGCGATCGGGGTCGATCGGTGTCGGGCCTGGTCACGGTGGCAGTCGGCAAGGGAACCTCAGTCTGTTCGCATCAGCTCGCACACTCGGTGGACGACTGCGGCGGCGTCCGGGCATGCGCTGACCCGGAATGTCCACGGGTCTCGATCAGTTTACGGGATGGAAGCGCCGCGACGATGCCCCGCTCGCCCATCCCGCGCGGAACGACGGGCCACGGAGCACGACACGCCCGGCAGACGGGGCCTCGACCGACTCGAGTCATGAACATCGGGCGTCACCTGAACCCCTTCTGAGTGGCTGGTCACTATGCTGGACCTGCCCTCCCGCAGTGCGCGCCCCGATGACGTCGGCCGCGATGAGCCGGTCGGCCGCCGCTAGACGGCGACACGACTCGGCCCCGGGATGGCCACATGTCCGTGCGATGGCACGAGCCCTCGCACATGTCGCATCAAGAAGGGTCAACATCCAAGTGGCTGAATTCACCTGGGACGCCATCGACCGGAAGGCCGTCGACACGGCCCGCGTTCTCGCCGCCGACTCGGTCGAGGCCGCCGGCAACGGTCACCCCGGCACCGCGATGAGCCTCGCGCCGCTCGCACACCTGCTCTTCCAGAAGGTGATGCGTCGCGACCCGAGCGACTCCACCTGGATCGGCCGCGACCGCTTCATCCTCTCCGCCGGTCACGCCTCGATCCTGCAGTACGTGCAGTTCTACCTGCACGGCTACGGCCTCGAGCTCGAAGACCTCCAGCACCTGCGCAAGTGGGGCTCGAAGACCCCGGGTCACCCGGAGTACGGCCACACCGACGGTGTCGAGATCACCACCGGCCCGCTCGGCCAGGGCCTCGCGTCCTCGGTCGGCTTCGCCTACGCCCAGCGCTTCGAGCGCGGCCTGTTCGACCCGGAGACCCCGGCCGGCCAGTCGCCCTTCGACCACTTCACCTACGTGATCGCCGGTGACGGCGACATGCAGGAGGGCGTGACGAACGAGGCGGGCTCGCTCGCCGGTCGTCAGCAGCTCGGCAACCTGATCGCGTTCTACGACTCGAACCAGATCTCGATCGAGGACAACACCGACATCGCCTTCTCGGAGAGCGTCCCCGAGCGCTACGAGGCACTCGGCTGGCACGTCCAGATCGTCGACTGGAAGAAGACTGGCGAGTACTCCGAGGACGCCGTGGAGCTCCACGCCGCGATCGAGGCCGCCCAGCAGGTCACCGACAAGCCGTCGCTCATCGTCCTCAAGACGATCATCGGCTGGCCGTCGCCGACCAAGCAGAACTCCGGCAAGATCCACGGTTCGGCGCTCGGCGCCGACGAGATCAAGGGCCTCAAGGAGGTCCTCGGCTTCGACACCGCGAAGACCTTCGAGGTCGCCCCCGAGGTCCTCGAGTACACCCGCGGCGCCGTCGCCAAGGGCCAGGCGCAGCACGCCGAGTGGCAGAAGACCTTCGACGCGTGGGCTGCCGCCAACGCCGACAAGAAGGCGCTGTTCGACCGCGTCAACGCCAAGGAGCTCCCCGAGGGCCTCGAGGCAGCACTGCCGGTCTTCCCGACCGACAAGGCCGTCTCGACCCGTGCCGCCTCCGGCAAGGTCATCAACGCCATCGCGCCGCTGATGCCCGAGTTCTGGGGTGGCTCGGCCGACCTCGCCGAGTCGAACCTCACCACGATCGAGGGCGCCAAGTCCTTCGGTCCGACCGAGGCCTCGACGTCGACGTGGAGCACCGACCCGTACGGCCGCGTGCTGCACTTCGGCATCCGCGAGCACGCGATGGGCTCGATCCTCAACGGCATCGTCCTGCACGGGAACACCCGCCCCTTCGGTGGCACGTTCCTGATCTTCAGCGACTACATGCGTCCGGCGGTCCGTCTCGCCGCGCTCATGGGCGCACCGGCGATCTACGTCTGGACCCACGACTCCATCGCCCTCGGCGAGGACGGCCCGACGCACCAGCCGATCGAGCAGGTCTCGTCGCTCCGTGCGATCCCGGGTCTCGACGTGGTCCGCCCCGCCGACGCCAACGAGGTCGCGTACGCCTGGCTCGAGATGCTCAAGCACACCGACCGTCCGGCCGGCATCGCACTGAGCCGTCAGAACCTGCCGGTCTTCGAGCGTGGCGAGGGCGACGCCTCGGGTGAGGTCTTCGCCTCGGCGAAGAACGTCGCCAAGGGCGCGTACATCCTGGCCGAGGCGCCGAACGGCACCCCGGACGTGATCCTCATCGCGACCGGTTCCGAGGTCCAGATCGCCGTCGAGGCCCGCGAGCAGCTCAAGGGCGAGGGCATCAACGCCCGCGTCGTCAGCGCCCCGTCCATCGAGTGGTTCCGCGCCCAGTCCGAGAACTACCAGGACCAGGTGCTCCCGAAGGACGTCACCGCTCGCGTGTCGGTCGAGGCCGGCATCGCCATGAGCTGGCGCGACATCATCGGCGACAAGGGCCGCAGCGTCTCGATCGAGCACTTCGGTGCCTCGGCCGACTACCAGACGCTCTTCAAGGAGTTCGGCTTCACGACGGAGCACGTCGTGGCCGCCGCGAAGGAATCGATCGCGGCTTCCTGACCCGCAGGGGCCGGGTCCGGTTCGCCGGATCCGGCCCTTCTGCCGGGAGGCGCGGTTCGGCCCCGCCACGCGCCCCCGGTCCCCCAGACCCCGGCCACCAGGCCGATGAAGGAAAGAAGAGAAACACATGGCTGAGAACACCCCCACTGCCGCCCTCTCCGCGGTCGGCGTGAGCATCTGGCTCGACGACCTGTCCCGCGAGCTCCTCGAGACCGGCAAGCTCACCGAGCTCATCGAGCAGAAGAACGTCGTCGGCGTGACCACGAACCCGACCATCTTCGCCTCGGCCCTCGCCAAGGGCGAGCGCTACGACGCCCAGGTCAAGGAGCTGGCCGCTGCCGGCACCGAGCTCACCGACGCGATCTTCGAGATCACCACGCAGGACGTCGCCAACGCGTCCGACCTGTTCAAGCCGATCTACGACTCGACGAAGGGCTTCGACGGCCGCGTGTCGATCGAGGTCGAGCCGGGCCTCGCACACGAGACCGCGAAGACCATCGAGCAGGCCAAGTTCCTGTTCGAGAAGGTCGGTCGCGAGAACGTCCTCATCAAGATCCCGGCGACGGTCGAGGGCCTCGAGGCCATCACCGAGGTCATCGGCGCCGGCATCTCGGTGAACGTCACCCTGATCTTCTCGCTCGAGCGCTACCGCGCCGTCATCGACGCCTACCTCGGTGGGCTCGAGAAGGCCAAGGCCGCCGGGCACGACCTGTCGAAGATCCACTCGGTCGCCTCGTTCTTCGTGTCGCGCGTCGACTCCGAGATCGACAAGCGCCTGGACGCCGTCGGCACCGACGAGGCCAAGGCCCTGAAGTCGAAGGCCGGCATCGCCAACGCGCAGCTCGCCTACCAGGTCTGGACCGAGGCGTTCGCCTCCGAGCGCGCCCTCGGCCTGCTCGAGGCCGGCGCGAACACGCAGCGTCCGCTCTGGGCCTCGACCGGCGTCAAGGACCCGTCGCTGCCGGACACGCTCTACGTGACCGAGCTCGCCGCCCCGAACACCGTCAACACGATGCCGGGCAAGACGCTCGACGCCACGTTCGACCACGGTGAGATCCACGGCGACGCGATCGCCGGCACCTTCGACGCCGCACAGCAGGTCCTCGACCAGCTCGCAGCGCAGGGCATCGACTACGACGACGTCGTGGCGCTGCTCGAGAAGGAAGGCGTGGACAAGTTCAACGTCTCGTGGGGCGAGCTCGTCGACACCGTGAAGACCGCGCTCGAGGGCGCCAAGTAGTGACGGTTTCCATCGCTGCCAGCGGCGATGCCGCGCGGGCCATCGACTCGGTGGTCCCGCGGCTCGTCGCTGACCTGGTGGCCTCGGGCATCACCGCCCAGGACCCCGAGCTGTGGGGACCGGACGCCGAGGCCGAGGCGTCGAAGCGCCTCGGCTGGGTGGAGGCCGTCTCGGTCTCCCGCCCGCTCGTCGCCCAGATCACCGCGCTGCGCGAGTCGCTCCGTGCCGAAGGGGTCGACCACGTCGTCCTCGCCGGCATGGGCGGCTCGTCGCTCGCTCCCGAGGTGATCACGCGCACCGCCGGTGTGCCGCTGACGGTCCTCGACTCGACCGACCCCGCGCAGGTCCGCGCCGCCGTCTCGACCGACCTCGAGCGCACCGTGCTCGTCGTCTCGTCGAAGTCCGGTTCCACGCTCGAGACCGACTCGCAGCGTCGGGTCTACGAGCAGGCGTTCCGCGACGCCGGCATCGACCCCGCCCGCCGCATCGTCGTCGTCACCGACCCGGGCTCCGCGCTCGAGGCCGCCGCGACCGACGCCGGCTACCGTGTCTTCACCGCCGACCCGACCGTCGGCGGCCGCTACTCGGCCCTCACCGCGTTCGGGCTCGTCCCCTCCGGTCTCGCCGGGGCGGACATCGCCGAACTGCTGGACGAGGCCGACGCCATCTCCGCGCTGCTGTCGGTCGACCTCGACGAGAACCCCGGGCTCGTGCTCGGCGCGGTGCTCGCGGGGACCGACCCGCTGCGCGACAAGATCGCGATCGTCCCGGACGGCACCCACATCGTCGGGTTCGGCGACTGGGTGGAGCAGCTGATCGCGGAGTCGACGGGCAAGAGCGGACGTGGCCTGCTGCCCGTCGTGCTGCACGCCGACTCCCCCGAGGTCTCCGCCGCGCTGCCCGACGTCCAGGTCGTCCGCCTGGTCGGTTCGCGCGAGGACGAGCGCCACGTCGCCGAGGGCGAGGTCGAGATCACCGGGACGCTCGGTGGCCAGATCCTCGTCTGGGAGTACGCCGTCGCGGTCGCCGGGCGCCTGCTCGGCATCGACCCGTTCGACCAGCCCGACGTCGAGGCCGCCAAGGTCGCGACCCGTGCGCTGCTCGACGACCGTCCCACGGCTGCCGAGCCCGCGTTCACCGAGGACGGCATCGCCGTCTCCGCGACGCCGGGACTGCCGGTCGGGACGACGCTCGCAGAAGCCGTGACGGGCCTCCTGTCCGAACTGGGCGCCACCGGCTACGTGGCGGTGCAGGCGTACGTCGACCGCACCACGAACCGTGACCTCGAGACGCTCCGCGACGCCCTGGCGGCGCGCACGCGCCGTCCGGTCACCTTCGGGTACGGCCCGCGGTTCCTGCACTCGACCGGGCAGTACCACAAGGGCGGCCCCGCCACCGGAGTGTTCCTCCAGATCGTGGCCGACGAACCGGACGACCTGGCGATCCCGGGCCGGCCGTTCACGTTCGGGCAGCTCCTCCGGGCCCAGGCAGCCGGTGACGCGAGTGTCCTCGCGCAGCACGGCCGCCCGGTCCTCACCCTCACGACGTCGGACGTGCGCGCCGCCACCGCGGCCATCGCCTCCGCCGTCTCCCACTGACTCGTAAGGAGTTCACCGACTCATGTCACCGGTGGCAATCACCCCGGAGCACAACCCGCTCCGGCTGCCGACGGATCGTCGACTGAACCGGATCGCGGGACCGAGCACGCTCATCATCTTCGGCGTGACGGGCGACCTGTCACGCAAGAAGCTGATGCCGGCGGTCTACGACCTGGCCAACCGGGGGCTGCTGCCCCCGGGGTTCGCGCTCGTCGGCTTCGCCCGGCGCGACTGGGAGGACCAAGACTTCTCCCAGCTCGTGCACGACGCCGTCAAGGAACACTCCCGCACCCCGTTCGACGAGGACGTCTGGCGTCAGCTCGAACAGGGCATCCGCTTCGTCCAGGGCTCGTTCGACGACCCCGAGGCGTTCCTGCAGCTCAAGCAGACCGTCGACGAGCTGGACGCCGAGCGCGGGACGCTCGGCAACCACGCGTTCTACCTGTCCATCCCGCCGAAGATGTTCCCGGTGGTGACCGAGCAGCTGAAGCTGTCCGGGCTCACCGAGAAGCGTGAGGGCTCGTGGAGCCGCGTGGTCGTCGAGAAGCCGTTCGGTTCCGACCTCCGCACGGCACGCGAACTGAACGCGATCGTCGAGAGCGTCTTCGCGCCCGACGACGTGTTCCGCATCGACCACTACCTCGGCAAGGAGACCGTCCAGAACCTGCTGACGCTCCGGTTCGCGAACCAGATGTACGAACCCATCTGGAACTCGAACTACGTCGACCACGTACAGATCACGATGGCCGAGGACATCGGCGTCGCCGGACGTGCCGCGTACTACGACGGCATCGGCGCGGCGCGCGACGTCATCCAGAACCACCTGCTGCAGCTCCTCGCGCTCACCGCGATGGAGGAACCCGTCTCGTTCAAGGCCGCAGACCTGCGTGCCGAGAAGGAGAAGGTGCTCTCCGCCGTGCGCCTGCCCGAGGACCTGTCGACCGCCACCGCGCGCGGACAGTACGCCGGCGGCTGGCAGGGCGGCGAGAAGGTGCTCGGGTTCCTCGACGAGGCCGGGATGAACCCCGAGTCCGGCACCGAGACGTACGCGGCGATCAAGCTCGACATCGCGACCCGTCGCTGGCAGGGCGTCCCGTTCTACCTGCGTGCCGGCAAGCGGCTCGGCCGTCGCGTCACCGA
The DNA here is from genome assembly GCF_054060195.1 of Curtobacterium sp. PvP017. Taxonomy (NCBI): domain Bacteria; kingdom Bacillati; phylum Actinomycetota; class Actinomycetes; order Micrococcales; family Microbacteriaceae; genus Curtobacterium; species Curtobacterium sp. PvP017. Next base: position 13,292 of record NZ_JBSSCY010000004.1, read on the forward strand.
GATCGCGATCGTCTTCAAGCGTGTCCCCGAGGACGTCTACGGCAACTCGCAGTCGCCCCTCGGCCAGAACGCGCTCGTCATCCGTGTGCAGCCGGACGAGGGCGTCACGCTCCGGTTCGGCTCGAAGGTCCCCGGCGTCGGCACCCAGGTGCGCGACGTGACGATGGACTTCGGATACGGCCACGCCTTCACCGAGGCGTCCCCCGAGGCGTACGAGCGACTCATCCTCGACGTGCTCCTCGGGGACCCGCCGCTGTTCCCGCGGCACCAGGAGGTCGAGCTGTCCTGGAAGATCCTCGACCCGATCGAGGAGTTCTGGGCCACGCAGGGCCAGCCCGAGCAGTACCGTCCCGGCACGTGGGGCCCGGCGTCCGCCGATGCCCTGCTCGCCCGCGACGGCCGGACCTGGAGGCGTCCATGAAGATCGACATGCCGAACACCACGGTCTCGAAGATCCAGAAGAAGCTCGTCCACATCCGAGAAGAGGGCGGTGCCGTCGCCCTCGGACGCGTCCTGACGCTGATCATCTCGACGGCCCTCGGCCACGAGGAAGAAGCGATCGAGGCGGCGAACGAGGCGTCCCGCGAGCACCCGATGCGCGTGATCATCGTGTCGAAGAACGACGGTGACACGAAGTCGCCGGGTCGTCTCGACGCGCAGATCCGCGTGGGCAGCGACGCGGGCGCGAGCGAGGTCATCGTCCTCCGCGCCTACGGCGAGACCGCGACCGACGAGGAGAGCCTGGTCACGGGCCTGCTCCTGCCGGACGCCCCCGTCGTGGCCTGGTGGCCGCAGACCGCGCCGTCGCAGCCGTCGGCCTCCGCACTGGGCCGCATCGCCCAGCGCCGGATCACCGACGCCGCCGCGCAGAAGGACCCGAACGGCGCGATCGAGGCCCTCGGTGCCTCGTACGTGCCGGGCGACACCGACTTCGCGTGGACGCGCCTGACCCTGTGGCGGAACCAGCTCGCCGCGGCACTCGACCAGCCGCCGTACGAGCCCATCACGAGCGTCGAGGTGACGGGCGCGTCGGACAGCCCGTCGACGATCCTGCTCGCCGCCTGGCTGCAGCTCCAGCTCGAGGTGCCGGTCACGGTCACCACGTCGCCGCGTGCGACCGGGTCGAGCGGCATCCACGGCGTCAAGCTCGTGCGCGAGTCGGGCACCATCGACCTCGAGCGTTCCCTGGTGGACGTCGCGACGCTCTCGATGCCCGGTCAGCCCACGCACGACCTGTCGCTGCCACGCCGCAACCTGCGTGACTGCCTGGCCGAGGAACTCCGTAGACTCGACCCGGACGTCCTCTTCGGAGACGTCGTCAAGCACGGGGTACCCCAGCTGCGCGAGACCATCGCCCGCTGAGCACCCCACAACGGTCGGGCCGCCTGTCTGGTGCAGGCGGCCCGACCGGACCGAAGGCGGTCGTACGACCGGTCGGCCGCCACGAACACGGGAGTCACGTGACCAACGAACGGCGGGTGCTCGTGCACCCGGACAAGCAGGCCCTCGGCGCTTCGGTCGCCGCACGCTTCATCACGAAGATCATCGACGTGCTCGACGAGCAGGAGCGTGCCGACATCGCGATCAGCGGTGGCTCGGTGTCGTCCCTCGTCCTCGCCGCGATCGGCCAGTCCCCGGCGCGCGAGAGCGTCGACTGGTCGAAGGTCCACGTCTGGTGGGTCGACGAGCGTTGGGTGCCGGCCGGTGACGCCGACCGCAACACCACGGGGACGCAGACCGACTTCTTCGACCACGTCGACATCCCGGAGTCGAACATCCACCCGATGCCCGCGTCCGACGCCGGCATCGACATCGAGGAAGCCGCGCTGCAGTACGAGCGCGAGCTGCAGGACGCCGCGTACGAAGGCGCCGTCGCTCCCCGCTTCGACATCACGCTGCTCGGTGTCGGCCCCGACGGGCACACCGCCTCGCTCTTCCCGGAGTTCCCGCAGCTCACGGTCACCGACCGCGCCGTCGTGTCGGTCGACGACTCCCCCAAGCCGCCGCCGCAGCGTCTGACGGTCACCTACCCGGTGATCAACGCCTCGCAGCGCGTGTGGGTCATCCTGTCCGGTGCGGAGAAGGCGTCGGTCCTCGGGCTCGCCCTGGCCGGCGCCTCCGTCGAGGACGTCCCGGTCGGTGGCGTGCAGGGCCGCAAGCGCACCGTGTTCTTCGTGGACCAGGACGCCGCGCGCGACGTCCCCGAGAACCTCATCGCGTCGACGTACTAGACGCGCGTCCTGACGGGAGGCCCGGTGCCGGTTGGCACCGGGCCTCCCGTCTGTCTGCCCCCTCGCCCACCGCCGCTCCCCGCCCCGCTCCAGGTTCCGAAATCTCGGCATCTGGGCGCGCGCGTCGGCCGTCCGTGGAACCTCGGCGAACCGTACGCGGCATGTCGTGGAACCTCGCCGAACCCCACGTGGCGTGTCGTAGAACCTCGGCGGGACGCACGCCCTCCGCGACACACGAAGGCCCCCACACCATCTCGGTGCGGGGGCCTTCGTCAGTGTGCGTGCGTTACGCCTTCTTGGCGGCGGTTCCGCGACGCTCGCGAAGCTGCTGGAGCGCGTCCTCGAGGAGCTGCGCTGCCTCTTCCTCGGTGCGACGTTCCTTCACGTACGCGAGGTGCGTCTTGTAGGGCTCCGTCTTGGAGACCACGGGCGGGTTCTCCTTGTCGCGCCCGGCGGGGAGCCCGCTCGACGGCGAATCGACCGTCTCAGGGATCTCTTCGTCCGGGAGGTTCGCGGCGAAGTACCGCACGACCTCGTTGCCGAGGGCGTCCCAGTAGGAGATCGCCACACGCTCGGCCTGGACCCCACGGTCCTGTTCGCCCATTGGTCCCGCGCCGACGCGAGACCCTCGGATTGCACTGCCTCCGCTAGCCATGGATCAGACCCCCGCCGTGAACTTGTTGATGAGACCGAGCACGATGATGGAGACGATCCAGACCAGACCGAGGATCACCGTGATGCGGTTGAGGTTGCGCTCGGCGACGCCGGACGCCCCGAGGTTGCTCGTCACGCCGCCACCGAACATGTCGGAGAGGCCGCCACCGCGGCCCTTGTGCAGGAGGATGAGGAGCGTGAGCAGGAGGCTCGTGATTGCGAGCAGGACCTGCAGCACGACGGAGAGTATCGCCACGACGTACCTTTCGTGTCAGTCAGCCGTACCAGTGTACCGGCCGCGCGGAGCACGGCCGGTACCTGGACGGGAGTGGTGCGGACGAGAGCCCGCTTCGACGGCAGCGTGTGACGGCTACAGCCCGACGTGCTGGCGGAACCGGGCGATCGCCGCGAACTCCTGCACGTCGAGGGATGCGCCGCCGACGAGGGCGCCGTCGATGTCGGGCTCGCGGAGGAACCCGGCGATGTTGCCGGACTTGACCGAGCCGCCGTACAGGACATGGGTGTCGGCAGCGGCCTGATCGCCCCAGGCTGCGGCGATGCCACGTCGGATGGCCGCGCACTCGTCCTGCGCCTGCTCGGCCGTGGCTGCCTGGCCGGAGCCGATGGCCCAGACGGGCTCGTACGCCACGACGATGTCGGCGGGCTTGACCGCGTCGAGCACGACGCGGAGCTGCTCGACCGGCACGACGCCGGCACCGCGCTCCTCGCGCTGCGCACCGGTCTCGCCGACGCAGACCACGGGAACGAGACCGTGCTTGACGGCCGCTGCGGTCTTCGCGGCGACGACCTCGTCGGTCTCACCGTGCAGCGTGCGCCGCTCGGAGTGGCCGACGATGACGTACTGCGCGTCGAGCGCGGACAGGAACGCGCCGGAGACGTCGCCGGTGTAGGCACCGGAGTCGTACTGCGACAGGTCCTGCGCGCCGAAGTGGATCGGCAGCTTGTCGGCCGAGATGAGCGTCTGCACGCTCCGCAGGTCGGTGAAGGGCGGGAACACCGCGACCTCGACGTCGTCGAAGTCGTGGCGGGCGTCCTTCAGGGTCCACGCGAGCTTCTGCACGGTGGCGATGGCCTGGAGGTGGTCCAGGTTCATCTTCCAGTTACCGGCGATCAACGGCGTGCGGGTCATGCGGACCACCCCAGTGCTTCGAGACCGGGGAGCGACTTGCCCTCGAGGAACTCGAGGCTCGCACCACCGCCGGTCGAGATGTGCCCGAACTGGTCGTCCGAGAACCCGAGCGACCGGACCGCAGCAGCAGAGTCGCCACCGCCGACCACACCGAGGCCGTCGACCTCGGTCAGGGCCTTCGCGACGGTCTTCGTGCCGGCAGCGAACGCCGGGAACTCGAACACGCCCATCGGGCCGTTCCAGAACACCGTCTTCGAGGCGGAGACCGCCGACGCGAACCGCGCAGCCGTCTCCGGGCCGATGTCGAGGCCGATGCCGTCCGTGCCGAACGACGACGACTCGATCGCGTCGGCCGCGACCGTCTCGTGCGCAGCGTCGGCGGAGAACCCGGCGGCCACCACGACGTCGGTCGGCAGGTCGATCGTCACGCCGAGCTCCTTCGCCCGCGAGAGGTACTCGCGGACGACGTCGAGCTGGTCGGCTTCGAGCAGGGACTTCGCGACCCCGTGGCCCTGGGCCGCGAGGAACGTGAAGAGCATGCCGCCACCGATGCAGAGGGTGTCGACCTTCGGCAGGATGTGGTCGATGACACCGAGCTTGTCGCTGACCTTGGACCCGCCGAGCACGACCGTGTACGGCCGTTCCGGCGAGGTGGTCAGACGCTCGAGCACACGCAGCTCGGTCTCGATCAGCGAACCGGCTGCACTGGGCAGCGCGGACGCGAGTTCGTAGACCGAGGCCTGCTTGCGGTGCACGACACCGAAGCCGTCGGAGACGAAGGCGTCGCCGAGTGCCGCGATGCGGTCCGCGAAGGCGCTGCGCGAGGCGGCGTCCTTCGAGGTCTCCTCCGGGTTGAACCGGAGGTTCTCGAGCAGCAGGACGTCGCCGTCCTCGAGGGCCTCAGCGGCTGCGGTCGCCTCGTCGCCGACGGTCTCGCCGACGAACGTGACCTCCTTGCCGAGCAGCTCGGAGAGCCGCTGGCCGACCGGCGCGAGCGAGAACTCCGGCTTGGGTTCCCCGTCGGGGCGGCCCAGGTGGGAGATCACGATGACGCGCGCGCCGGCGGTGATGAGGGTGTTCAGGGTCGTCAGCGACGCCCGCACGCGGCCGTCGTCCGTGATGGTGCCGTCCTTGAGCGGAACGTTCAGGTCACAACGGACGATGACGCGCTTGCCGGCGAGGTCGCCGAGGTCCTCGAGGGTGCGGAGAGCCATGTGCTACAGACGCTCGCCGACGTACTCGGTCAGGTCGACCAGACGGTTCGAGTAGCCCCACTCGTTGTCGTACCACGAGGTGATCTTCACGAGACCGCCGATGACCTTGGTCAGGCCGGAGTCGTAGATCGAGGAGTGCGGGTCCGTCGTGATGTCGGTCGACACCAGCGGGTCCTCGCTGTAGAGCAGGATGCCCTTGAGCGGGCCCTCTGCGGCCTCCTTGTAGGCGGCGTTGATCTCGTCGACGGTGACCTCGGACTTGGTCTCGAGGGTGAGGTCGGTGATCGAGCCGGTCGGCACCGGGACGCGGAGCGCGAAGCCGTCGAGCTTGCCGGCGAGCTCCGGCATGACCTGGCCGATGGCCTTGGCTGCACCGGTCGAGGTCGGGACGATGTTCAGCGCGGCCGCGCGGGCACGACGGGGGTCCTTGTGCGGGCCGTCCTGCAGGTTCTGGTCGGCGGTGTAGGCGTGGACCGTGGTCATGAGGCCACGCTCGATGCCGAACTTGTCGTGGAAGACCTTGGCGAGCGGCGCGAGGCTGTTCGTGGTGCACGACGCGTTCGAGATGATGTTGTGGTTCGCCGGGTCGTACTGGTCCTCGTTCACGCCGAGCACGATGGTGACGTCGTCACCGGTGGCCGGGGCGGAGATGATGACCTTCTTGGCGCCCGCGTCGATGTGCTTCTGCGCGTCGGCGGCCTTGGTGAAGAACCCGGTCGACTCGATGACGATGTCGACGCCCAGCTCGCCCCAGGGGAGGTTGGCGGGGTCGCGCTCCGCCAGGACCTTGATCGCCTTGCCGTCGACGACGATGTTGTCACCGTCGAGCTCGACGGAGACGCCGAGACGACCCGTGATGGAGTCGAACTTCAGCAGGTTCGCCAGTGCGGCGTTGTCGGTGAGGTCGTTCACCGCCACGATCTCGAGGTCCGAGCCCTTCGCGAGGGCGGCCCGGAAGAAGTTGCGGCCGATACGGCCGAAGCCGTTGATACCGATCTTGACGGTCAATGGATCTCCTGGTGAGTGTGGAGCGCCCAGGGGGCGCTGCTTTCGGGAGTCGCGCACCCTGGCGGGCCCGCGTGTGGTGGACGATACGCCCCGTAACGTCGCCGTAACGACCCTAGCAGTCGGACACTGCCAGACCGCGCGGGATGACGGTCCGTCCGGACGGTCACCAACCAGGCCGGGGACGGGTCCGAGAACGGGTCCGGAAACGGACGGGAGGCGGGGGGGCCGCGGGGCCCCCCCCCCCCCGCCGGGGGGGGGGGGGGGGCCGCGCCGTGCCCCCCCCGCGCCCCGGGGGGCCCGCCGGCCCGGCACCCACCCCGCCGGGGCCGGGGCCCGACACGGGGCCCGCACCGGGGGGGGGGGGGGGGGCCCCGCGGCCCCCCCGCCTCCCGTCAGGCAGGTCGGACGACCCGTCTCAGACGCCCTCGAGCTCCTCGGGGACACTCGCTTCCGTCCCGGGGATCCCGAGGTCCGACGCCCGCTTGTCGGCCATCGCGAGCAGTCGGCGGATGCGACCGGCGATGGCGTCCTTCGTCATGGGCGGGTCCGCGTGCTGGCCGAGCTCGTCGAGGGACGCGTCGCGGTGCTGCAGGCGCAGCGCGCCGGCGTACTGCAGGTGGTCGGGGACCTCGTCGCCGAGGATCTCGAGAGCGCGCTCGACCCGGGCGCAGGCGGCGACGGCGGCCTGCGCCGAACGGCGGAGGTTGGCGTCGTCGAAGTTGACGAGGCGGTTCGCGGTCGCACGGACCTCGCGACGCTGCCGCATCTCCTCCCAGTCGGCGGTGGTGCGGGCGGCACCCATCACCGTGAGCATCTGGCCGATGGCCTCGCCGTCGCGGATGACGACGCGGTGCACGCCACGGACCTCGCGGCCCTTCGCGGCGACGCCGAGGCGGGACGCGGCCCCGACGAGCGCCATGGCGGCCTCGTTGCCGGGGCAGGTGACCTCGAGCGCGGCGGCCCGGCCCGGGTCGGTCAGGGTGCCGGAGGCGAGGAACGCACCGCGCCAGATCGCGGCGAGGTCCTCGCGGTTGCCCGTGGTGAGCCGGTTCGGCAGGCCGCGGACGGGGCGACGACGGGCGTCCATCAGACCGGTCTGGCGCGCGAGGGTCTCCCCCGCCTCGAGCACGCGGACCAGGTAGCGGGTGCCGCGACGGGACGACGCGGACGACCCGACCGACGCCTCGCTGCGGACGCCGTACAGCTCCGCGAGGTCCTTGCGGACCCGGTGCACGATGATCCGGGTGTCGAGCTCCACCTCGACCGCGATGCGGCCCGAGATGACGTGCAGGCCACCAGCGAACCGGAGGATCGTGGCCAGTTCGGCGGCGCGGACCGTGTTGCGGTTCACGGCGACCCTGGCCAGTTCGTCCTTGACCTCGGCAGTCAACGGCACAGCATCATTCCTAACGTTCATCTGGTGGTCCCGCGATTCCGGCGGCACGTGCGTGGGGAGCGGCCGGAGGGACGGTCACTCCCGGCCGAGATCTCGGTTCTTCACACGCACGGCGACGCCAGGCATCCCGCGGAGGAGGTTCGCCAACTCGGCGACGATGGCGACCGAGCGGTGCTTCCCGCCGGTACAGCCGATGGCGATCGTAGCGTGTCTTTTGTTCTCGCGCTGGTACCCCTCGAGCACCGGCTCCAGCACGGAGACGTACCGGTCGACGAACGGACGGGCTCCGGCCTGGGCCAGGACGTAGTCCGAGACGGGCTGGTCGAGGCCCGTGTGGGCCCGGAGTTCCGGGACCCAGTAGGGGTTCGGGAGGAACCGGACGTCGGCGACCATGTCGGCGTCGGCGGGCAGTCCGTACTTGAACCCGAAGCTCATGAGCGTCACCTGAACACCCACGAAGTGATCGTCGGCGAACTGTTCGGTGACGGTGTTGGCGAGCTGGTGGATGTTGAGGTCCGAGGTGTCGATCACCATGTCGGACGCCTCGCGCAGTCCTGCCAGCCGGGTCCGCTCGCGCGCGATGCCGTCGAGCAGGGTGTCCTCGCCCTGCAGCGGGTGGGGTCGCCGGACCTGTTCGAAGCGCCGGACCAGGACGGCGTCGGTGGCCTCGAGGAACAGCACCCGGACCCGCGCGGACGTGGTCGACCGCACCTGTTCGACCGCGTGCTCCGGGTCGGTGAAGAACCGTCCGCCGCGGACGTCGACGACCGTGGCGATCTTCGGGATCTTCTCGCCGGCGCGGTCGGCCAGCTCGGTGAGCGGGGCCAGCATCTGCGTCGGCAGGTTGTCGACGACGTACCAGCCGAGGTCCTCGAGGGCCTTGCCGACCGTCGAGCGCCCGGCCCCGGACATGCCGGTGACGATGAGGATGTCGTGCTGCGACCCGTGCGGGGTCGCCGTGGCGCTGTCGGTCATCTGGGAGTGGGCTCCGTCGTGGCGGCCCGGGCGCGTCGCCCGGGGAGGTCTCGGCTGCGGGTCCAGGGTATCGCCCGACACGTGTCGGGAGGCACGGGATGCGTCACGACGGCAGCTGCGGACCGTCGTGGGTCACTTCCGGGACCCGCACCGGGCCTCCCGGGACCGGCTCGGCGTCCGCAGCGTCCGTCTCGGCGTCCGGCGCGCTGGTCGGGGTCTGCTGGAGCTTCGTGACGACCGCCGCAGCGGTCGCCGGCCCGACGCCGTTGACCTCGCTGATCTCCTCGGCGGTGGCCTCACGCAGACGCGCGACGGAACCGAAGTGCTTCAGCAGCGCGTTCACACGGCTCGGCCCGAGCCCGGGGATCTCGGACAGCCGGGACCGCACGTCGCGCTTGCGACGCGTGCGCTGGTGCGTGATCGCGAAGCGGTGTGCCTCGTCGCGGATCCGCTGGATCAGGAAGAGTGCCTCGGAGTTGCGCGGCATGATCACCGGGAAGTCGTCGTCGGGCAGCCAGAGCTCCTCGAGCCGCTTCGCGATGCCGACCAACGCGATGTCCCGCACGCCGGCTTCGTCCAACGCGCGCTTCGCCGCCTGCACCTGCGGCTGTCCACCGTCGACGATGAGCAGCTGCGGGCGGTACGCGAACCGCTTCGAGGGTTTCGAGCCCTCGACCACCTCGTCGCTCGTGACGTCGGGGACGTCCGGCAGGTCGGCGTCCTCGTCGAGGCGCGCCAGACGCCGGGTGAGGACCTGGTACATGCTGTCGGTGTCGTCCGTGGTCTCGGCGATCGTGTAGCGGCGGTACTGGTCCTTGCGGGGCAGACCGTCCTCGAACACCACCATCGACGCCACGACGTTCGTGCCCTGCAGGTGCGAGATGTCGTAGCACTCCATGCGGAGCGGGGCCTCGGTCATGCCGAGGGCGTCCTGGATGTCGGCCAGGGCCGCCGAGCGCGTCGTGTAGTCGGCGGAGCGCTTCGTCTTGTAGAGCATCAGCGCCTGGGCCGCGTTCTGCGCCGCCGTCCGGGCCAGACCGGCCCGGTCGCCGCGCTGCGCGGTGCTGAGCTTCGTGCCGCGGCCACCCCGCCGTTCGCTGAGCCACTGCTGCAGCGCCTCGGCGTCCTCGGGCAGGGTCGGCACGACCACCTCGCGCGGGGGCTCCTCGGCGACGGCGGCCGGGGTGAGCTCGTTGTCGGCGTACACGCCCTGCACGATCTGCTCGACCAGGTCACCCGTCGAGATGTCGAGCTCCTTGTCGACCACCCACCCGCGGACACCGCGGATGCGTCCGCCACGCACCGAGAACAGCTGCACGGCGGCGGCGAGCTCGTCCTCGGCGATGCCGAACAGGTCGAGGTCCACCGAGTCGCGGAGCACCACGGCGGACTTCTCGAGCACGGCCTCGAGCGCCTCGACCTGGTCGCGGAACTTCGCGGCCTGTTCGTACTGCATGGCGTCAGCTGAGGCCCCCATGCGCTGGCGCAGCTCGGTGATCACCCGGCGGTCGTAGCTGTTCATGAACCGCACGAACTCCTCGACGAGCGCCCGGTGCTCCTCGATGGTGACGCGCTGCGAGCACGGCCCGCCGCACTTCCCGATCTGCCCCGGGAAGCAGGGCTTGCCCGTCTGCATCGCGCGTTTGTACGACGAGTCCGAACAGGTGCGGATCGGGAACACCTTGATCATCAGGTCGATGGTGTCGTGCACCGCCCAGATCTTCGGGTACGGCCCGAAGTACTTCGCGCCCTTGATCTTCCGGTTCCGCGTGACCATCACCCGAGGCGCTTCGTCGGCCATGGTGATCGCCATGTACGGGTACGACTTGTCGTCGCGGAACTTGACGTTGAACGGCGGGTCGAACTCCTTGATCCAGGTGTACTCGAGCTGCAGTGCCTCGATCTCGGAGCCGACCGTCGTCCACTCGACGCTGCGGGCCGTCAGCACCATCCGACGGGTGCGTTCGTGCAGCGTCGGCAGCGGCGCGAAGTAGTTGCTCAGCCGGGCGCGGAGGTTCTTCGCCTTGCCGACGTAGAGCACCCGCCCGGATTCGTCACGCCATCGGTAGACGCCCGGGTCGGTCGGGATCTCCCCCGCCTTCGGACGCCACGGAACGGTGTCCGCCACCTACCGTGCACCCGCCTTCTGCTTGGCCGACTTCTTCGGCCGGCTCGCCGTGCGGGCCTCCACAGCCTGCTGCTTGCCGACGCGGGCGTCCTGGGCGTCGAAGATCTCGCGCAGGAAGACACCGGTGTGGCTCTCCGGGACGTCGGCGACGTGCTCCGGGGTGCCGGTGGCGAGGACCGTCCCGCCGCCGGCGCCGCCCTCTGGCCCCATGTCGATGACCCAGTCGGCCGACTTGATCACGTCGAGGTTGTGCTCGATCGTGATGACGGTGTTGCCCTTGTCGACCAGGCTCTGCAGCACCAGGAGCAGCTTGCGGACGTCCTCGAAGTGCAGACCCGTCGTCGGCTCGTCGAGCACGTACACGGTCCGGCCGTTCGAGCGTCGCTGCAGCTCGGTCGCGAGCTTGACGCGCTGCGCTTCGCCGCCGGAGAGCGTGGTCGCGCTCTGGCCGAGACGGACGTAGCCGAGGCCCACGTCGACGAGCGTCGCCATGTAGCGGTGGATCGCGGAGATCGGCTCGAAGAACTCGGCCGCCTCGCTGATCGGCATGTCCAGGACCTCGGAGATGCTCTTGCCCTTGTAGTGGACCTGCAGGGTCTCGCGGTTGTAGCGCGCACCGCCGCAGACCTCGCACGCGACGTAGACGTCGGGCAGGAAGTTCATCTCGATCTTGATCGTGCCGTCGCCGGAGCAGTTCTCGCACCGACCGCCCTTGACGTTGAAGCTGAACCGACCGGGCTGGTAGCCGCGGGTCTTCGCCTCGGGCGTCTCGGCGAACAGCTGACGGATCCGGTCGAACACGCCCGTGTAGGTCGCCGGGTTGGACCGCGGCGTGCGGCCGATCGGCGCCTGGTCGACGTGCACGACCTTGTCCAGTTGGTCGAGGCCCTTGACGCGGGTGTGCTTGCCGGCGATGTGCCGGGCACCGTTGAGCTGGTTGGCGAGCACCTTGTACAGGATGTCGTTGACCAGGGTCGACTTGCCCGACCCGCTCACGCCCGTGACCGCGGTGAACACCCCGAGCGGGAAGTCGGCGTCGATCGTCTTGAGGTTGTTCGCCCGAGCGCCCTGCACGCTGATGGCGCGCTTCAGGTTCACCTTGCGTCGCTCGGCGGGGACCTCGATCGCACGACGGCCGGCGAGGTAGTCCCCCGTCACCGACTCGCGGTTCGCGATGATGCCCTCGTACGAACCCGAGTGCACGACGTTGCCGCCGTTCACGCCGGCTCCGGGGCCGATGTCGACGACCCAGTCGGCGGTGCGGATGGTGTCCTCGTCGTGCTCCACGACGATCAGCGTGTTGCCGAGGTCCTTGAGCTTGACCAGGGTGTCGATGAGGCGGCGGTTGTCCCGCTGGTGCAGACCGATGCTCGGCTCGTCCAGCACGTACAGCACGCCGGTCAGACCGGAGCCGATCTGGGTCGCCAGACGGATGCGCTGTGCCTCGCCGCCGGAGAGCCCGCCGGCACCGCGCGCGAGCGTCAGGTAGTTCAGGCCGACCTCGAGCAGGAACTCGAGGCGCGCCCGGATCTCACGCAGGACCGCTGCGGCGATGTGCGCTTCGCGGTCGGTGAGCGTCAGGGTGTCCATGAACGAGTACGCGTTGTCGAGCGACATGTCGGTCACGTCGGCGATGCTGCGGCCGTCGACCGTGACCGCCAGGACCTCGGGCTTGAGGCGCGTGCCCTCGCACACCGGGCACGGGACCTCGCGCAGGTAGCCCTGGAACCGCTGGCGCTGCGAGTCCGACTCGGCCTCGGCGAACTTCCGCTCGATGTACGGCATGACGCCCTCGAACCCGCTGGTGTAGCGCATCTCGCGGCCGAACCGGTTGCGCCAGGACACCGACACCTGGAAGTCCTTGCCCGTCAGGATCGCGGCCTGCACCGAGGCGTCGAGCTGGCTCCACGGGGTGTCGAGCGTGAACCCGAGGTCCTTGCCGAGGCCGGCGAGGAGCTTCTCGAAGTACGAGTACAGCCCGCTCGCTCCGGTCCAGGGCAGCAGGACGCCGTCGCGCAGCGAGGCGTCGGGGTCGCCGAGCACGAGGTCGGGGTCGACCGACATGCGCGTACCGAGGCCGGAGCACTCCGGGCAGGCACCGAACGGCGCGTTGAACGAGAACGTGCGGGGCTCGATCTCGGTCAGTGCGAGCGGGTGGTTGTTCGGGCACGACAGGTTCTCGGAGTAGGTGCGGACGGCGCCGGGGCCGTCGTGGTCGACCAGGTCGATGCCGACGGTGCCACCGGTCAGGCGCAGCGCCGTCTCGAGCGAGTCGGTGAGCCGGCCGAGGATGTCGTCGTTCGACACCAGACGGTCGACGATCACCGAGATGTCGTGCTTGACCTGCTTCTTGAGCTTCGGCGGGTCGCTGAGCTGGATCCGCTCCCCGTCGACGATCGCGCGGGCGTAGCCGGACGCCGCGAGTTCCTGGAAGAGGTCGACGAACTCGCCCTTCTTCTTGGAGATGACGGGGGCGAGCACCTGGAACCGCGTGCCGGACTCGAACTCCATGAGCTGGTCGGCGATCTGCTGCACGGTCTGCTTGCTGATGACCTCGCCGCACGTCGGGCAGTGCGGCACCCCGATGCGCGCCCAGAGCAGACGCATGTAGTCGTAGACCTCGGTGATCGTGCCCACCGTCGACCGCGGGTTGCGGTTGGTCGACTTCTGGTCGATCGACACCGCGGGCGACAGCCCCTCGATGAAGTCGACGTCGGGGCGGTCGACCTGGCCGAGGAACTGTCGCGCGTACGCGGACAGGGACTCGACGTAGCGTCGTTGCCCCTCGGCGAAGATCGTGTCGAAGGCCAGCGACGACTTGCCGGATCCGGACAGGCCGGTGAACACCACGAGGGAGTCACGGGGGATCTCGAGGTCGACGTTCCGGAGGTTGTGCACCCTGGCCCCGCGGACGCTGAGCGTCGAGGAGCCGGTCGGGACGGTCACGCCGGGGAGGTGGGGGTCGGTCGGCTCGCCGAAGGCGTTCCGGCCCGAGGTCGCGGTGCCGCGGTCAGAGGTGATTGTCATCGCCGTCGATTCTACGAAAGGGGTCCGACATCCGCCCGCGAGTCGGTGGTCAGACGAGTGCGTCGAGAGCGAACGCGACCCCGGAACGACGCTCGCTGGCCGTCCAGAGCCGCGCTGCAGCGGTCCGGTCGTGCGCGCGCGGCTCGGCACGGACCACGGCTGCGGATCCGCGCAGCTGCATCCACCCGGCCGGGCCCCGGTACTCCCCCGAGCGCACACCCGCGGCGACCGCGGCGTGCACGAGGGGCTCGGCGCCGGCGTCCTTCCCCTGCGCGTACAGCCGCTGTGCCGGCCGGGTCCACGCGGGTTCCGAACGGGACGGCGCGATGTCCGGTCGCTCCGGCGAGAGCGCGTCGAGCGACAGCCCGGGGTGTGCCACGACGCTGGCGACGGACGAGCCGGCGTCCGCCAGCCGCTGGCCGAGTTCGAAGCCGAACAGCATCACGGCGAGCTTGCTGCGGCCGTACTGCCGGTAGCTGGAGTACCGGCCGACGCGGAACGGGTCGGCCGGGTCGAGCCGGGCCCACCGGTGCGCGATGGACCCGAGGTGCACGACGCGACCGGCACGCCGTTCGAGCAGCGGCATCGTCAGCGCCGTCCAGGCGAAGTGCCCGAGGTGGTTCGTGCCGATCTGCAGCTCGGTGCCCTGTGCGGTCGTGCTCGCGGTCGAGGCACCCACGACTCCGGCGTTGTTCACGACTGCGTCGACGCCGCCCGGTTCGAGGGCCGCGAGCTCGGCGGCGGCGGCACGGACGGAGTCGAGGTCGGCGAGGTCGAGGTGCACGTGCGCCAACGACGCACCGTCCACGTGGCGGCGGATGCTCTGCTCCGCCGCTGCCGCCCGAGCACGGTCGCGGGTGGCGAGCACGACCCGGTGCCCGGACGCGGCGAGCTGCTCGGCCGCGTGGTACCCGAGGCCCGCGCTCGCCCCCGTGACGACGACCGTGCGGCGACCGTCAGCTGACATGCCCGGCCGACTCCATCTGCCGCAGCGCCTTCTTGAGGTCCTGCACCTCGTCACGGAGGCGCGCGGCGAGCTCGAACTTCAGCTCGGCCGCGGCCTGCAGCATCTGGTCGTTGAGGTCGCCGATCGTCGCCTCGAGCTGGGTCGCGCCCTCGCCCGCGATGCCGCCGCGCTTCAGGTTCGGCGTGGGCGAACGGCGACCGTCGGCACCGGGACGGCCCTGCAGCAGCGCCTTGGTGTCGTCGTTCTCGCGCTGCAGCACCTCGGTGATGTCGGCGATCTTCTTGCGGAGCGGCTGCGGATCGATACCGCGCTCCAGGTTGTACGCGACCTGCTTCTCGCGACGACGATCGGTCTCCTCGATCGCGGTCTTCATCGAGTCGGTCATCTTGTCGGCGTACATGAGGACCTGGCCCGACACGTTGCGGGCCGCGCGACCGATCGTCTGGATGAGTGACGTCGAGGACCGCAGGAAGCCCTCCTTGTCGGCGTCGAGGATGGCCACCAGGGACACCTCGGGCAGGTCGAGGCCCTCTCGCAGCAGGTTGATGCCGACGAGCACGTCGTAGACGCCCTGTCGCAGTTCGGTCAGCAGCTCGACGCGCTTCAGGGTGTCGACGTCGGAGTGCAGGTAGCGCACCCGTACGCCGGCGTTGCCGAGGAAGTCGGTCAGCTCTTCCGCCATGCGCTTCGTCAGGGTGGTGACGAGCACACGCTCGTCCTTGTCGACGCGCTGCTTGATCTCCTCGAGCAGGTCGTCGATCTGGCCGTCACTCGGCTTCACCACGATCTCGGGGTCGACCAGGCCGGTCGGACGGATGATCTGCTCGACGACGCTGTCCGTGATGCCGAGCTCGTACCGACCGGGCGTCGCCGACAGGAAGACCTTCTGCCCGACGCGGTCGAGGAACTCCTCCCACCGCAGCGGACGGTTGTCGAGCGCGCTCGGCAGCCGGAACCCGTGGTCGACCAGGGTGCGCTTGCGCGAGGCGTCGCCTTCGTACATCGCGCCGATCTGCGGCACGGTGACGTGCGACTCGTCGATGACGATCAGGAAGTCGTCGGGGAAGTAGTCGATGAGGCAGTGCGGCGCCTCGCCCGCGACGCGGCCGTCCATGTGGCGCGAGTAGTTCTCGATGCCCGAGCAGAAGCCGATCTGCTCCATCATCTCGATGTCGAACGTGGTGCGCATGCGGAGCCGCTGGGCCTCGAGCAGCTTGCCCTGTCCCTCGAGCTCGGCCAGGCGCTCGGCGAGTTCGACCTTGATGTCGGCGATCGCGCGGTGCATGACGTCGGTGTCCGCGACGTAGTGCGACGCCGGGAAGATCGACACGGCCGGCAGGTCGTCGATCACGTTGCCGGTCAGGGGGTGCAGCGAGGAGAGCGCTTCGATCTCGTCGCCGAACATCTCGATCCGGATGGCGTGCTCTTCGTACATCGGGATGATCTCGATGGTGTCGCCGCGCACGCGGAAGGTGCCGCGGGCGAAGTCGACGTCGTTGCGCTGGTACTGCATCGAGACGAACTTGCGCACGAGCTGGTCGCGCGAGATCGTCTGCCCCACGTGCAGCGCCACCGAGGCGTTCATGTACTGCTCGGGCGTGCCGAGGCCGTAGATGCAGGACACGGTCGACACCACGACGACGTCGCGCCGGCTGAGCAGCGAGTTCGTCGTCGAGTGCCGGAGCCGCTCCACCTCGGCGTTGACCGAGGAGTCCTTCTCGATGAAGGTGTCCGTCTGCGGGACGTACGCCTCGGGCTGGTAGTAGTCGTAGTACGACACGAAGTACTCGACCGCGTTGTTCGGCATCAGACTGCGGAACTCGTTCGCCAACTGCGCGGCGAGGGTCTTGTTGTGCGCGAGCACGAGCGTCGGCCGCTGCACCTGCTCGATGAGCCACGCGGTCGTCGCCGACTTGCCCGTACCGGTCGCACCGAGCAGCACGACGTCGGTCTCACCGGCGTTGATCCGCCCGGCGAGTTCCGCGATGGCCGCGGGCTGGTCGCCACTCGGCGTGTACTCGCTGATGACCTCGAACGGACGTACCGCTCGGGTCGGTTCGATCGCAACACCCATGTCCGCAACGGTAGTCGGCACCCCTGACACCGGCGCCCCTGCTCGCCCTCGGCGTATCGTCCTCGCCAAGCAGCCTCCAAGTCCGCTGATAACCAGCGGGCATAGCGTCCGGTCCGTTCAGCAACCCGATCGCTCCGCACGTCCCCGACGAGCCAGCACGAGCCACACCCGAAGAGGCCCCATGACGACGGCGACCCCCGCCGCACCGACGAAGGGCACCCCGTTCCGCGGTCGCATCCGCGGACGAGTGCTCATCCTCCTCTGCTGCATGTACGCGATCTCGTACATCGACCGCACGAACATCTCGACCGCGCTGCCGCACATCACCGAGGAGTTCGGCTTCAACGAGGCCACCGCCGGCCTGATCGTGTCCGCGTTCTCGCTGCCCTACGCCCTGTTGCAGGTCTTCGGCGGCACGATCAGCGAGAAGTTCGGGCCGCGCAAGGCCCTCTTCGTCATCACCGTGGTCTGGGGCGTCGCGACGCTGTGGACCGGCTTCGCCGTCGGGTTCTGGACGCTGTTCGCCGCCCGTGCGCTCCTCGGGCTCAGCGAGGCCGCGGCGTTCCCGACCGCGACCCAGGCCATGACCCGCTGGATCCCCCGCGACCGCAACGGCTTCGCGCAGGGCGTCGTGCACTCCGCGGCCCGGCTCGGCAACGCACTGGCTCCGCTGCTCGTCGCCTGGGTCATCGGCTCGACGGGCAGCTGGCGGTGGGCGTTCTTCGCCACGGCGGTCCTGTCCTTCGCCTGGGGCATCGTCTGGTTCGTCTGGTTCCGCGACCGGCCCGAGTCGACGAAGGGCATCACGCAGGTCGAGATCGACGAGCTCCCGCCCGTCGAGACCCGTGCCACCCGCCCGCCGGTGCCGTGGCGCCAGATGGCACGGCAGATCCTGCCGGTGACGTTCGTCGACTTCGGCTACGGCTGGACCCTCTGGGTGTTCCTCACCTGGCTGCCGACCTTCCTCAGCTCGACGTACGGGCTCGAGATCGGCGACTTCGCACTGTTCACCACCCTCATCCTGCTCGCCGGCGTCGTCGGGGACACGGTCGGCGGCATGCTGAGCGACCGGATCATCCACCGCGGCGGCAACACCCGGAACGCCCGCCGGACCGTCCTGGTGATCGGACTCGGCGGCTCGCTGGTCTGCCTCATCCCCCTCGTGATCGGGCAGGGCCTGCTCGTCGCGACGATCTCGCTGGCGCTGTCGTTCTTCTTCCTGGAGCTCTGCAACGCGAACCTCTGGGCGATCCCGATGGACGTCGCCCCACAGTGGTCCGGCACCGCGTCCGGCTTCATGAACACCGGCTTCGGCATCGCCGGCGTGGTCTCCCCGATCGTCTTCGGCCTGCTCATCGACGCGTCGGGGTGGCAGCTGCCCTTCGCCCTGTCGTGCGTGCTGCTCGGCGCCGCGGCGGTCGTCGCGTGGTGCATGAAGCCGCAGCGGCTCACGTCGACGAACGGCGTCCTCGAGGTCGGCACCCCCGCCGCGGAGCAGCGCGCCGCCTGACGCACGCGGTCCGGACCCACCGGACGCGCGTGGTCCGGACCCCCGGACGCGCGCGGGGCCCTGCTGGTCCCCACCCACCGGACGGGAGGCCCGGGTCCAGCCCGCCCCGCGCCTCCCGTCCGCCGCGCCACGCGTCCACCGCCGCGCACAGCAAGCAGGAACGGGCGTACCTGGTCGGAAGAAGCGACCAGGTACGCCCGGAACACACGGGTCAGCGCTGCGGGCTGCGCGCCTGACGACTCGCGCGCGACGCGAGCGACGGCCGGCCCGTGAGCGGCACGCTCAGCGGGGTCCACCGGAAGGCCTCGGTCACCGCCACGGACAGCACCACCACGAGCAGGTACGTCACGAGCGTCAGCCACGGCCGCGGCACCACGGCCTCGAGCCAGCTGTCGCCGTACAGCAGGATCCAGATCAGGAACGGGTGGCTCAGGAAGATCCCGAACGACCGGTCCGAGGCGTAGTCGACGAACCGTGCGACCGGGCTGCCGGGTCGCCGTCGGTCCGCCCAGCGCGCACCGATCGCCAGGAAGCCGACGAACACCGCGGTGCTCCACACGGCCTCGATCGGCTGCAGCGGCGTCCCCGCGGCGTAGAGCGACTGGCCGAGGGCGACCTGCAGCGCCCAGACGCCGAGCGTGAGCCCGCCGACACCGGCGAAGGCCCAGAGCACGGCGCGGCGGTGCACGCGGATGAACCGGAGGAACGCGTCGGCGTGGTCGGCGGCGATCGCCCCGGAGACGATGAAGAACACGTACGAGAAGAAGAACTGCTTCTGGTAGCCGTGCAACCAGGCGTCGCTCGCCGGGAAGTACTTGTAGCCGGCGAACACCACGAGCTGCACCACCAGCGCCACGACGAGCGTCGTCAGGTGGTGCCCACGGGTCTTCCGGACGAGCCACACGATGACGGGCAGCAGCAGGTAGACCTGCATGGTCACGAGCAGGAAGTACAGGTGGTACCAGGACGTGCCGGTGACGATGCCCTCCGCGAGGGTGCGCACCAGGTCGGGCACGTCACCCCGACGGGTGCTGCTGAGGAGCCAGCTGGACCCGACGTACACGAACGACCACGCCAGGTACGGCACCCCCACGAGCAGGAACCGCTTGGGCCAGAACTGCGCCATCGGCCGCGGACGCAGCGTGTAGCTGTAGACGAGCACGAAGGCGGTCAACGAGAAGAAGACGAGCCGGGTGAAGTGCAGCAGGGCGAGGAGCGCGTTCAGGCCGACGTCGTCGGACGCGGCCGTGTGGCTCGTGGTGTGCACGCCGATGACGCAGGCGAAGGTCAGGATGCGGAGGACGTCGACCTCGTACAGGTGGCGCGGCTTGCCAGCCGCCGTACGGGTCGGGGTCTGGGCCTGCGGCTGCCGCTGCGGCTGCGGCTGCGCGGGTGCCTGTGTGTCCGTCACGACGGCTGCGCCATCGTCCGGACCTTCGCCCGCTGCACCTTGCCGGTGGGAGCCCGCGGCAGGTCGGGGACGACGATGATCTCGACGGGTCGGCGGAAGCGGGTCAGGTGGGCCTCGGCGCGCGCGGTGAGGTCGACGACGACGCGGGCGTCAGGGTCGGCGTCTGCGGCGCGGTCACCGTCCGGCTGCAGGATCACGTACGCCACCGGGACGGCCCCGAGCACGTCGTCCGGCCGCCCGACGACGACGGCTTCGAGCACCCGGGGGTCACCGAGCAGGACGTCCTCGACCTCGGCAGGGTAGACCTTCTCGCCGCCCCGGTTGATGACGTCGTCGGAGCGTCCGGCGAGCGAGACCCACCCGTTCGCCGCGACGGACCCCACGTCGCCGGTGCTGAGCCACCCGTCGGCGTCGAAGCGGTCCGCCGCACGCCCGAACAGGTAGCGCCCGACGATCCCCGGCCCGCGCACCCACAGCGCACCGACCTCGTCGGCGGGTAACGGGGTGCCGTCCTCGTCGCGCACCTGCACCTCGGCCCCGACCAGCACGCCGACGGTCCCGGGGCGGGCAGGCGCGTCCAACGGCGTCGCGGTGATCTGGGACGCCCCCTCGGTCATCCCCCAGCTCACGACGAGTGGGACGTCCCCGAGCGCCGCGCGTACCGGGTCCGGCAGCGGCGCCGAGGCGCTCCGGACGAACCGGAGGCCCTCCGGGAAGTCCGGTGGGCCGGTCTTCGCGAGCACGGCCAGGATCGCCGGCACGGCGTTCAGCCAGGTGATGCGCCGTTCGGCGAGCAGTTCCCAGAACCCGGTCCGCCGGAAGCGCGGGTCGAGCACGAGTGTCGCCCCGGCGACGAGCGTCGCCAGCAGGCCGACGACCTCGGCGTTGACGTGGAACAGCGGCAGCGAGTTGAAGCCGCGGTCGCGGTCGGTCAACCCGTTGTGCCGTGCGACGGCACGCGCGACGAACAGCAGCTGCGACTCCGGCAGTTCGACGCCCTTCGGCGCGCCGGTCGACCCGGACGTGAACAGCACCACGGATCCCTCGCCCGGTGCGTCCGGGCTCTGCGTGGGCACGTCACCGTCGCGGACGGCGGCCGGGAGGAACGTGGCCGCGTCGATCCCGCTCGCGGGCGCCCCGGGGACGGCCCGGTCCACGGCACGGTCCGACACCACGATCGACGCCCCGCCGATCAGGTCGGCGAGCCGGGCCGGCTCGGTCGCCGGCTGTCCGGTGTCCACCGGGACCGCCCGCCGCCCGGTCGCCACGGCGGTCAGGTGCACCACGGCGAAGCAGAGGGGGTCGCCCACGTCGACGAGGACGGCTCCGGAAGCCGGGACGCCGATCGCGTCGAACGTCGCGGACCAGGCGGTCACCGCGTCCTCGAGGGCGCGGTAGCTCAGGACGCGCGCGGAGCGGGCGTCCTCCAGGTACGGGCGCTCGGGGTTCTCCGCTGCACGATCGCGGATGAGCGAGCGCAGGTCGGGTTCTCCGTCGACGGGCTGCACCAGCAGAGGCTATTGCGGGAGCCTATGAACCGTCGGAGGGAGCAGCGCCGTCGGAGGGAGCAGCGCCCCCGGCCGTCGTCGGGAAGCGGTGCAGCATCCACTGCCAGAGCGCCGACATCCGGGGTTCGCCGTCCGGTCCGAGCGGCGTGGAGTCCTTGATGATGAGCGAGTGCGCCTTCCCCCGGCCCCGGACGTCGGTCAGGATCGCGTGCGGGTCCGCGCCGGCGAGTGGTGGGGCGGTGTCCGTCCGGAAGGGTCCGTCGACGCCGTCGAGCCCGAGCACCTTCCACGAGCCGGTGATCCGCGGCCCGAAGGCGTCGCGGACGTCGTCGACGGCGTACAACCGGGCGACGGGGGTCTTGCCGGGGCGGTCCATCCACGCCGCGTGCGACGGACCCCGGGACTCGACGGGTGACGAGAACATCAGCGCCCCGCGGACGGACCGGATGTGCGCGATGTACGCCGCTTCGCCGCCGCCCTGGGAGTGGCCCGCCACGACGATGTCCTGCCAGGCGATGTCGTCGTCGCCCTGCACGAAGCGGCCCCATCCGCCGTCGGGGTCGTGGTCGTCGAGGTACGCGACGGCGTCGCGGAAGCGCGACACGATCGACCCGGCGGGCGTCACGGAGCTGAACTCGGACGGACGGGTGCCGTCGAACCGGTTGCGCTGCACCATGCCGTAGCAGCGGGCGTCGGCCTCGCAGGTACCGGACAGCGTGCGACCGAGGTTCCAGTAGTCGAGCCCCAGCACGTGGTAGCCGTCGGCGAGGGCCTGTCCGAGGAACCGCTGGTACTCGGCCGGGCGGGACCGTGTCGCGGGCAGGAACAGCAGCAGGGGGCCGTCGACCGAGGTGCGGGCGGCGAAGTCGTCGCGGTTGGGGGTGAGCCGCTCGCCGTTCACGGTGCCGAGTCGGAACCGGTGGAACTCCCCCTCGGGGCCGCGCTCGTCGCCCGACGGGGCCTCGTCGGCGTGCGAACGGTCGATCGTCGGTGCCCGCCCCTCGTCCTCGATGCGCTGGGCGCCGAGCAGGTTCGCGGCGACCAGTGCTCCGCCGCCGATCGCGATGAGCACGATCGCGGCGAGGACCAGCAGCAGACGATGCTTCACGAGGTGATCCGCGACCACACCTCGTCGGCCGATCGAACGGTCTGGTCGAGCGAACCCGTCGCGTCGACGACGTGGTCGGCGAGGGCCAGCCGGTCGGCGTCGTTCGCCTGTGCGGCCACGCGGCGCTCGGCTTCGTCCCGGGGCATGTTCCGGTGGGCCACGAGCCGCTCGATGCGCTGTGCGGCCGGGGCGTCGACCACCACGACGGCGTCGAACCGGAGCGGGCGGGATCCGCGGGCCTCGGCGAGGAGCGGCACGTCGTACACGACGACGGCGTCGGGATCGGCGGCCTCGGCCGCGTCGAAGGCACGCTGGGCGAGCCGCCAGACCTCGGGGTGGGTGATCGCCTCGAGGTCCTTCCGGGCCGCCGGGTCCGAGAACA
Organism: Curtobacterium sp. PvP017; assembly: GCF_054060195.1. Classification (NCBI taxonomy): domain Bacteria; kingdom Bacillati; phylum Actinomycetota; class Actinomycetes; order Micrococcales; family Microbacteriaceae; genus Curtobacterium; species Curtobacterium sp. PvP017. Next base: position 36,035 of record NZ_JBSSCY010000004.1, read on the forward strand.
CGATCGCCGCGAGCGCCGGACGGTCGAGCGAACCGTCGGCCGCGATCACCGTCGGGCCGAACCGCTCGGCGACCTGCGCGAGACCGGGGCTGCCCGGCGCGACGGCGTCCCGCGCGAGCCGGTCGGCGTCGACGACGATCCCGCCGTGTTCCGCCCAACGCCTGGAGACCGTCGACTTGCCCGCGGCGATGCCGCCCGTGAGACCGATGATGCGCACGCGGACAGGCTAACGACCCGCGGCGTGGAAACGCCGGAAGCCCGGCACCCCCTGGGGGATGCCGGGCTTCCGGTCAGTGCGACTCGCTCGATCAGTTGGTCGAGCTGAGCTTCTCGCGGAGCGCCGCCAGCGAAGCGTCGTCGGCGAGGGGGCTCGCGCCACCGGTCTCGCTCGAGAACGACGACGAAGAGGAAGCGGACGACGACGATGCGCCGGCCGGGAGGTCGAAACCGCCCTTTTCCTCGTCGGCGATGGTCTTCGCGACCTGCGCCTTGTGGGCTTCCCAACGACCCTGGGCGGCCGCGTACTGGCCCTCCCACTCGGTGCGCTGGGTGTCGTAGCCCTCGAGCCACTCGTTCGTCTCCGGGTCGAAGCCGTCCGGGTACTTGTAGTCACCCTTGTCGTCGTACTCGGTCGGCATGCCGTAGAGCGCCGGGTCGAACTCGGTGCCCTCGGGGTCCACGCCCTCGTTCGCCTGCTTGAGGCTGAGCGAGATGCGGCGACGGTCGAGGTCGATGTCGATGATCTTGACGAAGACCTCGTCGTTGACCGAGACGACCTGCTCGGCGAGCTCGACGTGCTTGTTCGAGAGCTCGGAGATGTGCACCAGGCCCTCGATGCCGTCGGCAACGCGGACGAAGGCACCGAACGGGACGAGCTTCGTGACCTTGCCCGGTGCGATCTGGCCGATCGCGTGGGTGCGGGCGAAGACCTGCCACGGGTCCTCCTGCGTCGCCTTGAGCGAGAGCGACACGCGCTCGCGGTCCAGGTCGACCTCGAGGATCTCGACGGTGACTTCCTGACCGACCTCGACGACCTCGCTGGCGTGCTCGATGTGCTTCCAGCTGAGCTCGGAGACGTGGACGAGACCGTCGACGCCACCGAGGTCCACGAACGCACCGAAGTTGACGATCGAGGAGACGATGCCCTTGCGGACCTGGCCCTTGTGCAGGTTGTTGAGGAACGTGGTCCGGGACTCGGACTGCGTCTGCTCGAGGAGCGCACGGCGCGACAGGACCACGTTGTTGCGGTTCTTGTCGAGCTCGAGGATCTTCGCCTCAATCTCCTGGCCGAGGTACGGCGTGAGGTCGCGGACGCGACGGAGCTCGATGAGCGACGCGGGGAGGAAGCCGCGGAGACCGATGTCGACGATCAGGCCGCCCTTGACGACCTCGATGACCGTGCCGGTCACGACGCCGTCGGACTCCTTGATCTTCTCGACGTCGCCCCATGCGCGCTCGTACTGCGCACGCTTCTTCGACAGGATGAGGCGGCCTTCCTTGTCCTCCTTCTGGAGAACCAGGGCCTCGACCTCGTCGCCGACCTTGACGACCTCGTTGGGGTCGACGTCGTGCTTGATCGAGAGCTCGCGCGAGGGGATGACGCCCTCGGTCTTGTAACCGACGTCGAGGAGGACCTCGTCGCGGTCGATCTTCACGACGGTGCCGGAGATGAGATCACCGTCGTTGAAGAACTTCAGGGTCTTCTCGACCTCGGCCAGGAAGTCATCAGCCGAACCGATGTCGTTGATGGCGACCTGCTTAGGAGCCTTGGTCGTAGTGGTTGTCATGTAGAGATTGCTCCGAACGGACATGAGTCGGGCCGTGGCGTGCGGGGAGTCGAGACCCCCGTGGTGCTCCGCCGTGGCGATTGATTGAGTGGCGCGGATTGCGCCGCACAAGTCTAACCGCACCGGCCGAGCGCCCACAACCGGGCGTGTCGGCGGCGCGTCAGCGGAGCAGGGCGCTGCGCAGGGTGTCGAGACCGATGCTGCCGAGCGCGAGCGCACGACGGTGGAACGCCTTCAGGTCGAAGTCGGCGCCTTCGCGGGCGGCGACCTCATCGCGGATCGACTCCCACACGCGCTGGCCCACCTTGTAGGACGGCGCCTGGCCGGGCCACCCGAAGTAGCGCGCGACCTCGAACTGCACGAACGCGTCGTCCATGTTCACGTTCTCGCGCATGAAGTCGAGGGCGTACTCCCACGTCCAGCCGCCGCCGTCCGGGTTGGTCTTCTGCAGGTGCACACCGATGTCGAGCACCACGCGGGCGGCACGCATGCGCTGCCCGTCGAGCATGCCGAGCCGGTCGCCGTCGTCGTCGAGGAACCCGAGCTGCTCCATCAGGCGCTCGGCGTAGAGCGCCCAGCCCTCGACGTGGCCCGACGAGCCGGACAGCTGGCGGCGCCACGTGTTGAGCTCGCCGCGGTTGTAGACGCCCTGGCTGATCTGCAGGTGGTGACCGGGGACGCCCTCGTGGTAGACCGTGGTCTTCTCACGCCAGGTGCCGAACTCGGTGACACCCTCGGGCACCGACCACCACATCCGGCCGGCGCGCGAGAAGTCGTCCGACGGACCGCTGTAGTAGATCCCGCCCTCCTGCGTGGGGGCGATCCGGCACTCGAGGCGGCGGATCGGTTCCGGGATGTCGAAGTAGGTGCCGGCCATCGCCGCGATCGAAGCGTCGCTCGTCTCCTGCATCCACCGCTGCAGGGCGTCCGTCCCGTGCAGGATCCGGGAGGGGTCGGTGTCCAGCACCTCGATCGCCCGGGCCACGCTCGCGCCCGACTCGATCCGGTCGGCGATGCGTTCCTGCTCGTCGCGCATGCGGGCGAGTTCCTCGAGGCCCCACTCGTACGTCTCGTCGAGGTCGACGACGGCGCCGAGGAACCGGCGGGAGTGCAGCTCGTACGCCTCGCGTCCGACGGCGTCGACCGGGGTGGCGAGCGGCAGCAGTTCGTGCTCGAGGAACTGCCCGAGGCTCCGGTACGCAGCCGATGCGACCTCGGCGCCGCGGGTCAGCTCGGCGCGGAGCGAGTCCGGCACGGCGGAGCCGTCGTCGAACGCCGCGCCCTCGGCCAGGCGGCGGAAGAACCCGTCCTCCGCGCCGTTGCGGGCGGCCTGCTCCGCGACCAGGGCGACCTGCCGCTTCGCCGGGGTGACGTCCTCGCGCGTGCCCTCGAGCAGGGTCTCGCGGATGCCCTCGAGCGCGTCCGGCAGCGCGTGCAGCCGGCTGGCGACGTCCTGCCAGTCCGCCTCCGTCGCCGTCGGCATCAGGTCGATGATCTCGCGGACGGACTGCGCCGGGCTCGCGATCACGTTGAGGTCGCGCAGGTGGAGCTTCCGCTCGTACGACTCCTGCACGAGGTCGAGTTCGGCGCCGAGGTCGGCCTTCGTGACCTCGTCGACCGGGTCGACCGCCGTAGCGGCGTCGAGGGCGCGCTTCGTCGCCCGCGCCGCATCGGCCAGGGCGGCTGCTCCGGCGGGCGAGGTGTCGCCGTACTCCCCCGTTCGACCCGGCACACCGATGTACGTCGCCGTCGTCGGGTCGAGGTCGACCAGGGTGGCGACCCATCCCTCGGCCACGTGGTCGACGGCGGTCTGCTGACGGACGGGACGCGCTTCGCTCATGCTCCGACCCTATCCACCAGCGCCGTCCGGCACGCGGTCAGTGCGCTGCGCTCTCCCAGTTCGCGCCGACACCGACCGAGACGTCGAGCGGCACGGTGAGCTCGGCGGCGTTGCCCATCCGGGTGCGCAGGATCTCCTCGACGCGCTCCTGCTCGCCGGGCGCGACCTCGAGGATGAGCTCGTCGTGCACCTGGAGCAGCAGGTGCGACTCGAGGCCGCCGTCGCGCAGGTCCTCGTCGACGCCGAGCATCGCGATCTTCATGATGTCGGCAGCCGAGCCCTGGATCGGCGCGTTCAGCGCCGCGCGCTCGGCGTTCTCGCGCAGGACGCGGTTCGGGCTCTTCAGGTCCGGGAACGGGCGGCGACGGCCGAAGATCGTCTCGGTGTAGCCGTCCTCGCGCGCCTGCTCGACGACGTTGCGCAGGTAGTCGCGCACCGCGCCGAACCGGGCGAAGTACTCGGTCATGAGCGTCCGGGCCTCGGACTGCTCGATCCGCAGCTGCTTCGACAACCCGAACGCGCTCAGCCCGTAGGCCAGGCCGTACGACATCGCCTTGACCTTGGTGCGCATCTCGGCGGACACCTCGGCCGGCTCGACGCCGAACACCCGGGCGCCGACGAACCGGTGCAGGTCCTCGCCCTCGTTGAACGCCTGGATGAGCCCGGGGTCGCCCGACAGGTGCGCCATGATCCGCATCTCGATCTGCGAGTAGTCGGCCGTGATGAGCGTCGTGTAGGGCTCGGCGACGGCGAACGCCGACCGGACCCGGCGCCCCACGGCGGTCTTCACCGGGATGTTCTGCAGGTTCGGGTCGGTCGACGAGATGCGGCCGGTGCTGCTGCCCGTCTGCTCGTACCGGGTGTGGATGCGCCCGTCGACGATCGCCGCGTCGAGCGTGTCGACGATCTGGCGGAGCTTGGTGGCGTCACGGTGCTGCAGCAGCAAGCCGAGGAACGGGTGCGGGTGCTGCTCCTGCAGGTCCGCCAGACTGGCGGCATCGGTCGAGAACCCGGTCTTCGTCTTGCGGGTCTTCGGCATCGCGAGCTCGGTGAACAGGACTTCCTGCAGCTGCTTCGGGGAACCGAGGTTGACCTCGTGCCCGATCTCGGCGAACGCCTGCTGCGCCAGTTCGGCGGCACGCTCCCCCAGTTCCTTCGACAGCCCCGTGAGCACCGGACGGTCGATCCCGACGCCGATGGTCTCCATGCTCGCGAGCACCGACACCAGCGGGAGCTCGATGTCGTCGAGGACCGTGAGCGACGACTCGTCGAGCCGGGCACGGAGCGCCGTGGTGACCCGCAGGACGAACCACGCGTGCACGCCGACGTTCACCGGGTCGGTCTCCGGCACGAGCTGGTTCGGGTCGGCGGTGGGGAGCTCTTCGCCGAGCTCCTGGTAGACGAGGTCGGCCAGCGGCTGCCCCTGCTTGCCGGGCTGGGCGAGCCACCCCGTGATGCGGGCGTCACCGGCGACGCCGTTCACCACGAAGCCGGCGGTCGCGAGTGCCTTGATCGCCGCCTTGGCGTCGTGGAAGTGCTTCGGGGCGTCGGAGGCGAACCACGCCGACAGCTGCTCGTAGTCCTTCGCGCCGCTGCCGCCCGGGACCTGGACGGCGTCGTCGTGGGTCGCGATGCCGATGGTGCTGAGCCGGCCGTCGATGACCTCGACGGCGACGCCGTAGCCGTTCGCCGCCTCGGACGCGTTGCGCCGCTCGAGCCAGTAGCCGAGTTCCTCGTCGATCAGGGTCTTGACCGACGGCGGGCTCGCGGCCCCGTCCGTCACCCCGCCCTCGGCCGGCTGCTCGGACGGCTCGCCCGAGCCGGCGACCTTGAAGACGCGGTCGAGCAGCGTGCGGAACTGCAGCTTGGCGAACAGCTCACGCACGGCGGTCTCGTCGAGGGGCCGGAGCGCGACGTCGGCCGGGCCCACCGGCAGCTCGACGTCCGTGACCAGGCGGTTCAGCCGGCGGTTCCGGACGGCCCGGTCCTGCTGCTCGCGCAGGTTGTTGCCGACGACGCCCTTGATCTCGTCGGCGTGCTCGAGGACGCCCTCGAGCGAGCCGTACTGGGTGACCCACTTGACCGCGGTCTTCTCGCCGACCTTGTCGATGCCGATCAGGTTGTCGCTGGTCTCGCCCACGAGGGCGGCGATGTCGGGGTACTGGTGCGGCTCGATGCCGTAGCGCTCGTACACCTTGTCGCGGTCGTACCGGGTCAGTTCGGACACGCCACGGACCGACGGGTAGAGCAGCGTGACGTCGTCGTTGACGAGCTGGATGGCGTCGCGGTCGCCGGAGACCACGTAGACCTGGTACCCCTGCGCAGCACCCTGGGACGACAGGGTCGCGAGGATGTCGTCGGCCTCGTAGTCCTCCTTCGTCACCGTGGTGATGCCCATCGCCTCGAGCGCCTGCTGCAGCAGCGGGATCTGGCCCTTGAACTCGGCCGGGGTCTCGGAGCGGGTGCCCTTGTACGCCTCGTACTCACGGGTGCGGAACGAGAACCGGGAGATGTCGAACGCCACCGCCAGGTGGGTCGGCTTCTCGCGCTGCAGGAGCATGAGCAGCATCGAGATGAAGCCGTGGATGGCGTTCGTGTGCTGCCCGTCGCGGTTCACGAAACTGTCGACCGGCAGTGCGTAGAAGGCCCGGAAGGCGAGCGAGTGGCCGTCGATGACCATGAGGGTAGGCTTTGCGGAGTCCGACACCCGGACAGCCTACCGACGCCATCCGACACGGGAGTTCGAGCGCGTGACCGACGAAGCCACCATCACCGGGAACGTCGACGAGCGCCTCGCGGCCCGTGGGATGGGTGAGCTCGCCGACAAGATGGGCATGGTCATCACCGAGATGACGGCCGACCGTGCCGTCGGCAGCATCCCGGTCGAGGGCAACCGCCAGCCGGTCGGCCTGCTGCACGGGGGCGCCTACGTCGTCCTCGCCGAGAGCCTCGGTTCGATGGCCGCCAACGTGCACGCCGGCGAGGGCCGCTACGCCGTCGGCATCGAGCTGAACGCCTCGCACACCCGCAGCGCCACGTCCGGCACCGTCACCGGCGTCTGCACCGCGATCCACCTCGGCAGCACGCTCACCACGCACGAGATCGTGATCACGGACGACCAGGGGCGGCGCTGCTCCACCGTCCGCATCACCAACCTCATCCGCGAGGCACGCTGAACCGTCGTCAGTCCTCGGGCGGACGCTGCAGCAACAGGCGCGCATCGCCGAAGCCGAGGCGCCGGTAGAGCCGCTCGCCGTCGACGCTCGAGTGCACCGAGGTCCGCTCGACGCCGAGGTCGTCGGCGATGTCGAGCAGTGCCGTGACGAGCCGTCCGGCGACACCGAGCCCGCGCAGGTCGGGGTGCACGTACACGGTCTGCACGTCGGCGGTCAGGCGTCGCCCCGGCCGGTCCGGGGTCGGCGGCCGGGCGACGAGTCCGAGCCACGCCATGCCGAGCACCGCGCCGTCGCGCTCCGCGACCACGCACCGGTGCGTGTCCGGGTGCTCCAGGGCGAAGGCCGTCATCGCCGCGCGGTAGTCGTCCGGCGTCGCGGCCGGCTCGGCGCCGCCCTCGCCGACGCTCCACCGCCACCGCAGGTCGGCCACCGCAGGCATGTCGTCAGGCCGGGAGGCCCGGATCACCACGTCGTCCACGGCTCCAGCCTGCCAGGTGGTCGCCTCCACCGCCCCACGCGTCCGGGAACGCAGCAGCGCCGCCGGACCGGGGTCCGACGGCGCTGGTGTGAGCGACGGGTGGTGCTACTTCTTGGCGCTGAGCTGCTCGATGATCGCCTTGGCGACGTCGTGCATGGTCAGGCGGCGGTCCATCGAGGCCTTCTGGATCCAGCGGAACGCCTCGGGCTCGGTGAGGCCCATCTTCTCGTTGAGCAGGCCCTTGGCGCGGTCGACGAGCTTGCGCGTCTCGAAGCGCTCGACCAGGTCGGCGACCTCGGCCTCGAGCGTGATGATCTGCTGGTGCCGCGAGAGGGCGATCTCGATCGCGGGGAGCAGGTCGTTCGGCGTGAACGGCTTGACCACGTAGGCCAGCGCGCCGGCCTCGGTGGCACGCTCGACGAGGTCCTTCTGGCTGAACGCCGTGAGGAGGACCACCGGAGCGATGTGGTTCTTGGACAGCTTCTCGGCTGCGGAGATGCCGTCGAGCTGGGGCATCTTGACGTCCATCACGACGAGGTCGGGACGGAGGTCGGTGGCGAGCTGCACGGCGGTCTCGCCGTCGCCGGCCTCACCGACCACGTCGAACCCGTTGTCGCGGAGGATCTCGACGATGTCGAGGCGGATGAGCGACTCGTCCTCGGCGACGACGACGCGACGGGGTGCTGTTGCAGTTGCTTCTGTGTCACTCACAGCCGCAAGCCTACTAGACGTCAGAAGTGCTTCATGTCAGCACACGGCTCAGGTTGCCAATAAGCGTTGTACGAGTGGCGGGACTTGAACCCGCACGCCGTGAGGCAGAGCATTTTGAGTGCCCCGTGTCTGCCGATTCCACCACACTCGCGAGGCCTCCAGGCTAGCAGGACCCCCGCCCCTCGACCGCCGCCGGCAGCCGCAGCTCGAACACCGCACCGCCGAGCAGGCCGACCTCGTGGCCTTCGCCGTCCTCGGCGTGCTGCAGGGACCCGCCGTGCGCCTCGGCGATGCCCCGTGCGATCGGCAGTCCCAGTCCGGCCCCGCCGGAACGGGCGTCGCGAGCGGCCTCGAGCCGGACGAGTCGGTCGAAGACCCGCACGCGGTCCTGCACCGGGATGCCCGGACCGTCGTCCTCCACCCGGACCACGGGGCCCGTTCCTCGGTCGTCGAGCGTGACGACGATCCTGCCCGCGGGTCCGGCAGCGCGGGCGGCGTTGTCGACGAGGTTGGCGACGACCTGGGCGAGCCGCTCGGCGTCGACGTCGGCGCACACGGCCCGCTCGGGCACCACGACCTCGAGCGCGACGGACGGCAGCCGCAACCGCAGCCGGTCGCCCTCCGCCACGAGGACGGCGCCGAGGTCCACCGGTCGTCGGTCGAGTTCGATCCCCCGGTCGAGCCGGGCCATCGTGAGCATGTCCTCGATGAGCCGCGCGGCGCGGTCTGCCTGGCGGACGACGTGCACGGCGAGCACCTCGCGCGTGGCGACGTCGCCGCCGCCGCGCACGAGCGTGTCGGCCGCCGCACGGACCCCGGCGACCGGGGTGCGCAGCTCGTGCGCGGCGTCGGAGAGGAACGAGCGGACCCGTGCCTCCGCGGCGACGGCCTCGCGCTCCGCGCCCTCGACGGCGTCGAGCATCTCGTCCATGGCGACGGCGACGCGACCGATCTCGGTGTCCTGCCGCGAGGGTCGGAGTCGCCGGCCGCGGTCGCCGCCCGCGATCGACCGCGCGGTCGTCGCCATCTCGTCGAGCGGCCGCAGGGACCGACGGACGACGAGCACCACACCGAGGACGGCGACCCCGAGGAACGCCGCGGAGGCACCGCCCATCACCCAGCCGAGCTGCACCAGGGTGTCCTGCACGTCGCGGGTGCCGACGGTCAGCGTGATGCGGGTGCCGTCGTCGAGCCGGCTCACGAGGGTGAGCACCCCGTCGCCCTCGCGCACGGTCGACGACGAGATCGTGGCGCCGTCCGCGGTGGTCGTCGGCGTGGCCGCGGCCGTGGGCGCGGTCCCACCGACGAGTCCGCTGCCGCGCGGTACGGTCGCCGGCAGGCCGCCTGGATCCGGCGGGCCCGTCCGCAGCTGGTCCGGCGTCGGACCGGCCTCGACGGCCCCGCCGTCCGGCCCGACGATGCGCACCGACAGCCCCTGCGCGGAGAGCCGGTCGGCGAGGTCCTCGGCGTCGACGGTCCCGACGAGTGCGGCGGCGGCCGATGCCCGGTCGCGGAGCCGGTCCTCGGCCTGGGCGCGCAGCCGGATGCCGAGCAGCACCTCGACGGCGACCGCCAGTCCGGCCAGCAGGACCGCGAGCAGGACCACGATCGCGACGACCGTGCGCAGCCGCAACGAGGTCGTCCGGAGCGGGCCGCTCTCGCCCGTCACGCCGCCGTCCGCTCGTCGCTCAGCCGGTACCCGATGCCGCGGACGGTGTGCACGAGCCGCGGCCCGTGCGCCTCCATCTTCCGTCGGAGGGCGCTGAGGTGGACCTCGACGACGTTCGCCGCGACGTCGTCGTAGCCCCACACCTGCGTCGTGATCTGCCCCTTCGACACGGTGCGACCCCGGCTCTCGGCGAGGAACCGCAGCAGGCGGAACTCCGTCGCGGTGAGGTCGAGCAGGACCCCGGCACGCCGGGCGGTGGCGGCGTCCGGGTCGAGGACGAGGTCGCCGACCTCGACGACCGACGGGATCCGCCCGCGCCGCCGGAGCACCGCCGTCACCCGCGCCACCAGCTCGGCCATCGCGAACGGCTTCACCACGTAGTCGTCGGCGCCCTCGGCGAAGCCGCGCAACCGCTCGTCGAGCTCGTCCCGCGCGGTCATCATCACGACGGCGGCGTCCGAGGTGGAGCGCACCCGCCCGGCGAGCACGATGCCGCTCGGCCCGGGCAGCATCCAGTCCAGCAGGACGAGGTCGGGTGCGGCGCGGCGGAGGTCCTCGACGAGGTCGCGTCCGTCGGAGGCCTCGGCGACGGTGAAGCCCTCGGCACGCAGGGTCGTCGCGACGGAGGTCCGGATGGAGTCGTCGTCGTCGACGACCAGGATTCGAGCGGGAACGGGCACGGCGGACACCGTAGGGCGCTCCGGCAGCCACCGAGCATGGAGGACGCTGGAGAACCCCTGTGCTTCAGGCATGCTTCAGATTCGGACTCGAGCGTCGTCTCCAGCGGCGGATCACCCGGATCTGCCCGGTCACGGAACGGAACCACCATGTTCGACGAACGAGACGACTCGACCACCACCACCCCGCGACGCGGCGCGCTCCTGCGACGGGTCGGGATCGGCACGGCCGCGGCCGCGGTCCTGGTGCTCGGCGGGTTCGGCATCGCCACGGCGAACGCCGCGACGACCACCCCGGCGCCGAGCGCCCCGACTGGTGCGCCGACCAGCGCGACCACACCGGCCCCGGTTCCGTCGGACGGCGACACCGCGACGGTGCCCGCACCGCTCGAGGGCGGCCCCGCGACGGCGCCCGGCTGCCCGGCACTGCCGACGGCCGGCGATCCCGCGACCGTGCCCGCGCCGCCGAAGGGCCACGAGGGGAAGGCCCCGACCCCGCCGGAGGACGGCGCGAAGGCCACGGCGCCCACCCCGCCGGAGGACGGTGCGAAGGGCACGGGCACGACGCCCACCCCACCGGCTCCCGACGCGACCACCGCGCCGGCGCCGACCTCCGGTTCCTGATCACCAGGCCGGGAGGCGCGCGCCGTCGGCGATCTCGACCGCGCGGGGCGCGCCTCCAGGCCGGGTCGTCCCGACCGACTCAGGGACCCTCGAGCGCCTCGATCGCCGCCACGAGACCAGCCCGCCGCGGCGACCGCCGCGGCAGGACCGCGAGCAGCGCGCGGAGCACGCGGCCGTCCGCTGCCCCGTCGGGCGTCCGCGCCCACGCGAGCAGCGCCTCGACACTGCCGTCCGCGACGACCGACTCGCGGAACCGACCGCGCACCAGGTCGCGCACGGCGTCCACCCCCGGCGCAGCCGACCCCGGCAGGACCGGCCCGGTGTACCGGTCGACGGCCTGGAGGCGCGCCCCGCGGTCGAGCGCGGACAGCACGGTGTCGACGTCGGTCGCCATCCCGGTCACCCGGTACGGACGCGACGTCACGGTCACGCCCGACGCGTGCTCCGCGAGGACCCGTCGGAGCCGCACCACCTCGGCGCGCAGCGTCACGACGGCACCGGCGTCGCCGTACACGGCCTGCGCGAGGTCGGCTGCCGCCAACCCGTCGGGGTGGGCGGCGAGGACGACCAGGAGCTCGGAGTGCCGCGCGGACAGCTGCACCCGGCGGTCGCGGATGCGCAGGACGGCGGTGTCGGTGCCGAGGACCGTCAGTTCCGCGCCGGGCGCGGCCGGCGTCGGCACGGCGGGTCCGGGGACCCTGCTCGCGGCGAGGGCGAGCCGCGCCTCGGCGGCGGCGACCGTCGCGGCGAGGAGCGAGAGGGTGTGCCGTTCGACCGCCCGGTCGTCGCCCGTCAGGTCGAGCACACCGACGGTGGTCCCGTGGGCGTCGTGCACGGGGACGGCGGTGCACGACCACGGCTTCACGGCGTTGGCGTAGTGCTCGTCGGACCGGATCTGCACCGGCCGGTCGAGCCGCAGGGCGGTGCCGGGTGCGCTCGTGCCGACGCGGTCCTCGGCCCAGTCGGCCCCGGGGACGAAGCCCATGTCCTCTGCCGCTCGTCGGGCCGTCCGCGCGCCGTCGACCCACACGAGCCGGCCGGAGGCGTCCCCGACCGCCAGGACGCAGCCGGCGGAGCGGGTGTCGTCGAGCAGGAGGTGCCGGACGACGGGCAGCAGGGTGGCCAGGGGGCCGTCACGGCGGGCGGCGTCGAGCTCGTCGTCGCCGAGGGCAAGTGCGGGGACCGCGTCCGGGTCGACCGCCGCGGACCGCCGCCAGGACGCGGCCACGAGCGGGCGGAGCCGGTCGGGTGCGCGCATGCGTCCTCCGATCGACCCCACCCGCCGCACCGTCGCGACGAGTTCGGCCAGCCTACGTCCGGTGTGCGACCGGGACCAGGCCGAGATCCGCCAACTCGGCGTCGTCGAACATCCGCGACCGGGTCAGGAACCGCTTGCCCTCGGGGCTCTCCACCGAGAACCCGCCGCCGCGCCCGTCGACGACGTCGATGGTGAGGTGCGTGTACTTCCAGTACTCGAACTGCGACACCGACATGTAGACCTCGACGGGGTCGATGCCGTCCACCTGGAGCGCCCCCAACAACACGTCGCCGGAACCGGTCTGGAACATGCCGACCGGGTAGCACATCGGGCTCGATCCGTCGCAGCAGCCGCCCGACTGGTGGAACATCAGGGGGCCGTGCCGGGCGGCGAGGGTGCGCAGCAACTCCCCCGCCGCCGGCGTGACCGCCACGCGTGCGGTGTCGGACATCAGAAGAAGCCCATCGGACCGTCCGCGTAGGACACGAGCAGGTTCTTCGTCTGCTGGTAGTGGTCGAGCATCATCTTGTGGTTCTCCCGCCCGATGCCGGACTGCTTGTACCCGCCGAACGCCGCACCCGCGGGGTACTGGTGGTACGTGTTCGACCACACCCGTCCGGCCTGGATGTCCCGACCGGCCCGGTACAGGGTCGTGGCCTCGCGACTCCACACCCCGGCGCCGAGTCCGTACAGGGTGTCGTTGGCCATGGCGATCGCGTCGTCGTACCCGCTGAAGGAGGTCAGCGCGAGGACCGGACCGAAGATCTCCTCCTGGAAGATCCGCATCGAGTTGACGCCCTCGAACACCGTCGGCGTGACGTAGTACCCGCCGGACAGCTCACCGCCGAGGTCCGCGCGTTCCCCGCCGGTGAGCAGCTTCGCGCCCTCCTGCTTGCCGATGTCGATGTAGCTCAGGATCTTCTCGAGCTGGTCGTTCGACGCCTGCGCGCCGATCATCGTGGAGAGGTCGAGCGGGTGCCCCTGCTTGACGGCGCGCACCCGGTCGAGGCCGTCGGCGACGAACCCGTCGTAGATCTCCTTCGCCACGAGCGCCCGGGACGGGCAGGTGCAGACCTCGCCCTGGTTGAGGTTGAAGAAGGTGAAGCCCTCGAGCGCCTTGTCGTAGAACGAGTCCTTCTCGGCGGCGACGTCCGGGAAGAACACGTTCGGGCTCTTGCCGCCGAGCTCGAGCGTCACCGGGATGAGGCTCTGCGAGGCGTACTGCATGATCAAGCGGCCGGTGGTGGTCTCGCCGGTGAACGCGATCTTCCGGATGTCCGGGTGCTGGGCGAGCGGCGCACCGACCTCGATGCCGAACCCGTTCACGACGTTGAGGACGCCGGCGGGCAGCAGATCGCGGATGAGCTCGACGAGCACGTGGATCGAGGCCGGGGTCTGCTCGGCGGGCTTCAGCACGACGCAGTTGCCCGCTGCCAGGGCGGGTGCGAGCTTCCACACGGCCATCAGGATCGGGAAGTTCCAGGGGATGATCTGCCCGACCACGCCGAGGGGCTCGTGGAAGTGGTACGCCACGGTGTCGTGGTCGATCTCGCCGGCCGAGCCCTCCTGCGCGCGGATCGCCCCGGCGAAGTAGCGGAAGTGGTCGATCGCGAGCGGGATGTCGGCACCGAGCGTCTCGCGGATCGGCTTGCCGTTCTCCCACGTCTCGGCGACGGCGAGCATCTCGAGGTGCTCCTCCATCCGGTCGGCGATCTTGTTGAGGATGACCGCGCGCTCGGCGGCGCTCGTCCTCCCCCAGCTCGGGAACGCCTTCCAGCCCGCTGCCACCGCGCGGTCCACGTCGGTGGAGTCCCCGCGGGCGACCTCGGTGAAGACCTTGCCGGTGACGGGGGTCGGGTTCTCGAAGTACTGCCCACTCGCCGAGGGGACGTACTCGCCGCCGATGAAGTGGTCGTACCGCGACCGGTACTGGACGAGGGAGCCCGGTTCACCGGGTGCCGCGTAGGTGGTGGGCGATGGTGCGATGGTCATGGTGGTGGCCTTTCGACGACGCTGTCGGGGCACGTTCGGATCGCGTGCCTGCCCGCACGGTACGTCGGCGGGGGTTGCATCCGGTTGCACCGGCTCGCCGTCGGCCGGGTAGCGTTCGGGACTCCAGCGGTCCGATCAGGAGGAGTGTCCGTGGATTCTCGTGCCGTCCGCACGTTCCGGGTGTTCGTCGTCGTCACCGCGGTCGTCGCGATCGCCCTGGGGATCGTCGCCATCGCGTGGCCGCGGCCGTCGCTCGTCGTCGTCGCACTGCTGTTCGGCGTCTACCTCGTCGTCGCTGGCGCCCTGCGGGTCGTGGCGTCGGTGCGGGGACACGGGACGCCGACGGTCTGGCGGTGGACGTCCGGCGTGGTGGGTGCGCTCGTCGCGGTCGCCGGCCTGGTGGCGCTGCTCGATCCCGCGATCCCCCTCGTCGTGTACGCCGTGCTCGCCGGGGTCGGCTTCGTCATCGAGGGCATCGTCTCGATCGTCGGCGGCTTCGTCGGCCACCCGGGGTCGTCCCGGGTGCCGACCCTGGTGAGCGGGGTGCTCTCGATCCTCGGCGGTGTGGTCGTGCTCGTCGCGCCGGGCCTCGCGCTCACGGTCTTCATGGTGTTCGCGGGCATCGCACTCATCGTCGTCGGCGCCGCGGCCCTGCTGCTGCTGCCCCCACGCGCCGCCCTCCGCCGCTAGGCGGCACCCGTCCCGAACAACAGTCCGAGCGCGTAGGTCACCACCGCGGCACCGAACCCGATCGCGAGCTGCCGGAACGCCCGCTTGCCCGGCGACGCCCCGCTGAGGACCCCGACGACCGCTCCGGTGCCGAGCAGCGCGAGCCCGACGAGCGTGCCGGCCACCGCGATGGCCGCCCACCCCTGCATGCCGAACAGGAACGGCAGCACCGGGATGATCGCGCCCGAGGCGAAGAACAGGAAGCTCGACACCGCGGCGCTCAGGCCGTTCCCGACCGCCTCGTGGTCGTCGGCGACGGGCACCGGGCCGGTCGCCGGACGACGCTCGCCGATGCCGGACAGCACATGGGCAGCGTGCTCGGTCGCCTCGGCCTCGGACATGCCACGGGCCCGGTACACCAGGGCCAGCTCGTTCGCGTCGACATCGAGGTCCGCCACGGCACGTCCGGCCTCGGGGTGCGGTGCGGACGCCTCGAGCAGTTCGCGCTGCGACCGGACCGAGACGTACTCCCCCGCTCCCATCGAGAGGGCGCCGGCGAGCAGACCGGCGATGCCGCTCAGCAGGACGAAGTGCCGGTCCGCACCCGAGGCGCTGATGCCGATGATGAGCGCCAGGTTCGACACGAGTCCGTCGTTGGCGCCGAAGACCGCCGCGCGGAACGTGCCCGACAGCCGCATGCGGCCGCGGTTCGCCAGCCCGCGGACGACCTCGCCGTGGATGCGCTCGTCGGCCGCCATGCTCGCGGTCGCGTCGTCGTCGTCGGCGTACGGCGAGCGGTCCTCGGCGTGCTGCATCAACGCGAGGACGAAGACCGACCCGAACCGCTTCGCCAGCGTCGCGAGGACGCGGGTGCGCAGGCTGCCGCGCTGCGGACGCCCGACGTCGTCGCCGAGCAGGTCGAGCCAGTGCTGCTCGTGCCGTCCCTCGGCCTCGGCCAGCGCCGCGAGGATCTCGCGTTCCTCGCCGGACCGCCGCGCGGCGAGGTTGCGGTAGACCGCCGCCTCCGCACGCTCGTCGGCCAGGTAGCGGCGCCAGCGGCGGACGTCGGCGCGCGGCGCCGTGGATGCGGAGGCGGTGTCGTCCTGGAGGCTCACCCCGCCCATCCTGCCCGCACGGCGGTCCGGTCGCGCCCCGGCTCCACCCCACCGAGCGCGCCCCGAGCGTCGACGCGTCGGGAGCCCCACAGCCGCGCCCCGCAGACGCCGTCGCGCCCCGGTGTGCGGGGGCGCGACGACCACGACGGGGCGCACCACGGGTACGTCGGCGGCGGGACGCGCGGGAACCGGGTGTCGGGCCGGGCTGTCGCGCCCCGCGGACGCCGTCGCGCCCCGGTGTGCGGGGGCGCGACGACCACGGCGGGGCGCAGCCGCGGCGCGTCCAGCGCCCAGCGTCCGGCGTCCGAGCGGGACGCGACAGGGCGCGGACCGGAGGCGACGCGTGTTCGTGCGCCGGGCCTCCCGTGCGCGCCCTATCGGCGTCGGGATCCTGCGGATCAGTCCCGCACGTAGGCCGGAGCGGCCTCGGCGTGGGCGTCGCCCACCCGGTGCACGCGCAGGTCGTTCGTCGAGCCCTCGATCCCGGGAGGGGAACCGGCCGTCACGATGACGCGGTCGCCGGGGGCGGCCAGGCCGTTCTCGAGCAGGACGTCGTCCACCTGCGAGAAGAGCTCGTCGGTGTGGGTCTTGCGCTCGACGAGGAACGACCGGACACCCCAGGTGAGCGCCATGCGGCGACGCGTGGCCTCGTTCGGGGTGAAGGCGATGATCGGCAGGCCGTGGCGCAGACGCGACATGCGTCGCGCGGAGTCGCCGGACTCGGTGAACACGCAGAGGTACGAGGCCTCGGTGAACTCCGCGATCTCGACCGCGGCGAGCGTGATCGCACCGCCGAGGGTGCGCGGCTTGGTGCCGAGCGGCGCGATGCGCTCGAGGCCGTGGTCCTCGGTCGACTCGACGATGCGGGCCATCGTGCGGACCGTCTGCACCGGGTACTCACCGACGCTCGTCTCGCCCGAGAGCATGACGGCGTCCGCGCCGTCGAGCACGGCGTTCGCGACGTCGGAGGTCTCCGCGCGCGTCGGGATCGGCGACGAGATCATCGACTCGAGCATCTGCGTCGCGACGATGACCGGCTTCGCCATGCGGCGGGACAGCTCCACGGCGCGCTTCTGCACGATCGGGACGGCCTCGAGCGGCAGCTCGACGCCGAGGTCACCGCGGGCGACCATGATGCTGTCGAAGGCGTCGATGATCTCCTCAAGCGCGTCGACGGCCTGCGGCTTCTCGACCTTGGCGATGACGGGCAGGCGCTTGCCCTCCTCGTCCATGATCTCGTGGGCACGGTCGACGTCGGCGGCGTTGCGCACGAACGACAGCGCGATGAGGTCGGCGCCCTGACGGATCGCCCACCGGAGGTCGGCCTCGTCCTTCTCGCTCAGTGCGGGGACGTTGACGGCGACGCCGGGCAGGTTGATGCCCTTGTTGTTCGACACCGTGCCGCCGACGACGACCTCGGTGCGGACGCGGACGCCGTCGGTGTCGAGCACGCGCAGGCGGACGCGACCGTCGTCGATGAGCAGCGGGTCGCCGGGCTTGACGTCCTGGGGCAGGCCCTTGAACGTCGTGCCGCAGATCTCCTTGGAGCCGGGGACGTCCTCGGTCGTGATGGTGAACACGTCGCCGACCGCGAGGTCGTGCGGGCCGTCGGCGAACTTGGCCAGACGGATCTTCGGACCCTGCAGGTCGACGAGGATCGCGACGGGCTTGCCGAGTTCCTCGGCCGCGCGACGGACGTTCACGTAGTTGGCCTCGTGGACGCTGTAGTCACCGTGGCTGAGGTTGAGTCGGGCGACGTCGACGCCCGCTTCGATGATCTCCTTGACGGTCTCGTAGTCCGACGTTGCCGGTCCGAGCGTCGAAACGATCTTTGCGCGTCTCAATGGATTCCTTCGTGGTGGTGGATGGTGCTTGGGTTTCCGCGCTGTGGGGCCGCGCGGAACGAAGCGAGGCCACCAGCACCTTATCGAGTGCGGGTGGCCCCTCGGTCACGAGATCGAGATCGCGCGGTCCGTCGCCTTCACCGGCGCGGGCAGGATCGTCGAGCCCTCGAGGTACTCGTCCACCTTCGCCGCCGCAGCTCGCCCCTCGGCGATCGCCCAGACGATCAGGGACTGCCCGCGGCCGGCGTCGCCGGCGACGAACACGCCCGCCTCGTTCGTCGTGTAGTCAGCGCGGCGGTCGAGCGCACCGGACACCGTGGTCGGCAGCCCGAGCTGCGGTTCGATCGTGTCCGCCTCGGGACCGGTGAAGCCCATCGCGACGAGGACGAGGTCTGCGGGGATCTCGCGCTCGGAGCCGGCCTTCGGCACGCGACGGCCGTCGAGGTACTCGGTCTCGGCGACACGGAGAGCACGGACCTCGCCGGCCTCGTTCGCCAGGAACTCGACGGTCGAGGCGAGGAAGTGCCGCTCGCCGCCCTCCTCGTGGGCGCTCGTGACCTCGAACACGGTCGGGAACATCGGCCACGGCTGCTCGGACGGACGCTCCAGCGGCGGCTGCTTGCCGATCGCCAGGTTCGTCACGCTCAGCGCGCCCTGCCGGTGTGCGGTGCCGATGCAGTCCGCCCCGGTGTCGCCGCCGCCGATGACGACGACGTGCCTGCCCTCGGCGGTCAGCTGGTTGTCGACCCGGGTGCCGGCGTTGGCCTTGTTCTGCTGGACGAGGTAGTCCATCGCGAAGTGCACGCCCTCGAGGTCGCGCCCCGGGATCGGCAGGTCACGCGGCACCGTGGCGCCGGTGGCCACCACGACCGCGTCGTAGCGCGACTTCAGGTCGTCCCAGGTGATGTCACGGCCGATCTCGACGCCCGCACGGAAGCGGGTGCCCTCGGCCTGCATCTGGGAGAGGCGCGCGTCGATCTGGCGCTTCTCCATCTTGAAGTCGGGGATCCCGTAACGGAGCAGCCCGCCGATGCGGTCGTCGCGCTCGTACACGGCGACGGTGTGCCCGGCGCGCGTGAGCTGCTGCGCGGCGGCGAGCCCGGCGGGGCCGGACCCCACGACGGCGACGGTCTTGCCCGTCAGACGCTCCGGCGGGTGGGGGGTGACCCAACCGTTCTGGAACGCGTCGTCGATGATCGAGACCTCGACCTGCTTGATCGTCACCGGCGGCTGGTTGATGCCGAGCACGCACGAGGACTCGCACGGGGCGGGGCAGAGCCGGCCCGTGAACTCCGGGAAGTTGTTCGTCGCGTGCAGCCGCTCGATGGCCTGCCGGCCCTCACCGCGCCAGGTGAGGTCGTTCCACTCCGGGATCAGGTTGCCGAGGGGGCAGCCCTGGTGGCAGAACGGCACGCCGCAGTCCATGCAGCGGCCGGCCTGGCGCTTGAGGGCGCCGGACTCTTGCTGCTCGTAGACCTCTTTCCAGTCCATGAGCCGGACGGGCACGGGTCGCCGTGCCGGGAGTTCGCGTTCCTGGACCTTGAGGAATCCCTTGGGGTCAGCCACCGGTCACCTCCGAGGTCGTGTTGGGCGCTGCCGGTTCCAGACGTGCGTGACGGTCAGCCACCGGTCACCTCCATGATTCGGTTCCACACGATGTCGCCGTCGGGGTCGAGCCCCTCGTCGACGGCGCGTTGGCGGGTCTCGAGCACCGCTGCGTAGTCCCGCGGCAGCACCTTGACGAAGTCGCTCAGGTCGCCGGACTCGAGCAGGTCGGATGCCAGCGTCGAACCGGTCTCCTCGGCGTGCCGGGTGAGCAGGTCGGTGACGATCTCGACGTCGGCGCTGTCCAGTGCCTCGAGTCGCAGCTCGCCGGTCGCGAGCGCGTCGGTGTTGACGTGCTCCTCGCGCAGACCACGGACGTACGCGGTGCCGCCGGACATGCCGGCGCCGAGGTTGCGGCCGGTCTCGCCCAGGATGAGGGCGAGGCCGCCGGTCATGTACTCGAGCGCGTGGTCGCCCACACCCTCGACCACGGCGGTCGCACCCGAGTTGCGCACCAGGAACCGCTCGCCCACGATGCCGCGGATGAACATGCTCCCCTGGGTCGCGCCGTAGCCGATCACGTTGCCGGCGATGACGTTCTGCGCCGGGTCGAAGCCGGAACCGGCGTCGGGGCGCACGATGATCTCACCGCCGGACAGGCCCTTGCCGACGTAGTCGTTGCTGTCGCCGACGAGTCGCAGCGTGATGCCGGCCGGCATGAACGCGCCGAGCGACTGTCCGGCCGAACCACGCAGCGTGACGTCGATCGAGCCGCTGGGCAGCCCGTGCTCGCCGTAGCGCTTCGTGACCTCGTGGCCGAGCATCGTGCCGACCGCGCGTTCGGTGTTGCGGATGGGCAGGTCGAGGGCGATCGAGCCGCCGTGGTCGAGCACGTCGGCGGTCTGCTGGATCAGGCCCACGTCGAAGTGGTGCTCGAGCTCGTGGTCCTGCTCGCGCTGGTGGCGACGCGGCTCGGCGGCATCGAAGTGCGGGCCCGCGAGCACCGGGGCGAGGTCCAGCCCGGACGCCTTCCAGTGTTCGAGGGCACGGTCGACGTCGAGCGCGTCGGACTGGCCGATCGCCTCGTCGAGCGTGCGGAACCCGAGCTCGGCGAGGAGCTCCCGCACTTCCTGCGCGATGAACTCGAAGAAGTTCACGACGAACTCGGGCTTGCCGGAGAAACGCTTGCGGAGCTCGGGGTTCTGCGTCGCGACGCCCACCGGGCAGGTGTCGAGGTGGCAGACCCGCATCAGGATGCAGCCCTCGACGACGAGCGGAGCGGTGGCGAAGCCGTACTCCTCGGCGCCGAGGAGCGCCGCCACGACGACGTCGCGCCCGGTCTTCATCTGACCGTCGACCTGCACGACGACGCGGTCGCGCATGCCGTTGAGCATGAGCGTCTGCTGCGTCTCGGCGAGACCGATCTCCCACGGGGTGCCGGCGTGCTTGAGCGAGTTGAGCGGGGACGCGCCCGTTCCACCGTCGTGGCCGGACACGAGCACGACGTCGGCCAGGGCCTTCGTCACGCCGGCCGCGACCGCACCGATGCCGGACTGGCTCACGAGCTTGACGTGCACACGAGCGGCCGGGTTGGCGCGCTTCACGTCGAAGATCAGCTGCTTGAGGTCCTCGATCGAGTAGATGTCGTGGTGCGGCGGCGGCGAGATGAGGCCGACGCCGGCCGTGGCGTGCCGGGTGCGGGCGACCCACGGGTACACCTTCTGCGGGGGCAGCTGGCCGCCCTCGCCCGGCTTCGCACCCTGCGCCATCTTCAGCTGGATGTCGGTGGCGTGGGTGAGGTACATGCTCGTCACGCCGAACCGTCCGGAGGCGACCTGCTTGATCGCGCTGCGGCGCTCGGGGTCGAGCAGCCGGTCGACGTCCTCGCCGCCCTCGCCCGTGTTCGAGCGACCACCGAGACGGTTCATCGCGATGGCGAGGGTCTCGTGGGCTTCCTTCGAGATGGAGCCGTACGACATCGCGCCGGTGTTGAAGCGCTTGACGATGGACTCGATCGACTCGACCTCGTCGAGCGCGACGGGCTTGCGGAGCCCGTGCTTGAACCGGAACAGCCCACGGAGCGTCATGAGCTCCTCGGACTGGTCGTCCACGGCGCTCGAGTACTCGCGGAAGATGTCGTAGCGGCGCGCACGGGTGGCGTGCTGCAGCCGGAAGACGGTGTCCGGGTTGAACAGGTGCGGGGGTCCCTCACGACGCCACTGGTACTCGCCGCCGGTCTGCAGCCGCTCGTGCGAGAGCACCGCACCGTCCTGCGGGTACGCCTGGGCGTGCCGCTCGGCGTTCTCCTTCGCGATCACGTCGATGTCGACGCCGCCGAGGATCGACGACGTGCCGGTGAAGTACTTGTCGACGAACTCCTGGCTGAGCCCGACTGCTTCGAACGCCTGCGCACCGGCGTAGCTCGACACGGTCGAGATGCCCATCTTCGACATGATCTTGAGGACGCCCTTGCCGAGCGCCTTGATCACGTTCTTGACGGCCTGCTCCGGGGTGATCCCCGTGATCATGCCGGCCCGGACCAGGTTCTCGCAGGTCTCCATCGCGAGGTACGGGTTGATGGCAGAGGCGCCGTACCCGATGAGCGTGGCCACGTGGTGGACCTCGCGCACGTCGCCGGCCTCGACGATCAGCCCGACCTTCATGCGCTGCTCGGTGCGGATCAGGTGGTGGTGCACGGCGGCGAGGAGCAACAGGCTCGGCACGGGCGCCTGCTCGGCGTTGCCGTCGCGGTCGGACAGCACGATGAACTGCTTGCCCGACTCGATCGCGGCGTCGACCTCGTCGCACACCGCGGCGATGCGCTTCTGCATCGCCTTCTTGCCGGCGTCGACGCGGTACAGGCCCTTGATCGTGACGGTCAGGTGCCGACCCGACTCGGTCTCGAAGTGCTGCACCTTGGCGAGCTGGTCGTTGTCGATCACCGGGAAGTCGAGCGTGATCTGCTTCGCGTGCTCGGGCCCGGCCGACAGGAGGTTGCGCTCCGGGCCGAGGCCCATGCCCATCGAGGTGATGACCTGCTCGCGGATCGAGTCGAGCGGCGGGTTCGTCACCTGCGCGAACTGCTGCGTGAAGTAGTCGAACAGCAGCCGCGGCCGCTGGGAGAGCACGGCGATCGGGGTGTCGGAGCCCATCGCGCCGAGCGGTTCCGCGCCGACCTGCGCCATCGGGCGGAGCAGGATGCGGACCTCTTCTTCGGTGTACCCGAACGCACGCTGCCGACGGGTGACCGATGCCGGGGTGTGCACGATGTGCTCACGGTCGGGCAGGTCGTTCAGGTTGATGCGGCCCTCGTCGAGCCACTCGCCCCACGGGCCGGACGACGCCAGACCCTGCTTGACCTCGTCGTCCTCGATGATGCGGCCGGCCTCGGTGTCCACCAGGAACATCCGGCCGGGGCGCAGACGCCCCTTGCGGACGACCTTCGCGGCGGGCACGTCGATGACACCGGTCTCGGACCCCATGACGATGAGGCCGTCGTCGGTGACGAGGAAGCGTCCGGGGCGCAGCCCGTTGCGGTCGAGCGTCGCGCCGACGAGCGAACCGTCGGTGAACGTGATGGCGGCCGGACCGTCCCACGGCTCCATGAGCATCGAGTGGTACTCGTAGAACGCGCGGAGCTCCGGGTCCATCCCGACCTGGTTCTCCCAGGCCTCCGGCACCATCATCGACACCGCGTGCGGCAACGTCCGGCCGGTCAGGGTGAGGAGCTCGAGGACCTCGTCGAACGACGCCGAGTCGCTCGCACCGGGGCTCACGATCGGCAGCAGCGGAGCCATGTCGCCGAGCAGTTCGCTCTCGAGCTGGGACTGCCGCGCGCGCATCCAGTTGCGGTTCCCGCGCACCGTGTTGATCTCGCCGTTGTGCGCGATCGTCCGGAACGGCTGGGCGAGCGGCCACGACGGGAAGGTGTTGGTGGAGTAGCGCGAGTGCACGATCGCGAGCTTCGACGCGAAGCGCTCGTCACTGAGGTCCGGGTAGAACGGCTCGAGCTGCAGCGTCGTGACCATGCCCTTGTAGACCATGGTGCGGCTCGACAGCGACATGAAGTACAGGTCGTTCGCGTGCTCGGCGCGCTTGCGGAGACGGAAGGTCTGGCGGTCCAGGGCGATGCCGCTCCACGACGCGCCGTGCACGTCGTGCCGCACCGAGGCGACGAACAGCTGCTCGAACGCGGGCATGGCGGCACGGGCCAGGGTGCCGAGCACGTCGGGGCGCACCGGGACCTCACGCCAGCCGAGGACCTTGAGGCCTTCTTCGCGTGCGAGCCGCTCGACGGCGCCCTTCGCCGCGTGCCGGTCACCCTCGTCCTTCGGCAGGTAGGCGGTACCGACCGCGTACTCCCCCGCCGCCGGCAGGTCGAACGGCACCACGGCGCGCAGGAACTCGTCCGGCACCTGGCACAGGATGCCCGCGCCGTCGCCGGTGCCCGCGTCCGAACCGACGGCACCGCGGTGCTCGAGGTTGCGGAGGGCGCCGAGCGCGGCGTCGACGATGTCGTGGCCGGGCGTCCCGCGCAGTGTCGCGACCATCGCGAGACCGCAGGCGTCCTTCTCGTTCGCCGGGTCGTACATGCCGGTGGCGTCGGGGATCGCCGAGAACCGACGGTGCGCCGGCACGAGGTGCTTCGGTGCCGAGGGCTGGAGTGGCTGGAGCGCCATGGGGGAACCGTCCTCACGAGGAAGTGGAACAGGGACAGCGGTGGCCCGGTGGTGCGTTCCGCCCGGACGGGGCGGGACTGGTGCCCGTGCCCCGCTTGTGGCGGGGAGGGTGCTCCTAGGCGCGGTCAGTGGGAGTCGTGACCGCTCCGGAGCCCTGGACCACGAGGTCGTCGTCGTCGCCCTCGTGCTCCGAGAAGGTGTCGTCGGAGTCTACATCGGACTTCGGACGCGGCTCGCGACCGGGCAGGTACGGGCTCGGCTCCTTGCCGGTGTGCCGTCGGGTCTGCACGATGAAGATGACGATGCCGAGCAGGATGGCGGCGAACGACATCCAGACGTTCGTGCGGATGCCCGCGAACGTCTCGCTGGTGTCGACGCGGATCGACTCGAGGAACGACCGGCCGACCCCGTACCAGATCAGGTACAGGGCGAGGACCTTGCCCCACTGCAGCGTGAACTTGCGGTCGAGCAGCAGGATGACGACGACGCCCAGGACGTTCCAGATGATCTCGTACAGGAACGTCGGGTGGAACAGCGTGCCCTCGGGCAGGCCCTTCGGGAACGCGGCGTTCGTCGACTCGATCTGCAGGCCCCAGGGCAGGCTGGTCGGCATGCCGAAGAGCTCGTGGTTGAAGTAGTTGCCGAGCCGGCCGAACGCCTGCGCCAGCAGCACCCCGGGCACGACCGCGTCGATGAAGGACGTGAACCGCAGACCGACCTGTCGGCAGCCGATCCACGCACCGACGGAACCGAGGATCAGGGCACCGAAGATGGCGAGCCCGCCCTCCCAGATGTACAGGAACGACAGCGGGTCGATGCCGGGGCCGAAGTAGTCGGACACGTGCGTGAACACGTGGAAGAGCCGACCACCGATGATCCCGGCGGGCACCGCCCAGATCGCGATGTCGATGATGATCCAGCGCTCCACCCCGCGTGCGTTGAGGCGGCGGTTGGCGAGCAGCACCGCAGCGACGATCCCGAGCAGGATGCAGATCGCGTAGGCGTGGATGCGGAAGTCGAGCGGCAGCGACCAACCGAACGCGTCGCGCAGCCAGGCGGTCAGGTCGAAGTACTGCCAGGCGGTGCTCGGGCTCGGGATGCTCAGGAGGGGCATGGAGGAACGGTCGCCTTTCGGAACTGACGGGGCGCGGTGTCGACGTGTCGTCGGCCCCGCTCACTGTAGCGCGGGTCGTGGGCCCGCCAGGAACTGGACTAGGAGCGGCGGGCGCCGGTGGTGAGGTCGGCGGCGCGGTCGGCGACCCCCTGCACGCCGAGGTCGGCCAGAGCCCGGACGAACGCCGAGCCGACGATCGCACCGTCCGCGTACTCGAGCACCTCGGCGACCTGCTCGGCGGTCGAGATGCCGAGCCCGACGCAGGTCCGTGCGACGCCGGCGTCGCGGAGTCGGGAGACCACGGTGCGCGCAGCGACGTCGACGCCGGCGCGCGCTCCGGTGACGCCCATCGTCGACACGGCGTAGACGAAGCCGCGGCTCGCCGCCACCGCCTGCTGCATCCGGGCGTCGGAGGAGGACGGTGCCGCGAGGAACACACGGTCGAGTCCGGTCCGCTCCGACGACGACATCCACTCGGTGGCCTCGTCGGGGATCAGGTCGGGCGTGATGAGGCCGGCGGCACCCGCGGCGACGAGGTCGTCGGCGAACCGGTCCACGCCGTAGCGGAGCACCGGGTTCCAGTACGTCATCACGAGCACCGGCACGTCCGCGCGCTCGGTGATCTGGTGCACGGCGTCGAAGACCTGCGCGACCCGGAAGCCGTTCGCCAGGCTCTCCTCCGCCGCACGCTGAATGACGGGGCCGTCCATGACGGGGTCGGAGTACGGCAGGCCGAGCTCGATGACGTCCACGCCGTTCTCGGCGAGGGCGACGGCGGCGTCGACACTGGTCTGCACGTCGGGGTAGCCGGCGGGCAGGTAGCCGACGACGGCACCGGCACGCTCGGCGTTGGCGGTGTCGATCGTCGTGGCGACGGTCTGGTTCGTGGTCACAGCTGCACCGCGTTCTCGTCGAGGATGCCGAAGTAGCGACTGGCGGACGCGACGTCCTTGTCACCACGGCCGGACAGGTTCACGAGCACGACGCCCTCGGGGCCGAGCTCCTTGCCGAGCTTGATCGCACCCGCCAGGGCGTGCGACGACTCGATCGCGGGGATGATGCCCTCGGTCTGGCTGAGCAGACGGAACGCCTCCATCGCCTCGGTGTCGGTGATCGGCGCGTACTTCGCACGGCCGATCGACGCCAGGTACGCGTGCTCCGGCCCGACGCTCGGGTAGTCGAGCCCGGCGGAGATGCTGTGGCTCTCGATGGTCTGGCCGTCCTCGTCCTGCATGAGGTAGGACTTCGCACCCTGCAGGACGCCTTCGCGTCCGAGGGTGATGCTCGCGGCGTGCCGACCGGTCTCGACGCCGTCGCCGC
The DNA here is from genome assembly GCF_054060195.1 of Curtobacterium sp. PvP017. Classification (NCBI taxonomy): domain Bacteria; kingdom Bacillati; phylum Actinomycetota; class Actinomycetes; order Micrococcales; family Microbacteriaceae; genus Curtobacterium; species Curtobacterium sp. PvP017. The sequence goes on from NZ_JBSSCY010000004.1 coordinate 62,533, forward strand.
CGGCCTCGAAGCCGTGCAGCGCGACGGACTCGTCGTCGAGGAACGCCTCGAAGATGCCCATCGCGTTCGAGCCGCCACCGACGCACGCGGCGACGGCGTCCGGCAGACGGCCGACGCGGTCGAGGACCTGCTGGCGGGCCTCTTCGCCGATCACCTTGTGGAACTCGCGCACCATCTCCGGGAACGGGTGCGGGCCGGCGACCGTGCCGAGCAGGTAGTGGGTCGAGTCGACGTTCGCCACCCAGTCGCGGAGTGCCTCGTTGATGGCGTCCTTGAGGGTGCGCGATCCGGTCTCGACCGGGATCACCTCGGCACCGAGCAACCGCATCCTGGCGACGTTGAGCGCCTGGCGCTCGGTGTCCACGGCACCCATGTACACGACGCAGTCCATGCCGAACAGCGCCGCGGCGGTCGCGGTGGCCACGCCGTGCTGGCCGGCACCGGTCTCCGCGATGAGGCGGGTCTTGCCGAGCCGTCGGGCCACGAGCGCCTGGCCGAGCACGTTGTTGATCTTGTGCGAACCGGTGTGGTTGAGGTCCTCGCGCTTGAGGATCACCCGGGCACCGCCGGCGTGCTTCGCGAACCGCGGCACCTCGGTGATGATCGACGGACGCCCGGTGTAGTCGCGCTGGAGCTCGTCGAGTTCCGCACGGAACGCCGGGTCGGCCCAGGCCGTGCGGAAGGCTGCCTCGAGTTCGTCGAGCGCGAGGACGAGCGACTCGGGGACGAAGCGTCCCCCGAAATCACCGAAGTAGGGGCCGTGCAGGTCGCGGAGTGAGGTCACGATGGGTCTTCCCGGGACGAGTCCGACGCACCGGGCTGGGCCGATGGTCGGACGGGTGGAACGTTCAGCCGCGGTCGGCGGCCTCGATGAACGACGCGAGGGTGGTGGCGGGGTCGGCGCCGGTGACGAGCGCTTCCCCGACGAGGACGACGTCGGCACCCGCGGCGCGGTAGTGGGCGACGTCGTCGGGACCCGCCACGGCGGACTCCGCGACGCGCACGACCCCGTCGGGGATGCGGTCGGCGAGGGACCCGAACAGGTCGCGGTCGAGCGAGAAGTCGGTGAGGTCGCGCGCGTTGACGCCGAGGATCCGCGCGCCGGCGTCCAGGCCGCGTGAGACCTCGTCGGCGGAGTGCGCCTCGACCAGCACGCGCATGCCGAGCTCTTCGGCCAGCGTGTGGAGCTCGACCAGCTGCTGCTGCTCGAGTGCTGCCACGATGAGCAGCACCACGTCGGCGCCGGCAGCCCGTGCCTCGACGACCTGGTACGGGTCGGCGATGAAGTCCTTGCGCAGGACGGGGACGCCGACACGGGCCTTGACGGCTTCGAGGTCGGCGAGGCTGCCGAGGAACTTGCGCCCCTCGGTCAGGACGCTGATCGTCGACGCGCCGCCGCGCTCGTAGTCGGCAGCGAGTGCGGCCGGGTCCTCGATCGGGGCCATCGAGCCGCGCGACGGGCTGGCGCGTTTGACCTCGGCGAGGATCTTCACCCGGTCGCCCGGGGCGAGGAACGCGAGGGCGTCGAGCGGCGACGCCACCCGGTCGAGGTCGCGTTCGACGTCCGAGTAGGGACGGTCGACACGACGGGCGGCGGCGTCCTCGAGCGCGCCCGCGACGAGGGTCTCGAGCACGTTCGGCATGCGAGTCCTACTCGGCGTGGTGCTTGGCGACGTACTTCGGACCGTTGACGCCGTAGCCCGCCTTCGCCATGACCGCGCCGATGACCAGCCCGATGACGACGACCGCAGCAGAGGCCCAGACGCCCCACGCCTGGTCGAACCAGAAGAACAGCGTGCCTGCCGCGAATCCGATCAGCATGATCACGACGGCGGTCCAGGCGGCCGGCGAGTGGCCTTCGCCGAGTTCTGCGGGCTCAGTGTTGCTCACGGTGCTCCTCGTTCTGCTCCGGCGTCGTCGGTCGACCGACGCCCATCCGATCCTACCGTGCCGGCGGTCGGGTCGACCCCAGCACTGAGGTCGTCCCAGTCCACGACGGCGTCCCGCTCGACCGGTGCCTTCGCGCGGGCGTCGGCCGCAGCGCCCGCCGTGGCCGCGCCGTACTTCCGGCTCGGTCCGGGCCAGGCGCGCTGCACCACGATGACGACGATGCCGAGCAGCACGGCGAGCACGCCACCGACGATCCCGACGGCCGGCCAGAGCGACACGTCCACTCCGGACACGACACGGCGCACGGCGGCCAGGTCGCTGACCCCGGCCACCTCGCCGACCGCACCCTTCGCGGCGGCGATCGGGTCGCCGAGGGCGGTGATGCCGCTGACCACGACGCCGACGCCGAGCAGGATCTCGACGCACGCGAGCACGACGCGCAGGACCCGGCCCGCGATCGTCATCGCGAGGAACAGCGCCAGGCTCGCGATCGCCAGAGCGGTGTACTGCGGCACCACCGCGGCTCCGTCGGCGTCGACCGTCGAGGTGACCGCAGCACCGGCGTGCAGGTCCACCGTGAACCAGGTCTGCGTCCACGAGAGCATGATGACGCCGGCGACGAGCAGCCCGGCGACGACGACGATCGGGCGCGAGCGCTTCACGAGCGCACCTCGCGCATCCGGTTCGCCGTGGCCACGGCCCGCAGCGGTGCGGCCGCCTTGTTGATGGTCTCCTCGTGCTCGGTCGCGGGGTCGGAGTCGGCCACCAGGCCGGCGCCCGCCTGCACGCGGGCCACGCCGTCCTTGATGAGGGCAGTCCGGATCGCGATCGCGATGTCCGCGTCGCCGGCGAAGTCGAAGTACCCGACGACCCCGGCGTAGGCACCGCGCTTCGCCGGTTCGAGCTCGTCGATGATCTCCAGCGCGCGGGGCTTCGGCGCGCCCGACAGCGTGCCCGCCGGGAACGTCGCCCGGAACACGTCGATGGCGGTCATCCCCGGCCGCACCGCACCCTCGACGCTCGACACCAGGTGCATGATGTGGCTGAACCGCTCGACCGTCATGAACTCGGTGACCGCGACGCTGCCGGGCTCGCAGACCTTCTGCAGGTCGTTGCGGGCCAGGTCGACGAGCATCAGGTGCTCGGCGCGCTCCTTCGGGTCGTCGAGCAGGTCGTCGCCGAACCGGACGTCCTCTTCCGGGGTCGCACCGCGCGGGCGCGACCCGGCGATCGGGTGCGTGATGGCGCGGCCGGACTGCACCTTCACCAGCGCCTCGGGCGAGGCGCCGACGATCCAGTAGCGCTCGTCGGCGGTGTCCGCCAGGGCGAGGAAGTACATGTAGGGACTCGGGTTCAGGGTCCGGAGCACGCGGTACACGTCGAGCGGGTCGGCCGTCACCTCGTGGTCGAACCGCTGCGAGACGACGACCTGGAACACGTCGCCGTCGCGGATGAACTCCTTGGAGCGCTCGACCGCGGCCATGTACTCGTCCGGCGTGGAGCGGTGCGTCGGCGTCGGCTCGGCGATCTCGAAGGCCTCGGCGACGGTCGCGACGCTCGGCTGCACCAGGTCGGCCTGCAGGCGGTCGAGGCGGCGCTGCGCATCGGCCCACAGGGTGTCGGCGTCGTCGGTGCCGTCGTTGAGCACGCTCGCGACGAGCAGGACGAGCCCCGTGCGGTGGTCGAGCGCGACGAGCTCGGAGACGAACGACAGCGCCTGTCCGGGCACGTCGAAGTCGGCCGGCGGCACGTTCGGCAGGTGCTCCAGCTGGCGGACGGCCTCCCAGCCGATGAACCCGACGGTCCCGCCGACGAGCGGCGGCGAGCCGGGCACCCGCGGAGTGGCCCAGCGCTCGTGCAGGCGCGCGAGGACCTCGAGCGGTTCGCCGTCGAGCGATCCGACGGCGCGCTCGGCGTCGATGCCGGTGTCGATCCAGGCGGCGCGGTCGCCGTCCTGCGTCAGGACGCCGAAGCTCCGCACGCCGACGAACGACCAGCGCGACCAGAGGCCGCCCTGGCCGGCGGACTCGAGCAGGAACGACCCGGGACGGCCGTCGGCGAGCTTGCGGTAGACGCCGACCGGCGTCTCGCTGTCGGCGTACAGCGCGCGCACCACCGGGACGACACGGTGGTCGCCCAGCAGGGCGTCGAACTCCGGCCGGGAGGTCGTGTGCGGCGCGTCGGAGATCGTCGCGGTCGTCATCGGGTCGCCTCCACTGCCGTCTCGGCCGGGGCAGACGCGGTCGCGTCCGTCGGCGCAGATGCGGTCACGGGCGTCAGCGGGTCGACGTCGAAGCACCGGTGCGCACCGGTGTGGCACGCGGCCCCGACCTGCTGCACCGTGACGAGGAGCGTGTCGTCGTCGCAGTCCAGCGCGGCACCGCGCACGTACTGGGCGTGCCCCGAGGTGTCGCCCTTCCGCCAGTACTCGTTCCGCGACCGCGACCAGAAGGTCACGCGCCCCTCGGTGAGGGTGCGGCGGAGCGCTTCCCGATCCATGTACCCGAGCATGAGGACGTCCTTCGACGACTCCTCTTGCACGATGGCGGGGAGCAGCCCGTCCGCACCGAAACGTGCGCGGTCGAGGACCGCCTCGGTGTCGGTGCTGGTGCTGTCGGTCATGAGACTCCTAGCCTACGGCGGCGGATCGGCGGAAGGCGGCGGTTCGGCGCTTCAGCGGACGGCGTGGCCGGTCGCGCGCAGCGCGGCCTTGACGTCGCCCACCGTCATCTCGCCACGGTGGAAGACGGACGCGGCGAGGAGGGCATCCGCACCCGCGTCGACGGCGGGGGCGAAGTGCTCGACCCGACCCGCGCCTCCCGAGGCGATGACCGGGACGCGCGCGACCGAGCGCACCGCGGTCACGAGTTCGAGGTCGAACCCGTTCTTCGTGCCGTCCGCGTCGATGGAGTTGACGAGCAGCTCCCCCGCGCCGCGCTCGACGGCGTCACGCGCCCAGGCGATCGCGTCGATGTCCGTCTCGGTGCGGCCGCCGTGCGTGGTGACCACGAAGCCGGACGCGGTCCGGTCGGAGCGCTTGACGTCGAGCGACAGCACGACGGCCTGCGCGCCGAAACGGTCGGCGATCTCGCCGACCAGGTCGGGCCGGGCGATCGCGGCGCTGTTCACGCCGATCTTGTCCGCGCCGCACTGCTGCAGGCGGGAGACGTCGTCGACGGAGCGGACGCCGCCGCCCACCGTGAGCGGGATGAAGACCTGCTCGGCGGTGCGGGTGACCGTGTCGTACATCGTGGCGCGGTTCTCGACCGTGGCGCCCACGTCGAGGAAGGTCAGCTCGTCGGCACCCTGCTCGTAGTAGCGGGCGGCGAGCTCGACGGGGTCACCGGCGTCCTGCAGGTCGAGGAAGTTGACGCCCTTGACGACCCGGCCGCCCTTGACGTCGAGGCACGGGATGACCCGGACGGCCACGCCGCCGAGCGCCGTGGCTGCCGCGGTCACAGTCGGGCCGCGTGGATCGGGCTGACGAGGATCGCACGGGCGCCGAGGTCGTACAGGGCGTCCATGATCAGGTTCGCGTCGTCGCGCGGGATCATCACGCGCACCGCGGACCAGTCGCGGCCGTGCAGCGGCGACACCGTCGGCGACTCGATGCCGGAGGCGACCGCCGTCGCCTGCTCGAGCAGGGCGGTCGGGATGTCGTAGTCGAGCATGACGTAGCCGCGGGCGACGAGCACGCCCTGCAGCCGACGACGGAGCACGTCGATGCCGGGGATCGTCTCGTCGGTCGACACCAGCAGCGCCGTCGACTCGAGGATGACCGGTCCGAAGATCTCGAGGCCGGCCTGTCGCAGCGTGCTGCCCGTCGACACGACGTCGGCCACGGCGTCGGCGACCCCGAGGCGCACGGCGCTCTCGACCGCGCCGTCGAGCTTGACGAGCGTGGCGGTCACGCCGTGGCGGGTGAGGAAGTCCCCCACCAGGCCCGGGTAGCTCGTCGCGACGCGGACCCCGTCGAGGTCCTGCAGGGTGCTGAAGCGGCCCGGCGTGCCGGCGAACCGGAAGGTGGAGTCCGCGAAGCCGAGCGCGTCGACCTCGTGCGCCTCGGAGCCGGAGTCGAGCAGCAGGTCGCGCCCGGTGATGCCGACGTCGAGCGCACCGGAACCGACGTAGGTCGCGATGTCGCGCGGGCGGAGGAAGAAGAACTCGACACCGTTGCGCTCGTCGAGCAGGTGCAGCGCCTTCGGGTCACGCCGACCGGCGTACCCGGCCTCGCGCAGCATGTCGGACGCGGTCTCGGACAGGGAACCCTTGTTGGGCACGGCGATGCGGAGCATCAGGAGGTCTGCTTTCTGGTCGGGGTGTCGGCGGCTGATCAGCGGATCAGAGATGTCGCCAGACGTCCGCCGGGGACAGCCCCTTCGCGACCATGAGCACCTGCAGGTGGTACAGGAGCTGCGAGATCTCCTCCGAGGTGCGCTCGTCGCCCTCGTACTCGGCCGCCATCCAGACCTCGGCTGCTTCTTCCACGATCTTCTTGCCGATCTGGTGCACGCCGGCGTCCAGTTCGGCGACGGTGCCGGAGCCCTCGGGGCGCGTGCGCGCCTTCTCGGTGAGCTCCTGGAACAGGTCGTCGAACGTCTTCACGCGGTCCAGGCTACCGGTCTCCGCTGACGCTTCCGACGTACCGTCCGGACGGGTCGCGCTCATGCCCGCGCCCGGGCAGCCGCTTCGCGCAGGTCGGTGATGCGCTGGGCGGGTTCACCGCCGTAGACGGCCGACCCCGCGACGAGCGTGTCGGCGCCGCTGCGCACGGCCTCGGGCACGGTGTCCACCGAGATGCCGCCGTCGACCTCGAGCCACACGTCGAGCCCGGAGGCGTCCACGGCCGCACGGGCATCGGCGAGCTTCGGCATCACGGACGGCATGAACGACTGGCCGCCGAACCCGGGCTCGACGGTCATGAGCAGGATCATGTCGTAGGCGTCGAGGTGGTGCAGCACCTGCGTGATCGGGGTGCCGGGCTTCACGGCGACGGCCGCGCGGGCGCCGTTCGACCGGATCGCGGCGGCGGTCGCCACCGGGTCGTCGGCTGCCTCGAAGTGGAACGTGACGCTCGACGCACCGGTCTCGGCGTACTTCGGCGCGTTGACGTCGGCGTCGGTCACCATGAGGTGCACGTCGAGCGGCACCGGGGACACCTGCTGCAGGCGCTCGACGATCGGCAGGCCGAGCGTGAGGTTCGGTACGAAGTGGTTGTCCATCACGTCGACGTGCACCAGGTCGGCGGTCTCGATGCGGTGGAGTTCACGCTCGAGGTTCGCGAAGTCGGCGGAGAGGATGCTCGGCGAGATGCGGATCGTCACCCGGCAAGCCTACCGGCGCGTGGCCGACACCCGGCCCGCCGCGACGCTCAGCCCACGCGGCGGAGCAACGCGATGAACATCGCGTCCGTCCCGACCCGGTGCGGCCAGAGCTGCGCCGTGTTCCCGTCCGCGATCTCCGGGTCGCGAGCGGCGACCCCGCGGACGATCGACGCGGTCTCGAGCTGCTCGAGCACGTCGCCGTGCCGCCCCATCAGCGCGTCGACCTGCCCGCGCGTCTCCGCCAGGTGCGGCGAGCACGTCACGTACGCGAGCGTCCCACCCGGTGCGAGCACCCGGACCGCGGCGTCGAGCAGCTCGGTCTGCAGTGCCGCGAGCTCCTGGACGTCCTCGGGGGTCTTCCGCCAGCGCGCCTCCGGCCGACGACGCAGGGCGCCGAGGCCCGTGCACGGCGCGTCGAGCAGGATGCGGTCGAACGTCATGCCGGTGCCGTCACGGCCGTAGCGCCTCGCGTCGCCCTCGACGACGCGGACGTGGTCGCCGAACACGCCGAGCGCGTTCCGCACGAGTCCGGCGCGCGCCGGCACGAGCTCGTTCGCGACGAGGGTCGCACCGCCCTGCTGCGCCTCGGCGGCGAGCAGCGCGGCCTTGCCGCCGGGGCCGGCGCACATGTCGAGCCAGCGCTCACCCGCGCGGACATCGGACGACCGGCTCAGCGCGAGGGCGGCGAGCTGCGAGCCCTCGTCCTGCACGCGCAGGCGACCGGCGGCGACGCCCGGCACGCGCGCGGGGTCACCGGAGATGCCCCGGATCCCGACGGGCGAGACCGGCAGGGCGTCGGCGTCCGGCACGGGGTCGGCGGTCCGGACGGGAGGCACGGTGCCGGTCGCGCCGTCGGCCTCCGGTTCGTCGTCGGCCGGCACCAGGGCCGCGGGGACGTCGTCCGTACCGGTCGCGTCGGCGAACGCGGCAGCGGCGTCCTCGTCTGCGTCGGGCACCGTGCGCGCGGTCGCGGTGGCGATGTCCTCGTCGGTGGCGAGCCCGGGCAGCGCGGCGAGCTGCACCCGGGGCGCGGCGTTGTCGGCGGCGAGCAGGGCGGCGAGCTCGTCGCGGGAGCGTTCGGCGGCCAGGGCGTCGCGCAGTGCCGAGACGACCCAGACCGGGTGCGACCACCGGGTGGCGAGCAGCGCGTCGCCGCCACGGCCCGCGGTGATCTGCGCGTCCCACTCCGCGTCGGTGCGCGCCGCGATCTTGCGCATCACGGCGTTCACGAAGCCGGTTGCGCGGCGGGCACCGACCTCGCGCGCGAGCTCGACCGTGGCGTCGACCGCGGCGTGCGTCGGGGTGCGCATCGCGAGCAGCTGGTGGGCGCCGAGCCGCATGACGTCGAGGACGTCGGCCTCGATGTTCTCGGGCCGACGACCGGAGGCCAGCGCGATGATGACGTCGTAGCGGCCGAGCATCCGGATCGAGCCGTAGGTGAGCTCGGTCGCGAACGCGGCGTCGCGGGCGGTGAGGCCGGCACGGCGGATGCGGGTCGGCAGCAGCAGGTTCGCGTAGGCGTCGTCGACCTGGACGGCACGGAGCACGTCGAACGCGACACGTCGGGCGTTCGCGGGGCGCGGGCCGCGGCGGGCGCCACGGGTGTTCGTCGGTTGGCTCATGCGAGGACCTTCCCGTCCAGTTCACCCAGGCCGCGGGCCCAGGCTGCGGCGTCCATCGCCTTCTTGCCGGCCGGCTGCACCTCGAGCAGCGCCAGCGGGGTGTCGGCGGTCCCGACCAGCAGCCGGCCGCCGTGGAGTGCCAGCGCACCGGGCGCGAGCTGCGGGGCGGGGTCCCCCGTGCCTCCCGTCAGCCGGTTGCTGCGGAGCAGCTTCACCCGGGTCTCGCCGAGGTGGGCGTACGCGCCGGGCTCGGGGGTGACCCCGCGCAGGCGGGCGTGCACGACGGTCGCCGGAGCACCGAAGTCGATGCGCCCGTCGTCGATCGTGAGCTTCGGCGCGAGCGTCGGCGCACCGGTCTGCTCGGTCGCGACGGCCGCGCCGGCGGCGATGTCGTCGACCACCCGGGCGACCGTCTCGGCGCCGGACTCGGCCATGGCGGCGAGGACCTGGCCGGAGGTCGCCTCCGGGTCGATGTCGAACGGGTCGGCGGCGTACACCGGACCGGCGTCGAGCGCCTCGACGAGCTGGAAGACCGACGCGGCGGTGCGGGTGTCCCCCGCCATCACGGCCCGCTGGACCGGCGCGGCGCCGCGGTACGCCGGCAGGTCGGAGAAGTGCAGGTTGACCCAGCCGAGGCGCGGGGCGTCGAGCGCGGGGCGTCGGAGCAACGCCCCGTAGGCGACGATGACGCCGAGGTCGACGTCGAGGTCGGCGATGCGCGCGGTGACGTCGGCGTCGACGCGGCTCGCCTCGATGACGGGCAGTCCGAGCTCCGCGGCGACCTGCGCGACCGGTGTCGGCGTCAGCACGCGCTTCCGGCCCTGCGGTGTCGGCGGACGCGTGAGGACCGCGGCGATCTCGTGGTCGGACGCCGCCAGGCGACGGAGGGTGGGGACGGCCGCAGCGGGGCTGCCGGCGACGACGAGACGCATGGGTTCGATCCTCCCACGAGCGCGCTCGCCGGACTGACCCGAACCGGGCCTCGGCCGGGTGGGTACGGTCTGCGGCACAGCACGAGAGGGGTTCCCATGTCCGACGTCACCACGTCCACCAACCGCTTCGCAGGGTCCAGCATTCAGAAGGTCGCGCTGCTCGTCGGCGTCGTGTTCCTGCTCGTCGGGATCGCCGGCTTCGTGCCGGGGCTGACCACGGGCGACCTCGGGGGTGCCGGCCACGGCTCGATGGCGATGCTGCTCGGGCTCTTCCAGGTGTCGGTGCTGCACAACATCGTGCACCTGCTGTTCGGGGTCGTCGGGGTGCTCGCCGCCGGGTACGCCACCGGTTCGAGGATGTACCTGGTGCTCGGCGGGGTCGTCTACTTCGTGCTCTGGGTCTACGGGCTCTTCACGGCCGGGCACTCCTCCGGTGCGAACTTCGTGCCGCTGAACTGGGCGGACAACTGGCTGCACCTCGTGCTCGCGGTCGGCATGGTCGCGCTCGGCGTGGTGTTCCCGCGCGAGCGTCCTCGCCCGGTCGGCGCCTGACCCGCGGTCGGTCATCGATCCGGAACGACATCCTCGTCGTCGTACGACGTCGAGGATGTCGACCTGCGTCGGCAGCCGGCGGGTCAGACCTCGCTGAACGGTTCGGCGTCGTCGAGCCGGACCCGCAGCGTCGGTGCCGCCCGACGCCGGTTGCCGCCCTTGAGCACCCGGCGGGTCGACGAGCGCCGGATCACCTCGGCCTTCAGGGTCGCCGCGACCTCGGCGCCGTGGGCGTACGGGAACCGCACGATCGCCCGGACCGTGCCGGGCAGGGCGTCGTCCTCCACCGGGACCGGACCGAGGACCGGACCGGCGGTCGCCCCCTCGAGGGCCTCGACCGCGGCGGTCACGGCCTCGTCGGTGCCGGTCATCGTCGCGACGCGGACCGCCGGCGGGAAGTGCAGCTCGCGGCGGTCGGTGAGTTCGTCGTGCGCGGGGCCGTCGAGCCGCCACAGGGCCATCGCGGTCGCGAGCTTGCCGCCGATGCCGACCAGGTAGGCCTCGGCCCCGGGAGCGCCCTTCGCGGCGGCGTTGGTCCAGAACCGGAGCACGTCCTCCTGCACGCGGAGCCCTTCACGCGCGAGCATCTTCTCGCCGTCGAGCAGCAGCACGCACGCGTACCCACCGGGCACGCTCGGCTCGGCACCACGGGTCGCGACGACGACGGACGGTCTCGCGGGGACCTCGTCGAGCGGGCGTGAGCCGTCGGCCACCACGATCCGGGTACCGGGGAACGCCCGCCCGAGTTCGTCCGCGGTGCGTTGGGCGCCCTGCCCCACGGGCTTCACGGTGCCGTTGCCGCACGTCGGGCAGCGGAAGCCGACCGCGAGTGCACCGCAGAAGCGGCACTGCGGGGTGGCACCGCGGTGCGGACTGCCGAGCGGGCCGCCACAGATCCGGCAGTGCGCCCGTTCGCCGCACTCGGCGCAGACGAGTCCGGTGCCGAACCCGGGGCTCGCGACCTGCACGAGCACTGGCCCGTGCTGGCTGGCCTCGCGCGCCGCACGCCAGGCGGAGCTGGGGATGCGTGCCTGTGCGGCGTACCCCTCTGCCGAGGTCTGCTGAACGGTCGGGATGACCTTCGGGGTCTTCACCCGGAACGGCGTGACGTCCTGCAGCCAGTGGAGTTCGACGAGCCGCTGCACGTCGGTGCTGCGGGCGTGCGAGACGAACAGCAGGGCGGCACCGGACTGCGCAGCGCGCACCAGCGCGACGTCGCGCGTGTGCACGTACGGCGCACGCTGCTCGATGAACGAGGCGTCGCCGTCGTCCCACATCGCGATGAGCCCGAGGTCGGTGGCGGGCGCGTACACCGCCGTGCGGTTGCCGATGGCGACGACGGGGTGCGTGCGCGCCTGCAACAGGGCCTTCGCCCGTTGCCCGTTCGTCTGCTTGGCGTCGAAGCGCACGACGCGTTCCGGTGGCAGCACCGCGAGCAGGGCGCGTTCGAGGTCGATGACGTCGCGGAAGTCCGGGACGGCGATGACGGCGGACTGCTCGGCCGCGAGGGTGTGAGCGGCCGCCTGGGCGAGCGTCGCGGCCCACCCGGGGACCCACACGGGCTCCGCGTCGGCGTCGTCCGGCGACCCGGGCAGCGCCACCGGGTGCGGCACGGCGGCCACCGCAGCGCGGTCGTGCTCCGCGATCACCCCTTCGAGCATGCCCTCCGCGTAGCCGGTCACCGGCGGGGCGGTCACCGTCGGCGGCGACCACGACGGGTCGCGCGCGAGCCAGGCCTTCTCGGCCCGGACCTGCCGTGTCGGCACGGCCAGGCGGAGGACGTCGGACGCCACACCGGCGGCGCGGTCGGCCACGGCGCGGGCGAGCTTCCAGATCTCCGGCGCGAGGACCGGGACGGGTGACACCAGGGTCTCGATCGCGCTGAGCTCGCCCGGGTAGTCGCCCTCGTCGACGATCTCGACGACGTAGCCGTCGGACATCCGGGCCCCGGTTCGGAGCGGGACCTTCACGCGGACCCCCGGCACGCAGTCGTCCTCGAGCTCGGCCGGCACCCGGTAGTCGAACAGACGGTCCAACTGCGGGAGCGGCGAGTCGAGGACGACGCGCGCGACGGTGGTCACGCGGTGCCTCAGACGGCGGCGGTCAGGAGCCCTGCGGCGGCGCGGAGCTCCTCGACGCGGTCGAGCTGCTCCCAGGTGAACCCGGGCAGTTCGCGGCCGAAGTGCCCGTAGGTCGCGGTCTGCGCGTAGATCGGACGGAGCAGGTCGAGGTCGCGGATGATCGCGGCCGGACGCAGGTCGAAGACCTGGCGGATCGCGGCTTCGATCGTGGCGTCGTCGACGTGCCCGGTGCCGAACGTCTCGACGTAGAGCCCGACGGGCTTGGCGCGGCCGATCGCGTAGGCGACCTGCACCTCGAGCCGGTCGGCGAGCCCCGCGGCGACCGCGTTCTTCGCGACCCAGCGGAGGGCGTACGCCGCAGAACGGTCGACCTTCGACGGGTCCTTGCCGCTGAACGCGCCGCCGCCGTGACGGGATGCCCCGCCGTAGGTGTCGACGATGACCTTGCGGCCGGTGAGTCCGGCATCGCCCTGCGGGCCGCCGATCTCGAAGCGACCGGTCGGGTTCACGATGACGTCGACGTGCGACGAGTCGAGGTCGACGAGGTCGAGCACCGGACGGATCACGTGCTCGGTGATCGCCGCGGTGAGCTCGTCGAGCGTGACGCTCGGCGAGTGCTGCGTGGAGAGCACGACGGTCTCGACGGTCTTCGGCACGACGCCGTCGTAGCCGACGGTGACCTGCGTCTTGCCGTCCGGGCGCAGGAACGACAGCTCGCCGGACTTGCGGACGGCGGCCAGCCGCTCGGCCAGGCGGTGCGCCAGCCAGATCGCGACCGGCATGTACTCGGGGGTCTCGTTCGTCGCGAAGCCGAACATGATGCCCTGGTCCCCGGCGCCCTGGCGGTCGAGCGGGTCGACGGCGCCGGTGCGGGAGTCGAGCGACTCGTCGACGCCCTGCGCGATGTCCGGCGACTGCGCGCCGATCGACACCTCGACGCCGCACGTGGCGCCGTCGAAGGAGACGTCCGACGAGTTGTAGCCGATGCCCGTGATGACGTCACGGACGAGCTTGGGGATCTCGACGTAGCCCGAGGTCGTGACCTCGCCCGCGACGTGCACGAGGCCGGTCGTCACCATCGTCTCGACGGCGACCCGAGCGTTCGGGTCCACCGTGAGCAGGGCGTCGAGGATGCTGTCCGAGATCTGGTCGCAGATCTTGTCGGGGTGCCCCTCGGTCACCGACTCGGACGTGAAGAGGCGCAGAGCAGCTGCAGTCACCGGGATCAGTCGGAGGGCTGCTGCTGCTTGGTGACGGTGAGCTTGTCCTCGTTGATCTCGTGCAGAGCCACGGACAGCGGCTTGTCGTCGATCGTCGAGTCGACGAGCGGGCCGACGTTGTCGAAGAGCGAGCCCTCGTGCAGGTCGGCGTAGTAGTCGTTGATCTGGCGCGCGCGCTTGGAAGCGAAGATGACGAGCGCGTACTTCGACTCGACCTTGCTGAGCAGGTCGTCGATGGGCGGGTCGATGATGCCCTGGGGGTTGGCCATGGAGTCTCCTCGTCGTCGGTGCACCCGTCAGGGCGCAGAGAACAAGTCTACGACCTGTCGTGCCGCGGTGCCGACATCGGAGTTCACGATGCGGACGTCGAACTCGTCCTGGGCGGCCAGTTCGACCTTCGCGGTGTCGAGTCGACGCGCCTGTTCCTCGGGCGACTCGGTACCGCGGCCGATCAGCCGGCGCACCAGTTCTTCCCACGTCGGGGGCAGCAGGAACACGAGGACGGCCTCGGGCATGGCGTCACGGACCTGACGAGCACCCTGCAGGTCGATCTCGAGCATGACCCGCTCGCCGGCGTCGAGCGCGCGGTCGATCGGCGGCCGCGGGGTGCCGTACCGGTACGAGTTGTGCACCGTGGCCCACTCGAGCAGCTCGCGTTCGCGGATCATCCGGTCGAACTCGGCGTCGTCGACGAAGTAGTAGTGCACGCCGTCGACCTCGCCCGGACGGGGCTTGCGGGTCGTGGCGGAGACACTGAGGTTGACGTCGGGGTACTGCTCGCGGATGTACGCGCTCACCGTGCCCTTGCCGACGGCCGTCGGTCCGGCGAGCACCACGAGCTTCGACGCACCGCGCTTGCGACCGCGGGCGGCGAGCCAGTCGGCCAGGGCCGTGCGCTGCCTGCTGCCGAGTCCCCCGAGACGCTTCGAGGGCGCGATGCGCAGCGTGCCCATGATCGACTCGGCGCGTGCCGGGCCGATGCCGGGCAGGCTGACGAGCAGGTCGCGGACCCGGAGCGAGCGTTCCGCCGAGGTCGTCTCGACCAGGGCGTCGTCCCACGCCGAGCGTGCGACCTCGAGCGCGGACCGCTCCTCCGACGCGATCGCGGCCTTCACAGCGGCTCGGGCGCGTCGCGCGGCGACCGCGGCCTGGGCGGCCGCGACACGGTCGACCTCCGGTGGGGTGCGGTGGGCCGGCTGGTCGTCACGGTCCGCGCCGTCAGCGGTCATGCCGCTGCTCCGAGTGCGGCGACGATGCGGTCGGCGCGGTCGGCGACGAGCGCTGCGACCCCGTCCGGACCGTCGGTCAGCAGACCCCGCGACTCGCTCACGAGCACCTGCTCGGCACGCGAGCCGTACAGCGCGCGGAGGTCCTCGATCCGGGCCCCCTGGGCACCGAAGCCCGGGGCGAGCACCGGTGCGGTGCCGATCGCGTCCGCGTCGATGCCGAAGTCGTCGAGGTGAAGGGTCGCGCCGAGCACGAGCCCGACGTCGCCCAGGGCCTGGTCGCCCACGGACCGGTTGTCGTCTGCCACGTCCAAGACGATACCGGCCGCGACCGTCCGGCCGGTACGCGGTCCCTCCGCCAGCACCGCGGTCTGCAGCACCCGGGCCTCGGGGTTGCTCGTCGCGGCGAGCACGAAGACCCCGGCACCGTTCCGGCGCGCGACGTCGATCGTGCCCCGGAGCGAGCCGTACCCCAGGTACGGCGAGACCGTCATGGCGTCGGCCGCGAACGGCCCGTCACGGTCCAGCCACGCCAGCGCGTAGTCGTCACCGGTGGTCCCGATGTCGCCCCGCTTCACGTCGGCGACGACCAGGAGGCCCGCATCGCGTGCCCGACGGATCGTCGCGTCGAGCGCACGGTAGCCCGCCACCCCGGCCGCCTCGAAGAAGGCGATCTGCGGCTTCACGATCGCCGCGCGGCCGGCGGCCGCGTCGACCAGGGCCGCGCCGAAGGCGATCAGCCCCTGCTCGTCGCGGCCGAGCCCCCACGCCGCCAGGGTGGTGGCGTGGGGGTCGATGCCGACGCAGAGCGTTGAACGCTCGCCCATGGCGGACGCGAGCCGATCGCCGAAGGAGGCCGGGCCTCCCGACCGTCCGTCGCTCACCAGGTCGCGCGCTCCCGCGCGTAGTCCTGCAGACTGCGGACGTTGAGCGGCGTGCCGATCGTCTCGATCGCCGCCACCGCCGCACCGATCTGCGCGATCGTCGTGAACAGCGGCTTGTCCGCGGCGACCGTGGCCGCGCGGATCTCGTACCCGTCCGCACGACCGGCGGCACCCGACGGCGTGTTGATGACGATGTCGACCTCGTTGCGCGTCAGCAGGTCGACGACGCTCTCGCCACCCTGGCTGTACTTGCCGACGATGCCGACCTCGATGCCGTTGCGACGGAGGATCTCCGCCGTGCCCTCGGTCGCGATGATCGTGAAGCCGAGCTGCTGCAGACGGTGCACCGGCAGCACGATGGCGCGCTTGTCGGTGTCCGCGACGCTCACGAAGACCGTGCCGCTGGTCGGCAGGCCGCCGTACGCGGCGTCCTGCGACTTGAGGAACGCCCGCGGGAAGTCACGGTCGATGCCCATCACCTCGCCGGTGGAACGCATCTCGGGGCTGAGCACCGAGTCGACGACCTGCCCCTCGCGGGTGCGGAAGCGGCGGAAGGGCAGCACGGCCTCCTTCACGGCGACCGGGGCCTCCATCGGGACGAACGCCCCGTCGCGGGCCGGCAGCATGCCCTCGGCGACGAGCTCGTCGACGCTGGTGCCGGTCATGATGCGGGACGCGGCCTTCGCCAGCGGGATGCCGAGCGCCTTCGAGACGAACGGGACCGTGCGGCTGGCGCGCGGGTTCGCCTCGAGGACGTAGAGCACCCCGGCACCGATGGCGAACTGGACGTTGAGCAGACCCTGCACGCCGATGCCGCGGGCGATCTTCTCGGTCGCGTCGACGACGCCCTGGATCTCGGCGCGGCCGAGGCCGACCGGGGGCAGGGTGCACGCGGAGTCGCCGGAGTGGATGCCCGCTTCTTCCAGGTGCTCCATGATGCCGCCGATGTAGAGCCGCTCGCCGTCGAAGAGCGCGTCGACGTCGATCTCCACCGCGTCGTCCAGGAACCGGTCGACGAGGAGCGGGAGCTCCGGGCCGATGATCGCCTGGTCGGCCATCCGGTCGAAGTAGTCGGCGAGCGACGGGGAGTCGTACAGGATCTCCATGCCGCGGCCGCCGAGCACGAAGGACGGGCGGACGAGGACCGGGTAGCCGATCTCCTCGGCGACCGCGGTGGCGCTCGCAAGGTCGTGGGCGGTGCCGTTGCGCGGTGCGAGCAGCCCCGCGGCGTCGAGGATGGCGGAGAACTGCCCGCGCTCCTCGGCCGAGTCGATCGCCGTCGGGCTGGTCCCGAGGATCGGGATGCCCGCGGCCTCGAGCGGCTTCGCCAGGCCCAGGGCGGTCTGGCCGCCGAGCTGCACGACGACGCCGACCAGCTCACCCGATGCCGCCTCGGCCTCGATGACCTCGAGGACGTCCTCGGCCGTGAGCGGCTCGAAGTACAGCCGGTCCGAGGTGTCGTAGTCGGTGGAGACCGTCTCGGGGTTGCAGTTGATCATGATCGTCTCGAACCCGGCGTCACTCAGCGCGAAGGACGCGTGCACGCACGAGTAGTCGAACTCGACGCCCTGGCCGATGCGGTTCGGTCCGGACCCCAGGATGACGACCTTCTTGCGGTTGCTCGCGGCCACCTCGGTCTCGGCGTCGTACGACGAGTAGTGGTACGGCGTCAGGGCCGGGAACTCGCCGGCACAGGTGTCGACGGTCTTGAAGACGGGGCGGATGCCGAGGGCGTGCCGTTCGTCGCGGACCTGCTGCTCGCTGACGGGGTGCTCGGGGGTGCTGCGGAGCGCCGCGATCTGGGTGTCGCTGAAACCGTGCTCCTTGGCCCAGCGGACGGTGTCCGCGTCGAGCTCCTCGGCGGCCGCGACCTCGGCAGCGACCTCGTTGATGAGCACGATCTGGTCGATGAACCACGGGTCGATCTTCGTGGCCTCGAAGACCTCGTCCGCGGTGGCGCCGGCGACCAGGGCCTGCTGCACCGTGACGATCCGGCCGTCGGTGGGGACGGAGGACTTCGCGAGCAGGGCGTCCTTGTCGAGTTCCGCCGCCGGGGTGTCCCAGTGGAAGCTCGAGCCGCGCTTCTCGAGCGAGCGCAGCGACTTCTGCAGTGCCGTCGCGTAGTTGCGGCCGATGGCCATCGCCTCGCCGACGCTCTTCATCGTCGTGGTGAGCGTGGCGTCCGCCGCGGGGAACTTCTCGAACGCGAAACGCGGGGTCTTCACGACGACGTAGTCGAGCGTCGGCTCGAAGCTGGCCGGCGTGACCTTCGTGATGTCGTTCTGGATCTCGTCCAGGCGGTACCCGATGGCGAGCTTCGCGGCGATCTTCGCGATCGGGAAGCCCGTGGCCTTCGACGCCAGGGCCGACGAGCGGGAGACGCGCGGGTTCATCTCGATGACGATCAGGCGGCCGTTCGACGGGTCGACGGCGAACTGGATGTTGCACCCACCGGTGTCGACGCCGACCCGACGGATGATGTCGATGCCGATGTTGCGCATGTTCTGGTACTCGCGGTCGGTGAGCGTGAGCGCCGGGGCGACGGTGATCGAGTCGCCGGTGTGGACGCCCACCGGGTCGACGTTCTCGATCGAGCAGATGACGACGGTGTTGTCGTAGTTGTCGCGCATCAGCTCGAGCTCGTACTCCTTCCAGCCGAGGATCGACTCCTCGAGCAGGACCTCGGTCGTCGGGCTGGACTGCAGCCCGTCACCGACGAAGCGGACGAGTTCGGCCTCGTCGTACGCGAAGCCCGAACCGAGACCGCCCATGGTGAACGAGGGGCGGACGACCAGCGGGTAGCCGAGGTCCTTCGCGAACTCCTTCGCCTCTTCCAGCGTGTGGGCGATGTGGCTGCGGGCCACGTCGGCACCGGACTCGAGCACGAGCTCCTTGAAGAGCTGGCGGTCCTCACCGCGCTGGATGGCCTCGACCTTGGCGCCGATGAGCTCGACGCCGTGCTTTGCGAGGATGCCGGCCTCGTCGAGCGCGATCGCCGCGTTCAGGGCGGTCTGGCCGCCCAGCGTCGGCAGGACGGCGTCCGGCTTCTCGATGCGGATGATCTCCTCGAGGCACGCGTTCGTGATCGGCTCGATGTAGGTCGCGTCGGCGAAGTCGGGGTCGGTCATGATCGTCGCCGGGTTCGGGTTGACGAGGATGACCCGGACGCCCTCGGCACGGAGGACGCGGCACGCCTGGGTGCCGGAGTAGTCGAACTCGGCGGCCTGACCGATGACGATCGGGCCGGACCCGATGACGAGGACGGAGTTGATGTCTGCGCGCTTGGGCATCAGTTCGCTTCCTTGGTGATGTCTGCTGCGGGAGTGGTCGCGTCGGCGGTGGCCGCATCGAGCGGCTCCCCGTCACGTCGCGCGCGCACCAGGTCCGCGAACCGGTCGAAGAGGTACATGCTGTCGTGCGGACCAGCGGCGGCCTCGGGGTGGTACTGCACGCTGAACGCGGGGACGTCGAGCGCACGCAGGCCCTCGACCACGTCGTCGTTCAGCGAGTAGTGCGAGACCTCGACGCGGCCGAACCCGGCCGGCGACTCGAGCACCTGGCCCAGGGGCGCGTCGACCGCGAAGCCGTGGTTCTGGCTCGTGATCTCGACCTTGCCCGTGGTGGTGTCGAGCACCGGCTGGTTGATGCCGCGGTGACCGAAGGGCAGCTTGTAGGTGCCGAAGCCGAGCGCGCGCCCGAGCAGCTGGTTGCCGAAGCAGATGCCGAAGAACGGGCGCCCGGTCCGCAGGCTCTCCTGCAGCAGTTCGACCTGGGCGTCCGACGCGGCCGGGTCCCCTGGGCCGTTCGAGTAGAAGAGCGCGTCCGGTGCCAGGGCTTCCAGGTCGGCGGCGCTGATGTCCTGCGGCACCACGTGCACCTCGAACCCGCGCTGGGCGAGGTAGCGGGTGGTCGATGCCTTCACGCCCAGGTCGAGCACGGCCAGTCGGCCGATCTGCTCGCCCTCGGCCGGCACCACGTACGTCTCGGGGGTGGACACGATCGACGAGAAGCTCGCACCCGCCATCGTGGCCTGCGACCGGACGGCGTCCAGCTGCTCCGACTCCGGCAGCGCCGCGTCGGCACCGCTGAAGACGCCGCCCTTCATGGCCCCGGCATCGCGGATCCGGCGCGTCAGGGCGCGGGTGTCGATCCCGGAGATGCCGACGATGCCGTCGCGCACCAGGTGGTCGTCGAGCGACGCGTTCGCGCGGTGGTTCGACACCACGCGGCTGGGGTCGCGCACCACGTACCCGGCGACCCAGATGCGACGGGACTCGGGGTCCTCGTCGTTCACACCGGTGTTGCCGATGTGCGGCGCGGTCTGCACCACGATCTGGCCGGCGTAGGAGGGGTCGGTCAGCGTCTCCTGGTACCCGGTCATGCCGGTCGCGAAGACCACCTCGCCGAGCGTGCGCCCACGGGCGCCGTAGGCCCAGCCGTCGTACCGGGTGCCGTCTTCGAGGACCAGGACGGCCCGTTCGCGTGTCATGCTTTCTTCCCTTCGCCCGCGGTTCGCGGGGCATCGGCCGCAGTCGCCTGCGGCCCGGTCTCGGTCAGTCCCTGCAGGGCGAGCAGCGCGGCTGCGTCACCCTCCGGGAACCGGAAGTACGTGTCGAGGTCCGTCGCACCTGCGGCGCCGGTCGCCGTCCATCGCAGACGGACCAGTCCCCCGGGCTCGACCACGCGGTCGATCGCCCACGTCGAGCGGTCGGCACCGCGGACCGCAGCACGTGCGATCCACCGGTCGTCCGCCCCGGCGAGTCGCAGGACCACACCGGTCTCGTGGACGGTCACGCCACCGCGGCCCCGGAACCCGAGTCCGCCGGCGGTGATGCGTTCCAGCGGCTGGTCGGCGCGGGTCGTCGCGACGGAGAAGCCGTCCCAGGACCCGGCCGCCGGTCCGACCGTGGTCGGGACGGGGACGGGAGGCACGGATTCCGCCTGCTTCCTGGTCCGCGTCCGCCAGGTGCGCGCCATGGCGACGAACAGCGCGGCGACCGCGAGCAGGATCACCCCGCCGAGCAGCCAGCGCGCGGCGTCGCCGCTCATGCGCGCGCCCCCGTCCGGAGCGCCGCGGCGTGCGCGGCCACGGTGTCGGCGTCCACCAGGCGGCCGTCGAGCACCGTCGGCGCGCCCAGGTGGAACGTCGCGACGACCCGGCCGGGCAGGGTCATGCCGAGGTACGGCGAGTTCTGCGACTGTCCGGCGAGGTCGGCGACCGCGAACTCGCGGCTGGCCGACGGGTCGTAGAGCGTGACCTCGGCGGGTGCGCCCTCGGCGAGTCGCTGGCCGTGGCCCTCCACCTGGCCGATGCGGGCGGGCGCCTCGGACAGGACCCGTGCGACGTCGGCCCAGTCGAGCTGGCCCGACGCGACGACGGCGGACTGCACGACGCTGAGCGCCGACTCGAGGCCGACCATGCCGTTCGCCGCGGCCGGCCACTCGCAGCACTTCGCCTCGGCGGTGTGCGGTGCGTGGTCGGTCGCGACGATGTCGATGGTGCCGTCGGCCAGGGCCGCGCGCAGGGCGTCGACGTCCTCGCGTGCCCGGAGCGGCGGGTTCACCTTGTAGCGGGCGTCGTACCCGGGGGCGCCGTCGTGCCCGGCGATGAGGTCCTCGGTGAGCACGAGGTGGTGCGGCGTGACCTCGGCGGTGACGTCGATGCCGCGGGACTTGGCCCAGCGGATCACCTCGACGCTGCCGGCGGTCGACACGTGGCAGACGTGCAGTCGTGCGCCCACGTGGTCGGCGAGCAGGACGTCACGGGCGATGATCGCCTCTTCCGCCACGGCCGGCCAGCCCGCGAGCCCGAGCTCCGACGACAGCCGGCCCTCGTTCATCTGCGCGCCGATGGTCAGGCGGGGTTCCTGCGCGTGCTGCGCGAGCACACCGCCGAAGCCCTTGATGTACTCGAGCGCGCGGCGCATGAGCAGCGGGTCGGCGACGCAGGAACCGTCGTCCGAGAACACCCGGACCTTCGCCCGCGAGGTCGCCATGGCACCGATCTCGGACAGGTGCGTGCCCTGCAGCCCCTGCGACACCGCGCCGATCGGGCGGACGGTGACGTAGCCGGCGTCGTCGCCGAGCGCCTGGACCTGCTCGACGACACCGGCGGTGTCGGCGACCGGGCTCGAGTTCGCCATCGCGTTCACGGCGGTGAAGCCCCCGGCCGCGGCGGCGCGCGAACCCGTCAGGACCGTCTCGGACTCCTCGTGCCCGGGCTCGCGCAGGTGGGTGTGCAGGTCGACGAGGCCGGGCAGGGCGATGAGCCCGTCGGCGTCGACGACCGTCGCGCCGCCCGCGTCCACACCGGACCCGACCGCCGTGATGCGGCCGTCCTGCAGACGGATGTCGGCGCGCGTGCCGTCGACCAACTGCGCGCCGCGGATCAGGTGGGCGGTCATGCGGCTGACTCCTTCGCTTCGGTGGTGGTCGCGTCACTGCCGGTCAGGGCCAGGTAGAGGACCGCCATGCGGACCGAGACGCCGTTCTCGACCTGCTCGACCACCGTCGAGCGCGGGTCGTCGGCCGCGATGCCGGCGATCTCCAGCCCGCGGTTCATCGGACCGGGGTGCATGATCAGCGTGCGCTCCGACAGCCGTGCGAACCGCGCAGCCGTCAGGCCCCAGTGCCGCGTGTACTCGCGCGGGTTCGGGAAGAACGCGTCGTTCATCCGCTCCTGCTGGATGCGGAGCGTCATCACGACGTCCGGGTCCTCGGCCAGGGCGGCGTCAAGGTCGTGGTGCACGGCCGCCCCGAACGGCGTCGTCGTCGCGGGCAGCAGCGTCGGCGGTGCGGCGAAGGTCACGCTCGCCCCGAGGGTCCGGAGCAGCCACGCGTTCGACCGGGCGACGCGGCTGTGCAGCACGTCGCCGACGATCAGGACCCGGACGCCGTCGAGGCCCTGTCCGCGCGACCCCGCACCGTGCAGGCGGCGGCGCATGGTGAAGGCGTCCAGCAGCGCCTGCGTCGGGTGCTCGTGCGTCCCGTCGCCGGCGTTCACCACGGGGACGTCGATCCAGTCGGCGTCGGCGAGCACGCGCGGGGCACCGGACGAGCCGTGCCGCATCACGATCCCGTCGATGCCCATGGCGCCGAGGGTCTGCACGGTGTCCTTCAGGGACTCGCCCTTGGAGACGCTCGAGCCCTTGGCCGCGAAGTTGATGACGTCGGCCGACAGGCGCTTCGCTGCCGCTTCGAACGAGATGCGCGTGCGCGTCGAGTCCTCGAAGAACAGGTTCACGACGGTCTTGCCGCGCAGCGCCGGGAGCTTCCGGACCTCGCGCGTGTTGACCTCGGCCATCTCCTCGGCGACGTCGAGGATGTGCACGGCCTGGTCACGCGACAGGTCGGCGGTGGAGAGCAGGTGCCGCATCACGCCACCCCCTGCTCGATGAACACGGTGTCGTCGCCGTCGGTCTCGGACAGGTGCAGGGTGACCCGCTCGTCGGACGCGGTCGGCAGGTTCTTGCCGACGTGGTCGGCGCGGATCGGCAGCTCGCGGTGGCCACGGTCGACGAGCACGGCGAGGCGGACGGCACGCGGGCGGCCGATACCCTGCAGGGCGTCGAGCGCTGCCCGGACCGTGCGGCCCGAGTACAGGACGTCGTCGACGAGCACGACGACCTTGCCGTCGATGCCGCCGGCGGGGATGACGGTGCGGTGCGGCGCGCGGCCGATGCCGTGGCCGAGGTCATCACGGTGCATCGTGACGTCGAGCGTGCCGACACGCTCGGTCCCGGCGGCAGATGCCCACTCCGGCTCGATGTCGGCCAGGATCCGGCCGAGCCGTTCCGCCAGGACCGCGCCGCGGGTCGGGATCCCCAGGAGCACGAGGTCCGAGCCGCCGTGGTTGGCCTCGAGGATCTCGTGTGCGATGCGCGTCAGAGCGCGCGTGATGTCGGGTTGCTGCAGGACCGTTCTGGTACCCACGTCGACCCCCTTCCCCGCCTCACTGGACGGCATTAAAGGATGCTGACGGGGACAAGCCTAGCGGGACTCCTGGTCCCCTGCGACCGTCCGACCGGACGGTGCACGGCCACCGGCGACGGCTCCGAGGACACCGTTCACGAAGCCCGCGGAGTCCTCGGTCGAGAGCGACTGGGCGAGCTCGACGGCCTCGGCGATCGCGACCGCGTCGGGCACCTCCGGGTTGAACCGGAGCTCCCAGACGGCCATCCGCAGGATGCAGCGGTCGAGGACCGGCATCCGGGCGATCGACCACCCCTGGGCGTGGTCGACGATGACGGAGTCGATCTCGTGACGGGCGTCGTCGACGCCCGTCACGATCTGCCGCGCGTAGTCCCAGCTCGAGGCGCGCTCGGGCTGGTCCAGGTGGCGGACCGTCTCGGTGGCCAGGACGTCCGCGATCGGGAGCTCACGCACCTCGGCCACGTACAGCATGTCGAGGGCGCGCTTGCGGGCCTTCGAACGAGCACTCATACGGACGTCGCCTAGGAGTTGACGCGGCCGAGGAAGCTGCCGTCGCGCGTGTCGATCTTCACCGTGGTGCCGCTCTCGAGGTAGAGCGGGACCTGGATGCGGTGACCGGTCGCGATGATGGTCGCGTCCTTGGTGCCACCGGAGGACCGGTCGCCCTGCAGGCCCGGCTCGGTCTCGACCTCGGTCACGATCGACGTCGGGAGCTCGACGTAGAGCGGGTTGCCCTCGTTCATCGCGATGGTGACCATCGCCGACTCGAGCAGGTAGTTCTTCGCGTCGCCGACGACCGTCGCCGAGACCGGGATCTGGTCGTAGGTGTCGGTGTCCATGAACACGTACGAGTCGCCGTCCTCGTAGAGGAACTGGTAGTCACGGCGGTCGACCACGGCGGTGTCGATCTTCGCGCCGGCGTTGAAGGTGCGGTCGACGACCTTGCCGGAGACGACGTTCTTCAGCTTGGTGCGGACGAACGCGCCACCCTTGCCGGGCTTGACGTGCTGGAACTCCACGACCGACCACAGCTGGCCGTCGATGATGAGAACGGCGCCGTTCTTGATGTCAGTGGTACTGGCCATGAGTCTTCGGTGTCCCGTTCGGTCGTGTTGTGAAAGGTCTTCGGGCCGCGCTCGGCCCCGGACGAGTGTAGCGGACGCCCGCCCGTCGCCATCAGCGTCGCCGTCGGGCGCGCCAGGCGTCGATCGCCGCCCAGCCGAGCAGCACCACGGCCGCTCCCCCGAGCAGGGCTCCGGCGACCCCGGTCGAGATCGCCGCGTCGGGTCGGGCGGGCAGCGCAAGGTACACGATCGCCAGGATGCCGGCACCGGCTCCGAGCAGCACGAGCAGGATGCGCCGGACCATGCCGGACACGAGCTCGCGATCGCGGCGGTCCGCGAACAGCCGGATGTTCACGGTGAACTTGCCGGTCTCGATCGCCTCGCCGATCCGGTCGACCCGGCGCGGCAGCCGTCGTGCCGCGGAGACGACACCGATGAGTTCCTTGGCTGCCAGGTCGCGGAGCTTGCCGGGGCGCAACTGGTCCGTGATCTGCTCTCGGGCGAGCCCGCGGGACTCCTCGAGCAGGTCGAACGACGGTGCGAGCGTCCGGAGGGTGCCCTCGAAGATCGCCAGGGCCCGCGCGGCGGCGACGAAGTCCGGCGGCGGCTTGAGCCGGTAGCGCCCGAAGACCTCGACCGCGTCGTCCACGGTCTCGACCCCGATGCGGGCGCCCGGTCCGAGCTCGTCGGCGACGAAGCGCGCGATGTCCCGACGGAAGTCGGGCTCGTCGTGCGCGTCGCGCACCGGTGCCATCCGCAGGACCGCATCGGCGATCCGCGACGTGTCGTCCTGCAGGTAGGCGACCAGCAGGTCCTGGACCGTGTCCCTGAGGGTCGGGTCGAGCCTCCCGACCGATCCGAAGTCGATCAACGCGGGCCGCCCGTCGGGCAGCACCAGGACGTTCCCCGGGTGCAGGTCGGCGTGGTACAGGCCGTCGAAGACGACCTGGCGCAGGAACGCGCGCAGGATCGCGCGCATCGGGCCGTCCAGGTCG
The DNA here is from genome assembly GCF_054060195.1 of Curtobacterium sp. PvP017. Classification (NCBI taxonomy): domain Bacteria; kingdom Bacillati; phylum Actinomycetota; class Actinomycetes; order Micrococcales; family Microbacteriaceae; genus Curtobacterium; species Curtobacterium sp. PvP017. The sequence goes on from NZ_JBSSCY010000004.1 coordinate 88,255, forward strand.
CGGTCCGCGCGCTCGGCGCGGATCGCGCTGAGCGTGTCGCCCTCCAGGAACTCCATCACGAGCACGCGGCGTCCGGACAGCTCGGGGTACGGGTCCGGGAACCGGACCTCGTCGGGCCGGGCGCTGCGTGCCTGCGCCGCACGCAGGGCGGTGAGGTTCCGCAGCTCGGAGACGAAGTCGACCTGGCGGACCAGGTCGTCGGCGTACTGCGCGGCCACGTCCTGCACGCCGACCTGCCGGGCTTCGGTCGACCACCGCGCCAGGAAGCGGACGACGCGGAGCGCGATGTCGACGTCCCGGCGCACCGCGGCGTCGATCCCCGGCCGCTGCACCTTGACCGCGACCGCGGTGCCGTCGGGCAGGCGGGCGCGGTGGACCTGGGCGATCGAGGCCGCCGCGACGGGCACCGGGTCGAAGGAGGCGAACACCTGGTCGACCGGGGCGCCGAGCTCCCGTTCGAGCAGGGCGAGCACCTGGTCGGCGGGAGCGGCGGTGACGTTGCGCTGCAGGTGCGCGAGTCCCTCGGTCCACTCCTCGGGGAGCAGGTCGTCGCGCGTGGACAGCAGTTGCCCCATCTTCACGAACCCGCCGCCGGCTTCCTCGAGCGCACGACGCAGGTGCTCGGCCTGGCTGCGGCGCAGGTCGGAGGTGGCGGGGTCGTGCGAGAAGTCGAGGCGGCGGAACGGCACGAGGCGGTGTCGCCGGGCGATCGACAGGAGTTCGGTGAACCGGCGGCCGCGGGACCGGAGGGTGCCGGTGTCGGCCTCCTGCGAGCCGGACAGGTCGCTCAGGCGGGGTGGGTTGGGCACGTCGTCAGTCTGCTCCCCGCTGCTGGGTCCGCCAGGTGGACGCGTCCTCCTGCACGGGCCGGGAGGCGCGGTCCGGCATCCACAGATCGGCACCCGTGCCTCGTCGGGTCGCGCCCACTGCCGCAGGCTCTCCCCGTGGAGACGGCACTGATCGCGGCGTGCACCGACGCCGGCGCGGCGATCGTGGCGGCGGTCGTCAGCTGGTTCGGGGCGTTCCAGGGCCGGCGGACGACCGATCGTCGATGCAGGTCAAGTGGTGGTGGCGACGGACGCGGGGGTGTTGCGCTGACGCCGGGTCAGGCGCCGCTCCCGTTGTAGCGGGCGGTGACGCCGGACTCGACCAGGTCGCGGTAGCGCTCGAGTGCGGCCTCGGCACCCGTGTCGTGCTCCTGGTGCACGTCGATGCCCCGCGCCACGAGCTGCTCGCGCCAGTCCCCCGGCACCGGTCCCTCGTCGAAGCCCGTGATGCGCTCGACCGTGGCACCGTCCGCGGCGAACTCCAACGCCGAGACGCCCGACCACAGCAGCGCGCCGAGGCACATCACGCACGGTTGGGCGTTCACGACCAGCACACGCCGGTGCCCGACGTCGCGGCCCAGGTTCCAGGCACCCGTCCGAGCCTGTGCGAGTCCGAGGGTGACGACCTCGGCATGCATCGACGACACGTTCGCGTGCAGCACGAGGTTCACCCCGAGCGCGACGACCGCACCCGTGTCCTCGTCGACGACGGCCGCGGCGAACGGGCCGCCGGTGCCCTCCTCGACGTTCCGTTCGGCGAGGGCGTTGACGAGCGCGAACCGTTCCGCTCGGGTGCCGAGGTACTCCGGTGCAGCGGCCTGCGCCTCGCGGAGCCAGTCGGGGACGCCGACGCGGAGTTCGATCGGGAACGGGGCGAGGGCTGCACGGGACATGCGGTGACGCTAGCGGCGCATCGTTTCGACGGTGTTTCCCGGTCGAGACGATGCCGAGACACCGCGCCGTGAGCGTCGTGCACCACCGGCCCGAGCCGGGAGGAGACCGCGGAAGTACTAGACGCCGACCTCTTGGTACGCGGTGAAGAGCAGGTGGTCCTCCGGGCCCTCGAGGACCACCGGCTTGCCGACCCCGTCGAGGATGATGAACCGGAGCATGCCGGCACGGGCCTTCTTGTCGCGACGCATCGCGGCAAGGAGGCCCTGCCACCGGCCGATCCCGTACGACGTCGGCAGGTCCAGGGAGTCCAGGATCGCCCGGTGCCGGTCCACGGTCGCGTCGTCGAGGTGCCCCGTCAGACGTGCGAGCTCCGCGGCGAACACCATGCCGACCGACACCGCCGCGCCGTGGCGCCACTGGTACCGCTCCGCGTGCTCGATGGCGTGTCCGAGCGTGTGGCCGTAGTTTAGGATCTCGCGACGACCCTGCTCGGTGAAGTCGTCCGACACGACCTCGGCCTTCAGGGCGATGGCGAGTTCGACCACCCGGCGGAACTCCGGCGTCGTCGGGTCCGTGACGCGGTCGACGTCCGCCTCGACGATGTCGAGGATCTCCGGCACGGCGATGAACCCGGCCTTCACGATCTCGGCGAAACCGGTCAGGATCTCGTTGCGCGGCAGGGTCCGGACGAGGTCGAGGTCGGCCACGACCGCGCGGGGGGCGGAGAAGGCGCCGACCAGGTTCTTGCCCTCGTTCGTGTTGATGCCGGTCTTCCCGCCCACGCTGGCGTCCACCATGCCGAGCACGCTCGTCGGCACCGCCACGTACGGCACGCCGCGCAGCCAGGTCGCGGCGACGAAGCCGGCCAGGTCGGTCACGGCGCCGCCGCCGAGGCCGATGACCGCGTCGGTGCGGGTGAAGTCGGACTGGCCCATGATCTGCCAGCAGAACGACGCGACCTCGATGCGCTTGGCGCCCTCGGCGTCGGGGACCTCGGCGATGAGGGCCTCGAGGCCGGCGTCGACGAGCAGGTCGCGCAGGTCGTTCGCCCGCGCACCGAGGGTCGGGGCGTGCACGATCAGGACCTTGGCGACGCGAGGGCCGAGGATCGCGGGGAGCGAGCCGAGCAGGCCCGAGCCGACCGCCACCACGTAGCCGTCGTCACCGCCGACGCGGATCTCGGTGGTCCCTGCGGGCAGGATCGGGTCGGTCACGGTGCTCCTTCGGTGGTGGTGCTGGTGTCGTCGCTGCTGTCGCTGCTGTGGCTGCGCAGCCAGGTGACGACCTCGTCGACGACCCGGGACATCGGACGACGCGAGGTGTCGACCACGACGTGCGCGAGTTCGGCGTAGGTCGCCGCGCGCTCGTCCATGATCGTCTGCCAGGCGTCGATGCCGCCGCTGGCGAGCAGGGGCCGGTCCGAGCCGGCGATCCGCTCGGCGACGGCCTCGGGCGAGACGGTGAGCAGGACGATGCGGGCACCGGACAGTGCCTCACGGGTGGCGGCGTGCGTCACCGCTCCGCCGCCGACGGCGATCACGCCCCCGGTGCCGAGGGCGGTCCGGACGGCGTCGGCTTCGAGTGCGCGGAAGGCGGACTCACCGCGATCGGCGAAGATGCCGGGGATCGGGCCGTGCTCGCGGACGATGACCCGGTCGGTGTCGGTGAACGGCACGCCCAGCGCCTTCGCGACGCGCTTGCCGACGCTGGACTTGCCGGCGCCCATCGGACCGATCACGACGACGGGCGCAGCCGGACCCCGCGCGGCGCCGCCGGACGGGACGTCGCCGGTCGCAGCACCGCCGCCGCGCGCGGTCACGACGCGTCGGCCGGTGCCGCCGGCTCCGTCCGACGGGTGCGGAGCGTCTCCGGGATCGACGCGAGGTAGGCGTCGAGGTTGCGCTTGGTCTCGACGACGTTGTCGCCGCCGAACTTCTCGAGCACGGCGTCGGCGAGCACGAGGGCCACCATCGCCTCGGCCACGACGCCGGCGGCCGGGACCGCGCAGACGTCGGAACGCTGGTGGTGCGCCGAGGCGTCCTCGCCTGAGACGACGTCGACGGTGTGCAGCGCGTGCGGCACGGTCGCGATCGGCTTCATGCCGGCACGGACGCGCAGGACGGTCCCCGTGGACATGCCGCCCTCGGTGCCACCGGCCCGGTCGCTCGTGCGGTAGATCTCGCCGTCTTCACGGTAGAGCTCGTCGTGGGCGGCGGAGCCGCGACGACCGGCGGTCGCGAAGCCGTCGCCGACCTCGACGCCCTTGATCGCCTGGATGCCCATGATCGCGGCGGCCAGACGCGCGTCGAGCCGTCGGTCCCACTGCACGTGCGAGCCGAGCCCCGGCGGGACGCCGTAGAACAGCACCTCGACGACGCCGCCCAGGGTGTCGCCGTCCTTCTTCGCGGCCTCGACCTCGGTCACCATGCGGGCCGAGGTGTCCGCGTCGAAGCACCGCAACTGGTCGTCGTCGAGACGGTCGACGTCGTCGGGCAGCGGCAGGTCGGTGCCGTCCGGCACGCGGACCGTACCGACCTGCAGGGTGTGCGCCACCGACCGCATGCCGAGTTCGGCGAGGAAGGACTTGGCGACGGCCCCGAGTGCGACGCGGGCCGCGGTCTCACGGGCGCTCGCGCGCTCGAGGATCGGGCGGGCCTCGTCGAAGCCGTACTTCTGCATGCCGACCAGGTCGGCGTGGCCCGGGCGGGGGCGAGTCAGCGGGGCGCTGCGGCCGCGCGACATCTCGGTGGACTCGACGGGTTCGGGGTTCATGACCTCGACCCACTTCGGCCACTCGGTGTTGCCGATCCGGATCGCGATCGGGCTGCCGAGCGAGTACCCGTGCCGGACACCGCCGGACACGTGCAGCTCGTCCTGTTCGAACTTCATGCGCGAGCCACGACCGTAGCCGAGCTTGCGGCGCGCGAGATCGGTACGGATGGACTCGAACGACACCGGGACACCCGCGGGCAGGCCCTCGAGCATCGCGATCAGTTCGGGTCCGTGGGACTCACCAGCAGTCAACCAACGAAGCATGCTGCAATCCTCCCACAGCGCACCGACGTGCGACGTCGCCGGTCTACTGGTAGTCGGGGTGCGCCCGGAGCCACGCCTGGAACTGGTCCACGGCAACGAGGTGCTGGTCGTAGGTGTCCGAGAACACCGTCTCGCCGGTCTCCAGGTTCACCGTCACGAAGTAGAGCCATTTGCCCGGCGCCTCGTTCGTGACGGCCTTGATCGCGATGTCACCGGGGTTCGAGATCGGTGCCGGCGGCAGTCCCTCGTGCACGTAGGTGTTGTACGGGTTCGACTCGTCGGCGCGCTCGGCGTCCGTCGTCGTCACGGTGTGCGTGTTGCCCGTGCCGTAGGCGACCGTGGCGTCGGACTGCAGGCGCATGCCCTGGTCGAGCCGGTTCTGGAACACCCGCGCGACCTTCGGGTAGTCGGCTGCCAGGCCGGCTTCCTTCTGCACGAGCGACGCGAACACGATGACGCGCTCCTGGTCGGCCTCCTTGACGCCCGCGGCCGCCAGGTGCTCCTTCATGGTGTCGACCATCGACGCGAAGTACTGCTCCGCGCTCCAGCCCGGGTTGATCGGGTACGTCGCGGGGAACAGCCAGCCCTCGAGCGTGGTCACGCCGGACGGCAGGTCGTACGCGGACAGGTTCTTCGCGGCCTTCGCGACCTCGGTCTTCGTCAGGCCGGCCTTCGAGACCATGCCGGCCTCGATGTCCGCCAGCGCGGTGCCCTCGGGGATCACGATCGAGGCCTGTACGCGGTTGTCCGCGTCCTGCAGCGCCGCCAGCGCCGACTTCGAGCTCATCTGCTTCTTCAGCGAGTACGAGCCCGGCTGGAACTGGACGTCGGGCGAGGCCAGCAGCAGCTTGTAGAAGACCTTCGAGTCCTTCACGACGCCGCTGCGCTGCAGCGTCGCGGCGACGTTCTCGCCGATGTCGCCCTGCTTGATGGTGATGGTGACCTTCGCCTTGCCGGTCCCGGTGTAGTCGTCCGGCTCGCTCGACCCGCTGACCGCGGCGACGATCTGCTGGATCTTCGGCGCGGCGAACGCGTACGCGCTGACCCCGCCGGCCACGACCACCGCGACGATCACGATGCCGGCGATGAGCGGCCCGCGTCGGCGCTTCGGGCGCGGTTCGCGCGGCGGCCTGGAGGCTCCACCGCGTCCGCCACGCCCGCCGCGGCCGCCGCCTCCCGCGGCTCCACCGCCGCCGGTGCGCCCGGCGTCGTCGGGACGGTCAGGCCCGTCGGACCCGGCTCCGCCGGCCGTGGGAGCTGACGGCACCTCGCCGGTCAGGAGCGCGGCGACCTCGGGGTGGAGTCCGGGGGCCGCCTGCTGCGGTGACGCGGGCTCCGGCGCCGACTGCTCGCGCGGAGCGGTCGAGTCGGTGTCGACGCGGTCGTCCGGACTGACGGGCCCGTCGGGCGTCGGGTCGGGCTCGGTCCCCGCGGCGGCGGCGTCGCGACGAGCGCGCTCCGCTTCGAGTGCGCGGGCCTCGCGGCGGGACATCGGACGGTCCGGCTGCGGGGCCACCCGCACGGAGTCGTCACGGTCATCGGTACCTGCTGCGCGGTCGGAAGTCGTCTTCCGCCGCTCGGCTTCGTTGCCGGGCGCGATGATCGCGTTCCAGTCCAGATCGTCTGCCAACGGTTCTCGGTCTCTCGGTCGGGAACTCCGCCTGGGCACCGTCGTCCTCGGGTGACGGAAGGGCAGCCGGGTCGCGGCGGGTCGCCCTGTCAGGGAAGCGTGGTGCCCGGAGGGGCACCGGCACTGCGTTCGTGGTCGAGCGCGTGTTGCAGAATGATAACAGCGGCCGCTTGGTCGATCACGGAGCGCGACTTCTTCGTGTTCTTGCCGGCCTGGTGCAGGCCACGCTGGGCGGTCACGGTGGACAGCCGTTCGTCGACCAGCCGGACCGGACGGTGCTCGGCGATCCGGGCTGCGAACGCCCGAGCGTCGTCCGTGGACGGTGTGTCGCCGCCGGACATCGACAAGGGCAGTCCAACGACGAGCTCGAGGGCGTCGTACTCGTCGGCGATCTCGAGGATCCGACGCAGGTCGGACGAGTCGTCACGAGGCACGGTCTCGACCGGCGTCGCCAGCAACCCGTCGCGGTCGCACACGGCGATCCCGATCCGGGCGCGGCCGACGTCCACGCCGAGCCGCCGCCCGGACCGGATCGCCACGATCAGCCCGCGATCCGGGCGGTCACGGCACGGAGCGCGGCCGGGAGCGCGGCCGGGTCGGTCCCGCCACCCTGCGCCAGGTCCGGCTTGCCGCCGCCGCCACCACCGAGCACGCCGGCGGCCTCCTTGGCGAGCGGACCCGCCTGGACACCGGCGGAGCGCGCCGCGTCGTTGGTCGCCACGATGACGATCGGCTTCCCGCTCACCACGGCGCCGAGCACGACGACGGCAGCACCGTCACCGAGCTGCGCGCGCACACCGGTCGCCAGGGAGCGCAGGTCGTCGCCGGACTGCAGGCCGTCGACGGTCTCGGCCACGACCGTGGTCGACCCGACGGTCGTCGCGGTGCGGGCGATCGACGGGACCCGCTGCTGCAGGTTCGCCGACTCGTACTCGGCGATCTTCTTCTGCGCGGTCCGGAGGTCCTCCATGAGCGACTGCACGCGCGTTGGCAGGTCGGCACGGGGCGCCTTCAACGCGCTGGAGAGCTGCGAGACGATGGTCCGCTCGACCGCGAGGTCGCGGAAGCCCTCGAGCCCGACGAGCGCCTCGACACGGCGGTTGGTCGAACCGACGCTCGACTCCCCCACCAGGTTGATGAGGCCGATCTGGGCGCTCGACGCGACGTGCGTGCCACCGCAGAGCTCTCGGGACCACGGTCCGCCGATGTCGACCATGCGGACCTCGGCGCCGTACTTCTCGCCGAAGAGCGCCTGTGCGCCGAGTGCCTTCGCCTCGTCGATCGGCATGATGCGGGTCGAGACCTCGAGGTCGGTGCGGATCGCGGTGTTGACGACCTCCTCGATCTCCGAACGGGTCGCGAGCGAGATCGGCTGCGACCACGAGAAGTCGAGGCGCATGTACCCGGACTTGTTGTACGAGCCCGCCTGCAGTGCCTCGGGGCCGAGGATGTCGCGGAGCGCGGCGTTCACCAGGTGCGTCGCGGAGTGCGCCTGCGTGGCGCCGCGGCGGTACTCGGCGTCGACGACGGTACTCGCCGCGTCGCCCACGCCGACCTCACCGGAGCGGACCTGGACGGTGTGGCTCCAGAGGCCGGCGACGGGACGCTGGACGTCGAGGACCTCGAGGTCGAAGCCGTTGCCGACGATCGATCCCTGGTCGGCGTCCTGCCCGCCGGACTCGGCGTACAGCGACGTCTCGCCGAGGATGACCTCGGCGATGTCGCCCGCCACGGCACGGTCCACGCTGACGCCCCCGACGATGATGCCGAGCACGTTCGTCTCGGCCTCGAGCGCGTCGTAGCCGAGGAAGACCGTCTCGCCCTTCGCCCGGAACGCGCTGTACACGCTCAGGTCGGCGATCGCGGTCTTCTTGCTCTTCGCGTCGGCCTTCGCCCGGGCACGCTGCTCGGACATCAGGGTCTCGAACGCGGTCCGGTCGACGTGGACACCGGCCTCCTCGGCCATCTCCATCGTCAGGTCGATCGGGAACCCGAAGGTGTCGTGCAGCAGGAACGCGGTGTCCCCGCCGATGGACGGTGCACCGTCCTGCTTCGCGCGCTCGACGGCGACGTCGAGGATCGTCGTGCCCTGCGCGAGCGTGCGGAGGAACGTCTCCTCTTCCGCGTAGGCGATCCGCGCGATGCGGTCGTAGTCGGAGGCGACCTCGGGGTAGGCGTCGCGCATCGCGTCGCGGGACGCCGGGAACAGCTCCGGGAAGGTCGCGGTCTCGACGCCGAGCAGGCGCATCGCACGGACCGTGCGGCGCAGCAGACGACGCAGGATGTACCCGCGGCCCTCGTTCGACGGGCTCACGCCGTCGGCGATGAGCATGAGCGCGGAGCGCACGTGGTCCGCGATGACCCGCATGCGGACGTCGTCCTCGTGCACGGCGCCGTAGCGGCGGCCGGAGATCTCGGACGCGCGGTCGAGGACCGGGCGGACCTGGTCGATCTCGTACATGTTGTCGACGCCCTGCTTGATGAAGGCGACGCGCTCGAGCCCCATGCCGGTGTCGATGTTCTTGTTCGGCAGCTCGCCGGTGATCTCGAAGTCGTACTTCGAGCGGACGTCCGCGATCTGGTACTGCATGAACACGAGGTTCCAGATCTCGACGTACCGGTCGTCGTCGGTGGCCGGGCCGCCGTCGATGCCGTACTCGGGCCCGCGGTCGAAGAAGATCTCCGAGCAGGGTCCTGCGGGTCCGGGCTGGCCGGTGGACCAGTAGTTCGTGTCCTTGCCGAGGCGCTGGATGCGCTCTTCGGGCAGGGAGGAGTGCTGCTTCCAGAACGCGATCGCCTCGTCGTCGTCCTCGTAGACCGTCACCCAGAGGTCGTCGGGCGAGAAGCCGAGTCCACCGTCGGACTCGGGGTTCGTCAGGAACTCCCAGGCGAACTGGATCGCCTGCTCCTTGAAGTAGTCGCCGAACGAGAAGTTGCCGTTCATCTGGAAGAACGTGCCGTGGCGAGGGGTCTTGCCGACCTCTTCGATGTCGTTCGTGCGGATGCACTTCTGGACGCTCGTGGCACGGGGGTACGGCGCGGGGACGAGCCCGGTCAGGTACGGGATGAACGGCACCATACCGGCGACCGTGAAGAGGAGCGACGGGTCGTCGGAGACGAGGGACGCGGACGGGACGACGGTGTGGCCGCGGTCACCGAAGTACTGGAGCCAACGGCGGCGGATCTCTGCGGTCTGCATGGTGCTTCCTGGGTTCAGCTCGGGGGTGGGAGGTGGAGGCGGGACGACGGTGCGGCCGGACCGCGGTGGAGCTCGACGACTCAGACGTCGGTGCGGAGCTCGGCCCCGCGGGACCGGTACCCGTCGGCGACCGCGCCCGTGAAGGCCTTCGTGCTCGCGTCGACGACGGCGAAGAGCCGTGCGCCTCCGGGGGTCCTGGCGACCTGGTGCGCCACGGCGAACCCGATGACGACGCCGACCGCGACGAAGAACAGCTGCTTCACGGTGCCTCTCCCTCTGTGCACCCTGGCGGTGCATGCCCGGACAAGCTTAGTCGCCGGGCACTTCGGGGCCGGAACGCCGAACGGCGGGCCGTCCTCGAGAGGACGACCCGCCGTTCGGGTGTGATCGGTGGATCAGCGAGCTGCGTAGTACTCGACGACGAGCTGCACTTCACAGGTCACGGGGACCTCGGCGCGCTTCGGGCGACGCACGAGGCGGGCCTGGAGCTTGTCGATCTCGACCTCGAGGTAACCCGGGACCTTCGGCAGGACTTCCTGGTGGCCACCGGCAGCGGCGACCTGGAAGGGCTCCATCGACTCGGACTTCGGCTTGACGTGGATCAGCTGGCCCTCCTTGACGCGGAAGGAGGGGCGGTCCACGAGCTTGCCGTCGACCAGCAGGTGACGGTGCACGATCAGCTGACGGGCCTGCGCGGTGGTGCGGGCAAAACCGGCACGGACCACGAGGGCGTCGAGGCGCTGCTCGAGGAGCTCGACCAGGTTCTCACCGGTCAGGCCCTTCGTCTTGCGGGCCTCTTCGAAGACGATGCGGAGCTGCTTCTCGCGGATGCCGTACTGGGCGCGCAGACGCTGCTTCTCTCGGAGGCGGACGGCGTAGTCGCTGTCCGCACGACGGCGCGTACGGCCGTGCTCACCGGGGCCGTAGGGGCGCTTCTCGAGGTAACGGGCCGCCTTCGGCGTCAGCGGGATGCCGAGTGCGCGCGAGAGGCGGGTCTTGCTGCGGGTACGTGACTTGGTAGACACAGGGTCCTTTTCTCTGTTCGAACTGAATACTCACCGGAGGCCGGGCACGCGAGTGCTCGTGGCCCCGACGACGGGATCCAGAGGGATGAGCCTGTGGGATCGGACGGCTACAGTCCGAACCTCTGCCCCCGTACCACCGGAGTGGCACTCTGTCCTCGACGCAGCCGTGCTCGAGGACCAGGACGTAGGCCCGGCAATGCTAGCAGGAAGTCGACGTGCCGTCCTACTGCCCGCGGGTGATCTTCCGGAGTCGTTCGAGCCGCGGACCGACCTCGCGCTCGTAGCCGTTCGCCGTCGGGGTGTAGTACTCGGTGCCCTCGAGCGCATCGGGCAGGTACTGCTGCTCGGCGACCCCGTGCTCGGCGTCGTGCGAGTAGACGTACCCCTTGCCGTGACCGAGTCGCTTGGCCCCGGCGTAGTGCGCATCGCGCAGGTGCATCGGCACGGTGCCCATCCGGCCGGCCTTGACGTCCGCCATCGCCGCGTTCACGCCGTTGTAGGCGGCGTTCGACTTCGGCGCGGTCGCCAGGTACACCACTGCCTCGGCCAGGGGGATGCGCCCCTCGGGCATCCCGATGAGCTGCACGGCCTGCGCCGCCGCGACGGCGATGGGGAGCGCCTGCGGGTCGGCCATGCCGATGTCCTCGGACGCCGAGATGATGATCCGGCGCGCGATGAACCGCGAGTCCTCGCCCGCCTCGATCATCCGCGCGAGGTAGTGCAGTGCTGCGTCGACGTCGCTCCCCCGCACCGACTTGATGAAGGCGCTGATGACGTCGTAGTGCTCGTCGCCCTGTCGGTCGTACCGCAGCAGCGCACGGTCGACGGCCGCGGCGACGGTGTCCGCGTCGACAACCGGCACGGTGTCGTCCTCGTCGTCCTGGGCCGCGGTGGCCGACGCCGCAGCGGCCTCGAGCGCGGTGAGGGCGCGTCGGGCGTCACCCGAGGCCAACCGAACGATGGCCCCGCGTGCTTCGTCACCGAGGACGACCGCACCACCGAGACCGCGTGGGTCCTCCACCGCACGGTCGACGAGCATGCCGAGGTCGGCGTCGGTGAGCGGCTTGAGCGTCAGGAGCAGGGACCGGGACAAGAGCGGGGAGATGACCGAGAACGACGGGTTCTCGGTGGTGGCCGCGATGAGGATCACCCACCCGTTCTCGACACCGGGCAGCAGGGCGTCCTGCTGTGCCTTGCTGAACCGGTGGATCTCGTCGAGGAACAGCACCGTCGTGGAGCCGTAGAGGTCGCGGTGGGTGAGGGCCTTCTCCATGACCTCGCGCACGTCCTTGACGCCGGCGGTCACCGCGGAGAGCTCGACGAACTCGCGCCCCGACTGACGGGCGATGGCCTGCGCCAACGTCGTCTTGCCGGTGCCGGGAGGACCCCAGAGGATGACCGAGACGCCACCCGGGTTGTCGCGGTTTCCGGTGGCGAGCTGCACGAGCGGTGAACCGCGACCGAGCAGGTGCTGCTGGCCCGCGACCTCGTCGAGACTGGTGGGGCGCATCCGGACCGCGAGCGGGACGGAACCCTGCGCGAGCCCGGCGCGACCGCCCGTCGTGGGCGCACGCATGCTCGAACGGTCCGCTGCCATGCAGCAATCGTAGGCCGACCCACTGACAGCCCCGCGCCTCCCGGGCCGTTGACGGTGACGACTCGGATACGCTCGTCGCACACTGCGACGAGAGGGCAGAACAGCACCGTGGCACCGAAGAACCCAGCGCGCGACAACCGCGAGGCGCGCGAGCGCCTCCGCCTCTACCAGGCCCGCCGAGGACTCCACGACCGGCAGCGCCGCCGGCGGGTGCGCGACAACCTGGTCGGCGCCGGTGCGCTCGTGCTGGTCGCCGCGCTGGCCACCGGGTCGCAGCTCGCCTTCGCGGGCTCGCAGGGGAACGGGTCGGCTGACGCCAGTGCGAGCGCCACGGCCACACCGACGCCCTCGGCGAGTGCCACGGCGGCGAACACGGGCGACGTGCCGAGCAAGGAGATCGCGAAGGGCGCGACCTGGACGGGGTCGCTGACGCTCAACGGGTCGATCGACCTCGGCATCGAGCTCGACGGCGCGAAGGCGCCGCAGGCGGCGAGCGTCGAGATCTCGTTGATCAAGGAGCAGTTCTACAACGGCACCACCTGCCACCGGCTGGCCGACAGTGACGGGCTGAAGTTCCTGCAGTGCGGTTCGGCGAACGGCGACGGCACGGGCGACGCCGGGTTCGAGTACGGCCCGCTCGAGAACGTGCCGGAGGACGGCGTCTACGACGAGGGCACCATCGCGATCGCGCGGTCGAGCTCGCCGTACTCGCAGTCGACACAGTTCTTCATCGTCTACGGCGACACCACGCTCGACGGCTCCACCGGCGGCTACACGGTCGTCGGGAAGGTCACGAGCGGCCTGTCCGAACTCGAGTCGAAGATCGCGGACAAGGGCATCGCGTCGCCCGGTGACGACGGCACCGGCGAGCCGAAGGTGGCGACGAAGATCACCGACGCGACCATCGCGCAGGAGAAGTAGTCCACAAGCCGACGCTCACAGCGGGCCGCGGAGCCCGTCCGTGCAATAGGCTGACGACCTGACCGTGCCGACGGTGACGTCGGCGATGCACGACCACGATCGAGGCGAGACCTGTGGGATCTGACGAAGCAACGACCTGGGGGCGGGTCGACGAGAACGGGACCGTGTACGTCCGGTACGAAGAGACCGAACGTGCTGTCGGTGAGTACCCGGACGCCACCCCCGAAGAAGCCCTCGCCTACTTCGCGCGGAAGTACGCCGACCTCGAGGGGCAGGTGAAGATCGCCGAGCAGCGCGTCCAGCGTGGTGCGTCGGCGAACGACGTCGCCCGGACGGTCGAGCACCTGACGACCCTGGTGGCCGAAGCCCGCGTCATCGGCGACATCAAGTCGCTCGAGACCCGTGTGGGTGCGCTCACCGAGCAGCTCGGCTCGCTCACCAAGGAGCAGGCGGAGCAGGCGCAGCAGGCGCTGAACGACGCCCTGGCACACCGCGCCGCCCTGGTCGAAGAGGCCGAGGCGCTCGCGGCGGTGGACCCGGCGCGCGCGCAGTGGAAGCAGATCACGGCACAGCTCGACGACGTGTTCGCCCGGTGGCAGCAGCACCAGCACGACGGCCCGCGCATCCCCAAGAACGAGGCGAACGAACTCTGGAAGCGGTTCCGCGCAGCGCGGTCCACCGTCGACCAGCACCGCCGCGCGTTCTACTCCGAGCTCGACGCGCAGCACCGCGACGCCCGCACCCGCAAGCAGGAGCTCGTGTCGCAGGCCGAGGCACTCGCGTCACGCGGGTCCGACGCGATCCCGGACTACCGTCAGCTCCTCGACGACTGGAAGAACGCCGGGCGCGCCGGCAAGCGCCACGACGACGCCCTCTGGGCGCGGTTCAAGGCCGCCGGCGACGTCCTGTTCGAGCAGCGCCACGCCGAGAGCGCAGCCGAGGACGAAGAGTTCTCCGGCAACCTCGAGGCGAAGCAGGCCCTGCTCACCGAGGCCGAGCCGCTGCTCAAGGCGACCGACCGCGTCGCCGCCCGCAAGACCCTGACCGGCATCCAGCGGCGCTGGGACGAGATCGGCAAGGTCCCCCGCGGGGACGTCCGCCGCATCGAGGACCGCCTGCGGGCGATCGAGGACCACGTGCGTGGGCTCGAGGACGCGCACTGGAAGGAGTCCAACCCGGAGCGCAAGGCCCGGCAGACCGGACTCGCGAGCCAGCTCGAGGACGCCATCGGCAAGCTCGAGTCCGAGCTCGCCGACGCGCAGGCCTCCGGTGACGCGCGCAAGATCAAGGACGCGCAGGAAGCACTCGACGCCCGCAAGATCTGGCTCGACGCCCTCGGCAGCTGATCGCCGGTCGACGACGCCCCCGTGACCGATCGGTCACGGGGGCGTCGTCGCGTGGCGGCGCGTGGCGTGGCGTGGCGGCGCGTGGCGTCGCAGGTCAGACCGGCGTGGGCAGGCCCAACAGCAACCGGATGTCGAGGTCGTCCTGGCGCATCTGCGTGGCGAGCTCGTCCATCGAGTCGAACTTCACCATGCCGCGCACGTAGGACACGAACAGCACGGAGATGCGGTCCCCGTACAGGTCGAGGTCGACGTCGAGCAGGTGCGCCTCGATCTGCTTGGCCGGCACGCCTTCGAACGTCGGGTTGTTGCCGACCGAGACGGCTGCCGGGTACACCGTGCCGTCGTGCAGCACCCGAGCGGCGTAGACGCCGTCGGCCGGCGCGAAGCCCTCGAAGGCCGGGTCGAGGTTCGCCGTCGGGTACCCCATCGCCCGCCCCCGCTGGTTGCCGTGCACGACGGTGCTGCGGACCGCGTGCTCACGACCGAGCAGCCGAGCGGCCTCGGCCACCCGCCCGTCGCCGAGGAGCTCGCGGATCCACGTCGACGAGACGCGTCGCTCGCCGTCGGGTCGGACGTCGTCCACCAGGTCGACGTCGTCGATGAGCTCGACCGTGAAGCCGTGCTGCTCCCCCAAGGCGCGCAACAGGGTGACGTCGCCGGCGCCCTTGGCCCCGAAGCGGAAGTCGCTGCCGACGAAGACGAGCCGGGCGTGCAGGGTGTCGACGAGGATCTCGGACACGAACGCCTCGGGCGACTTCGACTGCAGTTGCTCGTCGAAGCGGAGCAGCAGGGTGGCGTCGACACCGGCGGCGTCGAGGAGCTCGCGCCGCTGCGCCGTGCTCGTGAGCGCCGGCGGGACGTGCTGCGGGTCGATGACGTTGAGCGGGTGCCGATCGAACGTCACCACGGTGGCGACCAGGCCCTGCTCGTGGGCGGCGCGCTCGAGGTGCGCGATCACCGCGCGGTGCCCGACGTGCACACCGTCGAACTTGCCGATCGTGACGGCGCTCGGGCCGAAGCCCTCCGCCACGTCGGCGATGTCGTCGTAGAACTGCACGGCTGCTCCTACTCGCCCACGGGGGCGGTGGTCGATGCGGCCACCGGCTCGGCTGACGCGGTGCGGTGGTGCTTGCGGAGCCACCAGAGACCGGCGATCGGCAGCACCAGCGGTGCGAAGGCGTAGCCCATGCCGTAGTACGACCAGATCGTGTCGTCGGGGAAGAGCTGCCGGTCGAAGAGCGACAACGTGCCGATGACGAGCACACCGGTCATCTCGAACACGATCGTCACGCAGGCCACCCGGTACCAGGAGCGTCCGGGCACGATCAGGGCGATCATCGCCACGATGTACACGACGGCGGCGATGGCGCTCACCGTGTACGCGAACGGTGCGAACGAGAACTTCTCGATGATCTGGACGACGCTCCGGCCCGTCGCCGCCAGGGCGAGGATGCCGTACACGGCGATGAGGACGCGGCCGATGCCGGTCGCGAGTGAGGATCTGGTCGCCATTGCACCGATTCTACCGACGTGCGGGGACCACCATGACGCTCGGGGTCAGTTCAGGGCAAACCAGATCTGGTACATCCGGTAGACCATGACCGCGACGGTGAACGCACCGGCACCGAGGACGACGGTGCTCCACTTCGTGCGGTCGACGAGCGCCCAGACGATGGCAGCCGGCGGCACCAGGAGCACCGACACCGCGTACACCCCGAACTCGAGGGCGTTGCCGTCCGGCGGGCTGCCCGTCGCGGGGAGCACGATCGAGATGACGCCCTGCGCCAGGAGCAGGACCTCGATGAGCGCGAGGGACCCGACGGTGTAGTCGTTGGGCTTCCAGCCGATGAACCCGACCACGACGGCGAACAGCCCGGCCAGGACGGCGACGACGAGCTGGACCCACATGAACCACTCGATCACGCGTGCGCCCCGTTCTGCGGAGCAGGAGCGGCAGCCGGCGCAGGAGCGGCAGCCGGCGCAGGAGCGGCAGCCGGCGCCGGGAAGTTCGTGATGACCCGGAGCAGTCCGCGCCGGACCGAGACCAATCCGACGAGGCGGTCGTCGGCGGCGGCAACCGCGGCCACCGGGTCGTCCGAGTCCGGGTGGTCGGCCGCGACGCGCTTGCCGTCGGTCAGGTCCTTCGCCGCGGCCGCGTCGAGCGACACCGAGGAGAACAGGCGACGCGCCACGTCGGCCGGACGCGCGAGCGCAGCGCGGACGTCGACCGCGTCGTCCTCGAGGTCGATCGCGTCGGCCACGTCGAACGGACCGACCTGGGTGCGGCGGAGCGCGGTGAGGTGGGCACCGGTGCCGAGGGTCGCGCCGACGTCGCGCGCGAGGGCCCGGACGTACGTGCCGGACGAGCAGGTCACGACGACGTCGAGGTCGACGACCGGCACCTCGGCGCCGTCGACCGTGACGGTGCGGTCGTTCCGGCCGGTGACGTCGAACCGCGAGACGGTGACCGTGCGGGACTGCAACTCGACGGTCTCGCCCTTGCGCGCGAGGTCGTACGCACGGCGCCCGTCGACCTTGATCGCGCTGACGGTGGAGGGGACCTGGTCGATCTGGCCGCGCTGCTGCGCGACGGCGCGTTCGACGGCTTCGTCCGTGACGTCCGCGGCAGCGACGCCGGTCGCGGCGGTCGGGGTGCCGTCGGCATCGTCGGAGTCCGTGGACACGCCGAGCCGGATGGTGGCGGTGTAGGTCTTGCCGAGGCCGACCAGGTGGGTCAGCAGCCGGGTGGAGTGCCCGATGCCCAGGAGCAGCAGCCCGGTCGCCATCGGGTCGAGGGTCCCCGCGTGCCCGACCTTCTTCAGACCGAGGCGGCGACGGGCGATCGACACGACGCGGTGGCTGGAGATCCCCTGCGGTTTGTCGACGAGGAGGATGCCGTCCGGCACGGTTTCGAGCACCAGAGGAGATTACCAGCGCCGGTCAGCAGGCGTCGTTCCACTCGCGACGGGGGTGCTCGGGATCGGTGACGTCGAGGACGGCGGAGGCGGCGATCTTGACGTCCGCGCGGCGTTCCAGCCGACCCGCTTCCTGCTCGACCCACAGCGACCAGCGCCAGAGACCGCGGACACCGGGAGCCAACAGCCCGTGCCCGTGCACGACCAGCACGCCGTCCCCGGCACCGGTGGTGCGGAACGGGGTGACCACCTCGGCGCGCAACGTGTCGGGGTCGGTGGACGGCGCGGCGGCGGCCATCGCGGACACCCCGTGCTGCTGGAAACCGGCCACCAGCGCCGCGGCGACGTGTTCGAGATCGGTGCCGTCCTGACCGTCGATGCCGATCACGGTCCGGTTCGTGCCGACCTGCGCGATCGCCTCCGCAGCGATCGCGGCCATCGTGTCGGTCTCTTCGGGTGCCCAGCGTGCCATGCGTCCACCGTAGGCTGTCGTGGTGAACGCGAGCAGGGCCTCCCGACCGGATGTGGACAACGCGAGCGTCCCCGACATCGCGACCCCGTTGATCAGCTGGTTCCGACAGGAGGCCCGCGACCTGCCGTGGCGTCGCCCCGGCTTCCCCGCCTGGGGCACGCTGGTCAGCGAGATCATGCTGCAGCAGACGCAGGTGGCGCGCGTCGTCCCCCGACTGGAGGCGTGGCTCACCCGGTGGCCGACGCCTGCGGACCTCGCGGCGTCACCCCCGGCGGATGCGGTGCGCGCCTGGGACCGGCTCGGCTACCCGAGACGCGCGCTCGCGCTGCACGCAGCCGCGACCGTGATCGCGAACGAGCACGGCAACGTCGTGCCGCGGGACGTCGATGCGCTGCTCGCACTCCCCGGCATCGGCGACTACACGGCACGGGCCGTGGCGGTGTTCGCGTACGGCGACCGGCACCCGGTCGTGGACGTCAACGTGCGGCGGGTGCTCAAGCGCGCGCTCCTCGGCCAGGGCGAACCCGGGCCGGCGAAGGCGAAGGACGACCTGCCGCTGATGGAGTCCGTGCTGCCCGCCGACCGCGACGACGCCGCTGCGACGAACGCTGCGGTGATGGAACTCGGTGCGCTCGTGTGCGTCTCCCGCTCCCCCGCGTGCGACGCCTGCCCGATCGCCGACCGCTGCGCCTGGCGAGCCGCCGGCTACCCCGACCACGACGGGCCGCGTGCGCCGAAGCAGGCGAAGTTCGCCGGCAGCGACCGGCAGGTGCGCGGCCTGGTGATGGCCGAGCTGCGGGCGAGCGACGTACCGGTCGCCCGGTCCGAGATCGAACTGGTCTGGCCGGACGCCGAGCAGCGGGACCGGGCGCTCGCGTCGCTGCTGCGCGACGGGCTGGCGGTCGGCGACGACACGACCGGGTACCAGCTGCCGGACGCCTGACGCACGACCGCCCGGGGCGCGACCGCCGGACGCACGAACGCCCCGCTGCACACGGTGCGGCGGGGCGTTCTGACACGCGCTGACTAGGCCCGCTCGGCGTCCTGCTCGTCGTCGGACTCGTCGTCCTCGTCCTCGTCGCGCTTGTACGGGTCGGCGTCGCCGGCGTACGTCGCGCCGACCGAGGCGGCACGCACCTGCTCGTCACGCACCTGGGCCTGCACGAGCAGGTCCTCCATGTGCGCGGAGGTCTCCGGCAGCGCGTCGGCGATGAACTCGAGCGACGGGGTGAGCCGCGCCGTGATGTTCTTGCCGACCTCGGAGCGGAGCATGCCGGTCGCCGCCTTGAGCGCGGCAGCGGAGTCGGCGCGTTCCTCGTCGGTGCCGTACACGGTGTAGAAGACCGATGCGTGCTGCAGGTCTCCGGTCACGCGGACGTCGGTGATCGTCACGAACCCGAGACGCGGGTCGCGCAGACCCTTGTCGAGACGGCGTGCGACGACTTCCTTGATGCGGTCCGCCATCTTGCGTGCGCGCTGCGGATCGGCCATGGGTGCCTCCTGAGGCAGTGGCGGGACGTTTCCCGCCGGTGGTTCTGCGTGGAAAGGGGTCGGGCCCCGACCTCCCGGAACGGGAGGCCGGGGCCCATCTGGACTCGCACCTCCCGTACGGGGAGGCCGGGGCCCAGGGTGGTCACACGATCAGTCGCGCGGCTTCTCGACGAGCTCGGTGGTCTCGATCTCGTCACCGATCTGGATGTCGTTGAACTTGCCCAGACCGATACCGGCCTCGAAGTCCGTGCGGACCTCGGTGACGTCGTCCTTGAAGCGACGGAGCGACTCGATCGCCAGTCCGTCGGCCAGGACCACACCGTCACGGATGACGCGCGCCTTGGCGTTGCGCGTGATCGTGCCGGAGCGGACGATGACACCCGCGATGTTGCCGAACTTCGAGGAGCGGAAGACCTCTCGGATCTCGGCGACACCGGACTGGACCTCTTCGTACTCGGGCTTGAGCATGCCCTTGAGGGACTGCTCGATGTCGTCGAGTGCGTTGTAGATGACCGAGTAGAAGCGCACGTCGATGCCTTCGCGCGCCGCACGCTCACGGGCCTTGACGTCCGGACGGACGTTGAAGCCGACCACGATGGCGTTGTCGATCGTGGCGAGGTCGATGTCCGACTCCGTGATCGCACCGACACCGCGGTGGAGGATGCGGAGCTGGACGCTGTCGTCGACCTCGATGTCCAGGAGCGACTGCTCGAGTGCCTCGACGGCACCGGAGACGTCACCCTTGATGATGAGGTTGAGCGAGTCGACCTTGCCCTCTTCGAGT
Source organism: Curtobacterium sp. PvP017 (assembly GCF_054060195.1). Lineage (NCBI taxonomy): Bacteria > Bacillati > Actinomycetota > Actinomycetes > Micrococcales > Microbacteriaceae > Curtobacterium > Curtobacterium sp. PvP017. The sequence goes on from NZ_JBSSCY010000004.1 coordinate 108,392, forward strand.
GCACGGGTGAAGTCCTCGAGCGAGATGCGCTTGCGGGCCTTGGCCAGCTGGGCGTTGCGCTCGGCGGCCTCACGCTTCTCAGCGATCTGACGTGCCGTGCGGTCCTCTTCGGTGACGAGGAACGTGTCACCGGCGCGGGGCACCGAGGACAGACCCTGCACCTGGACCGGGCGGCTCGGCGTTGCGGCCTTGACCGCGACACCGTTCTCGTCGGTCATCGCACGGACGCGGCCGTACGCCGTGCCCGCCACGATGGCGTCGCCGACGTGCAGCGTTCCGGACTGGATGAGGACGGTCGCCACCGCACCGCGGCCCTTGTCGAGCCGTGCTTCGATCGCGACGCCGCGGGCGTCCTTGTCGGGGTTCGCACGCAGGTCGAGCCCGGCGTCAGCGGTGAGCAGCACGGCGTCCAGGAGCTCCTGGATACCGATGTTCTGCCGAGCCGAGACGTCGACGAACATGACGTCTCCGCCGTACTCCTCCGCCACCAGGTTGTACTCGGTGAGCTGCTGGCGGACCTTGGCCGGGTTCGCGCCTTCCTTGTCGATCTTGTTCACCGCGACCACGATCGGCACGTTGGCCGACTGCGCGTGGTTCAGCGCCTCGATCGTCTGGGGCATGATGCCGTCGTCCGCCGCGACCACGAGGATCGCGATGTCGGTGACCTGCGCACCACGAGCACGCATGGCCGTGAAGGCCTCGTGACCCGGGGTGTCGATGAACGTGATCGGACGCTCGATGCCCTCGTGCTCGGTGACGATCTGGTACGCACCGATGTGCTGGGTGATGCCACCGGCTTCACCCTCGACGACCTTCGAGTTCCGGATCGCGTCGAGCAGTCGCGTCTTACCGTGGTCGACGTGACCCATGACGGTCACGACGGGGGGACGGACCTGCAGGACGGAGTCGTCCTCGTCGGCGTACTCGGCATCGATGTCGATGTCGAAGCCCTCGAGGAGCTCCTTGTCCTCGTCCTCGGGCGAGACGATCTGGATCTTGTAGCCCAGCTCGTCACCGAGGACCTCGAACGTGGCCTCGTCCAGCGACTCGGTCGCGGTCGCCATCTCACCGAGGTGGAACAGCACCGTGACCAGGTTGCCGGGCATGGCGTCGATCTTGTCCGCGAAGTCCGAGATGCTCGCACCGCGACGGAGTCGGACGACCGTGTTGCCGTCACCACGAGGGACCTGCACACCGCCGAGCGACGGGGCCTGACGCATCTCGTACTCGGCGCGCTTCGTCCGCTTCGACTTGCGGGCACGGCTCTTGCCGCCTCCGCGACCGAACGCACCAGCGGTACCGCCACCGGGGCCACGACCACGGCCACCGCCACCGGCGGGACGCGGGCCGCTGAAGGCCGGACGCGGGAAGCCGCCACCGGCACCGCCGCCGGCACCCGGACGGACGCCACCGGGGCCGCCACGACCGCCACCCTGGCCCGGGCGCTGCCCGAAGCCGTTGGGACGGTTCGCCTGACCGGGTCCACCCGGACGCGGTGCACCCGGACGCGGGACGCCGGGACGCGGGGGCTGCGGACGCGGGATGCCCGCTCCGCCGGCACCAGCGGCGGGGCGCTGGCCCATGCCCTGGTTCGAGGCGAACGGGTTGTTGCCGGGGCGCGGCGGGCGCGAGCCCATGCCCTGGTTCGACGCGTAGGGGTTGTTGCCCGGACGTGCTCCGGGCTTGGGGCCACCGGGCTTCGGACCGGCAGCGGCGGGCTTGGCACTCGAGCCGGGCTTCACCGCGTCGGTCTTCGGCTCGTCACCGGCGGACTCGGCCGGCTGCGTGGCGGCCTGCTGCTCGGCGGCGGCCTTCTCGGCACGGGCCTTCTGTGCGGCCTCGGCCTCTGCCTGTCGCTGGGCGACGGACTTCGGTGCTGCCGGGGTCGGGACGTCCTCGGCAGCAGGTGCTGCCTGGACCTCGGGCTCGGGAGCGGGTGCCGGACGGGCCGGGCCGGGGCGCGGGCCACCGGGCTTCGGCGCGCCGGACTTGGGCGTGCTGCTCTTCGCCGGCGTGCTCGGCGCGGGGGCCGAGGCTGCGGGCTTGGATGCCGGGACGCCGTCCGCCTGCAGGGCGGCACGGAGCTTCCGGGCAACGGGGGGCTCGATGCTCGAGCTGGCACCCCGGACGAACTCTCCGAGCTCCTTGAGCTTCTCGAGTGCGGTCTTGCTGTCGACGCCGAGTTCGCTTGCGATCTCGTGTACGCGTGGTTTAGCCACTGTTCTCCTTCACGGGTCCCACCCCGTAAAGGGCAGGACTCAATGGATGACGGGTCTCATTTCGAGCCGCTCATCAGTTGTCCATAAGCCGTTCAGCCTGTTCTGTCATGTCCGGGCGCTCGGTCGACTCCTGTGGGAGACCGACGATGTGGTCGAGCACCGCGGACGTGTCGGGATCGCGATCCAACCGGAGCGCACGGCGGAAAGCCCTGCGCTTGACGGCCAGATCGTAGGCATCGACGGTCGGTGTGAGCCATGCTCCCCGGCCCGGCATGACTGCCTTCGGATCCGCCACGACGCGGCCATCGCTCAGGGCGACGACTCGGAGGAGTGAGGATCGGGAAGCGCGACGACGACTGCCGATGCACGTTCTGACGGGAACCACTCTACTCCTTGCCTCGGACGTGCGCGATCCGGCGCGCCCTTGTGGACACGCCGGCGGCGAAATCGCCCTAGTCGTCGCCGTCCAGGATGGAGTCCGGCTGGATGTCGATCCGGGCCCCGGTGAGCTTGGCGGCGAGGCGGGCGTTCTGCCCTTCCTTGCCGATCGCGAGCGACAGCTGGTAGTCCGGCACGAGCGCGCGGACGGCCTTGGTCGATGCGTCGAGCACGAAGGCGCTCGTCACCTTGGCCGGCGACAGGGCGCTCGCGACGAACGCCGACAGGTCCGGGGACCAGTCCACGATGTCGACCTTCTCGGCGCCGAGCTCGTTCGTCACGGCACGGACGCGCGCGCCGAGCTCGCCGATGCAGGCGCCCTTCGCGTTCACGCCGGGCTCGTTCGCCTTGACCGCGATCTTCGTGCGGTGACCGGCTTCACGCGCGAGCGACGTGATCTCCACGACGCCCGAGGCGATCTCCGGGACCTCGAGGGCGAAGAGCTTCCGCACCAGGCCCGGGTGCGTGCGCGACACCGTGATCTGCGGGCCCTTGTTGCCACGGGCGACGCTCGTCACGTACACGCGGATGCGGGAACCGTGTGCGTAGGACTCTCCGGGGACCTGTTCCTCCGGCGGCAGGATCGCCTCGACCGTGCCGAGGTCGACCATCACCATGCGCGGGTTCGGTCCCTGCTGGACCACGCCGGCGACGATGTCGCCTTCCTTGCCGCGGAACTCGCCGAGGATCTTGTCGTCGCCGATGTCGCGCAGGCGCTGGTTGATGACCTGCTTCGCCGCGAACGCCGCGATGCGGCCGAAGTCGCTGGGCTGGTCGACGGCTTCACCGATGACGGTGCCCTCGTCGTCGAGCTCGGGGACGTAGACGCTGACCTCGCCGGACTTGCGGTCGAGCTCGACACGCGACTGCGCGTGGGCCGGCTCGCCGTTCTCCTCGGCGTGCTTCTGGTAGGCGGTCAGGATGGCAGATTCGATGATCTGGACCAGTTCGTCGAACGGGATCTCCCGCTCGCGCTCCATGAGTCGCAGGACTGCGAGATCGATCTTCACCGAGGTGCCTCCGTATTCAGATGAGTCGCTCCTGCGGATGGAACCGTCGCAGAAGTCGGCCACAAGCGTACCGCACTGCGGCTCGCGGACCCGAGCACGGATGCACGGGAGGCCCGTGGCGGCGTCGCCACGGGCCTCCCGTCCGTCAGGTGGTCGTGTCCAGGACGCGACCCGCTAGATCGCGCGGACCGCGTCGAGCAGCTCGGCGACCGGCACGTCGCGGCGTTCGCCGCTGGCCCGGTTCCACAGCTCGACGACGCCGTCGGCGGCGCCGCGGCCGGCGACGACCACGATCGGCATGCCGAGCAGCTCCGCGTCGCGCAGCTTCACGCCCGGCGACACCTTCGGACGGTCGTCGTAGAGCACGTCGAACCGCTCGCCCTCGAGCTCGGCGACGATCGACGTCGCCAGGTCGTAGGCGACCTGGTCACGGCCGGTCGCGACGATGTGCACGTCGAACGGCGCGACGTTCTTCGGCCAGGCCAGGCCCTTCTCGTCGTTGTGGGCCTCGGCCAGGATCGCCAGGATGCGCGTCACGCCGATGCCGTACGAGCCCATCGTGACCGTCGCGAGCTTGCCGTTCTCGTCCTGCACCTTCAGGCCCAGGGCCTCGGCGTACTTGCGGCCGAGCTGGAAGACGTGCCCGATCTCCATGCCGCGGGCGGTCTCGAGCGGGCCGGAGCCGTCGGGCGACGGGTCCCCCGCGCGGACGTCGGAGACCTCGGCGACACCGTCGGCCACGAAGTCACGGCCGGCGACGAGGCCGGAGACGTGCACGCCGCGCTCGTTGGCGCCGGTGACCCAGGCGGTGCCGTCGACCACGCGCGGGTCGACGAAGTACCGGATGCCCGTGGCGCTGTCGGCGCCGAGGACCTGCGGGCCGATGTAGCCCTTGACCAGGCCCTTGTGCTTCTTGAAGTCGTCGTCGCCTGCGGCTTCGACCTCGGCCGGGGCGAACGCGACCTCGGCACGCTTCAGGTCGACGTCGCGGTCACCGGGGAGCCCGACGACCACGACCTCGCGCGTGCCGTCCAGGTGGGTGAGCGCGAGGACGACGTTCTTCAGCGTGTCCGCCGCGGTCCACGGCGCACCGTCGCGCGGCGCGACCTCGTTCGCGTGGGCGACGAGCGTGTCGATCGTCGGGGTGTCGGAAGCGGGCAGGAGCACCGCCTCGGGCTGGCCCTCGATCGGCAGCGAAGCGGGCACGGGCGTGACGTAGGCCTCGACGTTCGCCGCGTAGCCGTTCGCGCTGCGGACGAAGGTGTCCTCGCCGACGGCGATCGGGTGCAGGAACTCCTCCGACTTGGAGCCGCCCATCGCGCCGGCGTCCGCCTTGACGATGACGTACTCGAGGCCGAGGCGCGCGAAGATCTTCTCGTACGCGTCGCGCATCACCTGGTAGCTGCGCTCGAGGCCCTCGTCGGTGAGGTCGAACGAGTACGCGTCCTTCATGGTGAACTCGCGACCGCGCAGCAGGCCGGCGCGGGGCCGTGCCTCGTCGCGGTACTTGTCCTGGATCTGGAACAGCGTGACGGGCAGGTCCTTGTACGACGAGTACAGGTCCTTCACCAGCAGCGCGAACATCTCTTCGTGCGTCGGGGCGAGCAGGTAGTCGGAACCCTTGCGGTCCTGCAGGCGGAACATGCCGTCGCCGTACTCGGTCCAGCGGTTGGTCGCCTCGTACGGCTCGCGCGGCAGCAGCGCCGGCAGCAGGACCTCCTGCGCACCGGCGGCGACCATCTCGTCGCGGATGATCCCCTCGATCTTGGCGCGCACCCGGAGACCGAGCGGGAGCCAGGCGAAGATCCCCGGGGACTGGCGACGGACGTACCCGGCGCGGACGAGCAGCTTGTGGCTCGTCACCTCGGCGTCGGAGGGGTCGTCGCGGAGCGTACGGAGGAACAGATGCGAAAGCCGTGTGACCACGGGGCCAGCCTAGCGGCGTGCGCGCACCGCGCGAGGCGCGGGCGGACGCGCACCGTGCGAGGTTCGCAGGCGGGAGCTGACGCGCACCGTGCGAGGTTCACCGGCGGGTGCGGCGCCAGCCGCACCGTGCGCCGTCACGAGCTCGCACCGGACTGCTGAGCCGTCACGGGTTCGCGAAGTCTGCACGGTGCGGACGGGACGCCCGGTGCCACGCCGCACGGGCCTCCTGTCCGGGTCGCCCGTCCGGGACGCCCGCAACGCTCGTCGCAGCCGGAGGCGCACCGTGCGAGGTTCACCGACCGGTGCGGCCTCAGCCGCACCGTGCCGCCCTCTGACGCCGCACCGAGCCGTCAACCCGGCACAGAGTGACGGAATCCGCACGGTGCCGGAGCGCGGCCTACGGGGTGGTGATGACCTCGGGACTGCCGAGCGCGGCCTCGGGGCCCATCTCGTCGGCGATGCGGTTCGCCTCGGCGATGAGCGTCTGCACGATCTCGTGCTCCGGCACCGTCTTGACGACCTTGCCCTTGACGAAGATCTGGCCCTTGCCGTTGCCCGACGCCACGCCGAGGTCGGCCTCGCGGGCTTCGCCCGGGCCGTTCACGACACAGCCCATGACGGCGACGCGCAGGGGGACGGACATGCCCTCGAGCCCCTTGGTGACGTCGTTCGCCAGCTGGTAGACGTCGACCTGGGCCCGGCCGCAGCTCGGGCAGGAGACGATCTCGAGCTTGCGCTCGCGCAGGTTGAGCGACTGCAGGATCTGCAGGCCGACCTTGACCTCTTGCGCGGGCGGCGCGGACAGGGACACGCGGATGGTGTCGCCGATGCCCTCGGCCAGCAGGATGCCGAACGCGGTGGCGCTCTTGATCGTGCCCTGGAACTCCGGGCCGGCCTCGGTCACACCGAGGTGCAGCGGCCAGTCACCGGCGGCGGCGAGCTGTCGGTAGGCCTTGACCATGACGATCGGGTCGTTGTGCTTGACCGAGATCTTGAAGTCGTGGAAGTCGTGCTCCTCGAACAGGCTGGCTTCCCACACGGCGGACTCGACGAGTGCCTCGGGCGTGGCCTTGCCGTACTTCTGCAGCAAGCTCGGCTCGAGCGACCCGGCGTTGACGCCGATGCGCAGGCTCACCCCGGCGGCCTTCGCTGCGGCGGCGATCGCGCCGACCTGGTCGTCGAACTTGCGGATGTTGCCCGGGTTGACGCGGACCGCGGCGCAACCGGCGTCGATCGCCTGGAAAACGTACTTCGGCTGGAAGTGGATGTCGGCGATCACCGGGATCTGCGACTTCTTCGCGATGATCGGCAGCGCGTCGGCGTCTTCCTGCGTCGGCACCGCGACCCGGACGATGTCGCAGCCGGACGCGGTGAGCTCGGCGATCTGCTGCAGCGTCGCGTTGATGTTCGTCGTCGGGGTCGTGGTCATCGACTGGACGGACACCGGAGCGTCGCCGCCCACGAGCACCTTGCCGACCCGGATCTGGCGCGACTTGCGTCGGGGGGCGAGGGTTTCGGGCGACTTGGGCATACCGAGGTTCACAGCGGGCACGTGAGCACTCTACGCGCTCGCTCTGATCAGCCAGCCCCGGTCACACCGGACGTTCAGAGCCGCGAGGCGTCGTCCACCACGGTGATGAGCGGCGCGTACAGCCGCATCACGTCCAGCGCCCGCTCGTGGTCCGCGTCGCTCGCCCCGGCGCACGCGTCCGCCACGACCGTCACGGCCGCTCCGGCGTCCGCCGCCGCCAGGGCGGTCGACAGCACGCAGCAGTCGGTCGAGACGCCCGTCAGCACCAGGTGCGGGTGGTCACCGACGACTGCCTGGAGGCCCGTCCCCCACTTGCCGAACGTCGGCTCGGTCACGACGGGGTCGTTGCGATCCCCTGCCGCACTCGCGAAGGGTTCGGTCAGCGCGTACAGCGGGTCGGCGTCCGGCACGAGGGCGAAGGGCCACTTGCGGTAGTACGGCACCCAGGCGCCCTGCGGGCGCTGGGGCGCGACGAACCGGGTGAACACCGTGCGGCCGGTGAACCGGGGCAGCAGACGTTCGATGCCGGCACCGGCGTGGTCGTACCGCGGGGCGGCCCACGGGGACTCCCCCGTGAAGACCTGCTGCATGTCGATGACGACGAGCCAGGCATCGTCGCGGACGATCGTGCTCACCGCTGTGCTTCCTGGCGCCGGACGGAGCCCCGGGCGAACAGCAGGGTGCCGAGGAACCCGACGACCAGGGCGACCAGCACTCCGAGGTTCGCGTACGCCCAGGCACCGTCGCGTCCGCCGAGCCCGAACGGCTCGAGCAGGTACCCCTGCCACGACAGCCACGCCGGCGACGCCAGCGTCACCAGGCCCCACCCGAGCGCCGTGCCGACCGCGACCAGGGCGATCGCACCCCACCGGACGTCGCCGTACCGGCCGTGACGGTCGTCGAGCTCGCCCTCGGCGTAGGCAGTGCGCCGGAGCAGGACGTCGGCGACGAAGATGCCGGCCCACACCGCGATCGGCACGCCGAGGGTGATGAGGAACGCCTGGAACGGCTTGGCGAAGCCCGTCGCGAAGAAGACGATGTAGATCGAACCCGCGACCATGAACACACCGTCGACCCCGGCGGCGACCGGCCGCGGGATCTTCACGCCGACGCTCAGCAGCGCGAGGCCCGACGAGTAGATGTCGAGCACCGCGCCGCCGACGAGCCCGAGGATCGCGACGAGGGCGAACGGGATGAGGAACCACACCGGCAGGATCGTGGTGAGCGCGCCGATCGGGTCGTCCTGGATCGCGGCGTTCAGGTCTGGTGACGAGCCGGCGAGCAAGACACCGAAGACCACGAGGATCGCTGGTGCCAGCGCTCCACCGAAGGTCGTCCAGCCGACGACTCCCCCGGTGGACGACGAGCGCGGCAGGTACCGCGAGTAGTCGGCCGCGGCGTTCACCCAGCCCAGCCCGAAGCCGGTCATCACGAGCACGAGCGCGCCGATGAACTGCTGGGCACTGCCCGTCGGCATCGCGGCGACCGCGGCGAAGTCGATGGACGGCACCGCGAGCACGACGTAGACGACGGTGAGCACCCCCGTGATGACCGTGATCCAGGTCTGCAGGCGCATGATCACGTCGAAGCCCGCGACGCCGGCCCCGACCACGAGCGCGGCGACCACGACGAGGGCGACGACCTTCGTCAGCACCCCGCCGTCCCAGCCGAGCTCGGTGAAGACCGTCGAGGTCGCGAGGACCGCCAGTGCGGCCAGCGAGGTCTCCCACCCGACGGTGAGGATCCAGCTGAGGAACGAGGGCACCCGGTTGCCACGGACTCCGAAGGCCGCGCGGCTCAGCACCATCGTCGGCGCCGACCCGCGCTTGCCGGCGATCGCGACGATGCCGCACAGCAGGAACGAGAACACCACCCCGATGACCGAGACGACGGTGGCCTGCCAGAACGAGATGCCGAAGCCGACGACGAAGGACCCGTAGGCGATTCCGAGGACGGAGATGTTCGCCGCGAACCACGGCCAGAACAGTCCCCGCGGGGTGCCCTTGCGGTCGGACTCGGCGATGACGTCGAGGCCCTGCCGTTCGACGGTGCGGACCTCGGGCGCGGCGGTGGTGGGCCCGGAGTTCGTGGGCGCTGTGCTCATCCGCTGAGCGTAGCGCCGGAGCGACTACCCGAACAGGTTCACGGGCCGCACGATGTCGGCGTAGATCAGCAGCGCGCTCATCCCCGCCAGCAGCACCACGACGACCATCGTGAGCGGCATCGTCTTCGCCAGGTCGATGGGGCCCGGGTCCGCCTTGCCGACGAGCTTGAAGGATCGTCGCTTGATCGCCTCCCACAGCGCGCCGGCGATGTGCCCGCCGTCGAGCGGCAGCAGCGGCACCATGTTCAGCACGAACAGGCCGATGTTCAACGAGGCCAGCAGCCCGAGGATCGTGTACGCCTTGTCGACCACCGGCACGCCGCTCATCGACGAGACCTCGCCGATCGCGCGGCCGACACCGACGACCGACACGGGGCTGTCCTGCGACCGCTCCTGCGCGCCGAACGCAGCGTTCCAGACGGCCACGAGGCGCTGCGGCAGGTCGATGATGAGGTGCGCCGACGCGGAGATCTGCGCACCCGTCGCGGGCAGGACCTCGGCCGGCGACTGCCGCACGAGCGACTGCCCGATGCTGACGCCGACGACACCGACCCGCTGGGTCTTCGTCGTGCCGTCGTCGTTCGTGACGACCTTGCCCTCGGCGTCGTAGACGTCACGGGTGGCGGTCGTCGGGGTGATCTCGAGCGTCTTCCGGGCGCCGTCGCGCTCGACGACGACCGTGACCTGCTCGCCGGCGGACTCCTGGAAGACCTCGGAGACGCGCGCGATGGTCGGGTCCTGCTCGCCGTTCACCGAGAGCACGACGTCGCCGGACGCGATGCCGGCCTGCTTCGCCGGCGACTCCGGGTCGCCCGAGGTGCACTCGGTCGCCTGGCTGGTCGGCAGGACGCAGTCGACGCTCGACGTGAAGGTCGTGGTCGGTGATCCGAAGCCGCACAGCAGCACGCCGAACAGCACGATGCCGATCACCAGGTTCATCGCGGGGCCCGCGACCATCACGATGATGCGCTTCCAGGGGGTGAGTCGGTAGAAGGCACGGGAGTCGTCGCCGCCCGAGTCCGCGATCTGCTCGGCACTGGCCTGGCGGGCGTCCTGCACGAACGCCCCGTACATGCCGGTGTTCGTGATCGCACTCGGACGGCCGGAGGCACGCGGCTTGAGCATGCCGACCATCGAGATGTACCCGCCGAGCAGGATCGGGCGGATGCCGTACTCGGTCTCGCCCCGCTTGAACGACCACATGGCCTTGCCGAACCCCAGCGAGTACTGCGTCACCTTGACGTTGAACAGCTTCGCGAAGGACAGGTGTCCCAGCTCGTGGAGTCCGATCGAGACCAGCAGGCCGATGATGAAGACGACCACGCCGAGGACGAAGAGCAGGACGGATTCGACGGTCACCGGGAAAGGGTACGGGACGGTTGCCATGACGGAGCCGAGCGCCGTCTGAGAGGCGAGCTGGGCCTCCAGGCCTGTGCGTCACGTCCGCGGTCTGCCGCCTCCGCGTCGGACGGGAGGCGCGACTCGGGTCAGCGGGGCAGCGCGCGGTCCGCCGCGGCGCGGGCCCAGTGCTCCGCCGCCAGCACGCCGTCGAGTGACGGCTCCCCCGCCGTGTGCTCCTCGACGACGCGCTCCACCGTGTCGACGATGTCCAGGAAACCGATCGCGCCGGCGTGGAACGCGGTGACCGCCTGCTCGTTCGCGGCGTTGAACACGGCCGGGAACGTGCCGCCCAGCTCACCCACCCGCTTGGCGAGGGCGACGGCACCGAAGGCGTCCTGGTCGAGCGGCTCGAAGGTCCAGGTGCTCGCCGTGGTCCAGTCGAGCGGCACGCCGACGCCGGGCACCCGGTCCGGCCAGGCGAGACCGAGCGCGATCGGTAGGCGCATGTCCGGCGGCGAGGCCTGGGCGATGGTGGAACCGTCGACGAACTCGACCATCGAGTGCACGATCGACTGCGCGTGCACCGTGACGTCGATGCGGTCGTAGGGCACGCCGAAGAGCAGGTGCGCCTCGATGACCTCGAGGCCCTTGTTGACGAGCGTGGCGGAGTTCGTCGTGACGACGAGTCCCATGTCCCACGTCGGGTGCGCCAGCGCCTGCGCGGGCGTGACGTCGCGGAGGTCCGCACGCGTGCGACCACGGAACGGTCCGCCGCTCGCGGTCAGGACGAGGCGCTGCACCTCGGCATCGGCACCGGAGCGGAGCGCCTGCGCGATCGCCGAGTGCTCGCTGTCCACGGGGACGATCTGGCCCGGCGCTGCAGCCTGCTGCACCAGGGAGCCGCCCACGATGAGGCTCTCCTTGTTGGCGAGCGCCAGCGTCGCGCCGGTCTCGAGTGCCGCGAGCGTCGGTCCGAGGCCGACCGAGCCCGTGATGCCGTTCAGGACGACGTCGGCCTCGACGCTGCGGACGAGCTGCTCGGACTCCTGCGCCCCGAACGCCGTGTCGCGCACACCGAACCGGGCGGCCTGCTCGGCGACCAGGTCGCGGTTGCTGCCGGCGGTCAGGCCGACGACCTCGAACCGGTCGGGGTTGCGGGCGACGACGTCGAGCGCCTGCGTGCCGATCGAGCCGGTGCTGCCGAGGACGACGATGCGGCGCCGCGCCACGGTCAGCCCTTCGCGAGGATGTCGACCACGAAGACGAGGGTGGCGTTCTTCGGGATGCCCGAGCCCTCCTGCGGGTTCGCACCGTAGGCGTCCTCCGGCGTGGCGACGATCAGCACCTGGGAACCGACCTTCTGGCCGACGAGCCCGGTGACGAAGCCCTTGATGAGCGCGCTCTCGGAGACCGTGAAGGTCGTCGGGGCGCCCTTCGACCACGAGGAGTCGAACTCCTTGCCGGTGCTGTAGACGACGCCCTTGTACTGCACGAGGGCGGTGTCGCCGTCGGCGATGGACGCGCCGTCGCCCTGCTTGAGGACCTCGACGGTCGTCTTCGTCGGGGCCTTCACACCGTCGGGGATCGTGATCTCCGGCTCGCCGGACGCCTTGTCCTTGACCGTCGGCAGGCCGGGATCCTGGTCCTGCGGGGTGCCGTTCGCCTTGGTGGGGGTCTGTGCGACGACGTCCGCGACCACGACGATCTCGCCGCCGGTGTTGAATCCGAGCGCCGACGACTGGCCGACCGCGGCGACGCGGTCGCCGACCTTCGAGCAGGCGAGCAGGGCTCCGAAGCCCGAGCCGCCGACGGACAGGACCTGCGGGTTGCCCTCGTCGAAGCCGACGGTGCCGAGCTTCTTGGCGTCGGACGCCTCGTAGACCGTGTACGACACCTGGGCGTAGTCGCCCTCGTCCAGCGACGCGCCCTTGCCCGTCACGAGCTTGGTGGCCTGCGGGGTCTTCGCCGACAGGCCGGCCTCGAACTTGACCGTCGGGGCCTTCGCGCCGCCGAACGAGCCGGTCGCACGGATCGCGTCGGACGACTTGCCCGGGTCTGGGCAGGACGTGATCGCCGAGGCGGTGGCACTGGCGGTCGGGGTCGGCGACGCCGTGGACCCGTCCGAACCGGAGCCGGAGCATGCGGCGAGTCCCAGCACGACGGCGGGGACGAGGGCGATCGGGAGCAGGCGCAGACGCTTCACGGGACCCTAGTCTGCCCCACGTGCCGAAGAGTCCCCTGCCAATGTCGCGGCACGGACGACCGTCTCGGCCTCGTGGTGCACCGGGAAGGCGACGGAGCGTGCGATGAAGCAGAGCTGGCTGGCGGTGGCGTGCGCGGCTTCGGCATCGGCGACGCGGTCGGCCTCGAGGATCGTCACGACCGGGTGCAGGGTCGCCCCGGTGAGCTCGCCCGAGCCGTCGCGGTTCAGGTTCAGCGACGCCGTGGCCGTGTCACGGTAGTCGACGACGGTGAAGCCCTGGGTGACCGCGACGTGCAGGTAGCTGAGCATGTGGCACTGGGCCAACGCCGCGACGACGAGTTCCTCCGGGTTCCAGCGGTCGCGGTCACCGCGGAACGTGGGGTCGGCGGAGCCGGGCACGTCGGGCTTGCCGACCGCCGACACGACGTGGTCACGGCCGTAGTCGCGGTAGCCGGAGGTACCGGTGCCGCGGTCCCCCGTCCAGCTGACGGAGACCTCGTAGGTGTGGTCCTGCACGCGGGTGCCCCTTCGTCGGCGTCGCTGGCGGTCGTCCGCCCTGGCTAGCATGGCGGCATGACGGTGAGCCACGAAGTCCGCACTGATCGCCATCCTCTCACCGCCGACGGGTCGGTCGAACTCGCGGTCCTCGACCGGTCCGGGTTCGACGAGAGCCGGCACATCGGCGCCGGGGTCGTGGTCGACTCCGCGGGAGCCGTGGTCGACTCGGTCGGCGACGCCACCGCCAGCATCTACCCGCGCTCGACGATGAAGCCGTTCCAAGCCCTCGCCGTCCGCCGCGCCGGTGCCCTGTTCTCCGACGAGGAACTCGTCCTCACCACCGCGAGCCACGCCGGCACCGCCGCGCACCAGGCCCTCGCCCTGCACATGCTCGAGTCGTTCGACCACGTCGAGGCCGACCTCGGGTGCCCGCCGGACATGCCCTTCGACCGCGCGACCGGCCGGACGATGGACGGTCCCCGACGCCTGGCGATGAACTGCTCGGGCAAGCACGCCGGCATGCTCGCCGCCTGCCGCGTCAACGGCTGGGACGAGGCGACGTACCTGGACATCGAGCACCCCATGCAGCAGCGTGTCCGCTCGGTGGTCGAGGAGTACACGCACGAGACGGTGGACCTGGTGGGCACCGACGGCTGCGGCGCCCCCGTGTTCCCGCTCACGCTGACCGGACTCGCACGCGGCTTCGCCGGTGTCGTCGCCCGTGCCGACGACGACTCCGCGGCGCTGACCGACGCCGTCCTGGCGCACCCGTGGGCGATCGACGGCGTCGGGCGGGCGAACACCGTCACGATCGAGCGACTGCAGGTCCTGGCGAAGCTCGGTGCCGAGGGCGTCATGGTCATGGGGCTCCCCGGCGGTGCCGCGGTCGCGGTGAAGGTGTTGGACGGATCGCAGCGCGCGGGCACCCTCGCAGCACTGGCCCTGTTGCAGCGGAACGGGTTGGTGGGTGCCGACGGCGTGGCCGAGGTGCTCGCGGCGACCGGTGAGCAGGTGCTCGGCGGTGGTGTGCCGGTCGGCGCGGTCCGGGTCGGCTCCGGCCTGCGCTGAGGCCCTCACCCGACGAGCTCCGGCAGTAGCGGGAGCACCGGTGTGAGCGTGACTCCGCGTCGGTCGGGTGGGCGACGGACGGTGCAGCCGTAGCGGGTGACCTCGACCGCGGCGTCCCAGAGCCGTGGCATCGTGCCGAGGCCCGGCACGAGCACGACCGTGCCGCTCGGACGTCCGGACCGGTCGAGCCGCGCGAGCACCGCCGTTCCGTCAGGCACCGCTGCGCCGTCAGGTACGGCTGCGCCGTCAGGTACCGCCGCGCCGGCGGGCAGCGCCGCGGTCTCGCCGGCGGGGGTCTCGAGTCGGCCGGCCGTGCGGAGGTCGTCGCACGGGTCGGCGGTGGCACGGAGCTGTTCGGCGATCGCCTGGAACACCGCGGCGGCCAGTGCCCCGGTGCCGACGACCACGACGTGACCGGTCGTGTCGGTCTCCCACGGGACACCGTCCGGGCCGTGGCCGAGCAGAAGCCGTCCGGGTGCGCTCGGACGGAGGGGCTCGACCGTCGCTGCGGAGTCGTCGCCGGACAGCGACTCCGGTTCGTGGCGTCCGTCCGCACTGGACCGGTACAGCAGGACGTCGAGCACCGCGCAGCACCCGGCGGCTGCGAACGCCACCGGACGGGACGCGCCGTCGAGGGGCGCGAACACCCCGGCGAGCACGAGCACGACGGCGGTCCCGACCAGGACGCACCGAGCAGCGAACGGGGTCATGCCTCCATCGCACCAGAAGCGCGACGGTGCCGGGGCGGCCCCGACCGATCTGTGGAGAAGGTCGGGACCGCTACTGCACGAGGAAGAACTGCTCGCCGATGTCCACGCGTGCACCGCGCTCCACGCGGTAGCGGCGCCCCGGCTCGCACCGGCGGATCGAACCGTCGATGTGCCGGACGACGGTGCCGTTGCCGGAGAACCGATCGGACACCCACAGGTCGTCGCCGTCACGACCGAGTTCGAGGTGGGTCTTGGAGACCGACTTGCCCGGGTCGTGGACGGTCAGCAGGTCGTCGTAGCGCTCCCCCGGCTGCGGACGCGGCAGACGGCCGAGCAGTCCGGTGCCGTGCACGCCGAAGCGCTCGCCCGTGCTGAAGTGCAGCAGGAACGGCGCGCGCGTCGGGGTCTTCGAGACGATGCGGGTCTCATCGACGTCCTCGTCGAGTTCGTCGTCGTCAGCACGGGCCTCGGGGCGCTCCGACGGCGGGAGCGGGACCTCGGGCGTCATCGCCCCGGGGACCGGTGGCAGCGGCGCGGCGAGCGGGGTCTGCGCCGTCGGAGCCCAGGACCGTTCGGCTCCCTGCGACTCGCCGGACTCTGCCGCATCACCGGGCTCGGCCGGCTCCGTGACCGGTGCCGCGTGTGCGCCGCGGGGATGCCCACCCGGTCGCGATGCCTCGCTGTCCGGCAGGGCCGACTCGTCGTCGGCAGCGCCGTCGTCGGAGGCGCCGTCGTCGGAGACGCCGTCGTCGGTCGCGGCCTCGTCGAGCGTGATCTCGTCGGCAGCGGTCTCACCGGCAGCAGTCTCGTCGACCGGGATCTCGTCGTCCGGCACGGCTGCCGACGACGATCCGCCCGCTCCAGCCGACTCCTCGCCGGAGTGCTCGGTCGCCCAGTCCGGACGCGCCATGGGCAGCGGCACGACCGGCCCGGTGAAGGCGGCGGTCACGGCAGGCCGGACGGCACCGCACTCGCCGCAGAAGATGTCGTCCGGCTCGAGGCGGTTGCCGCAGACGTGGCAGATGGTCGTGGCGTGCATTCCCGGCGTCACGAGGGGTGCGGGCCGCGGCGGTCGGCGGTCGATCAGCGGCTCGACCACGGCGGTGTCCCCTGGCTGTGGCGGGGACACGACGGGCACAGCGGTGGACTGTTCGCCGGCGCCGTTCGGTCCGGGCGCATCCGCGTCGGGCCCCGCGGGGGCAGACGCGTCCTGCGTGGCGTCAGCCGAGGAGGTGTCGGCGTCGCGACCAGACGTGGTCGGGATCGGCGGCACGACGGGTACGTCGGGTTCCGACGGCGCCCCGGGTTCCGCTGCGGCGTCCGGCTCGACTGCGGCGCCTCGACCGACCCACCACGAGGGGCCGCTCGGAGCGGCGGTCGGGGCGGGAGCGACGGGCGGCGCCCACACCGGGGCCGGGGCCTCGTCGGGCGCCGGGGTCGCGGGGCGCTCGTCCACGGGGGCCAAGCGCGTGCGCTCGGGGTCGTCGGCCAGGGCGTCCGCGGGCTCGGACCGATAGGCGTCCGGGTCGAGCGGCGGTTCGTCCTGAACAGGTGCGGCGCCAGGCTGCGCGGCCGCGTTCGACCAGTCGCCGAGGCCCGAACCCGAACCGTGCACGTGCGACGGTGCCTCGCGCGGGGCGAGGTCGTCAGGGCGCTGGACCGGCACGGCAGCCGGGGGCTCGGTGTCGCGGCAGTCGGCACCGGTCAGCCAGGCGCGGGTGGCGGGGTCGAGGGTCGACTCGGGCAGCCACGCGTCGGCGGCCGGATCGGAGCGACGCCCGTGGGCGTCGGGCTGCTGCAGGGGCGGTGGCGGGGCCTGCTCGACGGGGGTCGGAGCGACCGGCCGGCGGCTCGCCCCGGCGGTCACCGCGCGTCCGCACTCACCGCAGAAGATCGCCCCGTCCGGGAGCATCGATCCACAGTGTTCGCATCTGATCACGGTCTGCCTCTGTCCTCACTCGGCCGTCCACGACGCTCGTCAGGCCTCCGGCCATCGTAGTCACCGCGTCTCGCCGAGCCCTGACCGGTCGTCCCGCGCGGTCGATCGGGTCCGCGCAGGGACCGGAGCGACACGGCGGTGCGGAACCGCTCACGCCGCGTCCGACCGGCACGCAGGGTCCCGACGGCGTCGTCCGTCGCCGACCACATCCGGTCGGCAGCGACCTGGTCGACGTCGCTCGGTCCGAACACCGCCCGGTCCGCGAGCGCGGCCAGTCCAGTCCCGCCCTCACCCGGGGCACCGGCGACGGTCTCGCGCCGGGTGGCCGATCCGGCGACGTCGTGCCCGCGGTCGAGGAGCGCGTCGCGGTACTCGTCCCACGCGCCGACGATGCGGCCGCGTGGCGTCGGTGCGCGACGACGCCGACGACGACGGATCCGCTTCAGCAGGACGATCACGCCGAACGGCAGGAGGACGAGCGCGATCAGCCCGAGCGCACCGAGCACCCAGGGCAGTGCCGCCAGCAGGATCTGCAGCCACAGCGGCTGCACGGGCGGCGTGTTCCGGTCGCTCTGCGGCGGCGCCTGCTGGTCCTGGTCCTGCTGGTCGACCGGGGGTGGCGGCACGACGGTCTCGGGGCGGGTCACCGGCTGCGGCGTCTGCTGCTGCTCGTTCGGGATCTCGCGGACGCTCGGGTTCGGGTTGAGCATCACCCATCCCCACTGCGCGGTGTCGACCTCGATACGGGCCGTGACATCCGAGCCGCGGAAGGTGGTGGTGCCCCCACTCGCCGACGCCCCGGCGGACCCGGAGTCGCCGCCGGCGGTGAAGCCCATGACGACCCGGGCCGGGAACCCGAGCTCGTCGGCCATCAGCGCTGCGGCGGCCGCGTACTGCTCCTGGTCGCCGATCATCAGCGGCGACGTCAAGAGCTCCTGGATGCGGTCGGCACCGTGCCCGGAACGACTCATCCGGTCGTCGCCGACGCCGTGGCTGACGTAGCCGTTGCGCTTGAGGGCCTGGATCACCGCGACCAGCTTCGCGCCCGACGACGCATCGGCGTCGGTCGTGGCCTCGACCGTCTCGCGGACGGCGTCCGGCACGTCGCGCACCGTCGGGACCGCTGCGCTCCCGGGGCGGGCCGCCTCGAGCTGCGCGTCAGTCGGCTGGTCCGGCACCACGGCGGTGAGGTCGTACGCGGTGCCGTCACGGACCCCGCCGACCACGGCGCCGGTCTGCGTCGAGCCGTTGTAGAAGAAGGACCCGCGCTCGTCATCGGCGTCGGCACCGGTGAACTCGACGCGCTCCAGGTCGCCCACCGTCGGCAACCAGACCCCGCTGTAGCCGTCGACGGTCACCCCGACGCGCACCCTCGTGCCGGTCACGCCGCGGACGTCGACCGACGTCGGCACGCGCTCGAACGTGCCCGACGCCGAGGAGCCGTCCGACCCGCCGACGCGGTAGACGACGCCGTCGTAGGTGTCGAGCGTCGCGATGCGCACGAACCCGGTCTCCGGCAGTCCGGTGACCCGGAGCTGCGCCGTGTCCGCGGCGCTCCGCTCCTCGTACGCCCGGAACCCGCTGAGCGGGCTGACGTAGTCGCGCGGGTCGAAGGGCTTGACGACGTCGGTCCGGGCGACGGTGCGCTCGTTCCCGGGCGGTGCGACCAGCCCGAGTCCGGTGGCGACGACGGCCGCCGCCACGATCGTGCCCGTGCCGACGAGCGCAGGGCGCACGACGGACCGTGCGATCGGCACCGCCGACCCGATCGTGGTCGCGACGGCGACCGCGCGACGCGCGTGCCGCACCGTCAGCGCCCAGACGAGCGCGATGGCGACGAGCACGACGGCCGTCACGATCGACGTGTCCAGCCGACTCGGCCCGACGACGACCCCGACCGCGAACAGCACCAGTGCCGGGATGCTCGCGAGTTCCTGCCTGGAGGCTCGGGTCGCCACGCTCACGGCCGTCACCGTGGCGACGAGGAGCGTCACGAAGTACGGCACGAGGAGCGCCTCGTACGACCCGACCGGCAGGCTGATGGTCACCAGCTGCTTCCACCCGAGCGCGACACCGGCGAACAGCGCGAGCAAGCCCGGCCCCGTGGGCAGGACCCCGTTGGCCTGGCCGGGCACGGCCGCGGGCACACCGGCGAGCGTGAACGCCGCCACCGTCGCGATCGCCACGACGACGAGCGGCAGACGCAGGACCGCGCCGACGAGGGCGACGAGCGTGCCGAAGACGATCGCGGTCACCGCCGCGACGATCATCGAGTCGTCGCGGTAGACCGGCCACCAGGACACGCTCGCGACCGCGAGCAGGAGCCACACGACGAGGGTCCCGCCGGCGAGACGGAACGGCGCGAGCCGTCGGGCATCGCGCCGATGGGAACGGCGGGTCGACCGGCGAGCACGCTCTGGCGGCGGCGTCGGAGTGGTCACCGGAGCGGCGCTCACGCGGCGGCCGATCGGTGGAGGGCGTGCCGGAGGTCGTCCAGGTACCCGATGGTCATCACGGTCAACCCTGCGACGCGCAGGAACCGCGGCTGCGCTTCGGGCTCGCAGATCACCGCGACGACCTCGACCCCGACCGGGAAGCGCGTCGCCGCGAGCCGGAGTGCCGGCAACCCGATCGTCGAACCGACGACCAGGAACGCCACCGAGATGCCCTCGGTGTCGCTGCCGACGATCCGCGAGACCTCGGCGATGGGCAGGCAGGCATCGGCGAGTCCGACAGAGGCGAAGTCGTCGAGGAGGCGAGTGGGGGTGACGGTCGGCAGGGTCCGTACCGCGTAGACCGCGCGCTTCGCGAACTCCGGAGTGCGCTCGGACACGACGACCGAGACCTCCCGGCCGTCGCGGATCGCGCGGGCACCGAGCGACGCCGCCGCGCTCACCGCGAGCTCGAACTCCTCGTCGTCGCCGAACTCCGACCGGGCGATCCCGAGCGCCACGACCAGGTGCGAGCGGCGCGTGTCCTCGAACTGGCGCACCATCAGGGCGCCCGACTTCGCCGTCGACTTCCAGTGGATGGTTCGGGGGTCGTCACCGGGCATGTACTCGCGGATGGCGTGGAAGGCGATGTCGGCCGGTGACAGGTCGGTGGTCGCCTGCCCCTCGAGGTCGCGCACCAGCCCCGTGCTCGTCGACGGGATCGCGATCGTGCGCGGGTGCACGATGACCTGCTCGCGCGCTGTCCACACGACCTCGCGACGGACGAGACCGACCGGGTCGGCGCGGACACCGGTGACCGGACCCACGTCGAGCACGCCGCGGCGCACGGTCGGCACCGGCACCAGCTGCTCGAACGTGCCGTGCGCGCCGATCGCCGGGATCGCGACGTCGACCAGACCCGGACCGACCGGCACCTCGACCGTCGTCGGCACCGAGGGCAGGCGCGTCGGGTTCTCCGCGGTGACCACCACACCGGCCTCGTCGCCGACCGCCACCCGGTGCTGCGGCAGGCGCATCCGGATCACCAGACGAGTCCGGCCGATGAGCGCGATCGCCGCCACGACGACCAGCACCGCCCCCGCGAACCCGACGACGACGATCTCGCGCAGGCCGAACCGGTAGCCGGCGACGAACGCGACGAGCGTGAGCGCGGCGACCGTCCAACCGAGCCCGGTGACGACGGACGAGACCTCGCCCCAGGAACGCTTGACGAGCCTCCAGACCGTCGCCCAGATCCGGACGATCCCGACGACCGCATCCGCGGCGACGCCTTCGCGGTCACCGACGATCCGCGAGCGGACGTTGGTCAGGCCGGCGACCGTCCCCGTGCGCTCGTACGCCGTCGTCCCGCGACGCGACCGCGTCGAGGACGGACGGCGCGAGCGCGTGGAGACGGGCCGGCGGTCCGTCACGTCGTGACTCGGTCGGCGGGCGGCGGCGTCTCCACCAGCAGCTGCGCGATGACGCTCGGCGCGCTGACACCGTCGAACTCCGCCTCGGCGTCGAGCACCAGGCGGTGCGCCAGCACAGGCACGGCGAGGGCCTTGACGTCGTCCGGGGTGACGTAGTGGCGGCCGCTCAGCGCAGCGAGCACACGTGCCGACCGGATGAGACCCATGGCGCCGCGGACACTGACGCCGAGGCGGACCTCGCTGGCCGAACGCGTCGCGTCGACCAGCCGTGCGACGTAGTCGGCGATGACGGCGTCGACGTGCATCGTGCGCGCCAGCGCGGCCATCTCGGTGATCGTCGCCGCGGGCACCACGCTCGCGAGCGGCACCGATGCCGACGGCGCCGACGAGGTCTCGAGGATCTTCACCGTGGCGGCGTGGTCGGGGTAGCCGATCGAGGTCTTCATGAGGAAGCGGTCGAGCTGCGCCTCGGGCAGGCGGTACGTGCCGGCCTGCTCGATCGGGTTCTGCGTCGCGATGACCATGAACGGGGCCGCCAGGCGGTGGCTCACGCCGTCGACGGTGATCGCCGACTCCTCCATCGCCTCGAGCAGGGCCGACTGCGTCTTCGGGCTCGCACGGTTGATCTCGTCGGCGAGGACGATGTTGGCGAAGACCGGGCCGCGGTGGAAGTCGAACTCCTGGGTGCGCTGGTCGTAGACGCTGATGCCGGTGATGTCGCCGGGCAGCAGGTCGGGGGTGAACTGGATGCGGTTCGTCGTCCCCTGCACGCTCTGCGCCATCGCCCGCGCCAGGCTCGTCTTGCCCGTGCCGGGGACGTCCTCGAGCAGCAGGTGCCCCTCGCTGAGCATCGCCGTCACCGCGAGGCGGATCACGAACGTCTTCCCGAGGAGCACCTGCTCGACGTTGGTCACGATGCGGCCTGCGACGTCGGCGAACCAGGTGGCCTGCTCCGGGGTCATGCTCATGCGTGGTCGTTCCTCGTTCTCGGGGATGGCGGTGTGTGCAGCGTACGGTCCGCGGGCCGCGGAACCGGGTCAGCCGGGCGCGGGTTCCGGATCGGGCTCACCCGGAACGGGCTGCGACGGCTCGGGGTCGGGTGCCGGCGCCGCTGCGATCCGTGCGCTCGGCGGGTTCGGGTCCTTGTGTCCATCGACGATCGCGGCGACGTACACGAGGCCGGAACTGATGGAGCTGTCAATCACGGGGAGATTCTGGGGGTCGTAGTCGGCCGCGGTCCCACAGTCGAGCGAACCAAGCAACGTGCGTGTGCAGATTGTGACGCTGTAGGCCGTCGGCTGGACACCGGCGTTCTGCGGCGCCGCGCTCACCGTCACCTGGGTGCCAGCGGTCATCGAATCCGGCAGCGTTGCCCGCGTCTGGACCGGACGGAGCCCGTTGACCGTGGTGCCGTCTCCGCAGAAGTTCGAGGTGCCGTCGGCACACGCCACCACGGTCACGTTCACCGCAGAGCCGAAGGCCACGCCGCTCACCCACGAACCGTTGGCGCCGAACGACACGAGGCCGCCGCCGTTCACCGAGTACGCGTAGTGGTCGATCGATCCGTTCGGGCTCGCCTGGGCGCGCGGGTTGCGGATCCGGATCGCGTAGGTGCCGTCGTCATCGCTGAACTTCTCCACGGCGATGTCGGCGGACGCGGTACCCGGTGCCGCGTAGCCCTGGACGGACGCCGCACGGCTCGGCGTGCAGAACAGCCCGTTGTCGGCCAGTGCGACGTACTGGAAGTTCCCGTTCGAGCTCAACGTGTCCGTCGCGCTGCTGCCGTCCCACTTCTTGTCCGAGCCCGTCGTCGTGCAGCCGCCCGGGATGTCGACGCCGGGCGGGTAGCGGACGATCGTGAGCGTGCGACCGCTGCCGGCCCAGTCGCTCTCGGACGCGCTCAGCGCGACCGTCGTCTTCCCCGGGGACTGGTCCCGCGTCGCGTTCAGGGTGGGGGCTGCGGGCGTCCCGACGGCCGTGCCCGTGGCCGACCCCGAGTTCCACTGCACGACCGTGCCGTTGCGGTCGGCGTCGTTCCGGGCCGAGATCGTCACCTTGTACTGCGCGGCGCTCTGGGCTCCGGTGAACGAGGTGCTCGTCGCCGTGCCGGTGTGCCGGGTGCCGGACAGACCCGGCCCCTCGATGGTCACGATGTAGTCGTCGACCGCGCTCCCCCGGTTCGGAGCAGCCACGGCGTTCCACTTGACGTCGAGCTGGTTCGGCGTCGACCTGCTCGGCGTCACGGTGATGCCCTTCGGCGGTGCCGGCACGAAGTCCGCGCTGATCGGGGCGGAGCGGCCCGACGGCTTCGAGTCGCCGATGGCGTTGGTGGCGATGACCTGGAACCGGTAGGACGCCTTCGGGTCGAGCCCGGTCAGGGTGCACACCGTCGCGGTGCCGCAGTTCTTCGACACGCCGTCGGTGCCGGTGACGCGGTACCCGGTGATCGGCGAGTTGTTGCCCTGCGGGGTGGACCAGGTCAGCGTGGCCTGCCCGCCGTCGTAGGACCCGGTACGGGTCGGTGTCCCGGGAGCGTCGGGGACGTCCTGCACCGAGATCGTCACGTCGCCCCACACGTACCGGTCCGGGTCGTTCGTCGCGTCGGCGACCTGGTACTGCAGGTGGGCGTCCACGGGCTTGGCGCTGTCGGACACGCGGACCTGCAGGCGGGTGCGGTCGGCGCTCGGCGTCACGGAGACACCGCTCGGCAGCCCGCCGGACAGACCGCGGATGTTCACGACGCGCAGCCGCTGCCCGGGGAACGGGTTCGTCGGCTGGTCGTTGGTCAGGACGTCGATGGTGGTCGTCGCGCCGCGCTTGGTGATCGAGCGGTCGGCGCCGGGTTGCACGAGCGGCCGGGTCGAGGCCACCACCCCGACGGTGACGGTGCCGGCACGACCGGCGTTCGCGTCGTCCTGCACGCCGATGCCGATCGACGCCGTGGTGTTCTTCTTCGCGGTGTCGGCGACCGTGATGGTCAGCTGCTGCTTGGAGATCGTCGCGGTGGTGCCGGCCGTGGGACGACCGACGACGGAGTAGCGCAGCTCCGGCAGGTCCTTCGGGTACGGGTAGTCGGTGAGCTTCGTCAGGTCGACGGTGCGGGTCTCGCCCGGCTGCATCTCGACCGCCGAGCCGGTGAACGCCGGCGGCTGGTTCGACCGTGGCGTCACGGTGACCGGCAGCACGAGGGTCGCCACGCGGCCCTTCCCGCCGTTGGCGGCGGACCCGTCCGTGACCTCGAACGAGATGGACGCGTTGCCGTAGTAGAGCTTCGACGACGTGAACTGCAGCGTCGACGAGTCCACGACCAGGCTCTGGCCGTTCGCGTGCGTCGCCTTCACCGTGCCGCGGTCCGTGATCGTCGCCGTCTCGCCGTTCGCGGTGACGACGTAGTCCTCGAGCGGGATCCGGACGGTGGCTTCGCTCTTCACGGTGACGGCGCCGGCCGAGCGGTTGATCTGCGGCAGGGCGTCGTCGAACCCGGGCACGTTGATGAAGCCGTAGGACACGATGTCGGGGTGGTCGACCCGTGCGACCGAGAACGGGATCACCTGGGACTCGTCGGTGAGCCGGACCGTGATCCGTCCGTCGTCGGTGAGCCGTGCGGTGTCGCCGTAGCCGTCGACGACCCCGACCTGCAGATCGGCGGCGGTGCCCTCGGCGAAGAAGACGTTGTCGAGCACGTCGACGGTCACGCTCTCACGCCGCAGGATGTCCTGCAGGTCCAGGGTGGTGTCGTCCACCTCGGGACGGAGGGGCTGCGCGTCCGGGTCGACGGTGACGGTGAGGAACGCGGTGCTCGACCCCCCGCTGGCGTTCGCGACCGTGTAGAGCACGGCGTAGTCGCCCGACCTCGCGGCCTTCGGGGGTGTCACCCGGATCTGCTGCTTCCGCAGGATCTTCGCCGACACGTCGTCGGCGGTGGGCTCGGCCGCCGACACGGTGAGCTGGCCGCCCTCGGGGTCGGAGTCGTTCTGCAGCACCCGCACGGTCACTGAGCCGCCGGGTCGGATCGTCACGTGGTCGGCCTCGGCGACGGGGTTCGACGCCTGCTCGGCCCGTGGCGCGATGCCCACGCGAACGGTGCCGGTGGCGCGTGCGCCGAGGGCGTCGACCACCGTGTAGGTGAACTCGTCGGTGCCGGCTGAGTAGTCGCCCGCCTCGTAGGTCAGTGCGTCGGAGGCCACGTCGGTGACCGAGCCCTTGTCGGGGTTGGATCCGACGCCGACGAGCTGCACGGAGTCGCCGTCCGGGTCGATCCCGTTCAGCGGCACCGTGATCCGCACCGACGAGCCGGCCACGACCCGGGCGGTGACCGTCTGCGGCACCGGCGGGTTGTTCGTCGCTGCGTCCCGCTCGCGCACCGAGATCGAGACGGCCGCGTCGGCGTACTGGCCGTCCGGACCCGCGACGCGGTAGACGGCCGTGTAGTTGCCGGGGGTCTTCGGCGCGAGGTAGCGCAGGTGGTCGCCCGAGGCGAACAGCAGACCGCCGTCGCCGGGCACGTTCTGCACGAGTTCGGGCTCGAGGGTCAGGGGTTCGCCCTCGGGCTGGGTGTCGTTGTCGAGCACGTCGATGTTCGCGACGTCACCGACCCGGACGGTGGCGCTGTCGGGCTGGGCCACGGGCGGCTGGATCCGGTCGGGCTTGGGGATCTCGACGACGGTGATCGTGCCGGTGGACGACGCCAGGCCGTTCGTCTCGGTGTAGCCGAACGACACCGGCCCGTCGAGCGGTGCGGTCAGCGTGACGCGCACGGTGTGCTGGTCGAGGATGCTCGCCTGCACGCCACTCCCCCGGACCGGACCGTCGAGGGCGGTGACGAGCAGCACGCCGCCCGCGGGGTCGATGTCGGTCGCGGTGACGTCGGTGTCCTTGGTCGACAGCGTGTTGACGAAGACCGTCTTCGGGGTCGTGATGGGGGCGGTCGAGGCGTCCGGGGGCGCGAGCACCGTGACGCGGACGATGCCGCTCGACGTCTTCACGCCGTCGGTCACGGTGTACTCGAGCTGGTGGTCGCCGGCGCTCGCGCCCTGCACCCGGAAGGTGCCCGCGTCGTAGCTCGGGGTGACCGTCAGGCCCGACGCCGACGACACGCTCGTCAGGGTCACGGTGCCGTTGCCGCCGCGGACGTGGTCGAGCGGTTCCACGGTGAAGGCCTTGCCGGCGTAGCCCTGCACCGGGAACGGGTCGGCACGCAGGGGCACGCTGCCCTGCTTCGCGACGTGGACGGTCACCGAACCGCGGCCGTCGGCACGTCCGTCGCTCACGACGAGCTGCACGGCGCGGTCGCCGGTCCGTCCGCTGTCCGCCCGGAAGTCCAGCAGGCCGTCCGGTGTGGTGGACACCCGGTCGCCGTCGGAGGCGGTCGCGGACTTCAGGTAGACCGGGTCACCGTCGGGGTCGACCCAGTCGCCGAGCACGCTGCTGACGACGTGTCCGTTCTGCACCACGTCCGCCGAGGTGTCGCGCACCTGCCGCGGGGCTTCGTTCTGCGACTCCGGCCGGACGCTCACCCGGACGGTCGCGGTGTCCGATCCGCCGTTGCCGTCGGTGATCGTGTAGGGGAAGGTCACCGTGCCGCTCGCCCGCGACGACAGCGTGACCTGCAGTCGTTGACCGTCCCCGACGATCGCCACGCGACCCGCCGACTCCGGGAAGGACCCGACCTCGCTCACGATGATCGGGTCGCCGTTCGGGTCGTAGTCGTTCAGCAGGACCGGGAGGCTCGTGGTGCGTCCGGGACGAGCGCCCAGGTCGTCGTCGACCGCCACCGGCGGCTTCTGGTCCTTGTCGACCTCGGGGTCGTCGTCGGAGACCTGCTCCTGCTGCTGCTCGTCGTCCTGCTTGATGAGGTCGGCCCAGTTGTCGATGAGCTGGCCGCTGCGGTCGATCGCCCAGGACCGCCCGCTCGCGGGGTCGTTCGCGACGATCGTCTGCCCGTTGTGCAGGATCTGCAGCGTGCTGGTCCCGCCGGTGCTCGCGAGCCGCTGGAGCGCGTTGCCGTCGCAGGTGTCGATCGCCTGACCACCGGCCCACGCCGCGTAGGTGCAGCTCCCGTCGACGTACGGTCGCGCCGCACGGCCGGACACCTGGAGGGCCGTGGCGTCGACGGAGCCCGAGGCGCTCACGCGCACGAGCCCGGCGGTCCCGGCGACGGTGACGTCCGACGAGGTGTCGGACGATCGCTGGAGCGCGGGCGACGCCCCCACCCGGTCTCCGAGCTCGACCGTGCGGCCGTCGATCGACAGGGCACCGCTGGTGCGGTCGAGCACGGCCAGGTGCCCGTCGAAGGTCGCCACCTGGAAGTCGTCGGTGCGGTCCATGTCGACCTTCCACCGCTGGTCGACGGAGAGCGTCGACCCGACGTCGACGAGCGACGCGGTGCCGGTCTTCGCCGAGTACACGGCGACGTGTCCGTCCGAGGCGTCGAACACGGTGTCCGCCCCGAGCGTCAGGTCGGCCTTGGTCGAGGCGTCGAACTCGGTCAGGTCCGCAGCGGGCGTCGCCCAGAGCTCGCCGGTGTCCTGGTTGCCGATCACCGCCGTGTCGCCCGCGAAGAAGACCTGGGGTGTCCCGGCGGGCAGCGTCACGGCATCGCCGACGGTGGCGTCGGCGACGTCGACCTTCGCGACGGTCCCCTTGGTCTGGTCGACGCTGTAGACCATGGACCCGCGCTGCAGCACGGACAGGTCGTCGCTCGCGGTCTCGACGGCGGTGTTCAGCTGGAGGACCCCGGTGTTGGCCCGGCCGACCGCTCCGTACTCCGCAGAGGGCACCCAGACGGTGCCGTCGCCGAGGTCGACGCGCTGCGTGTGGTACCCGGTCGAGACGATCGCCGTGGTCGCGACGACCGCGGCGACCAGGACGGAGACCCCGGTGGTGACGGCGGCGGAACGGTGCTTCGCGACGAGCGCGCGGATCACCCGGCGCTCCCGACGGTCGCGCACTTCTGCGCGCTCGCGGCGCCGGTCTTGCCGTCACGGTTCACCGCGACCGCGATGCACTCCTCGTCACCGCGTTGGCCGGAGACGACGAACGTGGTGCCGGTCTGCTGGCTGGACGACCCGTTCGACGAGATGACGTACGTGTCGCCGCTCCGCAGCCCGGGGTCCGCCCACGAGAAGGACACCGACTCCGCCGAGGTCTGCGCGCGGACGTCGGCGACCACGGGGATGGCCCCGGCGCCGAGTCGCCCGACGACGACCACGGTGGCGATGGCCAGGGCCGCGACCACGACGACGGTCAGGGACGTCGCCCAGACGAGCGTCGAACGGGTGCGGCGACGCGCACGCGTGACCGACCCGGTGCGGTGGACCGTCCCGACGCTCTGCGAGCCGCCGGCGACCACCCCGCCCTGGACCGCACGACGCGTTCGGCGCCGGGCACCGACCCGTGACGGCGGCTGGAGCTCGCGGATCATGGTCCGGTCGCCCTCGGGCGCCGGGGTCGCGACGGCCCAGGCCTCGACCGCGACGTCGGCGGCGGTCTGCGGGATCCCGAGCTCGGCCTCGACCTGCTGGAACCCGCGCACCAGTTCGAGCACGGTCGTCGGCCGCGACGGCACCTTGCGGGACAGCGCGGTGGCGAGCAGACGTTCGAGCGACGGCGGCACGTCGGTGCGACCGGTCGGCTTGACGCCGCCCTTGTCGATCCGGGCCATCAGGTCGCTCGCACCGTTCTTGCCGCCGCGGACCTCGAAGGGGCTGCGGCCGGCGAGCAGCGAGTACACGGTGGCGGCGAGGGAGTAGACCTCGGACTGGATCGTGCCGCGGGACTCGTCGATGAGCACCTCGGGCGCCGACCACGGGATCGACATGCCGACGGGCTCGTCCGGGTCGGTCCCGCCGATGGTGGCCGCGATCCCGAAGTCGGACAGGACGGGGTTGCCGTACGCCGTGAGCAGGATGTTCGACGGTTTGATGTCGCGGTGGAGCACGCCTTCGCGGTGCGCGGTCTCGAGGGCGGACCCGATCCGGATTCCGATCGAGAGCACCTCGGACACCGGGATCGGCTCACGCCGGTAGCGCTCGCTGAGCGACGAGGAGCAGAGCTCCATCACCAGGTACGGACGGCCGTCCGCCGCGACGCTCGCCTGGAACACGGTCAGGATGGACGGGTGGGTGCTGAGCCGGGCCATCAGGTTGGCCTCGGCCTGGAACATCTGTCGGACGCGGTCGTCGACGACCTCGTCGAGCAGGACCTTCACCGCGACCTGACGGCGCGGCATGTCCTGCTCGTACAGGAAGACGTCGGCGAAGCCACCGGAGCCGAGGACGTGCACGGGGCTGAACCCGCCGATCACCGGCGGGTTGGACGGCAGGCGTCGAGCCATCGTCGTCTCCTCCCCGGCCGAGCGGCCAACTCTCTCGTCGTGGCACAGTCATTGTACGAAGCGCCGATGACCGTCGATCCGCCCACCGACCGCCTGTGGACGGGTGCACTCCCCCAGTTCGGGGGGTCCTGACAGTGGTCAGTGCCGCGGGAGCGTGTCCTCGAGGTCGCCGTCGTCGGGCGCGGCATCGACCTGGAGCACGACGACGGTGACGTTGTCCCGACCGCCGGCGACGACCGCGTCGCCGACCAGGCGTTCGGCGAGCTCCTGCGCGCCGGCTTCCCGCGCGGCGATGCGGGCGATGCCGGCGTCGCCGAGTTCCTTCGTCAGTCCGTCGGAGCAGACGATGTAGCGGTCACCCGCGCGGAGCGGCAGCGTCCACCAGTCCGGTGCCGGTGGCTCGCCGAACCCGACCGCGCGGGTGATGACGTTGCTGTCCGGGTGCTGCTCGGCGTCCTCGGCGCGCAGCAGGCCGGCGTCCACCATCTCCTGCACCACGGAGTGGTCCACGGTGACGCGTCGCAAGACGCCGTCCTCGATGCGGTAGGTCCGGGAGTCGCCGACGTTGAAGACGAGTGCGGCGGGCTGGCCGAGCGACGCGACCAGTGCGATGCCGGTGACGGTCGTCCCGGCGCCGATCGCGTTGCCACCGGCTGCGCGTTCGATGTCGGCGGTGGCGAGCAGCAGCGCCCGCTGTATGCCCTGCCGCGAGGTGAAGGACTCCTGCGTCACCTGCTCGAGCCGACGCACGACGGCGTCGCTCGCGCGGTCACCGGCGAGGTGACCGCCCATGCCGTCGGCGACGACGAAGAAGGGCGCCCCGACGATGTAGCTGTCCTCGTTGTGGTCACGCCGACGACCGACGTCGGTCGCGGCTCCCCACGAGAGCGTCAGGGTGGCACCGTCGGCACCGGGGACGTCGATGGCGTGCGCAGTCGCTGCTCGGCCGAGTTCGGTCACGTTTCAGGATCGCTCTCTGGGGGGTCGGGGCGTGCCGGGTGCTGTCTGGTCGGTGGGCCACGGGGGAACCGGTGGGAACCCGTCCGCCGTCGGTGCGACCCGGAGGTACGGCGACAGGACCTCGATGGCGTTGCCGTCACCGACCTCGACTACCGTACCCGTCAGTGCGACGATCGACGCACCCGATGCCATGCGGTACACCGGCGCGCCGGCCGGTCGGACGACGGTGCCGTTCGTGGACCGGAGGTCCTGCACGACCACGGCTTCGCCCTCGGCGTGGATGCGGACGTGCGAGGACGACACCTGCCCGTTGGCGGAGCGCACCGTCACGAGTTCCGGTTCGGGGCCGCTGGTGATCCGCGGCAGCGACGGGCGCCGCCCGATGATCACCGGGTGGTCCAGTCGGAAGGTGCGGTCGCCGATGCGGACGGACGGCACACGCGCCGCGGGCGCGGCAGGGACGGACGGGAGGCCCGGCACGGCTCCGACGGGCACGCTCGGTCCGGCGGTGCTCCGGACACGGGCGCGGACGATCGTGTCCTCCGGGTCGGCTCCGTCGACGGCCGGCTCGCCGTCGGGCGCCGACGGCTCCGTGCGCGGCCGGATGACGGTGTCGCCGAACAGGTCGTCGACACGGTCGCCGCCGCCCGTACCGTGGGGTCGACGGATGACGGTGTCGTCGATGTCGTCGTCGCGCAACCGGAGCCCTTCGGATGTGGTCCCATCCACCGTAGACGATCCGGTCGACCCGTCACACCGTGTCGTCCGACGTGCGGGTGACCGGGGCCGGGGCCGGGGCCGGGGCCGGGGCCGGGGCCGGGGCCGGTCACGATCGGCGCCGGTCACGAGCGGCGCCGGTCACGACGGGGGTCACTCCACGTCGGGGAGCTACCGGCCAGCACGGAGCGCAGGACCAGGCCGGCGAGCGGGTCGTCTGCGCAGGTCTCGAGGGCGTAGCGCGCACGGGTCTCTGCTCGGGCCGACGACCCGAGCGCCCACGCGCACCAGGCTCCGAGCGCGAGCGCACCGGCGGCCCCAACCGCGCTGTCCCCCAGCCGGTCCTCGGCGCGCCAGACCCGCCACGCCTCGGCACACCGGTCGCCAGCCGTCCGCACACGGTCGCGGTCCGGTCCGGGCCCGAGACCCAGTAGCGCTGGCGGCACGGGGCCGTCGGACGGGTCGAACCCGCGGACCGACCGTGGATCCGGCAGATCGCGTGCCACCAGGAACGGCACGAGGGCCAGACGTGTCGCGAGGGCACCACACGCCGTGACGATCGCGATCGCCCCGGTCCTGGTGCAGGGGCCAGCGCCGGGCGCGACCAGCGATGCCGCGGCCGCGGGCAGTGTGACCGCCGCCGCGATCTCGCGAGGGAAACGGACTGCGGTCTGGTCGGGGGAACGTACCGTCGAGGGGATCATGCACGCCATCGAAGCGTGATCCGGGCCTCCCGGCAGGCACGAGCCGACCACCTGTGGACAGCACCGCCCCGGCCCGACCTGTGGAGGACGGACCGGGGCGATGGTCAGACGGTGACGGGTTCGAGGCTCTCGGCGACCAGGTCCCACCCGGAGTCGCTGCGCTCGACGACGACACCGTTGGCCGCGGCCCAGTCGACCAGCTCGTCCATGGTCGCGACGACCGCTCCGGTGCGCGCGAGCAGCGCGACCAACCGCCCCTTCGCGGTCTTGTTCCAGTGGTTCAACGCTCGCCGTCGACCGGAGCCGTCGACGCTCACGACGCGCGGGGCGACGGAGTCCGGGACGGGACCGAGCTGGCGGTAGCCCTCCGACCGGAGGTCGAGGACCAGGCCGTCTGCCCGCTCGTCCAGGACCCGGGCCGAGACCGCCGGCCAGTGCGACGCGAGCCGGAGGTTCCCGAGCCGGGAGTCGTGCGACAGCCGGTACGCCGGGATCGGGTCGCCCGCGCCGATCGGACCGAACATCGCCGACTGCACGACCACGTGGTCGAACCACCACGACCGCATCGAGTCGTCGGCCGTCTGCGCACCGAGCGGGTCGTAGAGCACCCCCGTGTAGCGCTCGATCGCCGGCATCGTGCCCGACGTGTCGAGCTCGAGGTTCCGGAACCGTTCGGCGATCGACTTCGGGCCGAGCTTGAGAGCCGTCCTGGCTGAGGACTCCTCGGAACTGACAGAGCGGGCCGCGGTGATCACCGCGGCCCGCTCATCGGCCAGTTCCGGGAACGAGAGTGCACGCAGATCGAGCGTGCGGCTCGTGTCCCCACCCTCCCGCTTCGTCTCCGAAGGCGGGAGGAGGACGGTCAGTCCGGTCAGGACGCCAGCGCGGCCTGCCGCGCGACGATCGTCACCGTGTCGTGCTCCACCGACAGGAAGCCGTCTTCGGCGTCGACCGCGACGGTCGACCCGTCGGCCCGCGTGATGCGGACCTGACCCTGCGCGAGGATCGCGAGCATCGGCTCGTGTCCCGCGAGGATACCGATCTGGCCCTCTGTCGTGCGTGCGACGACCATGGTGGTGTCGCCCGACCAGACCTCACGGTCGGCCGAGACGACGCTCACGCTGAGACCCGCCATGTCAGCGGTTCTCCTTCTGGATCTGTGCCCACTTCTCTTCCACGTCGTTGATGCCACCGACGTTGAAGAACGCCTGCGTCGCAACGTGGTCGAACTCGCCGTCGGCGATGGCGCGGAAGGACTCGATGGTGTCCTTGAGCGGCACCGTGGAGCCCTCGACGCCCGTGAACTTCTTCGCCATGTACGTGTTCTGCGAGAGGAACTGCTGGATACGACGAGCGCGCTCGACCGTGATCTTGTCCTCTTCGGAGAGCTCGTCGACACCGAGGATGGCGATGATCTCCTGCAGTTCCTTGTTCTTCTGGAGGATCTGCTTGACGCGCGTGGCCGTCTCGTAGTGGTCGGCGCCCAGGTACCGCGGGTCCATGATCCGCGACGTCGAGGTCAGCGGGTCGATCGCGGGGTAGAGACCCTGCGACGCGATCTCACGCGAGAGCTCGGTGGTCGCGTCGAGGTGCGCGAACGTGGTGGCCGGAGCCGGGTCGGTGTAGTCGTCAGCCGGCACGTAGATCGCCTGCAGCGAGGTGATCGAGTGACCACGCGTCGAGGTGATGCGCTCCTGGAGCACACCCATCTCGTCGGCGAGGTTGGGCTGGTAGCCCACGGCGGACGGCATGCGACCGAGCAGCGTCGAGACCTCGGAGCCGGCCTGCGTGAAGCGGAAGATGTTGTCGATGAAGAGGAGCACGTCCTGCTTCTGGACATCGCGGAAGTACTCCGCCATCGTCAGCGCCGACAGGGCCACGCGGAGACGCGTTCCCGGCGGCTCGTCCATCTGGCCGAACACGAGGGCCGTCTTGTCGAAGACCCCCGCCTCTTCCATCTCACCGATGAGGTCGTTGCCCTCACGGGTGCGCTCACCGACACCGGCGAACACCGACACACCGCCGTGGTCCTGCGCGACGCGCTGGATCATCTCCTGGATGAGGACGGTCTTGCCGACGCCCGCACCACCGAAGAGGCCGATCTTGCCACCCTGCACGTACGGGGTGAGGAGGTCGATGGACTTGATGCCGGTCTCGAACATCGAGGTCTTCGACTCGAGCTGGTCGAAGGCCGGGGCCTTGCGGTGGATCGGCCAGCGCTCGGTGATCTCGAGCTTCTCGTCCGTGTTGAGCACGTTCCCGAGGACGTCGAACACCTTGCCCTTGGTGACGTCGCCGACGGGGACCGAGATCGGAGCGCCCGAGTCACGGACCTCCTGGCCACGGACCAGGCCGTCGGTCGGCTTCAGGGAGATGGCACGGACCAGGTCGTCACCCAGGTGCTGGGCGACCTCGAGGCCGATCTCCTGCGACGAGTCACCGATGGTGATGGTCGTGAACAGGAGGTTGTACATCTCCGGGATTGCGTCGTGGGGGAACTCGATGTCGACGACGGGACCCGTGACACGGGCGATCCGGCCGACACCGGGCGCCGACGACGTCTCGACCGCGGTGGTTGCGGTGTCGGTCATGGCTGGTGCCTTCCTGAGGGTGGGTATCTGTCCGCGAACGACGCGGACTACTTCTTCTTCGACGAGAGGGCGTCGGCGCCGCCGACGATCTCGGAGATCTGCTGCGTGATCTCCGCCTGACGCGCGTTGTTCGCGAGTCGGGTGAAGTCACGGATCAGCGAGTCCGCGTTGTCGCTGGCCGCCTTCATCGCCTTCTGACGGGCGGCGTGCTCGGAAGCAGCCGACTGCAGCATGGCGTTGAAGATGCGGCTCTCGATGTAGACCGGGAGCAGCGAGTCGAGCACCGCATCGGCGTCCGGCTCGAACTCGTAGAGCGGCAGGGGCTCGTTGCCTTCGGGCTCCTCGACCCCTTCGACGACCTCCAGGGGCAGCAGGCGAACGACCTGCGGCTCCTGCGTCGCCAGGCTGAGGAACCGGTTGAACACGATGTGGATCTCGTCCACGCCGCCCTCTGCGGTGTCCTGGAGGAACTTCGCCACGACGGCGTCGCCGATCTCCTTGGCCGTCGAGAACTCCGGCTGGTCGGTGTTGCCGACCCACTGCTGCTCCGACGCGCGCTCACGGAACGCGAAGTACCCGACGGACTTGCGACCGACCAGGTAGTAGACGACGTCCTTGCCCTCGCTGCGGAGCAGGGAGGCGAGCTCCTCGCCCTGCTTGAGGACGTTCGTGCTGAACGCACCGTTCAGGCCGCGGTCCGAGGTGAAGAGCACCACGGCCGCACGGGTCGAGGACTCCGGCTCGGTGGTCAGCACGTGGTCGACGTTCGAGAACGTCGCCACGGCCGACACCGCACGCGTCACGGCTCGCGAGTACGGGCCGGACGCAGCCATGCGGGCCTGCGCCTTCTGGATCCGCGACGCCGAGATCAGTTCCATCGCGCGAGTGACCTTCTTCGTGGTCTTCGCGGACTTGATTCGCTGTCGGTAGACCCGGACCTGCGCTGCCATCTAGCGACGACCCTTGACGATCTGCTCCTGGTCGACGTCCTCGGCGTCTGCCGCGTCGAACTGCTCGGAGCCGAGGGTCTTGCCGTCGCTCGTCTGGAAGCTCTTCGAGAACTCGTCGATCTGCTTCGACATCTCGGCGACGGTCTCGTCGCTGAGCTGGTTCGTCTCGCGCAGGGTCGTGAGGACCTCGGAGTTGCGACGCAGGTGGTCGAGCAGTTCGGACTCGAAGCGCAGCACGTCCGGCACCGGAACGGTGTCGAGCTTGCCGTTGGTGCCGGCCCAGATCGACACGACCTGCTCCTCGACCGGGTACGGCGAGTACTGCGGCTGCTTGAGGAGCTCGGTCAGGCGGGCACCACGGTCCAGCTGACGACGCGACGCCTGGTCGAGGTCGGACGCGAACATCGCGAACGCCTCGAGGGAGCGGTACTGCGCCAGCTCGAGCTTCAGCGTGCCGGAGACCTTCTTGATCGACTTCACCTGGGCGTCACCACCGACGCGGGACACCGAGATGCCCACGTCGACGGCCGGACGCTGGTTCGCGTTGAAGAGGTCCGACTGCAGGAAGATCTGGCCGTCGGTGATCGAGATGACGTTGGTCGGGATGTACGCCGAGACGTCGTTCGCCTTGGTCTCGATGATCGGGAGACCCGTCATCGAACCGGCGCCGAGCTCGTCGGACAGCTTCGCACAACGCTCCAGCAGACGGGAGTGCAGGTAGAAGACGTCACCCGGGTACGCCTCGCGCCCCGGCGGACGACGCAGGAGGAGCGACACGGCGCGGTAGGCCTCGGCCTGCTTCGACAGGTCGTCGAAGATGATGAGGACGTGCTTGCCGGAGTACATCCAGTGCTGGCCGATGGCCGAACCGGTGTACGGGGCGAGGTACTTGAAGCCGGCCGGGTCGGACGCGGGAGCGGCGACGATGGTGGTGTACTCCATCGCACCGGCGTCCTCGAGCGCGCCCTTGACGGAGGCGATCGTGGAGCCCTTCTGGCCGATGGCGACGTAGATGCAGCGGACCTGCTTGTCCTCGTCGCCGGACTCCCAGTTGGCCTTCTGGTTGATGATCGTGTCGATCGCGATGGCCGTCTTGCCGGTCTGGCGGTCGCCGATGATCAGCTGACGCTGACCACGGCCGACGGGGATCATCGCGTCGATGGCCTTGATGCCGGTCTGCAGCGGCTCGTGCACCGACTTGCGGGACATGACGCCGGGAGCCTGGAGCTCGAGGGCACGACGTCCTTCGGCTGCGATCTCGCCGAGGCCGTCGATCGGGGCGCCGAGGGGGTCGACGACGCGGCCGAGGAAGCCGTCACCGACGGGGGCCGAGAGGACCTCACCGGTACGCGTGACTTCCATGCCTTCTTCGATGCCGGCGAACTCGCCGAGCACGATCGCGCCGATCTCGTCTTCGTCGAGGTTCTGGGCCAGGCCGAGCGTGCCGTCCGCGAAGCGGATGAGCTCGTTGGCCATGACGCCGGGGAGGCCCTCGACGTGCGCGATGCCGTCACCGGCGTCGGTGACGTGCCCGACCTCGGCCGTGGAGGCCTTCGTCGGCTCGTAGTTCGAGACGAAGTCCTTCAGGGCATCACGGATCTCATCGGGGCTGATGGTGATGTCTGCCATGGGATTTTCCTTGTGGTTTTCCGGGGCCCTTCGGCTCCGAGAGGGTGACGCTGCCGGACTCGGCAGTTCCCGTTGTGGACTTGGGAGGAGCGGCTTCGACCGTACGCCTAGCCGGCGAGCTGGAGCCGGAGCTCCGAGAGCCGCGTGGACACGGTGCCGTCGATGACGTCGCCGCCGATCTGCACCCGGACCCCGCCGACGACCGTGGGGTCGACGACCTGGTTGATGCTGATGTCCTTGCCGTAGCGCTCGGCCAGACCGCGTGCAACGCGTGCCGACTGGGCGGTCGTGAGTGCCGTGGCGGTGACCACGGTCGCGACGAGCTTGCCGTCCTGCTCGGCCACGATGCGCGAGGCATCGCGGACGAGTTCACCGATGCGGCGGCCGCGAGGCTGCTGCACGAGCGCGGAGACGATGGTCACGGTCTGCTGCGACGCCTTCGGGCCGAGGAGCCGCTCGACGAGCGCGCCCTTCTGCGCCGGGCTGCCGAGCTTCGTGCCGAGTGCCAGCTCGAGGCCGGCGTCCGAACGGACGGCGGTCTCGAAGGCGAACAACTCGGACTCGATCGGCGAGCCCGGACCCGCGGTGGCGGCGACGGCGCGGATGCCCGCGTCCTCGATGCCTGCGAGCAGATCCTGCTGCGAGGACCAGCGCGAGCCGGCCACCGCGGTCAGGACCGCGCGCGTCGCGTTCGACTGACCGGCGAAGACGCGGTCGATGAGGACCTTCTTGCCGGCCGGGTCGGCCGTCGGGTCGGACAGCAGCCCGAGCAGCTGCGGCGCACCGGCGATCGCACGCCCGGAGGCGAGGATCTCGGCACCCGCGGCCAGGTCGGCGCTCGAACCGAGGTCCGAGAGCACCGCCCTGGTGGACGCGAGTGCTTCTCTGGTAGCGCTGCGCATGCTCAGTGCTCCCCCGTCTTCGTGGCCTGCGAGGCCTCGAGGTCGGCGAGGAAGCGGTCGACGACTGCCGACGACTTGGCGTCGTCCTTGAGCGATTCGCCGATCACGCCGGACGCGAGGTCGAGGGCAAGGGTGCCCACCTCGGACCGGAGGGACTGGACGGCGCTCTGGCGCTCGGCTTCGATCTGCGCCTGGGCGTTGGCCGTGATGCGTGCTGCATCGGCCGCTGCCTGCTCGCGGACCTCGTTGCCGATCGCCGTGGCGTCGGCGCGGGCCTGCTCGCGGATGCGGGACGCCTCGGAGCGGGCGTCGGCGAGCTGCTTGTTGTACTCGTCGAGCGCAGCAGCGGCCTGCTCCTGAGCAGCCTCTGCCTTCTTGATGCCACCCTCGATGGCCTCAGTGCGCTCATCGAGCATCTTCGTGATGCGCGGCGTGACGACACGCCACATCACCACGAGGATGATGAGGAAGGCCACCGCGGACCACACGATGTCGTACACCGGCGGAATGAGGGGGTTGTGCGTCTCCTCCGCCGCGATGATGAGTGCGTTGTGCATCGAGGAACCTTAGTTGGTGAAGATGAAGTACGTGGCGATGCCGATGAAGGCCAGGGCCTCGGTGAAGGCGATACCGATGTACATGAGGGTCGTCAGGCGGCCCTGGAGCTCGGGCTGGCGGGCGACGGACTCGATCGTCTTGCCGACGACGATGCCGACACCGATGGCCGGGCCGATCGCAGCGAGGCCGTAGCCAACCGTCGCGATGTTGCCGTTGATCTCCGCGAGAACGGTCGTTGCGTCCACGTGTTTTCCTTTCGAGGTGCGGGTCCGACGGTCGCCGGTCCCGTAGGGGGTCAGTGAGGAATCAGTGCTCGTCAGCCAGCGCCAGCTGGATGTAGACGGCGGTGAGGAGCATGAAGACGTAGGCCTGCAGCAGCGCGACGAGGATCTCGAAGAAGCTGAACGCGATGCCGAACGCGAGGGTCCCGACGCCGAAGGCCTTGAAGCCGAGCGAAGCGTCGAAGAAGAAGAACTGCGTGGCCGAGAAGAACAGGACGAGCAGCAGGTGCCCGACGACCATGTTCATCAGGAGTCGCAGCGTCAGCGTGACCGGACGGAGCACGAAGGTCGAGACGAGCTCGATCGGCGTCACGATGATGTAGAGGAACCACGGCACCCCGGGCGGGAAGAGCGAGTTCCGGAGGAACGTGCCCGGGTGCTTGCGGAGACCCGCGTAGATGAACGCGACGTAGGCGACGATCGCGAGGATCATCGGCATCGCGATGCGACTGGTGCCGGCGAGGTTCATGCCCGGGATCAGACCGGTCAGGTTCATGAACAGCACGCCGAAGAAGATCGTCGCCAGGAGCGGCAGGAATCGCTTGCCGTCCTTCTCTCCGAGGTTGTCGAAGGTGTTGCGACGAACGACGTCGAACGCGTACTCGATGAACGCCTGACCGCGGTTCGGGACGAGCTTCAGCGCGCGGGTTCCCACGAAGGCGAACACCAGGAGCACGGCGACGGCGAAGAAGCGGATGAGGACGACCCGATCGATCTCGAACGGCGTCCCGGCGAAGAAGATCGCATCCGGGAAGAACTCGTTGATCGACGGACCATGGAACTCGGCGGCCTTGCTGCTCCCCGCCGCAACGGTGTCAACCGCAGCAGAGAGGGACAGGGGAAGAGCGTGGGATAGCAGCGCTGTCTCCTGTGTCGGCGCGCGCACATCATGGCACGCGATGGTGGACGTTGTGGAGGCTTGCCCGCTCCGAGCGAAAGGCTCCGGTGGCGGACTCCGAGAAGCCTATCAGGTGCGAGAGGCTTCCCGGCTTCTCAGTTGCGGGGGGTCGGGTTCTCAGCGTCCGCGGAGCCACCGGCCCCGTCGCCGGGCAGCTGCACGCCGATCGGGATGCGGGCCTTCGCCACCGCGACGACGTCGATGACCAGGGACCCGACGACACCCGCGATGATCACGATCGCGAGCACCGGGAAGTCCACCCAGGTGCGGTCCTTCAGCGCCACGAGCAGCACGATGAAGACGATGAACTTGAGCAGCCAGGTGCCCATCACGATGCCGAAGAAGGCACCCGAGATCATCTGTCCCTTGGAGACGCGCAGCGCGACGAGGACACTGACGGCGGTCAGCCCGAGGAACACGACGCTGAGCACGGCACCGAGCAGGCCGCCGACGAGCCCGGGAGTGTCGGCGACGAGCAGTCCCACGACTCCCCCGACGATCGCCAGGGCGACGGCGAGGACCGCTCCCCAGGTGATGATGCGGCGGAACACCGGCCGGACGTGGTCGAGCGCGTTCGGTGCGGTCACGTGATGTCTCCTGGGATCGTGCGGTCGTTGGCGGCCCGGTCGAGCGGGTCGAGGCTGGCGTCCACCACGGCGGCGGAGCGGTTGGCGGTCTGGGCGGCGATCTCGGTCCGCTTCCGGCCGAGCGGCGCGAACGTGGCGACCGCGCACACGGTGAAGCCGACCGCGACGAAGGTGACCACCCAGTACCAGTCGACGAACAGGAACAGCAGGCACCCGACCGCGACGGTGGCGGTCCACGCGTAGAAGATCAGCACGGCGTGGAAGTGCGAGTGCCCCATGTCGAGCAGGCGGTGGTGCAGGTGCTTGCGGTCGGCCGAGAACGGGGACTTCCCGGCACTGAGCCGCCTGGTGACCGCCAGGCCGAAGTCGAGGATCGGCACGATCAGGATCGCGAAGGGCAGCAGGATCGGGATGAAGGCCGGCAGCAGTGCCTGGCGTGTCTGCACCGCTGCCGGATCGATGTTGCCCGTGACGGACACCGCGCTCGTGGCCATCAGGAAGCCGACGAGCAGGGCTCCGGCGTCACCCATGAAGAGCTTCGCGGGGTGCCAGTTGAGGATGAGGAACCCGAAGCAGGACCCGACGAGCACCGCCGTCAGCAGGGACGGCAGGTTGAAGAAGAACTCGGTCTGCACGACCACGCGGTTGATGAAGAACGTGTAGAGGAAGAACACTCCGCCGGCGATGATCGCGACCCCCGCGACCAAACCGTCGAGTCCGTCGATGAAGTTCACCGCGTTCATCACGAGCACCACCGCCAGCACCGTGAAGATCAGGCTCATGTACGACGAGCCGACCCCCAGGGTGTTCCCGATCGGCAGCGACACGATGGCCACGCCCTGCCAGGCGAGGATGCCCGCGGCGATGATCTGCCCCGCGAGCTTCGTCATCCAGTCGAGGTCCCAGATGTCGTCCGCGACCCCGAGGACCACGATGATCGTCGCTCCCCCGAGCACCGCCAACACGCGGCCCGGCTCGGAGAACACCAGCCGGAAGTAGTCGGTCCCCGCGATCGAGGGGAACAGGAACCACGCCGCCAGCAGCGACACGATGACGCCGATGTACATCGCGATCCCGCCGAGGCGCGGCGTGGGCGTGCGGTGCACGTCCCGCTCGCGGACCTGGGGGTACCACTTGTACTTCAGCCCGAGCTTCCAGACGAGCACGCTGACCAGGAAGCTCACGACCGCGGCGATCGCCCCCGCCAGCAGGTAGTACTTCATCCGACGAGGTCGGCTCCGACGACCCGGGTGATCTCGTCGTCGGAGATCACCCCGTGCCGGACGATGCGGAGCTTCCCGCCGTCCGACAGCCCCGTCGCGTCGACGATCGTCGACCCGGTCGAGGCCTCGAAGCCCTCGTGCTCCCCGATGGCGCCACCGTCCAGGTACACCGCGACGCTGTCCCCGAGCATCCGCTCGGCGGCGTCGACGTCCATCGCGGCCGGGTCACCGGTCGAGTTCGCGGAGGAGACCGCGAGCGGACCCACTTCTTGCAGGAGCTCGAGCGCGATCCGCGAGTCCGGCATCCGCAGGGCGACCGTGCCCCGCGTCTCGCCGAGGTCCCAGTCGAGCGACGGCTGTGCACGCAGGATCAGGGTCAGCCCGCCGGGCCAGAACTCGGCGACGAGGTCGCGCACCTGCTGCGGCACGTCGCTCGCGAGCGCGTCGAGCGTCGGCGGGCCGGGGATGAGCACCGGCGGCGGCGACTGCCGCGTCCGGCCCTTCGCGTCGAGCAGCCGTTGGACGGCGGCCGCGTTGAAGGCGTCCGCGGCGAGGCCGTAGACGGTGTCGGTGGGGACGACGACGAGGTCTCCGCGCCCGAGGGCGGCACGTGCGAGCCGCATCCCGGTCAGGAGCCCGTCGGAGTCGGTGCAGTCGTATCGGGATGCCATGACTCGACGATGATAGTGCGACACAATGGAGGACATCGTGAACGAGACCCCTGCGCCCCACCTCCTGTTCCTCTTCGACATGGACGACGTCCTGGTCCGGTACGACTGGCAGGTGCGGATGGCCGCACTCTCCGAGTTCACCGGACACGAGTTCGCGGAGCTCCGCCGGCGCTGGTGGGACTGCGGCCACGAGATGCGTGCCGAGGCCGGTGGCTTCGCCGACGGTGACGAGTACCTCGCCGCGTTCGAGCGGGCCATGGAGTGCGACGTCCCCGAGTCCGAGTGGGCGCGGATCCGCGGTGCTGCCATGACCGAGCTGCCCGAGCGCATCGAGGCCGTCCGCATCGCGAGCGAGCACGGGCGTGTCGGCCTGCTCACGAACAACGGGCCGCTCGCCGGTCGGTGGATCCACCAGTGGGCCCCCTCGCTGCCCGGGCTGTTCGGCGAGCACCTGGACACGTCGAGCAACTTCGGCGCCCGCAAGCCCGAGCCCGAGGTCTTCCTCCGCGCGGTCGAGCACCACGGCGTGCCCGCCGAGCGCACGTTTTTCGCCGACGACATGCCCGAGAACATCGCGGGCGCCCGGAGCGTCGGCATCCACGCCGTCCTGGTCGAGCGCGACACCGATCTGCGCGAGCACGTCCGCGCCTTCGTCGCGCAGCAGCGCGAGGCCGCCCCCGTCGCCTGACCGACACACCGACCGGGAGGCCCGTGGTGCGTCCGACTACCGCGTCGCGGTGGTCGTGCGGTCGCGTCCCGTCAGGTCGACGTGCGTCTCCGGGGTCCGGAACCCCCGGCGCGCGAGCACGTCGCGGACGCCGGCGCCCTGCGGCTCGGCGTGCTCGATGACGAGCACCCCGCCGGGCACGAGCAGCCGCCACGCCGTCTCGGCCAGGGCACGCACGGCGTCGAGGCCGTCCGGTCCGCCGTACAACGCCATCGCGGGGTCGTGGTCGCGCACCTCGGGATCGATCGGGACCGCGTCGTCCGGCACGTACGGCGGGTTCGACACCACGACGGACACCGTGCCGTCCAGTTCGGGCAGCGCGTCGGCCAGGTCACCCTCGACGAGTCGCACCGTGCCGCCGTGGGCATCGACGTTCCGACGGGTCCAGGGCAGTGCCTCGGGCGAGGCCTCGACCGCGTAGACCACGGCGTTCGGCACCTCGGTGTCCATCGCGATGGCGATCGCACCACTGCCCGAACCGAGGTCGACCGCGATCGGCGCCGGCACCGCGACCGTCCGGAGCGCGTCGATGCCGAACTGCACGACGCCCTCGGTCTCGGGCCGCGGCACGAACACGCCGGGCCCGACCGCCAGGGTCAGCGCGCGGAAGTACGCCTGCCCGGTGATGTGCTGCAGGGGTTCGCGGGTGCTCCGACGCGCGATCGCGTGCCGGAAGCGCTCGACGTGCTCAGCCGCGATGGCGCCACCGGTCATCGCGCGGGCCTGCACGGCGCCGCGCGACGTGTCGGTCGCCCACGCGAGCAGCAGCTCCGCGTCGACCTGGGGTGTCGGGACGCCGGACGCGACGAGCGCCGCGGCCGCCTGCTCGAGCAGGCGATCCGCGGCGTACGTGACGGGCGTGTCGGCGGTGATCGGTGCCTCCAGGGCTACGCGTCCTGGTCGCCGATGGCGGCCAGACGTGCCTCTTCGTCCGCCTGGATGGCGGACTGGACGACGGGCTCGAGCGCACCGTTCATGACGCGGTCGAGGTCGTACGCCTTGTAGCCGGTGCGGTGGTCCGCGATCCGGTTCTCCGGGAAGTTGTACGTCCGGATGCGCTCCGAACGGTCCATCCCGCGGATCTGCGACTTGCGCGCGTCCGAAGCGATCGCGTCGAGCTCCTCCTGCTGCCGCGCGAGGATGCGTGCGCGGAGCACGCGCATGCCGGCCTCACGGTTCTGCAGCTGCGACTTCTCGTTCTGCATCGCCACCGTGATGCCCGTGGGCAGGTGGGTGATGCGGACCGCGGAGTCCGTCGTGTTGACGGACTGGCCGCCGGGACCGGACGACCGGTAGACGTCGATCTTGAGGTCGTTCTGGTTGATCGCGACCTCCTCCGGCTCGTCGACCTCGGGGAACACCAGCACGCCGGTCGTCGAGGTGTGGATGCGCCCCTGCGACTCGGTCTGCGGCACGCGCTGCACGCGGTGCACGCCGCCCTCGTACTTCAGGTGCGCCCAGACGCCCTGCGACGGGTCGGTGGTGTTCGACTTGATCGCGACCTGGACGTCCTTGTAGCCGCCCAGGTCGGACTCGGTGCGCTCGAGGAGCTCGACCTTCCAGCCCTTGGTCTCGGCGTAGTGCGAGTACATGCGCAGGAGGTCGGCCGCGAACAGCGCCGATTCCTCGCCGCCCTCGCCGCCCTTGATCTCCATGATCACGTCGCGTCCGTCGTCGGGGTCGCGCGGGATGAGCAGCCGGCGGAGACGCTCCTGACGCTCCGCCAACTGCTCCTCGAGCCCGGGGACCTCGTCGGCGAACGCCGAGTCCTCGCGCGCGAGTTCCTGGGCGGCGGCGAGGTCGTCCCCCGCCGCCTGCCAGGACTCGTACGCGGACTTGATCTGGTTGAGCTCGGCGTAGCGCCGGTTCACCTTCTTCGCCCGGGCCGCATCGGCGTGGAGCGCGGGGTCCGACAGCTGCTGCGTCAGGTCCTCGTGTTCCGCCAGCAGCCCTGCCACCGACTCGAACACGCGTTACTCCTGGTGACCGTTGTGGTGGGCGCCGCCGGTCGTCGGGACCGACTTCTGCACCTGCACCAGGAACTCGACGTTCGACTGCGTCTCCTTGAGGTTCCGCAGCACGATCTCGAGGGCCTGCTGCGGGTCGAGCCCGGCGAGGGCCCGACGCAGACGCCAGGTGATCTTGACCTCGTCGGCGGAGAGCAGCTGCTCCTCGCGACGGGTGCCGGAGGCGTTGACGTCGACGGCCGGGAAGATCCGCTTGTCCGCCAGGTGACGGTTGAGGCGGAGCTCCATGTTGCCGGTGCC
This sequence comes from Curtobacterium sp. PvP017, assembly GCF_054060195.1. NCBI lineage: Bacteria > Bacillati > Actinomycetota > Actinomycetes > Micrococcales > Microbacteriaceae > Curtobacterium > Curtobacterium sp. PvP017. The sequence continues at coordinate 153,244 of NZ_JBSSCY010000004.1, forward strand.
CTTGAACTCCTCGAAGATGACCTCGTCCATCTTGGAACCGGTCTCGACGAGCGCGGTGGCGAGGATGGTCAGCGAGCCGCCGTCCTCGATGTTGCGCGCCGCACCGAAGAAGCGCTTCGGCGGGTAGAGCGCCGCCGAGTCGACGCCGCCGGAGAGCACGCGGCCCGACGCCGGGGTCGACAGGTTGTACGCACGGCCCAGACGGGTGATCGAGTCGAGCAGGAGCACGACGTCGTGGCCGAGCTCCACCAGGCGCTTCGCGCGCTCGATGGCGAGCTCGGCGACCGTGGTGTGGTCCTCTGCCGGACGGTCGAAGGTCGAGGCGATGACCTCGCCCTTCACCGTGCGCTGCATGTCGGTGACCTCTTCGGGCCGCTCGTCGACCAGGACGACCATGAGGTGCGCCTCGGGGTTGTTCTTCGCGACCGCATTGGCGATGGCCTGCAGCACGACGGTCTTGCCGGCCTTGGGCGGCGAGACGATCAGGCCGCGCTGGCCCTTGCCGATCGGCGACACGAGGTCGATGATGCGGGTGCTCAGCTTGCCGGGCTCCGTCTCGAGGCGCAGGCGCTCGTTCGGGTACAGCGGGGTGAGGTCGGAGAAGTCGACGCGGGCCGCTGCCTCTTCGGCGGTCTGGCCGTTGACCGAGTCGACGGTCACGAGCGCGTTGTACTTCTGACGGCTCTGCTGCTCGTTGTCACGGGGCTGCTTGATCGAGCCGACGACGGCGTCGCCCTTGCGCAGGTGGTACTTCTTCACCTGGCCGAGCGAGACGTAGACGTCGTTCGGTCCGGGCAGGTAGCCCGTGGTGCGGACGAACGCGTAGTTGTCGAGGACGTCGAGGATGCCCGCGATCGGGATCAGGACGTCGTCCTCGGTGACCTCGGGCTCGAAGTCGTCGTTCTGGCCGCCACGGCCGCGCTTGCGGTCCCGCTGGCGACGGCTGCGGCCACCCTCGGAGTCGTCGGCGTTCTGCTGGGCCTGCTGGCCCTGCTTCTGCTGACCGTTCTGCTTCTGCTGGTTGGCCGCCTGCTGCTTCTGCTCGGCGCGGTCGTCCTGCTTCTGGTCGCGCTGCTTGGCGTCGTTCTGCTTGGCGTCGTTCTGCTTGGCGTCGGCCTGCTTCTGCTGGTCGCCGCCGTTCTGCTTCTGCTGGCCGCCCTGCTGGTGCTGCTGGCCGTCCTGCTGCGGCTGCTGGTCAGCGTTCTGCTCGCCGTTCTCGGCGTTCTGCCCACGGCCACGACCGCGACCACGGCTGCGACGGCCGCGACGCGAACCGCTCTCGCCCTGCTGGTCGTTCTGGTCGTTCTGCTCGCCGGAGTCGGCGGCAGCGGACTGGTCCTGCGACGCACCCTCGGTGCTCTGCTGGTCGTTCCGCGCCTGCTGGTCGTCCTGCGCAGGTGCCGAGGTCGGCGTCTGCTGGTCGGCCGACTCGTTCGGCTGCTGGGCCTGCTGGTCGGAACCGCGCTGGCCACGGCCGCGACGCTGCCCACCGGTCTGCGTCTGGGCGGCTTCCTGGGCGTCCTTCTCGGCACGCACCTGGTCGAGGCCCGCGAGCAGGTCCTCGGTGCCGGTGTGGCCGGCGTTGGTGTGCTCGGCGGCCGAGGTCGGGCCGGCGTTCACGGTGCCCCCGGACGACGCACGACGCGAACGGCGGGCACGCGACGGCGCGGCCGGCTCGGACTCGACGGCGGGGGCCTCGGGGTCGGCGACCGGAGCGGTCGGCGCCTCGGCTGCGGGTTCCGGCAGCGTCGGCTGCTCGGTCACCGGGGCCGTGACGGGGGTCGCGGCGGGCGCTGCCGCGGCGGGCGCTGCCGCGGCGGGGGCGTCGTCCGTCACGGGGCGCTTGTCCTCGATCGAGGCGATGAGGTCGCCCTTGCGGAGCTTGGAGAGCCCGGTGATGCCGAGCGAAGAGGCGATGCGCTGGAGTTCCGGCAGTCGGAGGGCGCGCAGGTCGCTGGGGATCTCCACCTGGGCGGAGTTGTTGTCGGTCAAGGTCGGTGTTTCCTTTCGAACCGCAGAACGCGGAGAGTTTCCACCGTCCCGGATGCACGGGTATGCATCGACCGCCGTTCAGACGACGGACCGGGATTCGGTGATCAGAAAGAGAGTGCCCCCGCGCACCGGACCCTGCGCTGCGTCGGAGCTGGCCACGGGATGGACCCCATGGCACGAGCAGTCCGGGCGACTACGCGGGTTCGGCTTCGAGCGCCGAGTGCGCCACCACTGTAGCACCACCGAGATCGACGGCCAGCATGAGCGCCCGCCAGTCGGATTCCCCGTGCCGGGCGACGAGATCCGCGGCGGTGAGCCGTTGCGCCGGGTCGCTGCCGAGCACGAGCAGGCTCGGTCCCGCCCCGGACACGACGGCCGCGAGCCCGTGCTGACGGAGCAGTCCGATCAGTGCGTCGGTCTCCGGCATCGCGCTGGCCCGGTAGGCCTGGTGCAGACGGTCCTCGGTCGCGGCGAGCAGGAGCTCGGGGCTCTGGATGAGCGCGGCGACGAGCAGTGCGGAGCGGGAGACGTTGAACGCGGCGTCGGCGTGCGGGACGTTCTCGGGCTGCAGGGAGCGGGCCAGCTTCGTCGACAGCGTGGACGTCGGCACGAACACGACCGGTGCGACACCGCGGTGCACCAGGAGCCGCTTGTAGGCGGGTCCTTCGGCCGTCATCCACGCGATGGTGAGACCACCGAACAGCGCGGGGGCGACGTTGTCCGGGTGCCCCTCCATCTCGGTGGCCAGGCTGAGCAGCGTCGAGGCGTCCAGGTCGACGACGCCCTCGAGCAGCCCGCGGGCCGCCATCAGGCCGGCGACGATCGCGGCCGCCGAGGAACCGAGTCCACGGCCGTGCGGGATCGCGTTCGTGGCGTGCAGTTCGAGGCCGGGCTGGTCGACGCCGGCGTGCTCGAGACCGCGGCGGACGGCGCGCACGACCAGGTTCGTGTCGTCGGTGGCGACCTCGCCCGCACCGACGCCCTGCACCGTGACGGTGGCGCCGGGTTCCGGGCGGACCCGGACGACGACCTCGTCGTACAGCGAGAGCGCGAGGCCGAGCGAGTCGAACCCCGGGCCGAGGTTCGCGGACGTCGCCGGCACGCGGACGCGCACGGCCCGTCCGGCGGGCACAGCGTGGACCGCCCGTCCGGCCGGTACACCGCTGTGGGCGGTGACGCCCTCCCCCGGTCCGGACGAGCGGTCGAGGCTCACTGCGCCGAGACCAGTCCGAGCACGTCCGCGATCGACTTGGTGTCGACCGGCACGCTCGTCGGGGTGACCTCGCTGCCGTCCTCGGTACGAAGGGCCCACTGCGGGTCCTTCAGGCCGTGGCCGGTGACGGTGATGACGACCTTCGCGCCCTTCGGCACGATGCCGGCGTCGGCGCGCTCGAGCAGCCCGGCGACACCGATCGCCGACGCGGGCTCGACGAAGACGCCGACCTCGGCCGACAGGATGTGGTGCGCGGCGAGGATGGCCTCGTCCGAGATGGCGCCGAAGTAGCCATCGGTCTCGTCGCGGGCCTCGAGGGCGAACTGCCACGAGGCCGGGTTGCCGATGCGGATCGCCGACGCGATGGTGTCCGGGTTCTTGACGACCTCGCCGCGGACGATCGGCGCGGAGCCGGCGGCCTGGAAGCCGAACATGCGCGGGAGCTTCGTCGTGCGGCCCGCGGCCACGTCCTCGCGGTAGCCGCGCGAGTACGCGGTGTAGTTGCCCGCGTTGCCGACCGGCAGGAAGTGGAAGTCCGGGGCGTCGCCGAGCACGTCGACGACCTCGAACGCGGCGGTCTTCTGGCCCTCGATGCGGTCGTTGTTGACCGAGTTGACGAGGTGCACCGGGTAGTTCGCCGCCAGGTCGCGGGCGATGTCGAGGCAGTCGTCGAAGTTGCCCTGGACCTGCAGCAGCTGCGCGTCGTGCGCGACGGCCTGGCTGAGCTTGCCCATGGCGATCTTGCCCTCGGGCACGAGCACCGCGGCGGTGATGCCGGCGTGCGTGGCGTACGCGGCGGCCGAGGCGCTCGTGTTGCCGGTCGAGGCGCAGATGACGGCCTTCGCACCGTGCTCGACGGCCTTCGAGATCGCCATCGTCATGCCGCGGTCCTTGAAGGACCCGGTCGGGTTCATGCCCTCGAACTTGACGTAGACCTCGGCGCCGGTGCGCTCGGAGAGCCGACGAGCCGGGATGAGGGGCGTACCGCCCTCACCGAGCGTGACGATCGGCGTCGCCTCGGTCACGTCGAGTCGGTCGGCGTACTCGCGCAGGACTCCCTGCCACTGGTGGGCCATCAGGCTTCTCTCTCTGTCCGGTGGGTCGGTCTGGTTTCGGTTCGGGGTCGGCCTGGAGGCCCGTGGTGCGTCAGGCGCCGACGAAGCGCAGGACGCTGGTCACGTCCAGGACCACGTCCTCGCCGCGGAGCGTGCGGACGGTGTCCGCCAGGTCGGCTTCGCGCGCCAGGTGCGTGCCGATGACGAGCGCGGCAGTCCCCTCGGAGGCGCCCGCGGTGGTCTGTTCGACGGTCTCGACGCTCACACCGTGCTTCGCGAGCACGCCGGCGACCGTCGACAGCACGCCGGGGGCGTCCGTGACGTGCAAGGTGATCTGGTAGCGCGTGCGGACGGTGCCGATCGGGAAGACGGGCAGGTCCGACTGGGTCGACTCCGCGACGCCCGGGCCGCCGATGACGTGCCGACGTGCGGCGGACACGAGGTCACCGAGCACGGCGGAGGCCGTCTCGACGCCACCGGCACCGGCACCGTAGAACATGAGGTCGCCAGCTGCTTCGGCCTCGACGAACACCGCGTTCTTCGCACCGTGCACGCTCGCCAGGGGGTGCGACTCCGGCACGAGGGCCGGGTACACCCGGGCGCTGACGCCCTCGCGGCCGTCCTCGTCGGTCAGTCGCTCGGCGGTCGCCAGGATCTTCACGACGTAGCCGGCCTTGCGCGCGGCACGGACCTGCTCGATCGTGACCGACGTGATGCCCTCGCGGTGCACCGCAGCCAGCGGCACCGAGGTGTGGAACGCCAGCGAGGCCAGGATCGCGGCCTTCTGCGCGGCGTCGTAGCCCTCGATGTCGGCGGTCGGGTCGGCCTCGGCGTACCCGAGGTCGGTCGCGGTGGCCAGGGCGTCCTCGAACGTGCTCCCCTGCCGGTCCATCAGGTCGAGGATGAAGTTCGTGGTGCCGTTGACGATGCCCATGATCCGCTCGATGCGGTCACCGGCGAGCGAGTCGTGCAGCGGTCGGATGATCGGGATCGCACCGGCGACGGCGGCCTCGTAGTACAGCTGCGCGCCGACCTGCTCGGCCACCGCGAAGAGCTCCGGACCGTGGGTCGCCAGGAGCGCCTTGTTGCCCGTGACGACGTCCGCGCCGGACTGCAGCGCCTGCAGCACGAGCGTGCGCGCCGGCTCGATGCCACCGATCAGCTCGACGACGATGTCGGCACCGAGGATGAGCGATCCGGCATCGGTCGTGTACAGCTCACGGGGCAGGTCGACGTCCCGCGGGGCGTCGACGTCGCGCACGGCGATCCCGACGAGTTCGAGGCCGGCACCCGCGCGGGAGGCGAGTTCGTCGGCGTGCTCGAGCAGGAGCCGGGCGACCTGGGACCCGACCGAGCCGGCCCCGAGCAGCGCGACGCGGACGTTGCGGTATTCGATCATCTGGTGTGGTTCCTGTCGGTGGGGGTGAGCCCTGTTCATCGGGTCAGTGGCCGGTGCCGGCGTGGGGTACGGGCACGACCCCGGTGTCACGGGCGAGGAGGTCGTCGATCGACTCGCCCCGCACGAGGATACGGGCTGCGCCGTCCGCCACGGCGACGACCGGCGGGCGGCCCACGTGGTTGTAGTTGCTCGACAGCGCCCAGCAGTACGCACCGGTGGCCGCGACGGCGAGCAGGTCACCGCGCTGGACGTCTCCGGGCAGGTACTCGTCGTTGACCACGATGTCCCCGCTCTCGCAGTGCTTCCCGACGACGCGGGTGAGCACGGCCGGCGACTCGGACGTCCGGGCGAGCCGGGCGGTGTAGTCCGCGCCGTACAGGGCCGGGCGGGCGTTGTCGCTCATGCCGCCGTCGACGGACACGTACGTGCGCGTCGCGTGACCCGCGTCGTCGCCGGTCTCGAGCGTGACGGGCTTGATCGTCCCGACGCGGTAGAGCGTGATGCCCGCCGGGCCGACGATGTAGCGACCGGGCTCGACCGCGACCTCGGGCACGGGGATGTTCCGCTCGGCACAGGCCTCGGCGATGATCGCGGCGAGGGCATCGGCGACGTCCTCGGGCGCGAAGGCGGAATCGGCCTCGGTGTAGTCGATGCCCCAGCCGCCGCCGAGGTTCAGCTCGGGCACCGGACCGGTCTCGACCAGGGTCGCGTGCACGTCCATCAGGCGCCGGGCGGCCTCACGGAACCCGGACTCGTCGAAGATCTGCGAACCGATGTGCGAGTGCAGTCCGACGAACACGAGCGACGACTCGGCGCGCACCGCCTCGGCCGCGGCCACGGCCTCGGTGAGCGGGATGCCGAACTTCTGGTCCTCGCGCGCGGTGGCCAGGTACTCGTGGGTGGACGCGTGCACACCGCTGTTGATCCGGATGCGCACGCGCTGCACGACCCCGGCGTCCGCCGCGGCACGGGCGACACGCTGGACCTCTTCGTGGCTGTCGAGCACGATCGTGCCCACGCCGACCTCGACCGCGCGGGCGATCTCGGCGTCGGACTTGTCGTTGCCGTGGAAGCCGAGCATCGCCGGGTCGATGCCGGCGGTCAGGGCGACCGCGAGCTCCCCGCCGGTGCAGACGTCGACGCGCAGGTCGGCCTCGGCCATCCACGCCACGACCTGGGTCGTCAGGAACGCCTTGCCGGCGTAGTAGACGTGGGCGCGGGTGCCGATGCCCTCGAACGCCTCGGTGAACGCGTTGCGCACGCGGACCGCACGGGACTGCACGTCGCGCTCGTCGACGACGTAGAGCGGGGTGCCGTACTGCCGGACCAGGTCCGTCGCGGTGACACCGCCGATGGCCAGGTCGCCGTCGTCGGTCCGCGTCGCGGACGCGGGCCAGATCCGGTCCACCAGCTCGGAGGCGTCCGTCGGGAACCGCAGTCGCGGCGGTGCAAGGGGGTTCTCGCTCACGGGACCCGATCCTACCGACGCTGGACGGGCCTCCCGGCCGCGTTACGCAGCCACGGGATCAGCCGCAGCTGCCGACCGTCTGCAGACCCTCCTCGTTGAGCGGCAGCGCGTCCGCGGTGACGCGGACCGTCGCGTCGGCCTTCGAGACGTCGAGCGAGCGCACGCGGAGCGATTCGGGCAGGAACTGCGCTGTGCAGACCTGCACCGGCACGTTCGTGACGCCGGGGATCGAGTCCACCTTGAGGCCGAGGTCCGAGTTGGTGATCCGCACGCTCTTCGGGGTGATCGTGATGCCGCGGCCGTCGTCCTGCGCGACCACGTCGCCCTTCGCCGCGTAGGTGATGTCGTAGCCGAGCACCGCGGTGGAGCCGGACAGCTCGACGCCGCCGTCCACCAGGGAGAGCCGGTCGAACAGCGGGCTGTACTTCGACAGGTCCTTCACGCTCGACGACGCCAGCGTGACGGTGCCGTCGACGTCGCGCACGTCGCCCTTGCCGTCCACGGGGACGTCCCGCGCGGTGACGTCGGCGGCGAGCGGGATGCCGTCGACGGTGAGCTTCGACGAGGAGATCTCGACCCGGTCGAGCGTGCCGCCGATGAGCTGCGGGATGACGATGCCGTCGGCGTGCGCCTCGACCTGGCCCGTGGTGCCGTCGGGCAGCGACTGCTCGACCTGCTGCGCGATGATGCGGTCGACGACCCCGCGGAGCACGAACTCGGCGATCACGACGAGGGCGGCGAGCACGACGACGACCACGATCAGGACGACGGGCCAACGGCGGCGCTTGCGGGGGCGTTCGGTGGCGGCGGACATGCCTCCCACCCTGCCAGGTGGTCCCGTCAGCCCGCCTGGAGGCGCGGGGCGGCGGTCTTCCACACCGTGGAACGGACACAGCACCGCGGGATTCCGCGGTGCTGTGTCCGGAACCTGGTTCCGGGGGGGGCGGGCGCTCCGCTACATGCGGGACGGAGCGCTCACGCCGAGCAGGCCGAGGCCGTTGCGGACGACCTGGCCGGTGGCGTCGTTCAGCCACAGGCGCGTGCGGTGCAGGTCGGTGACGGGCTCGTCACCGAGCGGGGTCACGCGGCAGGCGTCGTACCAGCGGTGGTACAGGCCCGCGAGCTGCTCGATGTACCGGGCGATGCGGTGCGGCTCACGGAGCTCTGCGGCGTGGCGCACCACGCGCGGGTACTCGGCCAGGGCACCGAGCAGCGCGCCCTCGGAGTCGTGCGTCAACAGCGAGGCGTCGAACGCGGACCGGTCGACCCCGGCGGCCTCGGCGTTGCGGGCCACCGACTGGGTGCGCGCGTGGGCGTACTGCACGTAGAAGACGGGGTTGTCGTTCGTCCGCTTCGTGAGCAGGTCGAGGTCGATGTCGATCGCGGTGTCGCTGGCGAACCGGACGAGCGAGTACCGGCCGGCGTCGACCCCGACGGCGTCGACGAGGTCCTCCATCGTGACGATGGTGCCGTTGCGCTTCGACATGCGCATCGGCTCGCCGTCCTTGAGCAGGTTGACCATCTGCCCGATCAGGATCTCGAGGTTCGTGCCCGGCTCGTCACCGAACGCCGCGCACATCGCCATCATCCGGCCGACGTAGCCGTGGTGGTCCGCGCCGAGCATGATCAGGTTGCGCTCGAAGCCGCGCTCGCGCTTGTCGAGGTAGTACGCCAGGTCGCCGGCGATGTACGCGGGTTCGCCGTCGGACTTGATGACCACGCGGTCGCGGTCGTCGCCGAAGTCGGTCGTGCGGAGCCACTCGGCACCCTCGGCCTCGTACATCACGCCGGCCGAACGCAGACGGGCGATGGCGCGCTCGACGGCCTTCGACTCGTGCAGGGCGTTCTCGTGGAAGTAGACGTCGAAGTCCACACCGAAGTCGTGCAGCGACGACTTGATGTCCGCGAACATGAAGTCCACGCCCTCACGTCGGAAGACCTCCTGCGCCTCGTCGCGCGGCAGGTCCTTGACGTCGGTCGACGGGTCGAGCGTCGCGATCACACGCGCAGCGATCTCGGAGATGTACGCGCCGCCGTAGCCGTCCTCCGGCGTGGGCTCACCGAGCGCCGACGCGACGAGCGAGCGGGCGAAGCGGTCGATCTGCGCGCCGTGGTCGTTGAAGTAGTACTCGCGGGTGACGAGGCCGCCCTGCGCCTGGAACACGCGGGCCAGGCTGTCGCCCACCGCGGCCCAGCGCACGCCGCCCATGTGGATCGGGCCGGTCGGGTTCGCCGACACGAACTCCAGGTTGATCCGGACGCCGTCGTACAGGTCGCCGCGCCCGAAGGACTCGCCGCCCTCGACGATCGTGCGCGCGATCTCGCCGGCCGCCGCCGCCTCGAGCGTGATGTTGATGAACCCCGGGCCGGCGACGTCGACCGAGGCCACGCCGTCGAGCTCGGTCAGCTCACCGGCGATCTCCGTCGCGAGCTCGCGCGGGTTCGTGCCGATGCGCTTCGCGAGCTGCATGGCGGCGTTCGAGGCCCAGTCGCCGTGCGCGCGGTTCTTCGGCCGCTCGAGCACCACGTGGGAGTCCCCGATCGTCACGGTCTCGGACGCGCCTCGTCGCTCGACGATCCCGGTCAGGATCGACAGGTACGCGGCGGAGAGTTCGGCAGGAGTCACGGCGGACGAGTCTACCGGGACACCCAGGTGCACGCCGGACGATGGGCCATCATGTCGGCATGACCACCCGAAGCCGTGCCCGGGCGTGCTCCGTCGCCGTCGTCACCGCCGCAGCAGCACTCGCCCTGTCGGCCTGCTCGAGCGGCGGCGACAGCGACCCGACGCCCAGCGCGACCCCGGTCGGTACGGCGGTGGCCCAGACGTGCGCTGAGCTCCTGCCGGCCGAGGCCCTGTCGGTGTACGGCACGACCTTCGCGCTCGACGACTCCTTCACCCCGGCGAAGGGCTCCCCCGCCGCCACCATCGCGAAGCAGCGGGGTCGTGTCTGCCAGTTCGTCGCCACCGACGACGACACCGAGACGATCACCCTCGCCGTCGCCCACCTGCCTGAGAAGTCGCTCACCAACCTGAAGGACGCCCTGTACGACCGGGGCGGCTCGGTCCCCACCTACCGCGTCGAGGGCTACTTCGCGCTGAACGACGGCGTCGGCCGCGCGGACGCCTTCGCGGACCCGTACTGGATCACCACGCAGTCGACGCTGTTCACCGAGCCCGGCGGTGCACAGCCCGTCGTCGACGCGGTCCGCGCCGCGCTGCAGCCGACGGCGTCGGCGACGGCGACGCCGGCCGGCTGACGCGGGCACGCACGGCGCCGGGTCCGCCATAAGGCGCGAGGTTGCACGCGTGGTGCGCGCCTACAGCGCCGCACGGAACACGCAACCTCGCACCAGCCCGCAACGCACGCACCGTGCGGACGGGAGGCCCGAGGCGGGCCCGCACCGCGCCTCCCGTCCAGCGGCGGGCACGCACGGCGCCGGGTCCGCCATCCGGTGCGAGGTTGCACACGTGGTGCGCGCCTACAGCGCCGCACGGAACACGCAACCTCGCACGGGCCCGCAACGGACGCACCGTGCGGACAGGAGGCCCGCGGCGGGCCCGCACCGCGCCTCCCGTCCGCCCTGCAGTCGCGTCCCCTGCGCGACACGCGCTGTCCGGGACCGCGCGCCGGACCTGCTACGGTTGTTGCACCCCTTGGCCCCCATAGCTCAGGGGATAGAGCACTGCCCTCCGGAGGCAGGGGCGGAGGTTCGAATCCTCCTGGGGGCACCAGAACAACGCCGCAGGGCCGCGTGACGCAGACCACGCGACGGGCGCGGACGGGGTGGTCACCGGGGCTCCGCTCGCACCGCGAACAGGTTCCCGAACGGGTCGAGCAGCTGGCAGAGCCGCTCCCCTGTGAACACCGTCTTCGGCCCCCGGTGCGCGACGGCACCGTTCGCGACCCAGTCCTCGACGACGGCGTCGACGTCCGGCACCGTCCAGTACGGGACCGTGCCCGAGGGCCCCGGTGTGTTCAGCTCGTCGGCCCGGTGCAGCGTGAAGCGGACGCTCCGAGTACCGCACGTCGCGGTCGATGCGGGTCGGATACGGGGCGCCAGGCCGCGCGACGACGGTCGGGTCCGCCCGGTAGCGTGCCGGCATGACGATGACGTTCCCCGAGCCCGAGGTCCACGCACTCCGAGGCGGGCCGACGCTCGGGTGGGGCGTGATCGGCCCCGGGGAGATCGCGAACGACTTCACCGCCACGATGCACGCGAACTCCGACCAGCGCGTCGTCGCCGTGGGGTCCCGCTCCCCCGGGCGTGCCGCCGCCTTCGCCGCCCGCCACGGCGTCGCCGGGGTGCACGGCTCGTACGAGGCCCTCGTCGCGGACCCCACCGTCGACGTCGTCTACGTCGCCTCCCCGCACCCGCAGCACCTCGGGCACGCGCTGCTCGCGATCGCCGCGGGCAAGCACGTCCTCGTCGAGAAGCCGATGACGACCTCGGCCGCGGACACCCGCACCCTCGCCGAGGCCGCACGGGCCGAGGGCGTCCTGGCGATGGAGGCGATGTGGACCCGGTACCTGCCCGGCTCCACGGTGATCGCCCGTCTGCTCGCGGACGGCGCCCTCGGCGACGTCCGGCTCGCGACCGTGGACGTCGGCTGGCCGCACGACCCGGACCCGGCCGACCGCATGTTCGACCCCGCCGCCGGCGGCGGCGCACTCCTCGATGCCGGTGTCTACGGGCACTGGTTCGCACGGTTCGCCGCCGGCGCCCCGGTGACCAGCAGCACGACGGGAGCGGTCTCGGATCGCGGGGTCGACCTCCAGTCCGTCACCGTGTCGACGGCGGACGGTGGCGCACAGGCCGTGGTGGCCACGTCGATGACGGCGTGGACGCCGGGGCTGGCGGCCATCGCGGGCAGCCGGGCCACCGTGCGGTACACCGACCACTTCGTGTTCCCGGCGTCGTTCGCGGTGCACCACCGGGGTGGGGAGGACCGCTGGTCGGAGCCGACCGGGCTGCGGGGTCGACAGGGGCTCGTCTGGCAGGCGGCGGCGCTCGCCCGGTACGTGGCGGACGGCCGGACGGAGTCGCCGGTGCACTCGCTCGACGACTCGATCGGGATCGCGCGGGCGCTCGACGCGGCGCGTGCGGACCTCGGCACAGGGGCCGTGGCGTCTGTTTCCGAGCGCGACACCTCGACCCCCTAGGATCACGGGCCGGTCGACCACCCGGCCGGGAAGAGGGAACCGATGACCACCGGCACCGGGAACGCGCAGCTCGAACTCGCCCGCGGCGGGGACGCCCCCGCGCCACGGACGCTGTTCGACGTCCTCGCGGCGACCGCGGCCACCCACCCGACCGCCACCGCGCTCGAGGACCCCGCCGGCACCGTCGACTACGCCGCGCTGCTCGACCTGGTGCGCGCACAGGCCGACGACCTCGCCCGTCGCGGTGTCCGACGGGGCGACCGGGTCGGCGTGCGGATCCCCTCCGGCGGACGCGACCTGTACCTGTCGATCCTCGCCGTCCTCTCCGCCGGAGCCGCGTACGTGCCCGTCGACGCCGACGACCCCGAGGAACGCGCGACCCTGGTGTTCGGCGAGGCCGGCGTCGTGGGCGTCATCGGAGCCGGCGGCGTCCTGCGCGACCGCGACGGCGGCGAACTGCCCGTGACGGACCCTGCGGCGAGCGCCGCACTCCCCCACGAGGACGACGATGCGTGGATCATCTTCACGTCCGGGTCCACGGGTGTGCCGAAGGGCGTGGCGGTCACCCACCGCAGTGCTGCAGCGTTCGTGGACGCCGAGGCGCGGATGTTCCTGCAGTCGGCGCCGATCGGTCCGGGCGACCGGGTGCTGGCGGGGCTGAGTGTGGCGTTCGACGCGTCGTGCGAGGAGATGTGGTTGGCGTGGGGGCACGGTGCCGCGTTGGTGCCGGCGCCACGGTCGTTGGTGCGGACGGGGGTGGACCTGGGGCCGTGGCTCATCGCGCACACGATCACGGTGGTGTCGACGGTGCCGACGCTCGCGGCGCTGTGGCCGGACGACGCGTTGGAGCAGGTGCGGCTGGTGATCTTCGGTGGTGAGGCGTGCCCGCCGGAGCTGGCGGCGCGCATCGCGAGTCGTGACCGTGAGGTGTGGAACACGTACGGGCCGACCGAGGCGACGGTGGTGGCGTGCGGGTCCCTGCTCGACGGGAGCCAGCCGATCCGGATCGGGCTGCCGCTGGACGGGTGGGACCTGGCGGTGGTGGACGCTGCCGGGCAGCGGGTGGAGCCCGGTGGGGTCGGTGAGCTCGTGATCGGTGGTGTCGGGTTGGGTCGGTACCTGGACCCGGCGAAGGACGCGGAGAAGTACGCGCCGTTCCCGGAGCTCGGGTGGGCGCGGGCGTACCGGAGCGGTGACCTGGTGCGGTACGACCCCGAGGGACTCGTGTTCCAGGGACGTGCGGACGACCAGGTGAAGCTCGGGGGCCGACGGATCGAGCTCGGTGAGATCGACGCGGCCCTGCAGGCGCTCGACGACGTGGCGGGTGGTGCGGCGGTGGTGCAGCGGACCCCTGCGGGGAACCAGGTGCTGGTCGGGTACGTGGCCCCGGTCGCGGGGGCCACGGTCGACGTCGCTGCGGCGAACGCCCGGTTGCGGCAGGAGCTGCCCGCTGCGCTCGTGCCGCTCGTCGCGGTGGTGGACGCGCTGCCGACGCGGACGTCGGGCAAGGTCGACCGTGCCGCCCTGCCGTGGCCGTTGCCCGGGGCGACCGACGCCGCGATGCTGCCGGACACCGTCGCCTGGATCGCGGAGCGGTGGGCGGCGATCCTCGGGGTGCCGGTGTCGAGCGTCGACGACGACTTCTTCGCGCACGGCGGCGGGTCGTTGACGGCGGCGCAGCTCGTCTCGGCGATCCGCGAGCGGTTCCCGACGACGACGGTGGCGGACGTGTACGACCACCCGCGCATCGGTGCGCTGGCGGCCGCGCTGGACGAGTCCGGTCCGGTCGCGGCGGCGTCGCGCGACGTGACCCCGGTCCCGCCGGCGACGGGGCTCGCGATGACGGTGCTCGGGCTGCCGGTGCAGGTGCTGCGCGGGCTGCGGGTCCTGACGTGGACGGCGTCGGTCGCGGCGGTGCTGCACGCGACCACGCTGCCGTTCCTGCCGGTGCTCCCCTGGCCGGCACTCGTGCTCGCGTTGGTGGTGTTCGTGACGCCGATCGGCAAGATGGCGGTGACGGTCGTGCTCGCCCGGCTGCTGCTCGTCGGGGTGCGGCCAGGCGACCACCCCCGTGGCGGTTCGGTGCACCTGCGGGTCTGGCTGGCGGAGCGGATCGCCGAGGCGGTCGACGGCCCCTCGACCGCCGGGGCGCCGTGGATCAGCTACTACGCCCGTGCGCTGGGGGCGCGGATCGGCGCCGACGTCGACCTGCACACGCTCCCGCCGGTGACCGGGATGCTCACGATCGGCAAGCGTGCGTCGATCGAGCCGGAGGTCGACCTCGCGGGGCACTGGGTGGACGGCGACGTGTTCCGACTGGGTCGGGTCCGCGTCGAGGACGACGCGGTCGTGCACAGCCGCACCACGCTGCTGCCCGGTGCGCACGTGGGCGCGGGCGCCGAGGTCGAGGCCGGTTCGGCCGTCGCCGGCCGGGTGCCCGCCGGGGAACGCTGGGCGGGTTCGCCCGCCGAACGCGTCGGCTCGGCCAGGCACGACCGGGAGGCCCGTCCCCCGTCGCGTCGACGCTGGCTGCTGGCGTACGGGGCCGGCTCCGTGGCCGTGGCCGGGTTGCCGGTGATCGGTGTCGCGGTCGGACTGCTGGTCGCCGCCGCCCTGGTCGGGCGCGCGCCGACGCTCGGTGACGCCGTCCTGCGCGCCCTCGCGACGGTGCCGCTCGCGACCGTGGTCGCCGGGGCCGTGTACGCCCTGCTCGTGGTGGGGTCGGTGCGGCTCCTGGGCATCGGCTTGCACGAGGGACGCCACCCCGTTCGCTCGCGGATCGGCTGGCAGGCGTGGTCGACGGAGCGGGTGCTCGACGCGGCCCGTACGCTGCTGTTCCCGCTGTACGCCTCGCTCGTGACGCCGGTGTGGCTGCGGCTGCTCGGAGCGAAGGTCGGCCGGAACACGGAGATCTCCACGGTCCTGCTCATCCCCGCGCTGACGCAGATCGCGTCCGGGGCGTTCCTGGCCGACGACACCATGGTCGCGACGTACGAGCTCGGCGGGGGCCGGGTGCGGATCGGCCGGTCGAAGGTGGGCCGTCGGGCCTTCCTCGGCAACAGCGGGATGACGGGCGCCGGACGCTCCGTTCCGCGCGAGGCCCTGGTGGCGGTCCTGTCCGCCGTGCCGAAGAAGGCCAAGCGCGGGTCGTCGTGGCTCGGCTCGCCCCCGGTGCGGCTCCGCCGTGCGGCGACGCAGTTCGACGAGGAGCGCACCTTCCGTCCGCCGGTGCGGCTCAAGGTCGCCCGCGGCTGCTGGGAGCTGCTGCGGCTCGTGGCGCCGATGGTGTCCGCGGGCGTCGCCCTCGGCGTGGCCGGCACGCTGCTCGCCCTGTGGTCCGCGGTCGGTGTCGGGTGGACGGTGCTGCTCGCCGGGCCGGTGCTGATCGTCGCCGGCGCCGTCGCCGCGGTGGTGTCGACGATCGCGAAGTGGGTCTTCGTCGGCCGGATCACCGCCCGCGAGCACCCGCTGTGGTCGTCGTTCGTCTGGCGCAACGAGGTGCAGGACACCTTCGTCGAGACGGTCGCCCGGCCGTGGTTCGCCGAGCAGGCCACCGGCACCCCGGCCCTGGCGGCGTGGCTGCGGAGCCTCGGTGCGACGATCGGCCGCGGCACCTGGCTCGAGACCTACTGGCTCCCCGAGGCCGACCTCGTGACGATCGGCGCCGGCGCCTCGGTGGCGCGCGGGACCGTCGTGCAGACCCACCTGTTCCACGACCGCGTGATGCAGCTCGACACCGTCCGCCTCGACGCCGGGGCGACCCTCGGCCCGCACAGCGTCGTCCTGCCCGCCGCGGGCATCGGCACGGGCGCGACGGTGGGTCCGGCCTCGCTCGTGATGCGCGGCGAGCATGTGCCCACCGGGTCGCGTTGGTCCGGCAACCCCATCGCTCCGTGGACAGCCGAACCGGTCACCGTGGCGGACTGACCGGCGCCATGGGGTTGACTGAGACCGTGCCGAACACCTCCGCTGCCGACCCGTACACCCCGCACAGCGGCGACCGACGCTGGAGCGCCGAGCACTACGACCTCCGCCTCGACTACCGCGTCGCCACGAACCGCCTCGACGGCACCGCGACGATCACCGCGCGCGCCCTCGAGCCGCTGGACAAGATCGTGGTCGACCTGCACGGCCTGAGCGTCGAGCGCGCCGACGTCGACGGTGCCCGCGCGAAGAAGATGTCGAACGCCGTGCACAAGGTCACCGTCACCCCGGCGTCCCCGATCGCGGCCGGCACGACGTTCACCGTGCACCTGAAGTACCGCGGCAACCCGCGCCCCGTGCGCAGCGCCTGGGGTCAGGTCGGGTGGGAGGAGCTCACCGACGGCGTCATCGTCGCGGCCCAGCCGACCGGGGCACCCTCGTGGTTCCCGTGCAACGACCGACCGGACGACAAGGCGACCTACCGGTTCGAGATCGCCGCCGAGGCCGCGTACGACGTGCTGGCGAACGGCGAACTGCTCGGCAAGGAACGCGACCGGATCGGCACCCGCTGGACCTACGCCACCACCGAGCCGATGGCGACGTACCTGGCGACGGTGCAGATCGGCCGGTACCGCACGACGAGGCTCCGCGGCGCCGTCGTCCCCGTCACCCTGCACCACCCCGCCGACCTGGCGACCGCCGCGAAGACCGACTTCGGTCAGGTGCCGGAGATGCTCGCGCTGTTCTCCGACCGCTTCGGCCCGTACCCGTTCGCGGCGTACGGCGTCGTGGTCACCGACGACGAGCTCGAGATCCCGCTCGAAGCCCACGGGCTGGCGGTGTTCGGCCGCAACCACGTCGACGGCGAGCACGGCACCGACCGGCTCATCGCGCACGAGCTCGCACACCAGTGGTTCGGCAACTCGGTGACGGTCGCGCGCTGGCAGGACATCTGGCTGCACGAGGGGTTCGCCTGCTACGCCGAGTGGCTCTGGTCCGAGGAACGCGGTGGCGACACCGCCGACGCGCTCGCGGTGGAGTACCGGCAGGGCCTGCTCGACCAGCCCGAAGACCTCGTCGTCGGGGACCCCGGTGCGAAGGACATGTTCGACGACCGCGTCTACAAGCGCGGCGCCCTCGCCCTGCACGCCGTCCGCCGCACGTTCGGCGACGACGCGTTCTTCACCGGGCTGCGCAGCATCACCGAGCGGCACCGGCACGGTTCGGTGACGGTGCCCGACGTGCTCGGGGCGTTCGCGGACGCCGCCGGCCGTCCCGTCGCGGACGTCCGTGCGGTCACCGGCCCGTGGATCGACCAGGCGTCGGTTCCCGCGCTGCCCGCGCCGCGCGTCGACTAGCGGGCTCCGCTGCCCGGTCGGTGAGCGGGCTCCGCCGCCCGGTCGGCGAGTGGGCTCCGCCGCCCGGTCGGCTAGCCCGCCAGTTCGCTGTCGGCCGGGTCGCAGCTGACCTCGGACCACACCGCGTCGAGCGACAGTCCGACCACACCCGCGACGGACGCGATGGTCGAGAACGCCGGCGTCGCGATGCGCCCGGTCTCGATCTTCCGGAGCGTCTCGGGCGAGATCCCGGCAGCGAGGGCGGTGTCGACGATCGACCGTGGACCACGGGCACGACGGAGCAGCGCACCGAGGCGGCGGCCGCGCGCGACCTCGTCGGGGCTGAGCGGGAGACGAACCATGCCCACATAGTAATACCGGTATGATCATCCGCGTGATCGAGATCCTGACGCCCGCCGAGGTCGACACGGCCCGCGCCACCGGAGCCCTCGTGGGCACCATCCTGCAGACCCTGCGCGAACGGACCCGCGTCGGCACGAACCTGCTCGAGATCGACCGGTGGGCGAAGCGGATGATCGAGGACGCCGGTGCCGACTCCTGCTACGTCGACTACGCACCCTCGTTCGGCCGCGGTCCGTTCGGCCACCACATCTGCACCGCCGTGAACGACGCCGTGCTGCACGGGCTGCCGCACGACCGGGCCCTGGCCGACGGCGACCTGCTCACCCTCGACCTCGCGGTGTCCCTCGACGGCATCGCCGCCGACGCCGCCGTCAGCTTCGTCGTCGGGACCCCGCGCGACGAGGACCTCGCCCTCATCGACGCCACCGAGCGCGCCCTCGCCGCCGGGATCGCCGCTGCCGGACCCGGTGCGCGCACCGGGGACCTGTCGCACGCCATCGGCACCGTGCTCGAGGCCGCGGGCTACCCGGTCAACGTCGAGTTCGGCGGCCACGGCATCGGTTCGACCATGCACCAGGACCCGCACGTGTCGAACACCGGCCGCGCGGGTCGCGGCTACACGCTCCGGCCGGGGCTCCTGCTCGCGCTCGAGCCATGGGTGATGGCCGACACCGACGCGCTCGTCACCGACCCCGACGGCTGGACGCTGCGCAGCGCCACCGGAGCCCGGACGGCCCACACCGAGCACACCATCGCGATCACCGAGGACGGCGCAGCAGTGCTCACGCTCCCCCGCTGACCGTCCCCTCGACCACGACGGGCAGCCCGCCGGCCGCGACGACGAGCACCAGGTCGGCTGCCGGTCGGAGGACCGTGACGGCGTGGTCGACCCCCTCGAAGCGCGCGGACGCGGCCGCGACGTCGACGTCCACCGCGCTCGGGTCGACGCGCAGGCCCCGGCCGTCGCGCTTCAGCACGGCCTCCTTCGCCGCCCAGCAGGCCGCGAGCAGGCCGACGTCACCCGCCGAGCGATCGCGTTCACCGGACGTGAAGGCGTCGAGCGGCGCCGCGGCGACGCGAGACACGCGCTCGACGTCGACGCCGACCGAGCCGGGAGCGACCGCGATGGCGACTGCCCCGGTCGTGCGCGACAGGCTGACGCCGTAGCCGGTGCCGCGCACCGTGGCCCACGGACGACCGTGGTCGGTCCCGCCGCAGTGCGGGCAGACGCGCCCCGCGCGCACCTCGGCCGTCTCGGAACCGGACGCCGACGCGACGGCGGCGATCAGGGCCTCCCCGTCGGCAGCGCGGTCCGGACCGGGCGCGCACAGCGTCACGACGACGGTCTGGAGGCCCGACTCACCCACGCACGCAGCCTACGGTGCGCGGATGGCCGGTCCAGAGCCGTGTCGCTACGCGTGCGTGAGCGCGATGAGTGCGACGTTCATGGTGCTGTAGAGACCCTCGGATCGGGTCGCCTGGCGGACGCGTCCGCGCAGCACCTCGTAGCGGCCGTCGTGCTCGCGCACGAAGCCGATCACGCCGGTCGCCGGCGTCGACACGCGGTGGTAGCCGTCCTCGAGCGGGACGACCTCGGTACTCGTGGTGCGCTCCATTGCTGTTCCCTTCCGTTCGTCGTCGAACAGTGCCGTCAGCATACCCCGGCTCGGGGGACAAGACACCCATGGATCGGCTTGTCCACAGGGTTCACCGGGAGTCTGTCCGTGCGCTCCGGGGCCTGGATAGACTCCGGGCGACGGCGCACACAGGGCGCGGTTCGGTGCGGTGTCGACGGCGCCGACCGGTGACGGACGGAGGACGGATGCGAACGGTCCAGCACGGATCGGGCACAGGCGGGTCGAGCACGGAACGGGGGACAGCGCGGCTCTGGGGTCGCGTCACGGCAGCGGTCGTGGCGATGCTGATCGTCCTGGCTCCGGCAGCGACCGCGCAGGCCACGGCACCCGTCGACCTGGGTGGGGCGTACGTCCTCGACGAAGCCGACGCCCTCAGTTCGTCGCAGCAGGCGCAGGTCGAACAGGCGGTGCAGGACCTGTACGCCGAGACCCAGACGCAGCTGTACGTGGTGTTCGTGCCGACGTTCACCGATCCGACGGACCACACCGCATGGGGCTCCGCGGTCATGGACCGGAACCAGATCGACACGGACGGCATCCTCCTGTCCGTCGCGGTCGACGAGCGCAACTACGACGTCCAGCAGACCAACGAGACCGCCATCTCCGAGTCCGACGTGCAGAGCGCCGTGAACGACGCACTGCTCCCCGAGCTGAAGCAGGGCGACTGGTCCGGCGCGGCCGTCGCGTTCGCGAACGGCCTGACCGACACCCAGGCGCCGCCGGACCTGACCTGGCTCTGGATCCTGCTGCTCGTCATCGTCGTCGGCCTGGTGGTCGTCGTGATCGTCATCCGCACCCGCAACAAGCGCAGGACCGCCGCGGCCACCAAGGCGCAGCAGGAGTCCCTCGCCGACCTCGAACGCACCGCGGGCGGAGCGCTCGTCACCATCGACGACGAACTCCGCACCGCCGAGCAGGAGGTCGGGTTCGCCACGGCGCAGTTCGGTCCCGACGCCGCGAAGCCCTTCGCCGACGCCGTCGCCGCCGCACAGCAGGCCGTACGGAAGGCCTTCACGTTCCGGCAGCAGCTCGACGACGAGATCCCCGACTCCCCCCAGCAGCGTGCCGACTGGGCGAACCAGATCATCGCGATCTGCCAGCAGGCGCACGCCTCGATCGAGGAGCAGACCGAGGCCTTCGACCAACTCCGGTCGCTCGAGGACGGCGTCGAGGACGCTGCGGTCGCACTGGCCCAGGCAGTGGCGGCCGCCCCGGCTTCGGTCGGCGCGGCAGCAGCAGCCCTCGACCGCGTCCGGTCGCGGTACACCGGCCGAACCCTCGCCACCGTGTCCGACAACGTCGACCAGGCCCACCAGGTCCTCGCCTACGCCACCGAGCGCTCGAACGCGGCCACCGCGGCGATCGCCGCGGGCGACAAGGGCGAGGCCGTGGTCGCAGTGCGTGACGCCCAGCACGCACTGGCGCAGGTGCAACAGCTCACGAACAGCGCGATCGCCGCCGAGGGGTCGTTCGCCGAGGCAACGGCGCGCGCCGAGGCGATGCGCATCGACATCGAGGGCGACGTCGCGGCGGCCCGGACGTTCACGGTCGGCGGTCCCGACCTCGCCGCCGCCGTCACACGGGCGCAGACCGTGCTCCGACAGGGCCTCGACCCGAAGGACCCGGTCGCCGCGGTCGACGCCCTCACCAAGGCGAACACCGAGATCGACCAGGCCATCGCCGCAGCCCGCGGTGCCGAGGAGCAGCAGCGCCGGGCGTCCCGAGCGCTCGACGACGCCCTGCGCGACGCCCGGAACCGGATCAGCCAGGCGCGGGAGTACATCTCGCTGCACCGCGGCGGCATCGGGCCGACCGCCCGCACCCGGTTGTCCGAGGCCGAGCGCGCCCTCGACGACGCCGTGCAGCTCGCCACGACCGATCCCGGACAGGCCCTGCAGGCCGCACGCGCCGCAGAGCAGTACGCGGCCGCCGCGATGGACGCCGCCAACGGCGACATGGGCGGCTGGGGCGGCGGTGGCGGCGGCTTCGGCGGTGGCGGCGGCAACGGGGCACAACTCGGCGGCCTCGTCACCGGCATCGTGCTCGGCGGCCTGCTCGGCGGCCGCGGCGGCAGCTTCGGCGGCGGTTCCTTCGGGGGCGGCGGCGGGGGCTTCGGCGGGGGCGGCGGCTTCGGTGGTGGGGGCGGCGGAGGCGGCGGAGGCGGGTTCTCCGGCGGCGGCCGCTTCTGACCCCGCCCCAGCCGACGAACAGACAACACACCCGACAGACCAGACACACCACGTCAGACCTTCCAGGAAAGGGAACAGCAATGGCAAAGCAGACGATCTTCGGCCGCATCTCCACCCTCGTGCGGGCGAACATCAACCAGCTCATCGACGATGCCGAGGACCCGCAGAAGATGCTGGACCAGCTCGTGCGCGACTACACGAACAACATCGCCGACGCGAAGACGGCGATCGCGCAGACCATCGGCAACGTCCGTCTGCTCGAGCAGGACCACGAAGAGGACAAGCGGGCCTCGACCGAGTGGGGCCAGAAGGCGGCCAACGCGTCCTCCGCCGCGGACAAGTACCGCGCCGAGGGCAAGACGGCCGAGGCGGACAAGTTCGACAACCTCGCCAAGATCGCGATCGGCAAGCAGATCGCCGCCGAGCAGGAGGTCAAGGACGCCGAGCCGAACCTCGCCTCGCAGAACGAAGCGGTGGAGAAGCTCAAGACCGGGCTCGCCGGCATGGAGCAGAAGCTCGAGGAACTCCGGGCGAAGCGCGACAACCTCGTCGCCCGCTCCAAGACGGCCGAAGCGCAGTCCAAGGTCAACGACGCGCTCGGCAACATCGACGTGCTCGACCCGACGAGCGACCTCGGTCGCTTCGAGGAGAAGGTCCGTCGTGAAGAAGCGAAGGTCCTCGGGCAGCAGGAGCTGCAGTCGTCGAGCCTCGACGCCCAGTTCGAGAGCCTCGAGGACGTGGGCAAGGACGCCGAGGTCGAAGCACGACTCGCCGCGCTGAAGTCCGGCGGCTCGTCGAGCCTCTGACCTTCCCGGACGACGCCGGACCCCACCTGACAGACTGAGACGATGCAGTTCCTCGTGGTCGGTCAGTGGCAGGGTTCGGCGTCGTCGCGCGCGATGCGCCTCGGGGACGGAGCGACCGCGATCGCGGCCGACCTCCCCCGAGCGTCCACCACCGTGGTCGACGTCCCCACCGGTGCCGGCGACCGCCTCGAGACGGCCGTCGCCCGCTACACCTCCGTGCTCGCCGTCGCCGACCGCGTGGCAGAGGAGACCGGCGTCGCGAGCGAACCGGTCCTCGTGGTCGGCGGGGACGGTGCGAGCGTCCTCGGCGCGACCGTGGGCCTCGGCCCCGACACCGCGTTCGTGCGGATCGCGGGGTCCAGCGGGTACCGGCCGCTCAACCGCGCGCAACCCGTCGCCGCCGAGACCGCAGCCCTGCGGATCCTCGTCGACCGCGCCGACGAGCTGTTCCCCGCCCTGCCCGTGCTCCCCGCCTCGTCGGTCGTGGTCGCAGGGGTCCGGGGTCTCGACGACGCCGAGGAAGCAGCGCTCGA
Source organism: Curtobacterium sp. PvP017 (assembly GCF_054060195.1). Taxonomy (NCBI): domain Bacteria; kingdom Bacillati; phylum Actinomycetota; class Actinomycetes; order Micrococcales; family Microbacteriaceae; genus Curtobacterium; species Curtobacterium sp. PvP017. The sequence goes on from NZ_JBSSCY010000004.1 coordinate 176,325, forward strand.
CCGTGCCGGGATCGCCCGGCTCGACGTCGACGCCGCCACCCCGGACGCCCTCGCCGCCGCCGTCGACGCGACCGGAGCCACGTCGGTGTTCGTGCACGTCGACCTCGACGTCCTCGACCCGTCCGAGGTCGACGGCCTGCTCGAACCCGTGCCGTTCGGACTCGACGGCGCCGGTCTGGTCGAGCGGATCCAGGCCGCGACCCGCGGCCGGCGCCTGGCCGGCGCCGCGCTCACCGGATTCGCTCCCGTCGACCCGGACCGTGCAGTGGACGACCTCGGCGTGATCCTGCGCGTCGTCGGGGCGTTGACCAGCGCCTCCCGGGTGGCCTGAGAACCGACCCGGCGCGCCGGGCGCACCCCATGCCGGTCCGCGTACGCTCGGGCCCATGACGGACTACGACCTCATCGTGATCGGCGCCGGCGCAGTCGGCGAGAACGTGGCGGACTACGCCCACAAGCGCGGCCTGGCGGTCGCGATCGTGGAGTCCGAACTGGTCGGCGGCGAGTGCTCCTACTGGGCGTGCATGCCGTCGAAGGCACTGTTGCGCAGCGGCCACGCCCTGGCCGCGGCGAAGCGCCTGGACGGTGCGAAGCAGGCCGTCACCGGCGAACTCGACGCGGCCCACGTGCTCGCGCGCCGCAACTCGTTCACCTCGGACTGGAAGGACGACGGCCAGGTCTCCTGGCTCGAGTCCGCCGACATCGCCCTGATCCGCGGCCACGCCCGCATCACCGGCGAGAAGACGATCGAGGTCGGCGGCGAGACGCACACGGCCCGCGCCGCCGTCGCGGTCGTGACCGGGTCGCTGCACGCGCTCCCCGACGTGCCGGGACTCGCCGACGCGAAGCCGTGGGGCACCCGCGAGGGCACCAGCGCCCAGCAGGTTCCCGAGAGCCTGCTCGTGATCGGCGGCGGCGTCGCCGGCTCCGAGCTCGCCACCGCCTGGGCGTCGCTCGGTGCGAAGGTCACCCTCGTCGCCCGCCACGGGCTGCTCGGCGGCATGGAGCCGTTCGCCGGCGAGCTCGTCACCGACGCGCTCCGCGAACTCGGCGTCGACGTCCGCACCGGTGTGAGCCCCGTGCGGGTCGACCGCGACGAGCACGGGCTCGTCACCACCACACTCGACGACGACACCACCGTCATCACGAGCGAGGTCCTGGCCGCCACCGGCCGCACCCCGCACACCGCCGACCTGGGGCTCGAGTCCGTCGGGCTCACCGCCGGTGACTGGCTCGAGGTCGACGACACCATGCTCGTTCACGGCACCGACTGGCTGTACGCCGTCGGCGACGCCAACCACCGTGCGCTCCTCACCCACCAGGGCAAGTACCAGGCCCGCGCAGCCGGCGAGGCCATCGCGGCCCGGTACCAGGGCACGCCGCTGCACACCGAGCCGTGGGGTGCCCACGTCGCGACGGCAGACCACGCCGCGGTCCCCCAGGTCACCTTCACCGACCCCGAGGTCGCGAGCGTCGGCCTGACCGAGCGTGCCGCCCGCGAGCAGGGGCTGAACGTCCGTGCCGTGGAGTACGACCTCGGCGGGGTCGCGGGGTCCGCACTGCAGGCCGACGGGTACACCGGGCGGGCCAAGATGGTCGTCGACGAAGACCGCGGGGTCGTCGTCGGGGTCACCTTCGTCGGCCAAGACGTCGCCGAGATGCTGCACGCGGCGACGATCGCGGTCGTCGGCGAGGTCCCGGTCGACCGCCTCTGGCACGCGGTGCCGGCCTACCCGACGATGAACGAGATCTGGCTCCGCCTGCTCGAGACCTACGGTCGCCCGGAGTAGGGGTGCGCAACCCGCTCCTGGACTCCCCGGTGTCCCGCGCGGGCTGGCTGTTCGCGACCGCGGTCGGCCTCGCGGTGGGCCTGCCGCTGTCGACCGGGCCCGTCCGGGTCGTCGACGGGTTGATCGTCTGCACGGGGCTGCCGCGGTGGGTGTTCCGCCGCGGTGGCACCTGCGTGGGCTCGGTCTACCTGACCCGCGACAACGACGGGCCCAGGGTGCTCCGGCACGAGCGGGTGCACGTCGCGCAGTGGCGGCGGTACGGCATGCTCATGCCCGTGCTGTACGCCGCCGCCGGCCGTGATCCACTCCGCAACCGCTTCGAGGTCGAGGCCGGTCTGGAGGACGGCGGCTACCGCTGAGCCCCTGCGTCGGCGAGGGCGACGGCTCCCCCTGCCGCCGAGGTTCCACGACATGCCGCGTGCGTCCCGCCGAGGTTCCACGGGCGACTCGTGGGCGCGGTGAGATGCCGAGATTTCGGAACCTCGGGGAACCGGACCGGGCGTGGCGCGGCGGGACCGGGCGCGGCGGGGCGGGGCGTCGTCAGGCTGCGGCGGGGCGACGCGGGACGATGAGGGGCGTGCCGGTCTCGGGGTCGGGGACGACCACGCACGGCAGACCGAAGACGTCCTCCACCAGGTCGGCGGTGAGCACGGACGACGGCGGCCCCGCGGCCACGATCGACCCCTGGCGCATCGCGATGACGTGGGTGGCGTAGCGCGCCGCCTGGTTCAGGTCGTGCAGCACCGCGACCACCGTCCGACCGGCGGCGTGCAGCGCGGAGGCCAGTTCGAGCACGTCGTACTGGTGGGCGATGTCGAGGAACGTCGTGGGCTCGTCGAGCAGCACGATGTCGGTCTCCTGCGCCAGGACCATCGCGATCCACACCCGTTGCCGCTGCCCGCCGGAGAGCTCGTCGACGCTGCGGTCGGCCAGGTCGAGGGTCTCGGTCTGCTCGAGGGCGGCCTGCACGGCCCGCCGGTCGGACCCGGAGGACGGGTGCAGCAGGTCCTGGTGCGGGAAGCGCCCGCGGGACACCAGGTCGCGGACGGTGATGCCGTCGGGGGCGATCGGCGTCTGCGGGAGCATGCCGACCCGCCGGGCCACGGCCTTCGGTCGGTACGAGTCGATCGGCGCGCCGTCGAGGTACACGGTGCCGGCGCGCGGCTTGAGGGTGCGTGCGAACGACTTCAGCAGCGTCGACTTGCCGCACGCGTTCGGGCCGACGATGACGGTCAGCTCGCCGTCGGGGACGTCCACGTCGAGCGCGTCCACCACGACGCGGTCGTCGTACGCGAGCGTCAGCCCACGCACGCCCAACGCGGTCGTGGGGAGTTCGGCTGCGGCGTTCAGTTCTCGGCCTTGCCGTGCCGCCAGTACCCCATGAACGCGACCTGCTTCCGGTCGATCCCGACGCCGCGCACCAGGTGCCGACGGAGCTCCTTGACGCAGCCGGCCTCCCCCGCGATCCACGCGTACACCGGACGCTCGTCCACCGGCGCGGGGACGTCCCAGAGCACCTGCTCGTCGACGTCGACGTCGGTCAGCTCGACGGCGTCCCCGCAGGCGGGACCGGCGACGGACGCAGGACCGGCGACGGACGCGGAACCGGCCACGACCGTCGACGCCCAGGCGTGCACCTGGTCGGTCATGCGGACGCCGTGCGTCGCGCCGTTCCGGGCGATCCAGCGGACCTCGACCCCGGCGGGCGCGGTCACCGGCAGCCGGTCGGCGTCGGTCGGCACCTCGATGAAGACGTGACCGACGGTCGAGACGTCGAGCGCCTCGAGGATGGCGCAGATGGCCGGGGCGGCGGTCTCGTCCCCGGCGAGCAGGATGCGGTTCGCGTGCCCGGGTGCGAACTCGGCGGCACCGGTCGGCAGGTCCTCGGGCGACTCCGGCACGCGGGGCCCGACGATCCGGAGCTCGTCACCGACGCGGCAGGACGACACCCACCGCGATGCGGGTCCGGCGTCGCCGTGCGCGACGAAGTCGATGTCGAGCTCACGGGCGTCGGGCCGGAACGAGCGGACCGTGTACGTGCGCAGCGGGTTCCGTTCCGCGTCCGGCAGGGCACGCCAGGCGGCGTACCAGTCCTCGTCCTCCGGCAGTTCGGAGAAGCCCACGCCGTCCAGCGGCAGCACGACCTTGATCCGTTGGTCGAGCCCGACCGAGGAGAAGTCCGCCAGCGCATCGCCCGTCAGCGTCACCCGGACGAAGTGCGGGGTGAGGGACGTGACCGCTGCCACACGGACGGAGAAGACGCGGTACCGGGTTGCCACGGATCCGAGTATGGCATGCCTTACCTAACGTCTCCAGAGCCCGCGGACGGTGCGAAGATCGCTTCCGTGCCCGATGCCCCCGACGACGAATTCGCAGACCTGGCCGCCCTCGCCCGCGCGAGCGGCGTGACGGAGCCGCTCCGCGCCTCCAGGCAGGTGGTCCGCACCCACGACGGACAGGAGACGTCCGCCATCCGGTGGGGAGACCGGGAGGCCCGGATCACCTACCTGCACGGCCTCGGCATCGACGCCCACAGCTTCGACCAGACCGCGCTCGCCGTCGGCGAGCCGGCGGTCGCCCTCGACCTGCCGGGGCACGGCCGGTCGTCGTGGCGGGACGACGCGGACTACGGGGCGTCCGTGACGGCGCCGACCGTGCTCGCCGCGCTCGACGCCCTGCAGGTCCCGCCGGGGATCGTCGTCGGGCACTCCCTCGGCGCGATCCTGTCGGCACGGCTCGCGGCCACGGCACCGGAGCGGGTCACCGGGCTCGTGCTCGTCGACATGTCGCCGGACTTCGCGCAGCGGGCGGTCGACCGGATCGCCCGGGCACTCGAGGCCGAAGAGCCCTTCGCGACGTTGGACCAGGTCGTCGACCGGGCGATCGAGGCACGCGTCGGCGACGACCGGCACGTGCTGCTCCGCGAGGCCCGCCACACCACGCGGCTCGGCGACGACGGCGCGCTCGTCCGGCGGCACCACTTCCCGCACCTGCCCGCCGGCCGCACGTCGTCGGTGGGGCGCTTCGCCGACGCCTGGCCCGACCTCGAGGCACTGCGGGTGCCGATCCTGCTCGTCCGCGGCGACCGCGGGTACGTCTCACCGAAGCTGCACGCCGCGTTCGCCGAGCGCCTGCCGGACGCCGAGATCGTGACGGTCACCGCACGGCACGCGGTGCAGAACCAGGCGCCGCTCGAACTCGCTGCGGCGATCCGGGCATGGGCGGGACGTCACGGTTTGTTGCACCGGATCGATGAACCGTCGCGGGACCGTACCGGCCCCCGGTAACCTCGTGCGAGCGCGAGCTGTGACCATCGCCTCGCGTCCGGAAGGAACCCACACCCCATGAGTCCGCTCCTGCACCGCCGTACCGCCCGGGCTGCGCGCACCACGCGCATCGGACGTGCTGCCCTCGCCGCCACCGCGGTCGCCGTCGTCTCCGCCCTCGCGCTGACCGGCTGCTCCGGCTCGTCGAACGAGAACGGCGGCGCCGACGCCACCGTGCGCGTCGGCCTGGTGCTGGAACCGACCAGCCTCGACATCCGCACGCAGTCCGGTGCAGCGCTCGACCAGGTGCTCATCGACAACGTGTACCAGGGCCTCGTCGGCCGGACCGCCGACGGCGACATCCGCGACGTGCTGGCCTCCGAGCACGAGGTCTCCGACGACGGCCTGACCTACACGTTCACGCTGCGCGACGGCATCACGTTCCAGGACGGCAAGGACGTCACCGCGGCCGACGTCGTGTGGTCGCTGGAGCAGGTCAAGTCGAACGAGACCTACGTGGACTCCGCCAAGCTCGCCGGCGTCACCTCGATCACCTCCCCGTCGACCGGTGTGGTCCAGCTCGAGCTGGCGAAGCCCGACTCGGACCTGCTCTGGAACCTGACCGGCCGCTCCGGACTGGTGCTCGAGAAGGCCGCGACGAACGACCTGTCGGACACCGCCAACGGCACCGGCCCCTACGAGGTCGCGAGCTGGAAGCAGGGCGACTCGCTCACCTTCGAGCGCAACGACGACTACTGGGGCGCGAAGGCGAAGGTCGCGAAGATCGTCTTCCGGTACATCACCGACCCGTCGACGGCCGTCAACGCGATGGCGAACGGGGACCTCGACGTCCTCAACCCGGTCGACGGCACGCTGAAGAGCCAGCTCCAGGGGAACGCCGACATCGCGCTGCACAGCGGCAAGACGACGGACAAGTACACGCTGGCGTTCAACGACCGCAAGGAACCGTTCACCGACAAGCGGGTGCGCCAGGCGATCCGGCAGGCGATCGACCCGAAGGCGCTCATCAAGGCCATCGGCGGCACGGGCGTCGAGCAGGGCGGTCCGATCCCGGAACTCGACCCCGGGTACGAGGACCTGACCGACATCGACGCGTACGACCCCGACAACGCGAAGCGGCTCCTCGCCGCTGCCGGGCAACAGGACCTCGAGCTCACGCTGACGTACGCGAACGTCTACCCGGCGACCATCGGCGACGTCCTGAAGTCGCAGCTCGCCGACGTCGGGATCACCCTGACCGTCAAGCGCGTCGACTTCGCGACCTGGCTGTCCTCGGTGTTCCAGGCACCGAAGTCGGGCGAGCGTGACTTCGACCTGTCGATGGTCGACCACGTCGAGGCCCGCGACTTCGGCAACTGGGCGAACCCCGACTACTACTTCGGCTACGACAACGCCGAGGTGCAGTCGCTCTACGCCGAGTCGATCGCGGCGACCGACGAGGCCACCAAGACCGAGGCCCTGCGCAAGGCCGCGAAGATCGTGAGCGAGGACGCCGCCGGCGAGTGGCTCTACACGGCCACCGAGATCACCGCGGTGCGGACCGGCGTCACGGGCTTCCCCGTCGACGGCGGCAACTCGAGGCTCGACCTGTCGAAGCTCGCCGTCAAGTGAGCCGAACCGCTGCCGGAGCTCCGAGCACGTGACCCGGTTCCTGGTCGGCAGGCTGCTGCTGCTCGTCGTCGGGCTGCTCGTCGCGAGCGTCATCATCTTCGCGACCCTGCGGGTGCTGCCCGGCGACGTCGCACAGGTCGTCGCCGGCACCCAGTCGACCCCGGCGCAGGTCGAGCAGCTCCGGCAGCAGCTCGGCCTCGACCGGCCCGTCGTGGTGCAGTACCTCGACTGGATCGGCGGGGTGTTCCGCGGCGACCTCGGTCGGTCCCTCGTGACGAACGGGCAGGTCGCGCCGGAGATCGCGCAGAAACTGGCGATCACCCTGCCGCTCGCGGGCATGTCGCTCGCGACCGCGCTCGTGATCGGCGTCCCCCTCGGGGTCGTCGCCGCGGTGCTCCGCCGTCGGCCGGGCGGCGCCGTCATCGGGTTCGTCGCGCAGGCCGTCGCCGCCGTCCCGGTCGTCTGGGCAGGCATGCTGCTCGTCGCCCTGTTCGCCGTCACGCTGCACTGGCTGCCGACGCAGGGCTTCCCGCTCGACGGCTGGTCCGAGCCGGGCCGGGCGTTCGCCTCGCTCGTGCTCCCCGCCCTGACCATCGGTGCGGTCGAGGGTGCCGTCATCCTGCGCTTCACCCGGTCGGCGACCCTGTCGGTGCTCGACGCGGACCACGTCCGCACCGCTGCCGCGATCGGCCTCACCCGCACGCAGGCACTGCTCCGGCACGGGCTGCCGTCGGTCGCCCTCACGGTGCTCGCCGTGCTCGGGGTGCAGATCGCCGGGCTGCTGGTCGGGGCCGTCGTCGTCGAGCAGCTGTTCTCGCTGCCCGGTGTCGGGCGCATGCTCGTGACCGACGTCGGCCGCCGCGACATCACCAAGGTGCAGTCCGAGCTCCTCGTGCTCACCGGACTGGTGCTGCTCGTCGGGTTCGCCGTCGACGTCGTGCACCGCACCCTCGACCCGCGCCAACGCGAGGTGTCCGGGTGATCCGCCGCCTGCTGTCCCGCCCCACCGGGGTCTTCGCCGTCGTCGTGCTCGGTCTGCTCGTGGTCCTCGCCGCGGTGTCGCTCGTGTGGACGCCGCAGGACCCGTTCCGCGCCGATCCGTTCCACCAGTGGGAGGGTCCGAGCGCCGCGCACTGGTTCGGCACCGACGCCGCCGGCCGCGACATCGCGAGCTACCTGCTCGCCGGCACCCGCACCACCGTGCTCGTCGCCGTCGGGGCCGGGGTGATCGCCAGCGTCGTCGGCATCGTCCTGACCGCGATCGGGTCGCTCACCGCCCGCTGGGTGCGCGAGGGCACGGCCGTCCTGCTCGACATCCTCGTGGCGTTCCCGACCCTGCTGACCGCGATGCTCCTGACCGCGGTGTTCGGCGGGTCGCTCGGGGTCGTCATCGTCAGCGTCGGGCTGTCCTTCGGGGTGACGATCGCCCGGGTCGCCCGCGGCGAGATCCGCCGCATCGCCCGCAGCGACTACGTCACCGCGGCCCGCGCCTCCGGTGTCGGTGGTGCCGGGGTGCTGTTCCGCCACCTGGTGCCGAACGCCGCGCCGCTGTTCACCGTGCAGCTCTCGCTCGCGATGGCCACCGCGGTCCTCGCCGAGGCCGGGCTGTCGTACCTGGGCTACGGCGCCGGGTCGGACACGGCGTCGTGGGGCAGCCTGCTGTCCGACCTCCAGACCTACATCGGGGTGCACCCGTGGAGCGCCACCTGGCCCGGAGCCGCGATCGCGCTGGTCGTCGCCGCGCTCTCCCTGCTCGGCGACGCGATCCGCGACGCCACCGACCCGCGTCTGACGACGAACGACCGCGCAGCGGGCGGCGACCGCCGCCCGGACGCGGCCACGACCACCCCCGGGGTGACCGCATGACCGACCGCAGCCACAGCCGCAGCGACACCGGCACCGGCGGGCTCGAGGTGGTGGGGCTCTCCGTCCGCATCACGGGGCGGACGATCCTGGACGACGTGACGTTCACCGTGCCTCCCGGCGAACGCGTCGGCGTGATCGGCGCATCCGGATCCGGCAAGTCGATGACCTCGCTCGCCCTGATGGGGCTGGAGCCCACCGGGGCGACCGTCACCGGCAGCATCCGCCTGGACGGCACCGAACTCGTCGGCCTGCCCGACCGGCAGCGCGCACGGCACCGCGGGTCCGGCATCGGCATGGTCTTCCAGGAGCCCGGCACCGCCCTCGACCCGCTGCGCCGCGTCGGCACGCAGATCGCCGAGCCCCTGCGGCTGCACCGAGGACTCGACCGGCGGGCGGCGCGTGCGGCGGCGACCGCGCTGGCGGCGGACGTCGGACTGCCGGACCCGGAGTCGCTGCTGCGCCAGTACCCGCACCAGCTGTCCGGCGGGCAGCGCCAGCGGATCTGCATCGCGATGGCGATGGCCGGGCAGCCCGCGTACCTGGTCGCCGACGAGCCGACGACGGCGCTCGACGTCACGACCGAGGCGCGGATCCTCGACCTCTTCGAAGGGCTGTCGGCCGGCATGGTCTTCGTCACGCACGACCTGGCGGTGCTCGCCCGGATCGCCGACACGGCCGTCGTGCTCGACGCCGGCCGGGTCGTCGAGCAGGGCTCGGTCGCGTCGCTGCTCGCGGCGCCGCAGCACCCCGCGACCGTCGCGCTCGTCGATGCCGCGCGCGCCACCGCCCGTCGTACCCGTCCGTCCGGAGGCTCCGCATGACCGCCGTCCTCGACGGAGTCGGGCTGCACCGCACCTACCGACTCCCCCGCCGCGGGCCCTTCGAACCCGGCCCCGTGCGCACCGCCGTCGACGGCGTCGACCTGACGGTCGCCCCCGGCCAACGGCTCGGGATCGTCGGGGAGTCGGGATCCGGCAAGTCGACCCTGGTGCGGCTGCTCGCCGGCCTGGAGGCACCTTCCGCGGGTTCCGTGACCGCCTCCGGTCGTCCGGTGGTGGCGACCGGGTCCGCGGGTGCGATGCGCTGGTTCCGTCGCGAGACCGGGGTGGTGTTCCAGGACCCGTACGCGTCGCTCGACCCGCGGATGCGCGTCGGCGCGATCATCCGCGAACCGTTGCGGGCGCTCCGGGTGGAGGGTTCGCACGCCGCGCTCGTCCGGGACGTCCTCGAACGGGTCGACCTGCCGGCGGACGCCGTCGACCGCTACCCGCACGAGTTCTCCGGCGGCCAGCGGCAGCGCATCGCCATCGCGCGGGCGGTGGTGCACGGTCCGCGGATCCTGTTCGGGGACGAACCGATGAGCGCGCTCGACGTGGTGGTGCGCGCACGGGTCATCGACCTGTTCCGCTCGCTCGCCGACGACCTCGGGCTGACGCTGGTGCTGGTGTCGCACGACATCGGCGTGGTGCAGCGGCTGTGCGACACCGTCGCGGTGATGTCGGCGGGGCGCATCGTGGAGCACGGGCCGGTCGGGCTGCTCGACGCGCCGGTGCACCCGGTGACGCGGGCGCTGGTCGAGGCCGCGCCGACCCTGCCGTAGCGCGGGCGGCGGCGCGGTCAGGCGGTCCAGGCCGCCGGGTGCCGCCGCTGCCACCGCAGCCGACGCTCGAGCTGGGCCCCGATCGCGAGCAGGACCCGCTCGCCCCCTGGCCGCCCGATCAACTGGACGCCCATCGGCAGGCCGCCACCGTCCGGGTGGTCGTCGGCGGTGACCCCGACGGGCAGGGTGATCGCCGGCAGCCCCGCCACGTTCGCCATCGAGGTCCACGGCGAGTAGGCGCACTGGCGGCGGAAGTCCTCGTCCGGCTCGTCGCCGTACCAGCCGAGCGGCCGCGGGGTCAGCGCGAGCGTCGGTGACAGCACGGCGTCGAACCGGTCGAACGCGCCGATCAGCGTCGCCGAGAACGTGTCGAGCGTGGTCATCGCGTCGAGCACCTGGGTGCCGGTGAGCCGCCGTCCCCGTTCCACGAGCCACGCCACCAGGGGCGTCAGCGCGGTCAGGTCGATGCCGGGGACCATCGGCAGCCGCGCCGCGGAGCTCTCCCAGGCCACCCGGAACGCGTCGGCGTACGGCGCCCGGGGCATCTGCACGTCCTCCACGCCGTGCCCCACCTCGCCGAGCACCCGCACCGCGGTCTCGACGGCAGCGCGCGCCGCGGGGTCGACCACCACGTCGACGGTGTCGTCCCACGGCGAGCCGTCGAGCAGTCCGACGACGAAGCGCCCCTCGCCGCGGACGGCCGCCGCGGTGAACGGGCCGTCGCCCACGTCCGGCGTGACCAGCGCGTACGGTGCCGGTTCCGCCAGCCCGGTGGGCGCCACGAGCGCGTCGAGCAGCATCCCGGCGTCCGCGACCGACCGGGTCAGCGGCCCGGCGACGGACAGTCCACCGACGCCGGAGCGACCGGGCATCGATGGCACCCGCCCACGGCTCGGCTTGAGGCCGACGAGTCCCGTCGCGGCGGCCGGGATCCGGACCGATCCCCCACCGTCGGACCCGACGGCCGCCGGCAGCAGTCCGGCCGCGACGGCGACCGCCGCGCCGCTCGACGACCCGCCGGGCGCACGGCTCGTGTCGTACGGGTTCCGCGTCACCCCGAACCGGGTCTCCGACGACGAGGACATCCCGAACTCGGGCGACGTCGTCTTGCCGAGGCTCACCGTGCCGGCCGCGTCGAGCGCGGCGACCAGCGGGTGGTCGGCCCCGGCGGGGCGCTCCGGCAGGCTCGCGGTGCCGCTGCGCGTGGTGACCCCGGCGCGGTCGTACAGGTCCTTGTCGGCGGACGGGAGGCCCCACAACGGTCTGGACGTCGGCACCAGGTGGCCGAGACGGTCGGCTCTCGTGCGCGCTGCATCGGCCGTGACCGTCACGAACGCGCCGAGGGCGGGGTCGAGGCGCTCGATGCGGGCGAGGTAGTGCTCGGTCACCTCGAGCGCGGTCGCCTCCCCCCGGCGGATCCAGTCCCAGAGTTCCTGTGCGGCGAGGTGGTGGAGTTCGAACACGGTTCCCGAGCCTAGGCGGCGTCGGTGCTGGTCGTGCGTCAGTCCTGCTCGTACCGGTAGAAGCCGCGGCCGGTCTTCACGCCCAGGTCGCCGGCCTCGACGTACTGACGGAGCAGCTGCCGCGGACCCTCGGGCAGGTGCGGGTCCTCGGCCGCGTAGTGCTCCTCGATGTCCAGGACGACGTCGAGCCCCACCTGGTCCATCATCCGGAACGGACCGGCGGGCGACCCGGTGTTCACCGCGAACATGGCGTCGACGTCCTCGGGCGTGGAGACCCCGTCGGCGACCACCGCCAGCGACTCGCGTTTGACGGCCGCCCAGATGCGGTTGAAGATGAACCCGGTCGACTCCCTGCGTGCGACGAACGGGCGGACGCCGTAGGTCGGCAGGACCTCGAGCAGCAGGTCGACGACCGCGGGGTCGGTCTCGCCGTCGCTCATCAGGTCGACGGCGTTCTGCGCCGGCGGCATGTAGAAGTGCATGTTCAGCACACGCTCCGGGTGCTCGACCTCGTCGATCATCAGTCGGCTCGCGTACGACGACGAGTTGCTCGCCAGGATCGTGTCCGCCCCGACGGCGCGGTCGAGCTGGCCGAACACCGTGGTCTTGAGGTCGATGCGCTCCGGGATCGCCTCGACGACGAGCCACGCACCGGCGACGGCCTCGTCCAGGTCGTCGAACGCGCGGACGGTGCCGACCGCGCCCCCGTCCCGCGCGGCGGCGAGTGCCGGGAGCTCGCGCTCGACGTACTCGACGGCGGCCGTGCGGACCGGTTCGGCGAGGTCGTACACGCGGGACTCGCCGCCGGCGCTGGCGAACATGAGCGCGATGCGCCGGCCGAGGGTCCCACCGCCGATCACGGTGACGGGTCGGTTGCGGATGTCGGTCGGCAGGGGGAAGCCCATGGTGTCCTTCGTTCTCGGGTGTACGTTCGATACACAACGTACTCAGTACGGATCGTACTGCAACCGACAAGGAGTTCCCATGCAGGCCTCGGACGTCCTCCGCCACGCCACCACGCCCCTCACCGCGCCGGTGTTCCCGCTGCGACCGACGCGCTTCACCGACCGCGAGTACTTCAACGTCGTGTACCGGACCGACCCCGACGCCCTCCGTGCCGTCGTGCCGGAGCCGCTGCGGGTCGAGGCACCCCTGGTCCGGTTCGAGGTCATGAAGATGGGCGACGTCGACGGGTACGGCCCGTACGTCGAGTCCGGTCAGGCGATCCAGGTCACCCTCGACGGCGAGGTCGGCGAGTACCTGCACGCCATGTACCTCGACAACTCCGCCGCGATGCTCGCCGGTCGCGAACTGAGCGCCTACCCGAAGGTGCTCGGGACCCCGGGCTTGCGGGTCGACCAGGGCGCCCTCGTCGGCACGCTCGACCGCGGTTCCGAACGGGTGGCGACGGCGACCATGGCGTACCAGTGGGAGCCGATGGACCCGGTCGAGGCCGCGGCGCAGATCACGGTGCCGACCTGGATGGTGAAGCTCGTCCCCGACGTGACGACCCTGGGGTTGCGGGCCGCCGACCTCGTGCGGACCGAGATCACCGACATCGTCGTGAAGGGGGCCTGGACCGGGTCCGCCCGACTGCAACTGTTCGAGCACGCCCTCGCGCCGATGGCGGACCTGCCGGTGCTCGAGGTCGTCAGCGCCTCACACGTCCTGACCGACCTGACGCTCGCGCCGGTACGGTCCGTGCACGACTACCTGGCGGACCCGCGCCGGTCGGACGACGCCTCCTAGGATGAACCGGTGTCCCCACGAGTGAGCGACGACCCCGCCGCACGCGCCCGACCCGTCCGGCGGCGCAGCAGCACCCGTGCGGAGCTCGTCCGCGCCGCCGAGGCGCTGTTCGACGAGACCGGCTCGGCCTCGGCCAGCGTCGAGGCGATCGTCGCGCGTGCGGGCTTCACGCGCGGGGCCTTCTACTCGAACTTCGCGACGACCGACGAGCTCTTCTTCGCGGTGTACGAAGCGCAGGAGGCCGTGGTCATCGAGCGGCTCGAGGACGGCTTCCGGGCAGCGCTCGACGCGACCGACCAGCAGTCCGTCGACGCGATCGTCTCCGGGGTCCTCGGTGGCCTGCCACCCGAGGGCAAGTGGTACGCGATCCGCTCGGTCCTGCTGTCGCGGGCACGCCACGAGCCCGAGCTCCGGGCACTGCTCCGCACGCACACCGACGCCTTCCACGCCGCGCTCGAACCGCTGCTCGTCGAGTCGGTCACGGCGCAGGGCCGACGCCTCACCGTCGCGCCGGACGTCTTCACCCGTGCGGTCGTCGCCGCGCACGTCGGCGCGGTCAGCCAGACGGTGCTCTACGACGACGCGGCGACCATCCGCGTCGCGGCGGTGCGGGGTGCGCTCCTCGGGCTCAGCGAGCCGACGCACTGAACCCGGGCAGGAGTCCGACCGGCAGCCGGCCCGCGCGACGCGGGGCGGGCCTCCCGGCCGGACCGTGACGGCGGACGGTCAGACGCCCAGGTGGGCGGCGAGCACGTCGCGGACGCTCGTCCAGCCGTGCGGACCGTAGCGGTCGTCGTCGACGTGGTGCAGTTCGGCCTCGCCGCTGAACATGCTCACGAAGTACTGCATGCCCTGCCACGCCGGGAACGGTTCGGCGTCGTCCTTCGACAGCCGCCGGCCGACCCGGGCCATCGCCGACAGCGTGCCGGTCGTGCCCGCCCACTGCAGCCGGAACGGCGTGCCGGTCAGCCGTGACATCGTGTCGGCGATCGAGCGTGCCGTGACGCGGTCCCCCGCGACCTCGACCACACGGGGTGCGTCCGCGTCGAGTGCGACGAGCGCCGTCACGCGCGCGACGTCGTCCTTCGTGGTGAAGTCGAGGACCTGGTCGGCCGACGACCAGTAGAGGACCCGCCGGCGGTCGAACAGGATCATCGGCGCCTGACCGGTGAGCATGTCCGTGAACGCCCCGTTCAGCACGGACGTCGCACGGATCGGAGCGGCGTCGAGGGCGGCGGCGAACTCGCGGCGGAGCTCGAAGTTGCGGTTCGAGCCGGGGGTGATCGACCGGTAGTCGGCGGCGTAGTCCGAGGGGATGAACCGCGGGACGCCGGCCTCGACCGCGGCGTCGAGCAGGGCGCGCTGCGCGTCGACGATCACGGCGCGGGTGCCGCTCACCGCGGAGACGACGACGTCGACCCCGGCGAGCGCCGCCACCAGGGCCGGTCGGTCCGTGTAGGCGGCGGTGACCACGTCGATGCGGTCGTCGTCGGCGAAGCGGCGCTGTGCTGCGTCGCTGCTCGGGCGGGTCAGGACGCGGACGCGGGTGTCGTGCTGCAGGAGCTCGTGCACGATGCGTCCGCCGAGGTCTCCGGTGGCGCCGGCGACGAGGACGGTGGTGGTCATGGCCGCCACGCTACGGGTGCGTGGGTGCGGCGGGCACAGGTGCGGTGGCGGCGGCGCGGTGGCCCTATCCTGCGGAGGTGGACACGACTCTCCCCTCCGGCACGACGAAGCGCCGGATCGAGCTCCGGCTCGCTCGCCCCCTGCTCACCTGGTTCGCCCACCCCACCGTCACGATCGACGGGGTCGGGCACCCGGCGCAGTGGGGCACCGGCACGTGGGCGGTCGCGGACGACGGCCGCACCGTGATCGGCGTGTACCTGTTCAACCGGGCGTGGCGCTTCGGCGCCGCGACGCTGCACGTCGGCGACGCCGCCGTGCTCGAGTACCACGCTGGCCTGTTCCCTCTCGGCGCGGGCAGGCTGACGCCGGTGCCGGGCCGAGACTCGCGCTGAACGACACTCCTCGCGGCGCGGGACCCGAGGAGTGTCGCTGAGCCCGAGACCCGGGCCCGGCCGTCGGTGCTACTCGTGCTCGATGTCGGAGAACAGGCCGGTGAACGTGGCGCCCGTCCCGCCGAGCCGCTCGAAGAACGCGCCGGCCTCGGCGGTCGCCACCGCGTCGGACGCGTCCCCGTACGACGCGAAGTACAGGTCGAGGGTGCGGTGGGCCGGGGTCGGGGTGCCGTCCTCCTTCGGCCAGACCTTCGCCGCCTCGAGCCGCTGCAGGCCCGGCAGCTTCGCGGCGAGGGACTCGAGCTCCACGTAGGACTGCTCGAACGCGGACGGGTCGGCCGGGTTGTCGATGATCAGGGTGATCTTCGTGGTCATGGTGTGCTCCTGGAGGTGTCGGTGGGACGGCGAGACGGTGCAGCGCCCACTCCACTCCGTTCTGCGCACCGCTGCCCGGGATCGGCTACTCGAACATCTCGGCGAGGAGCGCGTGCGGGTCACCGTCGACGACGTGTGCCGAGGGCGGCTCCGGCCAGTGCGTCGTGCCGTCGTCCGGCCAGCACGGCACGACGTGGAAGTGCAGGTGCCGCACGCTCTGCCCGGCATCGGCGCCGGAGGCCTGCAGCACGACGGTCCCGGTGGCGCCGAGCGCACCCCGCATCGCCCGTGCGACCCGCTGCACGAGCGCGGTGGTCGCAGCCAGCGCGACCGGGGCGGCACCGAGCAGGTCGTCGGCGTGCTCGACCGGCGCGACCAGGGTGTGCCCGGGTGCGAGCGCGGACCCGGGCAGCGGCGCGAACGCCACGGCGTGCTCCTCGCGCTCGACCCAGACGGCCGGTTCGTCGCCGGCGATGATCGCGCAGAAGACGCAGGGTTCCATCCGACCAGTGTGCTGCACCCGGAGCCCCGGGCGCTCCGTGGGCGGTGCCGTGCGCGCGCCGCCACGTGGGACGATTGGCGCATGACCGCCACGCTCGTCGCCAAGGGCCTGTCCGGCGGGTACGCCGCACGCACGCTGTTCGACTCCCTCGACCTCACGGTGGCGCCGGGCGACGTGATCGGTGTCGTCGGCGTGAACGGCGCCGGCAAGTCCACGCTGCTCCGGCTGCTGGCTGGCGTCGACGAGCCCCTGGCCGGCACGGTGTCGCTCGCACCGACCGACGCGTTCGTCGGCTGGCTCCCCCAGGAGCACGAACGGATCGCCGGCGAGACCGTCGCCGGCTACATCGCCCGCCGGACCGGCTCGGCCGAGGCGACCGAGGCCATGGACGCCGCGGCTGCCGCCCTGGGCGACCCGGACGCCGGGGACGCCGCCGCTGACCGCTACTCGACGGCGCTCGACCGCTGGCTCGCCGCGGGCGCCGCCGACCTCGAGGACCGCATC
The DNA here is from genome assembly GCF_054060195.1 of Curtobacterium sp. PvP017. Lineage (NCBI taxonomy): Bacteria > Bacillati > Actinomycetota > Actinomycetes > Micrococcales > Microbacteriaceae > Curtobacterium > Curtobacterium sp. PvP017. The sequence continues at coordinate 193,090 of NZ_JBSSCY010000004.1, forward strand.
CCCGCCGTCCTGGCCGACCTCGGCCTCGAGACCGGAGCCGGTGACGACGGCGTCGGACCGGACTCGCTCATGACCGCACTGTCCGGTGGGCAGGCCGCCCGGGTCGGGCTGGCGGCGCTGCTGCTGTCGCGGTTCGACATCGTCCTGCTCGACGAGCCCACCAACGACCTCGACCTCGACGGGCTGGACCGGCTCGAAGGGTTCGTCCGGGGCCTGCGCGGCGGCGTCGTGCTCGTCAGCCACGACCGGGAGTTCCTGGCGCGCTCGGTGACGAGCGTCCTCGAGCTCGACCTGGCGCAGTCGTCCAACCGGCTGTTCGGCGGCGGGTACGACTCGTTCCTCGAGGAACGCGAGATCGCCCGGCAGCACAAGCGCGACGCGTACGACGACTACGCCGCGACCAAGGCCGACCTGGTCTCCCGTGCCCGGACGCAGCGCGAGTGGTCGAGCCAGGGCGTGCGCAACGCGATGAAGAAGGCCCCCGACAACGACAAGATCCGCCGCAAGGCCGCCTCGGAGTCGAGCGAGAAGCAGGCGCAGAAGGTGCGCCAGATGGAGTCCCGCATCGCGCGGCTCGACGAGGTCGAGGAACCACGCAAGGAGTGGCAGCTCGAGTTCACGATCGGCAGCGCACCGCGGTCGTCCGCGGTCGTGGCAACGCTGTCCGACGCGACCTTCACGCAGGGCGACTTCACCCTCGGTCCGGTGTCGCTGCAGGTCGACGGCGGCGACCGCATCGGGATCACCGGACCGAACGGCGCCGGCAAGTCCACGCTGCTGCGTGCGCTGCTCGGCAAGCAGGTGCCGACGACCGGAACGGCCTCGCTCGGATCGAGCGTCGCCGTCGGCGAGGTCGACCAGGCCCGCGCGGCCTTCACCGGCGACCAGTCCCTCGCCGCCGCCTTCGAGGCGATCGTCCCCGAGTACACGACCGCCGACGTCCGGACGCTGCTGGCGAAGTTCGGGTTGAAGGCGGACCACGTCGGGCGTCCCGCGTCGGCGCTCTCCCCCGGCGAACGGACCCGCGCCGGACTCGCGCTGCTCCAGGCCCGCGGGGTGAACGTGCTCGTGCTCGACGAGCCGACCAACCACCTCGACCTGGTGGCGATCGAGCAGCTCGAGCAGGCGCTGGAGTCCTACGACGGCACCCTGCTGCTCGTCACGCACGACCGGCGCATGCTGGAGACCGTCCGCCTCGACCGGCAGTGGCACGTCGACGCCGGCCGGGTCACCGAACGCTGACCGACACCACGAGCACACACCCAGACGACGAGCGCACGCTGGACCAGGAGCACAGGGGGATGCCGATGCGACGCAGGAGCTGGATCGCCGTGGCCGCGGGCGCCGCTGCGGTCGCCGTCGCGGCCGTCGTCGTCGGGGTGACCGCCGACCGGCCGGACGCCGACCCGACCCACGTCGCACGGGCCACCCCGACCGCGACGCCGACGCCGACCCCCACCCCGACGCTCGCGGCCGTCCCCCGAGCGCCGTCGGCCGCCACCCTCGCCGCCCTGCCGTTGGCGTTCCACGACGGCGTCGTCCCCGAACTCCTCGACGGCGGGGACGTCCGCCCCGCGGACACCTGGCAGATCGCCACCCCGCGGCACCACCTCGTGGCCCTGTACGCCAACCCGTCGAGCCGCGCGCGTCCGGTGGCGACGCTCTCGCACCGGGTCTCGACGATCGACCTGCCCGCCGCCACCGCGGTCTGGGGCAGGTCTCCGGGTGTCGACGGCGGCATGCTCCTCGTCTCGACCCCCGCCCGGAACCGCACCCCGGGCGACGGCGGCGACCCGGACGCGCCGAGTGCCACGTTCGCCTGGGCGCGGGCCGCTGACTTCACGGTCACCGACACCGACCGGATGATCCGCGTCGACGTCGCCCGGAGCACGGTCTCCGTCGTCACCCGGAGCGGTGACGTCACCTCCACCGAGGCGGCTCGGCTCGGTACTCCCGAGGACCCCACGCCGACCGACACCGCCACCTACGTCGAGGCGGCGTACGTGGACACCCGCGTGACCTACACGCAGGGCAACCCGATCATCCTGACCGGGGCGCACTCCTCACGGATCCCGTCGTACGGCGGCAACGCGGCCCTGACGGCGTTGCACTACTACCCCGACCCGACCGGCAGCTCGCACGGGTGCGTGCGGATCTCAGCGGAGATGACCCGCACCCTCGCCGCACTGCCGGTCGGCACCCCGATCCGGTTCAGCTAGCGGCCGACGCCGAGCCCGAGCCGCTCGACGACCTCGGCGCTCTCCTCGTCCGGAGTGCGGTCGGCGGCGATCGTCAGGTGCGCCTCGTCGTCCTGGGGCGGCTCGAGCGTCGCGAGCTGGGACTGCAGCAGCGACGTCGGCATGAAGTGCCCCGAACGCTGCGACATCCGCTGTTCGATGAGCGCACCGTCACCCGCCACGTGCACGAACACCACCCCGGGTGCCCGCAGCACGTCCCGGTAGGACCGCTTCAGCGCCGAGCAGGTCACGACACCGTGCGTGCCGGCGTCGAGGTGCCCGCGGATCCAGCCGGCGACGACGTCGAGCCACGGCCAGCGGTCCTCGTCGGTGAGCGGTGTGCCGGCGTGCATCTTGTCGACGTTCGCCTGCGGGTGCATCGCATCGCCCTCGGCGAAGTCCCACCCGAGTTGCTCAGCGACCATCGCCGCGACGGTCGACTTGCCCGAACCGGAGACCCCCATGACGACCAGGACGCGCGCATCCAGAGCGGAGTCGCCGCTCATCGGATGAACACCCCGGCCAGCAGGACCCCGAGCAGACCGAGCACCGAGATGAGGCACTCGAGCACCGTCCACGTCTTGAAGGTCTGCCCCACGGTGGTGTTGAGGTAGCCCTTGACGAGCCAGAACCCGGCGTCGTTCACGTGCGAAAGGAACACCGACCCGGCACCGATCGCCAGCACGAGCAACGAGGTCATCGGCGAGGACAGGTCCGCCGCGATCGGCGCCATGATGCCCGCCGCGGTGACGGTGGCGACCGTGGCCGACCCGGTCGCGACGCGCACCAGTGCCGACACGACCCAGGCGACGAGGAGCACCGAGATGCCGGAGTCCTTCACGGCGTCCGCGATCACCCCGCCGATGCCCGTGTCGATGAGCACCTGCTTGAAGCCACCGCCGGCACCGACGATGAGCAGCACGCCGGCGACCGGGGGCAGCGCGCTCTCGAGCGACTTCGCCACGGCGGACCGGTCCATGCCGCCGCCGATCGCGAAGAAGACCATCGCGTAGATCGCGGCGATGCCGATCGCGATCATCGGCGACCCGAGGAAGTCGAGCAGGCTCACCCACGAGCCGGCGGCATCGGGCATCGTGGCCTCGCGGATCGCCTGGGCGAGCATGAGGACGACGGGCAGCAGGATGCCGACGAGCGCGACGGTGAAGGACGGGCTGCGCGGCTCGCTGATGACGCGCGTGAAGTCGCTCTTGCCGTTGGGCAGGGACGCGGTGTCCTGCGTGGCGGGGCCGCGCCGGGCCTCCCGTCCGCCCGAAGCGGGGTCCTGCGGACCGGACGCCGACCCGGAGTCCGAACCACGCGACCCGAACAGGTCGGGGGCCGGGATGTCGACCCAGCGTGCCGCGAACTGCGCGAAGACCGGACCGGCGAGCACGATCACCGGGATCGCCAGAACGATGCCGAAGGCGAGCGTGGTGCCGAGGTTCGCGCCGACGGTCGAGATGGCGACGAGCGGGCCGGGGTGCGGCGGGACGAACGCGTGCATCGTCGACAGGCCGACCAGGGCGGGCACGGCGATCTTCATGATCGGCACGGAGCTGCGCTTCGCGACCAGCACGATGATCGGGATGAGGAGCACGAGGCCGACCTCGAAGAACATCGGCAGGCCGATCAGCGCACCGATCAGTGCCATCGTCCACGGCAGCGCGGCCTTCGACGACCTGCGGACGAGGGTGTCGACCACGCGGTCGGCAGCGCCGGAGTCGACGAGCATCTTGCCGAACATCGACCCGAGGCCCACCAGGATGCCGACGCTCGTCATCGTCGCGCCGAAGCCGTTGCCGAAGCTCGTGACCGCCTTGTCGGGCGCGAGCCCCGCGCCGATGCCGACGCCCAGGGCACCGATCACGAGCGCGATGAACGGGTGCACCTTGAGCCAGGTGATGAGCGCGATGATCACGACGATGCCGACGAGGGCCGCGATGATCAGCTGCGGGATCGGACCGGACGGGTCGACCGTCTCGGTGCCGCCACCCTCGGCGGCGAGGACCGCGCCGACGGGGTGCGCGAGCGCGTGGACTGGAGCGTGAGGCATCGGTGCCCCTTCCTGGAGCCGCTGCCGCGCGGCTCCGTCGCCTTCGTGTCGAGGGTGGCTGGCGCTGCACGAGCCGACCCTCAATAATCTGATTAATCAGACTATACGACGATCCGCCGCGCGCCATCCGCCCTCGGACGCAGTCTGCCGTTTCGATGGGACCGACGTCACGCCGACCGCGCGACACGTACTGCATGGAGGAATGATGCCCCCCGCACGCGGACTGCACGCCCACGTGCTCGACACCCTCGGGCAGCGCATCGTCGACGGCGCGCTGGAGCCCGGCACGGTGGTCCGCCCCGAACTCGTGGCGGACGAGTTCGGCGTGTCCCGGTCGGTCGTCCGCGAGGCGCTCCGCGTCCTGCAGTCCCTCGGACTCGTCGAGCCCCGGCAGCGCGTGGGCACGCAGGTGCTCGGCATCGGGTCGTGGGAGCTGCTCGCGCCGACGGTCATCCGGTGGCGCGGCGCATCGCCCGCCTACTTCGTGCAGCAGCGGGAACTGCTCGAGCTGCGGCTCGGCGTCGAACCCGTCGCGGCGTCGCTCACCGCCGGCGGCTCCGGGGCGTCCGCCGTCCTCGACGCCGCGCAGGACATGCTCGCCGCCTGCGCGCGCGAGGACAGCCGCGCGTACCTCGAGGCCGACGTCCGCTTCCACCGCGCCCTGCTCACCGGGTCCGGCAACGCCGTCTTCGCGCACTTTGCCGGCACCGTCGAGGCGCTGCTGCGCACCCGCACCTCGGAGTCGCGCGACACCATCACGCGCTGGACGCGCGAGGCCGCCCTCCGGCACGAGGCCGTCGGACACGCGCTGGTCGCGGGCGACGGTGCCGCTGCCGCAGCCGCGACGACGGCGCTCGTCGGTGTCACGCGCGACGAGTTCATCGCCGAGGCCCCGCAGGGTTGACGGGGTGTGCGGGGGCGGGCGAGGGGCGGCGCGCCGTGCGCTGACCGTCGAGGTTCCACAACACGCGCGATCGCACGCCGAGATGCGCAGATCTCGGAACCTCGGCGCGGCCCGAGACACGACCGAACGACGGACGACCGCCCGACTACTTCCGGGCGAAGAGGCGCGGACCGCGCAACCGCAGGCGCATGGTCACCGTGCCGAGCCACCGGTCGTACTTGTAGCCGACCTTGCCCATCCGACCGACCTCCTCGAAGCCGAGCCGCTCGTGCAGGCGGATCGAGGCCTCGGCCTGCCGGTCGGCGATCACCGCGACGACCTCGCGGACCCCGGCGGACCGGCACTCGTCGAGCAGCGCCTCCATGAGTGCACGCCCGAGCCCCTTGCCGCCGGACGCCGCTCCCAGGTAGATCGAGTCCTCGACCACGCGGTTCGACCGGTCGCGCGGGTTCCAGGCGTCGACCAGCGCGTAACCGAGGATCTGCCCGGCGGGGTTCTCCGCGACCAGGAAGGGCAGCTTGCGCTTCCGGATGTCGTCGTAGCGCTGCTTCCAGCGGGCGAAGGTGAACGCCGACGGGTCGAAGGTCACCGACGAGTTGCGGACGTAGTGCGTGTGGATCTCACGCACGTCGGGCAGGTCGCTCACCTCGGCGGCACGGATCCGGTACTCGAACGCGGTCTCGCTCGCCGGACGGGCACGCAGGTGTCGCGGCAGGACCCGCCGTCGCTGGTATTCCTCCTCGAGCACGTGCCGAGCCTAGTGAGCGCGGCGCGTCAGCGCCCGGCCAGCGACCAGTCGACCGGCGTGGCGCCCTGCTCCTCGAGCAGCGCGTTGACCTGCGAGAACGGACGGCTGCCGAAGAAGCCCCGCGAGGCGCTCAACGGGCTCGGGTGGGCCGACGCAACCACCGGGGTGTCACCGAGCAGCGGTCGGACGGACGCGGCCTGCGCGCCCCAGAGCACTGCGACGAGCGGGGTCCCCCGGCCGACCAGTGCGCGGACGGCCTGGTCGGTGACGGCCTCCCAGCCCTTGCCGCGGTGGCTGCCGGCATCGCCCGCGCGGACCGTGAGCACCCGGTTGAGCAACAGGACGCCCTGGTCCGACCACGCACGCAGGTCACCGTGCGCGGGTGGGGTCACGCCGACGTCGGCGCTGAGCTCCTTGTAGATGTTCGCCAGACTGCGCGGCACCGGGCGGACGGCGGGGTCGACGGCGAACGACAGTCCGATCGGGTGGCCGGGCGTCGGGTAGGGGTCCTGCCCGACGACGAGCACCTTGACGGCGTCGAAGGGCGTGGTGAAGGCCCGGAGCACGTCGGCGCCGGCGGGCAGGTACGGGCGGCCGGCTGCCGTCTCGTCGCGGAGCCACGCACCCATGCGGTGAACGTCGTCCTCGACCGGAGCGAGCGCAGAGGCCCAGCCGGGGTCGACCAGGTCGGCGAGCGGTCGTGGTTCCACGACGGCTACGCGCCCATCGTGGCGACGGCCACGGACTCCTCGCCGGCCATGACGCGCCAGACGCTGCCGGTGCCCCGGACCTCGAGCGCGCCCTCGCCGACGACGAGTGCGGTGTCCTCGTCGATCGCCAGGCCGGCGGTGACGAACTCGGCCTCGGCGCTGGCGATGAGACGGGCGAGCGTGCCGGCCTGCACAGCGTGGACGTCGATGGTCAGGTCGACCAGGCCGAGGCCCTCGCGGAGCTCGACCTCGTCGAGGCCCTCGGAGGCTTCCTCGGGGCAGATCTCGACGCCGCCGATGCGCCAGCCGCCGACGAGCGCGCGGTCGGCGGCGATCATCGCGCCCGCGGAGTAGCCCAGGTAGGGCAGGCCGTCGGCGACGAGCAACCGGAGTTGGTCGACGAGCGGGGCGATCGCGCCGAGGTAGTCGGGCGTGACGCCGCCACCGACGACGAGCGCGTCGACGTCGCTCAGCACGGTCGTGTCGAACACCTGGCCGGCCGCGACCTCGGTCACGACGACCTCGGCCGCGCGGGCACCACCGAGCACCTCGGCGATGTCGGCGGTCGACGACGGGCTGCCGCCGTCGGGGCCGGCGACGGAGAGCAGGGCGATGCGCGGGACCGTCCGGCCGACGGCAGCCGACCGTGCGGTGGCCTCGGCGAGGAAGGGCGCTGCGGCGTCCGAGGCGGCGAAGCGTCCGCCGCCGACGAGGTGGATGCTCACGACTCGGCCGTCACCGGTGCGAGGGCGCTCCACGGGAACGTGATCCAGCCGTCGACGCGCCGCCAGACGTGGTCGGGCTCGAGGACGGTGCCGGGCTTCGAGTACAGGCACGCGCTGCGGACGTCGGCACCGGCGTTCCGGATGATGTCGACCACCAGGCGCAGGGTCCGACCGGAGTCCGACACGTCGTCGACGACGAGCACGCGCTTGCCGGCCAGGCTCGGGGCGTCGAGCGCGGGTGCGAGCACGACGGGCTCGTCCAGGCGCTGCTCGACGTCGGTGTAGAACTCGACGTTGATCGAGCCGCACTCCTTGGTGCCGAGCGCGTACGCCACGGCACCGGCGATGATCAGCCCGCCACGGGCGACGGCGACGACGACCTCGGGCTCGAAGCCGGAGGACAGCACGTCCTTCGCGAGCAGGCGTGCGGCGTCACCGAACTCCAACCATCCGAGCACCTCGGGCCCGCTCGTCACGGTCACGGTCGACTGAGCCGGCGCCGTGGGCTCGGGTTCGCTGCTGATCGGCATCCGACCACGGTACCGGCAGGGACCCCGCGCCCGCGACCCGTGGTCACCGCCCGGGCGCTGCGCAGCGGATCAGCGCGGGCGCTGGGCAGGGGATCAGCGCGGCGGCTCAGCGCGGCGGCTCAGCGCGGCGTGAGCGTTCCGCGCGCGAGCTTGTGCTGCGCCGACTGCGCGACCGGCCGGATCGTGACCAGGTCGAGGTTCACGTGCGCCGGCAGCTCCACCGCGTGCACGATCGCCTCGGCGACGTCGTCGGCCACGAGCGGGCCCGGAACGTCGTCGTAGACCGCCGCGGCCTTCTGCTCGTCGCCGCGGAACCGGGTGAGCGCGAACTCGTCGGTCTTCACCAGTCCGGGAGCGATCTCGACGACGCGGATCGGTTCGCCGTTCAGCTCGAGCCGGAGCGCGCCGACCAGGGCGTGCTCGGCGAACTTCGCGGCGTTGTAGCCGCCACCGTTCTCGTACGCCACGAACCCGGCCGTGCTCGTCACCGTGACGATGTCGGCTCCACCGGTCGCACGGGCACGGACCCGCAGGTGCGGCAGCAGCGCGGCGACGACACGCTTCGTGCCGATCACGTTGACCTCGAACATGGCACGCCAGTCGTCGACGTCCGACTCCTCGACGCTGGCCGAGCCGAACGCGCCACCCGCGTTGTTCACCAGGACGTCGGCGCCGCCGAGCTCGGCGACGCGGGCGGCGAGCGCCTCGACGTCGGCAGCGCTCGTGATGTCCGCCACCAGGACCTCGGCACCGGTCTCCGCGGCGAGCTCCTCGAGCTTCGCCGCACGGCGGGCGACGGCCAGCACGTCCCAGCCCCGCGACCGGAACAGCCGGACGGTGGCCGCCCCGATGCCCGAGCTCGCTCCGGTGACGACTGCGCGCCGTGCTGCCATGTGATCTGCCTCCTGGGTCGGTGACGGGGCGACTGATCGCCCCGGTCCTGGACGGCTGCTCGCCCAGGACCCCAACCGTACCGACCCTCCCAGGTCACGATCCGGTAACGTGACCGACGATGACGACGGATGCCGCCCCTCCCGCACCCTCGGCCCCGGCGACGCAGCTCGAACCCGGCCGGGCACCGCGCCGTATCCCCATGTGGGACACCGCGCGGTTCGTCGCCGTGACGCTCGTGGTGATCGGTCACGCGATCCAGCGCCAGACGACGGCGAGCGAGCACGCCCTGGCGCTCTACACGTTCATCTACGCGTTCCACATGCCCGCGTTCGGTGTGATCAGCGGGTACTTCTCGTCGGCGGACACCCCGACGGCGAAGCGCATGCGCCGCACGATCACCGACATCGTCGTGCCGTACATCATCATGCAGACGATCTGGACCGTGGTGCAGGGCATCGTCGAGGGCGGCAAGGACTTCAACCCGACGCAGCCGACCTGGACCCTGTGGTTCCTGCTGGCCCTCGGCATCTTCAAGCTGATCCTGCCGTACCTCGCGCAGCTGCGGTGGCCGTTGTTCTGGGCCGTCGTGTTCAGCATCGGCGTCGGCTACTTCGACAACGTGGACTCGACGCTCTCGCTGTCCCGTGCCATCAGCCTGCTGCCGTTCTTCCTGCTCGGGTGGCAGGTCAAGCAGTGGGGGCTCTTCGACCGCTGGTACGAGGCCTCGCGTCGCGTGGTGGTCCGGGTCCGGGTCGCCGCGGCCGTGGTGTTCGCCGCCTGGGCGGTGTCGTGCGCGGTGTGGATCCCGCAGTTCAAGGAGTTCGACCTGCACCACTGGTTCTTCTACGACGACTCGTACTCGGGTCTCGGCGAGGACGCCTGGTGGGCCGGAGCCGTCCGCTTCGGCCTGATGCTGCTGGCGTCGCTGCTGACCGCGTCGTTCCTGGTGCTCATCCCCCGCCGGAACATCTGGCTCACGCAGTTCGGTGCGGCGACGATGTACGTCTACCTGCTGCACACGTTCGTCCTCTACCCGATCCGCGAGTCCGGCGTGCTCGCCGGCCCGCACTCCGCGTGGCCGTTCGTGCTGCTGATGGTCGCGATCGCCTGCGCGGTCAGCCTCTTCCTGGCCCAGCCCTTCGTGCGGCGCGGGATGCGCTGGCTGCTGGAACCGAACGTCGGCTGGCTGTTCCGTCGCGACGCGTGACCCCTTCCCCCTTCCTCGCACGGTGCGCGGCACGCCGGCGAACGGTGCGAGGTTCCGTCCGTGGTGCAGGGGACCCAGGCGTGCACCGAGTCCGGAACCTCGCACCACAGGTGACCTCGCACGGTGCGACATGCGTCGCGCTGCGCTGGACGGGAGGCCCGTGGCGCGTCCGGCGTGCGCGTTACGTCCCGAGGCGGGTGCGCTGGTACCAGCGCGACCACCTGCGTACCGTGAGTGCCGACGCACAGCAGCGCCGCGCCTCCAGGCCGAGCGCAAGGCGACCCGACGACCAGCCGCACCGGACAGGAGCACCAAGATGACCGAGCACGACGCCGCGCAGTGGCGGTTCGAGACCACCCAGGTCCACGCCGGCGCACAGCCGGACCCGACCACGGGCGCCCGAGCCACCCCGATCTACAAGACGACCTCGTACGTCTTCGCGAACTCGGACGAGGCCCGCGACCTGTTCGCCCTCGCCAAGCCGGGCAACATCTACTCCCGGATCATGAACCCGACGAACGACGTCGTGGAGCAGCGCATCGCGGCGCTCGAGGGCGGCAGCGGCGCACTCCTCGTGGCGTCCGGTCAGGCGGCGGAGACGTACGCCGTGCTGAACATCGCGGGGGCGGGCGACCACATCGTGTCGTCGTCGTCGATCTACGGCGGCACGTACAACCTGTTCAAGTACACGCTGGCGAAGCTCGGCATCGAGACGACGTTCGTCGAGGACCAGGACGACCTCGAGGAGTGGCGGCGCGCCGTCCGCCCGAACACGAAGCTGTTCTTCGCCGAGACCATCGGCAACCCGAAGATCAACGTCCTCGACATCACCGGCGTCAGCGACGTCGCGCACGAGTCCGGCGTTCCGCTGATCGTCGACAACACCATCGCGACGCCGTACCTGATCCGTCCGTTCGAGCACGGGGCCGACATCGTCGTGCACTCGGCGACGAAGTTCCTCGGCGGCCACGGCACCGTCATCGGCGGCATCATCGTCGACGGCGGCAAGTTCGCCTGGTCGCAGCACCCGGACAAGTTCCCGGAGTTCAACACGCCCGACCCGTCGTACCACGGTGCGGTCTTCGCGGAGGCGGTCGGCAACGAGCTCGCCTACATCGTGAAGGCGCGCGTGCAGCTGCTGCGCGACCTCGGGGCGTCGAACTCGGCGGACACGGCGTTCGCGCTGCTGCAGGGCATCGAGACCCTGTCGCTCCGCATCGAGCGCCACGTGTCGAACGCGCAGGAGATCGCCGAGTGGCTCGACCGACACCCGGACGTCGCCACCGTCGCCTACGCCGGCCTGCCGACGTCGCCCTGGTACGCCGCGGCGAACCGGTACGCGCCGAAGGGCGTCGGCGCCGTGCTGTCGTTCGAGCTCAAGGGCGGCGTGCCGGCGGGCAAGGCGTTCGTCGACAACCTGCAGCTGTTCTCGCACCTGGCGAACATCGGTGACGTGCGCTCGCTCGTGATCCACCCGGCGTCGACCACCCACTCGCAGCTCACGCCCGAGCAGCAGCTCACCACCGGGGTCACGCCGGGCCTGGTGCGGCTGTCCGTCGGCATCGAGAACATCGAGGACCTGAAGGCCGACCTCGAGGCCGGGCTCGCCGCGGCGCGTGCGGTGTCGCAGGAGGGGCAGCGCGCGTAGCGTTCGCCCGCCCGGGGACCCCGACTCGGAACGACAAGGTCGACGTCGCACGACGTCGACCTTGTCGTCTGCCCGCCCGTGCAACAGTTGCCGGCGCGGCGGTGCGACTTCCTCGATGTCGTACGGCGTCGATGTTGTCGCGCCCACCCGCGGCCGGAGACCCGGCCGCGGGGCGGACGTGACGTAACACGGCGGCGGCGAGCCGCGCCTCCCGGCAGACTGGACGCACCATGGACTGGCAGACGACCCCCGAGGACTCCGTGCCGTCCACGCTGGTGCCCGGCGCCGAACTCGGCACCCTCGGCAAGCCGCCCGTCACGGGCGCCTGGCGCCCCGGCGACCACCCGGGTGCGCGGCACTTCGTGTCCCTCGGCGAGCAGTGGGTGCGCGGCGGGCGCCTGCCGGCCGTGCGCGTCGCCTACGAGACGTGGGGCACGCTCAACCCGGCACGCGACAACGCCGTCCTGCTCTTCCACGCCCTGACCGGCGACTCGCACGTCGCCGGCGCTCCCGGTCCGGGACACCGCACCGCCGGCTGGTGGGGCGACGTCGTCGGCCCCGGCCTGGCGATCGACACCGACGAGTGGTTCGTGATCGCACCGAACATGCTCGGCGGCTGCCAGGGCACGACCGGGCCGTCGTCGGTGTCCCCCACCGGCGTCGAGTGGGGCTCGCGCTTCCCGTTCGTCACCGTCCGCGACCAGGTCGAGGTGCAGCGCCAGCTCGCCGACCGACTCGGCATCGACGTGTTCGCGGCCGTCGTCGGCGGGTCGATGGGCGGGATGCACGCCCTCGAGTTCGCGGTGTCGCACCCCGCGCGCGTCCAGCGGTTGGCGGTGCTGGCGTCGACGGCGCAGACCACGGCGGACCAGATCGCGGCCAACTCGCTGCAGCGCTCGGCGATCCAGATGGACCCGGCGTTCGCCGGCGGCGACTACTACGAAGCCCACGCCGGCGAGGGCCCGCACCGCGGGCTGGCGCTCGCGCGGCGGATGGCGCTGATGACCTACCGGGCGTCCGACGAGCTGAACGGCCGGTTCGCCCGGTCCTGGCAGAGCGACGTCTCACCGCTCGGCGACGACGGGCGGTTCTCGGTGGAGAGCTACCTCGACTTCCACGGCAACAAGTTCACCCGGCGTTTCGACGCATCGTCGTACATCACACTCACGCACGCGATGGACTCGCACGACGTCGGCGCGGGCCGGGGTGGTGTCGCGGCGGCGCTCGAACTCGTGACGGCGCGCACGCTCGTCGTGGGGATCTCGAGCGACCGGCTGTTCCCGATCGAGGACCAGCACCGGATCGCCGCCGGGGTCCCGGACACGGTCGACGGGGACACGGCCGCCGTGATCGAGAGCGAGTTCGGGCACGACGGGTTCCTCATCGAGCACGAGCAGGTCGGCGCGCACCTGCGGCGGTTGCTCGACGACTGAGCGCGGCGCGCGCGGCACGGCGCGCCGAACACCCCCCAACGGGTGTCGCCCGTGGTTGGATGGCTGCGAGCCCGGACTGAACGAGGCTCGGTTTCCCCGCACCACCCGTCACACCAGCTCGTCACCAACCAGGACATCGATGGACTTCATCGCACAGGAACGCGACCGCTTGCTGCGGGCGACGACCCGTGTCGTGGGCATCGTCTGCGCGCTCGTCAGCGTCGTCGGCGTGGTCTCCGCCGCCGCGGTCCCCGCTCTGCCGCTCGTGGGCGCCCTGCTCTGCATCGCCGCGATGGTGGCCTCGTTCGTGTTCTTCGGACGCAGCGGCACCGTGTGGTGGACCGCCGCGATCCTCGTGACGGGGCTCGCGTCGCTCGCGATCCTGTTCTCCGGGGCGGACGAGTCGGTCCGCCCGCTCGTCGCCAGTGCCGTCATGACACTCGCCGGCGGTTCGCTGTCCGCACCGTTGATGGCGCAGCGCGGGCAGCCGGTCGGCCTCGGGCTCACGATCGCCGCCGGTGGTGTCGTCGTGGTCGTGATGGTCTGGGCGACCGGCGGGTTCCTGTCGACGCCCGTCAGCGGCGCCCTGCTCGGCTGGGTGCTCATCGCGGTCGTGGCCGTCTGGATCTCGCGCAGCATCCCCCGCGTCGCGCGACGGATCTACAGCATCGGCACCGCGCACCGCGCCGAACGCCAGGCGAGCGAGACCGAGGCGCAGCGGCGGCAGGGCGCTCGGCTGCTGCACGACACGGTCCTCGCGACGCTCACGCTCCTCGCCCACTCGGGCGTCGGGGTCTCCGAGCAGGCGATGCGCGAGCAGGCCGCCGAGGACGCCCGACTCCTGCGCCACCTGCGACTCGGCGCGACCCCGCAGCCGTCGCAGTCCGGCGACTACTCGCTCACCCGCGAAGAGGAGTCGCCGCTCGGCCAGACCCTCGAGTCGGTGAAGCAGCGCTTCGGCCGGATGGGCCTCGAGGTCAGTTGGCACGGCACCGGCCAGGTGCTCCTGCCGTCGCACGTGCTCGACGCCTTCCTGCTGGCGCTCGGCGAGTGCCTCGAGAACGTCCGCCGGCACGCCGGTGTCGGCGAGGCGCACGTCACGATCGTCCACGACAACGACATGGTGCGCGCCATGGTCACGGACTCCGGGGTCGGGTTCGACCTGACCACCGTCAGCGCCGAACGACTCGGCTTCAAGGAGAGCGTCGTGAGCCGTCTGCGCGAGGTCGGCGGCGACGCCAAGCTCTTCTCCGCGCCGGGTTCCGGCACCACCGTCGTCCTGGAGGCACCGCGATGACCCGGGTCCCCGAGGACACCATCAGCCGGGGCCTGCCCGGCGAGTCCAGCGGCCAGCAGCCGCCCCGGACCCGCCGCGAGGCGCGCGAGCGCTACCGCACCAGCGAACGTCGGCAGGCCCGCGGACTCCCCTCGACCTCGACGGGCGCACGGTCGCTCCGCCAGGCCGCCAAGCCCGGCGCCTCGCTCGGTGCCGGCTACCTCGGCCTCGGCGCCGCGGTGCTCACCGCGATCGAGGCCGTCTCCGGCATCGTCTACTTCCTGGTCCGCTGGCCCGACTTCTCCGACCCGTGGTTGCCCGCCGCGGCGTGGGCGCTCTACCTCGTCGCCGCGGTCGGTGTCGGCCTGAGCGTGCTGACCTACGGCGAGCGGTTGACCGGACTGGCCTTCGTGCTGATCTGCGTCGTGCTCGCGTGCGTGGTGACCCTCGACTTCATCGGGATCTGGCCCGAGCACGACATCGCGCACACGGCGTCGGCGTCGATCGCCGCGGGCTTCGCGCTGCTGCCGATCGCCACGCTCCGGCCCGCCCGCGAGGTCGCCGCCGCCATCGCGGTGCTCGGCCTGGCGTTCATCGGCATGAGCATCGCATCGACCCCGATCTCGAACGACACGCTGCCCGGCATCGTGTCCCTGCTCGCCCTGGTCGTCGTGCCGCCGTCGATCGCCCTGTACGTCGTGCAGCGGTTCCGGCAGCTCGTGCAGCGGGAACTCGACCGCGTGCTCGTGCAGAGCAACGTGCAGGCGCCGCAGTTCGCGGTCGGCATGCTCGCCTCGGACGAGCTGGCCCGGCTCGACCTGGCCGCCGAGAAGCTGCTCGACGCCGTCGCGAACGGCACCGATCCCCTGCCACTGTCGGACGCCTCGAGTTCCGTCGCGGCCTCGCTCGCGACCGAGCTCCGGCTGCACCTCATCGAGGGCCGACGTGAGACCTGGCTCTACCACGCGATCACGGAGTCCGACCACCTCGGCCGCTCGGTGAGCGTCGCCGACCCCGGCGCGCTGGCCGGCCACCTCACCCCCGCCCAGCGTGACGGACTGCTGCAGGCCCTGTGGCAGATGGTCGGCGACGGCCGCACCGCCACCCCCGGCCTGCCGGTCGTCTCGGTCACGCTCGGGCCCGTCGGGTCCGACGGCCACCCCGTCACCGACGAGCGGATGGACGTGCCGGTGGTGATCGAGTCCCGCGGTGTCCAACGCCGCAGCCTCGGCCCGACCGCGTGGAGCGCCCTGCAGCGCATCGGTCCGTACACCGAGACGGTCCGCGACGGCGCGCTCCACATCGTCGCGCACTGCGTCGTGGACCGACATCCGTCGATGTAGCTGCCGGACACCCGGACAGCCTGCCCGTGCCACGTGCCCCGCCCTCCTAGGATCGGGCACGACCTGCCCCCGAGAAAGGACGCCCGCATGGCGACTCCAGAGGAACCCATCCGACTCGCACTCGTCGACGACCACAGGATGCTCCTCGGCGCGCTCACGGAGTGGATCCGGAACGCCGCCGACGACATCACCCTGGTCGCCGCGGTCACGACCTGGCCCGAGCTCCTGACGAGCCCGGCGTTCCCGGTGGACGTGGTGCTGCTCGACCTGGACCTCAAGGACTCCATCCCGGTGTCGCTGAAGATCTCGACGCTCAAGACCGCCGGGGTGAAGACGGTCGTGATGAGCACGTACTCGGAGCCGAACGTCGTGCGCGAGGCGCTGGGGGCCGGAGCCCTCGGCTACCTGGTGAAGAGCGAGGACGCGGACATGATCGTCGAGGCGATCCGCTCCGCCCAGCGCGGTGAACAGTACGTCTCCGCCGAGCTCGACCTGGCGATCAACAGCGGTGACGTCGGCGGCGTGCCGAAGCTCAGCGCCCAGGAGCGTCGCGTCATGGCCCTGTACGGCGGCGGCGAGCCCGTCAAAAGCGTCGCTTACCAGCTCGGCATCTCCGAGGAGACCGCGAAGAGCTACCTCAAGCGCATCCGCGAGAAGTACCGCGTCGCCGGGTTCGACGTCGGCACGAAGGTCGCGCTCCGGAAGCGTGCGATCACCGACGGCATCATCGTGCAGGACGGCGGGCCGCTGGGCCTGTAGCGCGCGGCGCACGTGCGGCGGTCTACCGCACCCCACATCGGACGGGAGGCCCGTGGCGGCGTCGCCACGGGCCTCCCGTCCGGTGCGTGGGCGCACCCACTGCGCGTGTCCGGCGATCGGGGCCGACCTGCGGTCTGTCCCGCCACAGCGACACTGTGCCGCCGAAGCCGACGGTCCCATCCGGCAAAGCGACAGTCTGCCGTGAACAGTTCGCGGCAGACTGTCGCTTTCGCGAACCGCTCTGGCGTCGCCTGCGCGCGGTCAGTGGATGGGGACGGGCGCGGTGATCGGGCCGGTACTGGGCGACGGCGAGCGGAGTGCGGCACGGCGCGTGGTGCGACGCTCGACCGAGTAGCTGACCATCGTGACGAGGACGCCGAGCAGCGCGAGGACGATGCCGAGCCAGCCCGGTGCGACGAACCCGAACCCGGCCGCGATGACCGCGCCGCCGAGTGCCGCGCCGAGCGAGTTGCCGATGTTGAACGCCGAGTGGTTGAGCGCCGCGGCGATCGTCCGGGCGTCGCCGGCGACGTCCATCAACCGGGACTGCACCGCCGGCGGGATCGCCGACGAGGTCGCCCCCAGCAGGAAGGCGCCGAGGAGCATGCCCCAGAGCCACTGCGCGGTCAGCACCGTGAGCAGCAGGGCGCCGATGAGCGAGAACATGCCGAAGTAGATCGTGCGCTTCACGCTGTGGTCGGCGAGGTGTCCGCCCAGCACACCACCGACCACCATGCCGATGCCGACGACCACCAGGACGATCGGCACGAACGACTCGGGCATGCCGGTGACGTGCTGCACGAGCGGCGAGATGTACGAGTAGACGGCGAAGAAGCCACCGAACCCGACCGCGCCGAGGCCCATCACGATCCAGACCTGCGGCACACGGAAGGCGCGGAGCTCCCGGCCGATCGTCGCGTGCTCGTCACGGGCGCTCTTCGGCACGAAGGCCGCGACGGCGAGGAAGGTCAGCGCGAAGAGCGCGGCGACCACGCCGTAGGCGATCCGCCAGCCGGCGAGCTGGCCGACCCAGGTGATCGCGGGGACGCCGACGACGTTCGCGACCGACAGACCGAGCAGCACCATCGCGATGCCCTTGCCGCGCTTGCCCGGGCCCATCATGTCGCCGGCGACGATCGAGGCGATGCCGAAGTAGGCGCCGTGCGGCAGGCCGGCCACGAAGCGGGCGACGAGCACCAGGCCGAACGACGGCAGCAGTGCGCTCGCGATCGTCGCGAGGACGAACCCGACGAGCAGCACGAGGATCAGGCCCTTGCGCGGAAACTTCGCGGACATCGCCGCGATGGTGGGAGCACCGACCACGACGCCGAGCGCGTAGGCGCTGACGAGCCAGCCCGCGTGCGCGATGCCGGCATCCGGGTCGAGGCCGTACTGCTGCGGCAGCAGCGCCTGCGCGATGTTCGGCAGGAGGCCCATCGCGACGAACTCCGTCGACCCGATGGCGAAGCCGCCGAGGGCGAGCGAGATGAGCGCGGCGGTGCGACGCGCAGGCGTGAGCTGTGACATGGGGCCTGTTCTCGGACGACGTCCTGCACGGGCGGCGTCGGATCGGGGTGTCGGCTGGACGGTGTCGGCGGGGGCGATCCGCGATCGTCGCGGTCCACGTGCTGATCGGCAGCGCGGCCACGCCCGAACGGGGTGCCGATCCGGGTTCAGCAGCGAACGGGACGGTCCGGGTGGCGACGACCATCCGGTCCGAGCAGTGTAGACCGCTCCAAAGGCCGAACGGAAGTCGCCGTGCGCGGACCGTCGAGGTGGCTCAGGCCGCCTGACGCTCCGTGTGGGCGGGACGCGTCGACGCAGAAGCGAGTTCGGGCAGCTCGTCACGGTGCGTCCAGCCGACGCCGCACTCGGCGCACGTGGCCCAGGCGTTCTCGCCCTGTTCGTCCGTGTCGATGACGACCGTTCGCAGGTCGCAGTCAGGGCACCAGCCGTCGTGGGTCATCACGCGCTCCTCGTCGTCTCGGGGCCACCGGATGTGGCTCGATACGGGCCATGAGACACCCGACCACCGACATCCGCGGGAGGGCGACGGCGTGTCGCGCGGGCCCCCGTTGTTCAATGAGCACATGTCCCTCGCCGCCACCGTGCTCGCCTCGTGCCGCGCCGGCGCGCCGGTGAACTGCGAGGACGCCACCGACCCGATGGGCATGGTCATCGTGCTCATCGCGGTGCTCGCCGGGATCGCGCTGCTCACCGTGCTCGTGGTGCTCGGGCCGGACCCCCGCCGACGGACCCGGGCACGGCGGCGCGAAAAGCGCTGAGCGCGAGCGCCGAGCGAGAGCGAGGGCGAGGGCGAGGGCGCTACTCGCCCAGTGCCGCCTCGAGCCGTTCGAGCTTGCCGTCGATCTCCCCGGTGTGCCCCGGTCGGATGTCGGCCTTGAGCACGAGCGACACCCGCGTGCCGTAGGCGCCGACGGCCTCGGTGGCGCGCTTGACGACGTCCATGACCTCGTCCCACTCCCCCTCGAGCTCGGTGAACATCGACGACGTGCGGTTCGGCAGGCCGCTCTCGCGGACCACCCGCACGGCTGCGGCGACGGCGTCGTGCACGGAGCCGTCCGCCTGTTCGGAGGGACCACCGGATGGAGCAACGGAGAAGGCGACGATCATGCGTCCATCCTGCCCGCGCCCCGGCCCATCCGCACCAGCTCGACCACGGTCCACGCCAGGATCGCCACCTCGAGCACGTTCCGCAGCGTCAGCACCACGAGCATCCACGGCTGCAGGGTGAGCACCTGGTCGTAGTACGCCGGGTAGATCAGCTGGGTCAGCACAGCGGTGGGCAGCGCGGCGATCGCGATCGGCACGAACCGGCGCACACTCGGCGTCCCGGCGGCCAGTCCCCACACGATCGGCACGGCGAGCCACCCGATGTACTGCGGCGACCCGACCTTGTTGGTGGCGATGAGCGCGGCGACGAACAGCAGCGCGAGGACCGGCGCGAGCTCGGCACGACGGGCACCGCGGCGTGCGGCCCACAGCGCGAGGACGACACCGGCGACGACCACGAGGGCCATCAGCGGCGTCGAGAGCGCGGCCGCTGCGTGCGTGCCGGCGCCGGAGACCTCGAACGTCAGGATCTGCTGGTTGTAGAACACGGCAGCGCCGGGAGCCCCGAACGCCGCCGCCCACATGAACGGCGTCGCGAGGGGCGACTCGATCTGCAGCGCACGCCCGGTCTGCTCACCGATGAACGACAGCAGGTACGGCGCTCCGCCCCAGAGCACGTCGACGAGCACGATGAGCGCGCTGAGCACGAGCGCCCCCGACAGCACGCCGCGGCGGTGCCCCTTCCGCAGGAGTAGCAGCACGGCGACGAGCGCGGCCGGCCAGACCTTCGTCCAGGCACCGGCGGTGAACAGCGCCGAGGCGACCGCCGGCCGCGAGGCGACGAACGCCACCCCGACCAGGGCGAAAACGGTCGCCACGGTGTCGATGCGCCCGAGGGCGATCGGGCCGAGCGCGAGCAGGAAGGCGAGCCACCACCACACGACCCGCACGCCACGCGACGACGAGCCGCCCGCACGCGAGCCGAACGCGCCGCGCGCCCGGAACCGCCACAGGAACGCACACGCCACGGCGTCGAGCAGGACCATCAGCAGCAGCCACCCTGAGCCGATCGACGCGATGCCGCCGAGCGCCGCGGCGGCCATCGGCACGATCGCCAGGATCGGGTAGACCCACTCGCCGTCGATGCCGACCCAGAAGTCCGCGCTCCGCCCGGTCTCGATCCACCGGCTGTACGTGATGGTGACGTCGCCGAGCGGCAGGTTCGCCGAGACGGCCGTCAGCCACCACAGCGCCGCGTGCACGGCGGCGAACGCCACCACGAACCCGACGCGTTCGATCCACGGGTTCCCGGTCCTCAGCACCGAACGAGCGTACCGGCAGCGGGCGTACCGGCAGCGAGCACACGGACAGCGAGCACACCCGAACCGGCTGAGAATCCCAGGCTCCCCCAACCATGACGTGTCACCGTCTTGCTCGTGACCTCCGAAACCCCGCGCAAGCGCCGCAAGGCCGTCATCTGGATCTCCGTCATCGCCGCCGTCGTCGTGCTCGGCGTCATCGGGGCGATCGTCGCGACGAACGTCTACACGAGCAACGAGAACGCGAAGGCGTCCGCGGCACCGTCCGTGGCCGCCAGCCGACAGGCCTCCACCCTCGACGACTCGGACCTGTCCGGCGACTGGACGGTCGGCGGCGACTCCGAGGCCGGCTACCGCCTGCACGAGGTCCTGAACGGCTCCGACGTCACCGTCACGGGCCGCACCGACAGCGTCTCCGGCAGCGCCACCGTCGACGGCACGAGCATCACGAAGGCGACCATCACCGTGCAGGTCGCGGACATCGCCACCGACTCCGACCAGCGCGACTCGTACTTCCGCGACTCCGCGATGGACACCTCCGCCTTCCCCGAGGCCACGTTCGAACTCACCGAGCCGATCGCCGACGCGGTCCCGAGCGGCTCGGACACGACGACGGTCACCGCGACCGGCAAGCTCACGCTGCACGGCGTCACGAAGGACGTCACCGCCGACCTGCAGGTCGGCCTGAACGGCGACGGCGTCGACATCTCCGGCTCGATCCCGGTCACGTTCTCGGACTACGGCGTGCAGGCGCCGAGCCTCGGCTTCGTGAAGGTCGACGATTCCGGCACGGTCGAGTTCCTGGTGCACGCGACACCCGCGAGCTGACGTCCGCGACGCGCGTCACGCCCGTGACGTGCGCGACAGGCGGACGGGAGGCCCGGTGCCAGCTGGCACCGGGCCTCCCGGCCGTCTCCGCTCGCGTCTGCAACTGGCGACACGATCGATGTCGCACGACGTCGACCGTGTCGTCATCCCGCGCCCGCAACCATGCACGTAGGCAAGGAACGACGAACTCGATGTCGTACGACATCGACGCTGTCGCCACCGCGCGCGTGCAACCCCCGGCGCACGCACGGAACGACGTCCTCGTCGTCACGCGGCGTCTGCAACAGGCGACATCACCGACGTCGTACGACGTCGAGGATGTCGCACCGACCGCTACCCGCGCGCGTCGCCGTCGACGACGAGGTCCCGCACGACACCCGGCAGCTCGGCGATCAGCCCGGCCATCGGGAACGGGCCGCCGCCGGACGCCCGCCGCGCCGCGAGGCCGTGCACGACCGCAGCCGACGCGGCCAGGTGCGCGAGGTCCGACGGCGTCAGCGACGATCCGGCTGCCTCGACGGACCCCTGCCGCGCTGCCACGAGCGCCCCGAGGACCCCGCCCAGCACGTCCCCGGCACCGGCCGCAGCGAGCCACGGCGTCGCCGAGGACGCCACGAGCCGCACCGACCCGTCCGGGCTGACCACGTGCGTCCGCTCGCCCTTGAGCAGCACGACACTGCCGGTCTGCTCGGCCGCCCGGAGCGCTGCTGCGGGCGGATCCTGCTCGACCGAATCGCGAGAGACGCCGAGCAACGACGCGAGCTCCCCCGCGTGCGGGGTGAGGACGGCGAGCGGGCCGAGGTCGACGAGCGGGATCGCGCCCGCGTCGACCACGACCGGGACGCCGTCGTCGGAAGCGTGCCGGAACCCCGAGGCGGTCGTGTCGTCCAGGTCACCGAGCGACGACGCCGAGATGCCCGAGCCGACGAGCCAGGCCTGCACGCGTCCCACGCCGGAAACGGCCTCGGGGCGGCGGGTGAGCACGTGGTCGGTGGCGCGCGACGGTCCGACGTAGCGGACCATGCCGACGCCGGTGTGCACGGCGGCGTCGACCCCGAGCACCGCGGCGCCCGGGTACTGGTCGGAGCCGGTCGCGATGCCGAGGACCCCGCGGCGGTACTTGGTGGACTCCCCCGTCGGCGCGGTGACCCACGCGGCGGCATCGGACGGCTGGACGGGCACGAAGTCGTTCACCGGCCCCACGTTACGGTGGAGCGCATGAGCCTGTTCCTGCCTGGTCGCGTGGTGGTCTTCGACTACGGCGAGGTGATCAGCAGGACGCCGCACGCGTCGCGTGACGCACTCGTCGAGCTGACGGGGGTGCCGGCCGACGAACTGTTCCCCGTCTACCAGGAGCTCCGCCACGACCTGGACCGCGGGGACCTCTCCGTCGTGGCGTACTGGCGGGCGATCGGCGAGCGCGTCGGACGCAGCTGGAGCATCACGGACATCCACCGGTTCTGGGCCGTCGACTTCACCGGGTGGTTCGAGGTCGAACCGGAGACCCTGGCGATCGTCGAGGAGCTGCACGACGCGGGCACCCGGGTAGCGCTGCTGTCGAACGCCGGTTTCGACTTCGGTGACCCGTACCGACGCTCCCCGATGGGCTCGCTGTTCGAGACCGTCGTGGTGAGCGCCGAGGAGCACGTCCTGAAGCCCGCCGCATCCATCTACCGCGACACCTGCGCGCGTCTGGGAATCGAGCCGCAGCAGATGGTGTTCGTGGACAACAGGGCCGAGAACGCCACCGGCGCGGAAGCGATCGGGGCGGTCGGCCACCACTACACGTCGTCGGCGTCACTGCGGTCGTTCCTGACGGAACTCGCGGCCGAGCCGGCGCCCGTCCCCTGAGGAGTCCCGCGTGACGCACGCCCTGTTCGAGCCGATCACCATCCGTGACCTGACGGTCCGCAACCGCATCTGGGTCTCCCCGATGTGCCAGTACTCGGCCGAGGAGCAGGACGGCATGCCGACCCCGTGGCACCTCGTCCACCTGGGCGGCTTCGCCAAGGGCGGGGCCGGCGCGGTCGTCGTCGAGGCCACCGGCGTGGTGCCGGAGGGCCGGATCAGCCCGCAGGACCTCGGGCTCTGGAACGACCAGCAGCGCGATGCCTTCAAGCCGATCGTCGACTTCCTGCACGCGCAGGGTGCCGCCGCCGGTGTCCAGCTCGCACACGCCGGCCGCAAGGCGTCGACGTTCCGTCCGTGGGAGTCCGAGCACGGGTCGGTCCCCGCCGAGCAGGGCGGCTGGTCGACGGTCGGCCCGTCCGCCGTGGCCTTCGACGGGTACGCCGTGCCGCGCGAGCTCGAGACCGAGGACATCCGGGTCGTCGCCCTGGCGTTCGCGCAGTCCGCTCGCCGTGCCGTCGAGGCCGGGTTCGACCTGGTCGAGATCCACGCAGCCCACGGGTACCTGCTGCACCAGTTCCTCTCGCCGCTCAGCAACCACCGCACCGACCAGTACGGCGGATCGCTCGAGAACCGTGCCCGGGCGCTGCTCGAGGTCGTCGACGCCGTCCGTGCCGAGGTCGGCGAGGGCTTCCCGATCGTCGTCCGGTTCTCGGCGACCGACTGGGTGGACGGTGGGGTCACGCTCGACGAGACCACGCAGGTCGCCCGGTGGGCTGCGGAGCACGGCGCGGACCTGGCCGACGTCTCGACCGGCGGCAACGCCGCGAGCGCACTGATCCCGGTCGGCCCCGGCTACCAGGTGCCGCACGCCGCGGCGATCAAGCGCGACGCCGGCATCGGCACCATCGCGGTCGGCATGATCTCCGAGGGCTTCCAGGCCGAGCAGATCGTCGCGACCGGGCAGGCCGACGTCGTGATGGTCGGCCGCGAGTTCCTGCGCGACCCGGGCTTCCCGCTGCGTGTGGCCGTCGAGCTCGGCGTGACCGTCGACTACGAGCCGCAGCAGTACCACCGCGCCCGCGTCACGGCGTAGGGACCGGCGGTTCTGTACGGATTCACGGCTCCGGACCCCGGCAGGCAGTACGATTGGCAGCACTGTGGACGATCCCCCGAATAGTTCTTCGCCTCACTCATCCGCCGCTCACTCGGTGAGCTGCACATCATCCCCGTGCGCGGACGGGGGTGAATCATGAGTCCGATCGACATCGTCATGCTCGTCGGCGGCATCCTGCTGACGCTCGGCACCGGCGTCTTCGTCGCGTCCGAGTTCGCGCTCGTCAACCTCGACCGCGCCGACGTCGAAGCGCGTCGCGACCGCGGTGAGCCGGGCCTGGCACCCGTCATCGGGGCGTTGAAGGTCACCTCGACGCACCTGTCCAGTGCGCAGCTCGGCATCACGCTGACCACGCTGCTCACCGGGTACCTGCTCGAGCCGTCGATCGCGAAGCTGCTCGAGGCGCCGTTCCTGGCGATGAACCTGCCGGAGGGCATCGTCGAGACGGTCGGCTCGATCATCGCGCTCGTCATCGCGACCCTGTTGTCGATGATCCTCGGTGAGCTCGTGCCGAAGAACTTCGCCCTCGCGCTGCCGCTGCAGACCGCGAAGCTCGTCGTGCCCCTGCAGATCGCCTTCACGACCGTGTTCAAGCCGGCCGTCGCGGTGCTGAACGGCACCGCGAACGCCGTGCTCCGGTCGATCGGGATCGAGCCACAAGAGGAACTGTCCGGTGCTCGCAGCGCCGAGGAGCTCACCTCGCTGCTCCGGCGGTCGGCGTCCGAGGGGTCGCTCGAGCAGGACACCGCGACCCTGCTCGAACGGACGATCTCGTTCTCCGAGCTGAGCGCCAGCGACGTGATGACCCCGCGCCCGCGGCTCTCCACCATCCGGGTGTCCGAGTCCGCGCAGGACGTCATCGCCCTCGCCCGCAAGACCGGCTTCAGCCGCTTCCCCGTCATCGAGGAGGACGCGGACGACGTCGTCGGCATCGTGCACGTCAAGCAGGCGGTCGCCGTCCCCCGCGAGAAGCGCGCGGAGGTCCCCGTCGGGGCCCTCATGACCGACGCCGAACGCGTGCCCGAGACGATGCCGGGCGACACCCTGCTCGCCGAGGTCCGCGGCCGTGGCTACCAGATGGTCATCGTGGTCGACGAGTACGGCGGCACCGCCGGGGTCGTCACGCTCGAGGACCTGATCGAGGAGATCGTCGGCGAGGTCTCCGACGAGCACGACCGCGCGCGCATCGACGTGGTCCGCTCCCGCGACTGGTTGACCTTCCCCGGTCTCCTGCGTCCCGACGAGCTCGAGGACCGCGCCGGCGTGAAGGTGCCGGAGGACGGCCCGTACGAGACCGTCGGCGGCTTCCTCATGTCGACGCTCGGCCGCCTGCCCGTCGTCGGTGACGAGGTCCCGCTCGACGGCGGCGTGTTCCGCGTCGAACGCCTCGACGGCCGGCGGATCGACCGCATCCGCTGGACCCCGACACCCCCGCCGACGGACACCGCGGCGACCGCCATCATCATCCCGGCCACGAAGACCACCACGAAGGGCAGCACCCGATGAGCTCCGACTGGTGGGGGATCTTCTGGCTCTTCGTGCTGCTGCTCGGCAACGCGTACTTCGTCGCCGCCGAGTTCGCCGTCATCTCCGCCCGCCGCTCGCAGATCGAACCGCGGGCAGAAGAAGGCTCCAAGGCCGCGCAGATGACCCTGTGGGCGATGGAGCACGCCACCCGCATGCTCGCGACCACGCAGCTCGGCATCACGGTCTGCTCGTTGCTCATCCTGAACGTCTCCGAGCCGGCGATCCACCACCTGCTCGAGGTCCCGCTGCACCTGACCGGCTGGAGCGTCGAGGTCATCGGCACCGTGGCGTTCGTGATCACGCTGCTGCTCGTCTCGTTCCTGCACGTGGTGTTCGGCGAGATGGTCCCGAAGAACATCTCGTTCTCGATGCCGGACCGCGCCGCCCTGCTGCTCGTGCCGACGCTCTGGTACATCGGCCACGGCCTGCACTGGGTGATCGTCGGCCTGAACGAGGTCGCGAACGCCGTGCTGCGGCTGTTCCGCGTCGAGCCCAAGGACGAAGCGGTCAGCGCCTTCACGGTCGAAGAGGTGCAGACCATCGTGGAGCAGTCACGCCGCGAGGGCACCCTGACCGACGACGGCAAGCTCGCGCTGGCGTTCGAGTTCACCGAGAAGAAGGTCCGCGACGTCGCCGTGCCGATGGCCGAGCTCGTCACCCTGCCCGAGGACGCCACCCCGGCGGACGTCGAGCGCGCGGTGGCGCAGCGTGGGTTCTCGCGGTACGTGCTCGTCGGCGAGGACGGCTCCCCCACGGGCTACGTGCACGTGAAGGACGTCATCGACCTGCGGCCGGACGAGTTCGACGACCCGGTGCCGCCGAAGCGCATCCGGCAGCTCATCTCGCTCTACACGGAGATGGACCTCGAGGACGCCCTGGCCACCATGCGAGCTGCTGGCCGCCACGTGGCTCGCGCGTTCGACGCCGAAGGCCGGACCCTCGGTGTGCTCTTCCTCGAGGACATCCTCGAGGAGCTCGTCGGCGAGGTCGAGGACGCAACCCGACGCCGGTAGACGCGGGAACAGACGGACGGGAGGCACGGTGCCAGCTGGCACCGTGCCTCCGGTCGATCGTGTGGCCACGTTCACCGCCGCGAAAGCGACAGATCCCTGCGAACGTTCCACAGGGATCTGTCGCTTTCGCGGTGCTGGCGGCCAGCCGCTACCAGCTGACGGGGAGCGGCTTGCCCTCTTCGTAGCCGGCGGCGGACTGGATGCCGACCAGGGCGCGCTCCGAGAACTCGGCGAGCGACGCGGCACCGGCGTAGGTGGCGGAGCTGCGGACGCCCGTGGTGATCATGTCGAGCAGGTCCTCGACGCTCGGGCGCTCTGGGTCGAGGTAGATCGTCGACGACGAGATCCCCTCGGCGAACAGCTCCTTGCGGGCCCGCTCGTACGGGTCGAGCCGCTCGAAGCGCTCGCGGACGGCCTTGGCGGACGCCATCCCCCAGCTCTCCTTGTAGGCCTTGCCGGCGGCGTCGCGGCGGAGCACGCCCGGCGCCTCGAGCGTGCCGGCGAACCACGAGCCGATCATCACGGCCGAGGCGCCGGCCGCGAGGGCGAGGGCGACGTCGCGCGGGTACCGCACCCCGCCGTCGGCCCACACGTGCGCACCGAGTGACCGCGCCGCCGCCGCGGTCTCGAGGACGGCGGAGAACTGCGGCCGACCGACCGCCGTCATCATGCGCGTGGTGCACATGGCGCCGGGTCCGACACCGACCTTGATGATGTCCGCACCCGCGTCGACGAGGTGGGCGACGGCGTCGGCGGTGACGACGTTGCCGGCGACGAGCGGGATGCCGAGCCGCAGTGCGGCGACGGTGCGGAGCGCGCGGAGCATGCCCTCCTGGTGTCCGTGGGCCGTGTCGAGGACCAGGACGTCGACCCCGGCGGCGGCGAGGGCCTGCGCCTTGGCGGCGACGTCGCCGTTGATGCCGATCGCGGCCGCGACACGCAGGCGACCCGAGGCGTCGACGGCGGGGGTGTAGATGTCGGAGCGGATGGCGCTCGTCCGGCTCGTGGTGCCGACCACCTTGCCGTGCCGGACGACGGGCGCGAAGTCGACCTCGGCGCCGCTCAGCACGTCGTAGACGTGGCGGGGCGTACCGGCGTCCTCGGCGTCGATCGCGGTCGAGGCGCCGTGCAGCAGGTCGCCGAGCGTCGCGTCGGGACCGGCGTCGCCGAGCCGGCTCGCGGGGACGCAGCCGAGGTACTCCCCGGCGGCGTCACGGACCACCACGCCACGACCGGCGACGGGCAGCAGCTGCTCCAGTGCCTCGGCGACGGTGGTGGACGAGCCCATGTCGTAGGCGGTGTCGTAGTCGACCGGCTGGTCCTTCACCCAGCGGATCGCGGCGTCGAGGTCCTGCAGGTGCATGTCCTGCGGCAGGACGCCGAGGCCACCGCGCCGGGCCAGGGTCGCGGCGAGGCGCGGACCCGTGACCGAGTTCATGTTGGCGCTCACGATCGGGATCGTCGCACCGCTGCCGTCGTTGGACGCCAGGTCGACGTCGAAGCGGCTCGTCACACCGGAACGGCTCGGGACGAGGAAGACGTCGGAGTAGGTCAGGTCGTGCGTCGGCCGCGTCTCGTAGAACCTCATGGGCCCCACTGTACGGCTCCGCCCGGGGGCCGGACCGGGCCCCGACTCGCGCCGAGGCTGACACGGAACGGACATGTGCGAGCGGCTAGGCTTGGCACCTGTGCGGGGCAGGGTTGCGCCGCACGACACACACGAGCATCTATCGACGGAGAGTGGGCGATCGGCTGTGTCGAGCCATCTGACCGGAACGGACGAGACCGCGGGCGAATTCGGGGCGAACGAGTGGCTCGTCGACGAGCTCTACGAGCAGTTCGTCGCGGACAAGGAGTCGGTCGACAAGTCCTGGTGGCCGGTCCTCGAGAGCTACCACCGCACGCAGGTCGGCGGCGCTCCGGCAGCTGACACCGCCCCCGCCGCTCCCGCCGCGGCCGAGACCACCACCACGGAGCCGTCCGCCGCAGCGCCCGCTCCGGCCGGTGGTCCGATCCAGGCGAAGACCACGTCGCGCCAGCCGACGCCACCGCCGATCCCGGCCGAGGCGAACGACGCCGCCGACGACCACGAGGAGACCCACGAGGACGTGGCGACCCCGCTCCGGGGCATGGCGAAGACCCTGGCGTCGAACATGGACGCCTCGCTCACCGTCCCCACCGCGACGAGCGTCCGGACGATCCCGGCGAAGCTGATGATCGACAACCGGATCGTCATCAACAACCACCTGCGCCGTGCCCGCGGCGGCAAGATCTCCTTCACCCACCTGATCGGGTGGGCGATGGTGCAGGCGCTCAAGGACTTCCCGAGCCAGAACGTGTTCTACGAGGAGCGCGACGGCAAGCCGTTCGTCGTCGCCCCGGCGCACGTGAACCTCGGCATCGCGATCGACGTCCCGAAGAAGGACGGCACCCGGTCGCTGCTCGTCCCGAGCATCAAGCGCGCGGAGACCCTGACCTTCGGCCAGTTCCTGTCGGCGTACGAGGACCTGGTGAAGCGGGCCCGCGACAACAAGCTGACGCCGGCCGACTTCCAGGGCACGACGATCTCGCTCACGAACCCGGGCGGCATCGGGACCGTGCACTCGGTCCCCCGCCTGACCAAGGGGCAGGGCGCCATCATCGGTGCCGGCGCCCTCGAGTACCCGGCGCAGTTCCAGGGATCGGCGTCGAAGACCCTGGTCGAGCTCGGCATCGGCAAGACCATCACCCTGACGAGCACCTACGACCACCGGGTCATCCAGGGCGCCGGGTCGGGCGAGTACCTCAAGCACGTGCACGAGCGCCTCATCGGCGAGCACGGCTTCTACGACGGCATCTTCGCCGCGCTCCGGATCCCGTACAAGCCGATCCAGTGGGCGAACGACATCAACGTCGACCTGGCGCACCGCGTCAACAAGACCGCTCGCGTGCAGGAGCTCATCAACAGCTACCGCGTCCGCGGGCACCTGATGGCCGACATCGACCCGCTCGAGTACCGCCAGCGCACACACCCCGACCTCGAGATCGAGAGCCACGGGCTGACCTTCTGGGACCTCGACCGCGAGTTCGTCACCGGCGGGCTGGCCGGCACGACGAGCGCTCCGCTGCGCGACGTGCTCGGGATCCTGCGCGACGCGTACTGCCGCACGGTCGGCATCGAGTACATGCACATCCAGGACCCGGAGCAGCGCCGCTGGGTGCAGGAACGCATCGAGGTCCCCTACTCCAAGCCGTCGAAGGACGAGCAGCTCCGTGTCCTCGGCAAGCTCAACGAGGCCGAGGCGTTCGAGACCTTCCTGCAGACGAAGTACGTCGGACAGAAGCGCTTCTCGCTCGAGGGCGGCGAGTCCACCATCGCGTTCCTCGACACCCTCATCCAGCACGCCGCTGCCGTGGGCCTCGCCGAGGTCGCGATCGGCATGGCCCACCGCGGTCGCCTGAACGTGCTGACGAACATCGCCGGCAAGACGTACGGCCAGATCTTCCGTGAGTTCGAGGGGTCGTCCCTGCCGGGGTCGGTGTCCGGCCAGGGCTCCGGCGACGTGAAGTACCACGTGGGCACCGAGGGGCTCTTCCGCACCTCGGACGGCTCGAGCATCCCCGTGACGATCGCGGCGAACCCGTCCCACCTCGAGGCCGTCGACGGCGTGCTCGAGGGCATCGTCCGCGCCAAGCAGGACAAGCAGGGCCCCGGTTCGACGAACGTCCTGCCGGTCCTCGTCCACGGCGACGCGGCGATGGCCGGTCAGGGCGTGGTGGTCGAGACGCTGCAGATGTCGCAGCTGCGCGGCTACCGCACCGGCGGCACCGTGCACCTGGTCATCAACAACCAGGTCGGCTTCACCACCCCGCCGGAGTCGGCACGCAGCTCGGTGTACTCCACCGACGTCGCCAAGACGATCCAGGCGCCGATCTTCCACGTCAACGGCGACGACCCCGAGGCCGTCGCACGCGTCGCCGACCTGGCGTTCGAGTACCGCGAGGCGTTCCACCGCGACGTCGTCATCGACCTCATCTGCTACCGCCGCCGCGGACACAACGAGGGTGACGACCCCTCGATGACCCAGCCGCTCATGTACAACCTCATCGAGGCGAAGCGCTCCGTCCGCACCCTGTACACCGAGGCCCTCGTCGGCCGCGGTGACATCACGCAGGAAGAGTACGACGAGGCGCACCGCGACTTCCAGGACCGCCTGGAGCGTGCCTTCGCCGAGACGCACGAGGCGCAGACCGGCACCATCCCGGTCATCCAGGTCGACGACGACGGCGCCGTGCAGGGGCTCGAACGTCCGGCGGCGCAGCAGGACGACTCCGAGGTCGAGGTCCGCGACACCGCGGTCTCCGAAGAACTCGTCCGCTCCATCGGGGACGCCCACAGCAACCCGCCCGCCGGCTTCTCGATCCACCCGAAGCTGCAGCAGCTGCTGTCGAAGCGCACCGAGATGACCCGCAACGGCGGCGTCGACTGGGCGATGGCCGAGCTCATGGCGATCGGCTCGCTGCTGGTCGAGGGCAAGCCCGTCCGGTTCGCCGGCCAGGACGCCCGGCGCGGTACCTTCGTCCAGCGCCAGGCGGTGTTCCACGACCGGTCGAACGGCCAGGAGTGGCTGCCGCTGTCGAACCTCTCCGAGGGTCAGGCCCGCTTCACCATCTACGACTCGCTCCTCAGCGAGTACGCGGCGATGGCGTTCGAGTACGGCTACTCGGTGGAGCGCCCCGAGGCACTCGTGCTGTGGGAAGCGCAGTTCGGTGACTTCGCGAACGGCGCCCAGACCGTCATCGACGAGTTCATCTCGTCCGCCGAGCAGAAGTGGGGGCAGCGCTCCGGCCTGGTCCTGCTGCTGCCGCACGGCTACGAGGGCCAGGGACCGGACCACTCCTCCGCCCGCATCGAGCGCTACCTGCAGCTGTGCGCCGAGGACAACATGGTCGTCGCCCGTCCCTCCACCCCGGCGTCCTACTTCCACCTGCTGCGTCGTCAGGCGTGGGCGCGTCCGCAGAAGCCGCTGATCGTCTTCTCGCCGAAGGCCATGCTCCGGCTGCGGCAGGCGACGAGTGCGGTCGAGGCCTTCACCGACGGCACCTTCGAAGAGGTCATCGACGACGACCGGGTGACGGACAAGGCAGCGGTGCGTCGCGTGGTGCTGCACTCCGGCAAGGTGCACCACGACCTGCGCGCCGAGGTCGACAAGCGCGGGGTCACCGACGTCGCCCTCGTCCGACTGGAGCAGCTCGCGCCGCTCCCCCTCGAGCGCATCCTCGAGGTGCTCGCGGGCTACCCGGACGCCGACGTCGTGTGGGCGCAGGAAGAGCCCGAGAACCAGGGCGCCTGGCCCTTCGTCTGCATGAACCTGTCACCGCACCTCGACGGTCGACCGCTGTCGGTCGCCGCCCGTGCCGCGAGTGCCGCGCCGGCCACCGGTTCGTCGAAGCGCTCCGCGCAGGAGGCCACCGAGGTCATCGAGAAGGCACTCGGCTAGACCCCACGCCGGGGTGCGCTACGCGATCTTCGTGTAGCGCACCCCGGCGTCGTGGTACCCGCGCTTCTGGTAGAACCGGTGCGCGCTGTCCGTCGCGGCCGCACTGACGGCGCTCAGGCGACGCGCGCCCTGCTCCACCGCCCATGCTTCGAAGGTGGCGATGAGCGCCGAACCGGTGCCGAGCCTCCTGGCCGTGTCGTCGACCACCAGCAGCAGGAGCTGCGCCGTCGGCTCGTCGCTCGCGTACGCCCAGGTGACCTGCGCGCCGGCGACCGCCACCGGGCGGCCGCCCTCGCCACGCACCACCCAGGTGCGGTGTCCGGCCTCGGGCGTGAGCCGTTCGAGGCGCGCGCGCATCGCCGCGTCGTCGACCTCGTGGCCGAGCAGGCGGACGAGGGCGGCGACGTCGGAGACGTCCGTGTCGGACCAGGTGGTGATCGACTCGACGAGGAGGGTCATGCTGGCGACCCTACCCGGGCGCCGCGCTGTGTTGCGACGGGGTGTCATCGCAACTGATATTCATATATGCTGCTGTCATATCACCCGCCGGGTGGTTCCGACCGACAGGACAGCCATGCACATCACCTCACGCCACGGCCGCACCGCCGCCTGGATCGCCTTCCCCCTCGCCGTCGTCGCCAGCGGCGCGCTCATCGCCACGGCCTCGTACGCCGCGTTCTCCGACACGACCGACAACGCGGGCAACGCCTGGCGCACCGGTGCCGTGTCGCTCACCGACGACGACGAGGGTGCAGCACTGTTCGACACCGACACGCTCGTCCCCGGCGAGGGCGGATCGAACTGCATCACCGTCACCGCCGAGACGACGAACCCGACGACCGTCAAGCTCTACACGGACGAGCAGTCCGACCTCGACGCGCTCGCGCAGCACCTCGACATGAAGGTGGAGCGGGGCGCACTCGGAACCGCCGGTGACTGCAGCACGTTCACGGCCGAGTCCACCGTCCACGACGGCACGCTCGCCGGTCTGATGGCGCTCGACTCCTTCGGCACGGGTGTCGACGACTGGCAGCCGACGGTCGGCACGGCCAGTGCCACGTACCGGTTCACCTACGACCTCGACACGGAGACCCCGAACACCGCGCAGGAGTCCGAAGCCGGCACCACGTTCGTCTGGGAAGCACAGACCGACTGACGCGCCTCCGTCCGAAACCGACCGACGCCGGCCGAACCCGACCGCACACGACCCGAGGAGCAGCCGATGCCGAACCGCACCGCGACCCGACCCTGCGTCGGGGACGCCCCGCGGCTGCTCTTCGCGGTCGCCGCGCGGACCGTGCTCTGGTCCGTGCTGTTGGTCGCGGTCTGGGCTGCCCTGCCCGCGGCGTTCGGGTGGCAGGTCACCACCGTCGCGTCCGACTCGATGGCACCCGGCATCCGGGCCGGTGACGTCGTGGCGGCGATGCCCGTCGATGCCGAGGCCGTCACGCCCGGCCGGGTCCTGCTCGTCGACGACCCCGACCACGAGGAGCGGCTCCGGCTGCACCGCCTCGAACGCATCGAGCGAAACGGGGGACTCCGGCTCCGCGGCGACGCCAACGCCGAGGCCGACCGGACCCCGGTCGCCCCGACGGCCGTCCACGGTGTCGGCGTCCTCCGCTTCCCCGGCATCGGCCTGCCCACGGTGTGGATCCGGTCAGGAGCGTGGACCTCGGTGGCGCTCGCAGCCGCCGTCGTCGCAGTCCTCGCCGTCCTGGCACGGGCCGACCGGGACATCGTGGCCGGCCGGCCGTGCCGACGGTGCGGGACGCCACGGTGGGACCTGCACACTCGAGCGTTGACCCCGGTCGGTGTGGTGCGGCCGACGTCGACCTCGTTGCCGATCGTCGCCGCGCTGGCTGCCACGACGATCGTCCTCAGCACGATGGCGGCGGCGGGGTTCAGCGGCACCACGAACTCCGCCTCGTCGCTCCGGAGCCAGACGTTCGGGTGCTTCCACGACCCCGCACCCGGTGCAGTGCTCGCGTGGGACTTCGCCGACAAGGGTGACCGGCTCGTGACCGACTCGAGTGGGACCGGTGCCGACGGGCAGTTCATCGGCGACGGGACCCGGACGATCGGGAGCTGCGCGGACAACCCCCACGCGGCGTTCGGGACCACCGGGAGCGCCGAGACGTGGGCCGTCACCGACACCGCCGTGAGCGCCCCGAACGCGTTCACGCTCGAGGTGTGGTTCCGGACCACCGACACGGACGGCGGTCGCCTGTTCGGGTTCGGATCCGACCGGAACGCCGCGTCCACGTACCGTGACCGGCACCTCTACCTCGACGCCGGCGGACGCCTCCGGTTCGGCGTCGAGGGCTCGGGCAACCAGTTCAAGTTCACCCTCGGCTCGTCCGCCGTGGTCACCGACGGCGAGTGGCACCACGTGGTCGCGACGTTCCAACCACGGTCGATGACCCTCTGGCTCGACGGGGTGCAGCAGGACGCCCGGACCGACGCCGTGTCACTCCGACAGTACGACGGGCACTGGCGAGCGGGCCGGCAGACGTTGGCCGGATGGCCGAACGCCGGTGGGTACGCGTTCACCGGCGACGTCGACACGGTCCGCGTGTACGACGACGTGCTGGACGCCTCGACGATCGCAGCGCACCACGCCGCCGGACGCTGAGCCCGCGGCTTCGTCAGTGGGTGGACTGCTCCAGCCGGATGCGCGCGAGGATCTCGCCACGCAGTTCTTCCGGAGCGGTCTCCTTGCACGCGCGGCGCACGGTCTCGATCAGGACGACGCCGACGCGGTGTTCGGTCGTGCAGTCCTCGCAGTCGTCCATGTGCTCACGGATGTCCGCCGCGTCCTCGCGGCAGAGCTCCCCGTGCAGGAACTCCTCGAGCTCGGCCTTCGCCTTGGAGCAGTCGCAGCCGCTCATCGTGCTTCCTTCCCATCGACGCGACCCTCGGTCGCGGCAGTCTTCCGGCCTCGTCCGCGCATCGTCGCCGTCGACGCTGCGTCCGGGACGATGCCGGTCTCACGGGCGTGGTCCGCCAGGAGCCCCCGGAGGAGCCGGCGACCACGGTGCAGACGGCTCATGACCGTCCCCACGGGGGTCTTCATGATGTCGGCGATCTCCTGGTACGAGAAGCCCTCGACATCAGCGAAGTACACGGCCATCCGGAAGTCCTCCGGGATGGCCTGCAGGGCGTCCTTGACCGCAGAGGACGGCAGGTGGTCGATCGCGTCGGCCTCGGCGGACCGTGCGGAGATCGACTGGGTGACGCTCTCCGCGCCGCCCAGCTGCCAGTCCTCGAGCTCGTCGATGGTGCCCTGGTACGGGTTCCGCTGGTTCTTGCGGTACGTGTTGATGAACGTGTTCGTCAGGATCCGGTACAGCCAGGCCTTCAGGTTCGTGCCCTGCTTGAACTGACGGAACGCGGCGAACGCCTTGACGAACGTCTCCTGCACGAGGTCCGAGGCGTCGGCCGGGTTGCGGGTCATCCGCATCGCCGCGCCGTACAGCTGGTCCATGAAGGGCAGCGCCTGGGTCTCGAAGAGGGCGCGGAGCTCGTCGGCCGGCACCGTCTTGGCGTCGACGAACGACGCCTCGTCTTCCGCCTCGACCGCGTCGAGCTGCTCCTCGGTCTCCTCGACCAGGTCGTGCGGTGCTGCCTGCGGCTCGTCGGTCGTCATCGCGGGCCAGTCTAGAGCGAGCGACGTGGACACGCCGGGCAGGCGCGTCCGCGATGGTGCGAGTGCTGTCGCCAAGGGTCCTCCCGATCGTTTCAGTAGTCTTGTGAACCGATGGCAGACACGACGCATTCCCGGAGCGGTGCACAGCCCGCCGCGGACCCGGCCCCCTGGATCGCCCCGCTCGCGCGCGGCCCCCTGCGCGGCGACGTCGCGCTGCCCGGCTCGAAGTCGCTGACGAACCGCGAGCTCGTGCTCGCCGCCCTCGCGGACGGCCCCTCCGTCATCCGCCTGCCGCTGCACTCCCGCGACTCGGCGCTCATGATCGCGGGGCTCCGGCAGCTCGGCGTCGGGATCGACGAGGTCGAACCGGCACCGGGCGAGCAGCCGAACCCGTACGGCCCGGACCTCCGGATCACCCCGGCGCCGATGCACGGCGACGTGCGCGTCGACTGCGGGCTCGCCGGCACCGTGATGCGGTTCCTGCCGCCCCTCGCTGCCCTGGCCGTCGGCCCCGTGGTCATCGACGGCGACCCCTACGCCCGCAAGCGTCCGATGCACGCGATCATCCGGGCGCTCGTCGACCTCGGCGTCGACGTCACCGACGACGGCGACGGCTCGATGCCGTTCGCGTTCACCGGCACCGGCTCGGTCCGGGGTGGCGCCCTGTCGATCGATGCGTCGGCGTCGTCCCAGTTCGTCTCGGGCCTGCTGCTCTCCGCGCCGCGCTTCGACGAGGGCCTGCACCTCACCCACGTGGGCGAACGACTGCCGAGCCTGCCGCACATCGAGATGACCGTCGCCGCGCTCCGTGCCCGCGGCGTGACCGTCGACGAGCCCGCGGTCGGCGAGTGGGTCGTCCACCCCGGCCCGATCGGCGCGCGCGACGTCACGATCGAGCCCGACCTGTCGAACGCCGCACCGTTCGCGGTCGCCGCGCTCGTCGCGGGCGG
Organism: Curtobacterium sp. PvP017; assembly: GCF_054060195.1. Lineage (NCBI taxonomy): Bacteria > Bacillati > Actinomycetota > Actinomycetes > Micrococcales > Microbacteriaceae > Curtobacterium > Curtobacterium sp. PvP017. Next base: position 229,859 of record NZ_JBSSCY010000004.1, read on the forward strand.
CACCGTCCGCATCCGCACCTGGCCGCGCGCGACCACGCAGGTCGGCGCCGACCTCGAGACGCTCCTGCCCCTGTGGGGCGCGACCGTGGCCCGAGACGGTGACGACCTGGTCGTCGACGGCGGCGTCGGGATCCGGGGCGGGGCCTCCTTGCCGGGTCTCGACCTGGACCTCAGCCGCGGCGGCGAGCTCGCACCGGCGCTCGTCGCGCTGGCGGCACTGGCCGGCGAGCCGACCGAGATCACCGGGATCGGCCACCTGCGTGGGCACGAGACGGATCGCCTCGCCGCGCTCGCGGCGGACGTGAACCGATCGGGAGGCTCGGTGCACGAACTCGACGACGGCCTGCGGATCGAGCCTGCCGCGCTCCACGGCGGCGACTGGGCCGCGTACGACGACCACCGGATGGCGACGGCCGGCGCCATCGTGGGGCTCGTCGTCGACGGCGTCGCCGTCGACGACATCGGGTCGACGGCGAAGACCCTGCCGCAGTTCCCCGAGCTGTGGGCGGCGATGGTCGCCTCCTCCGGCTCGCTCGACTCGGTTCCGGGAGTCTGAGCGCATGAGCTGGTGGGACGACGTCGACGGTGACGACTCCGACGCGGACGAGCCGTACGGACAGTACGACGAGTCGAGCGTGCGGGTGCGTCCGAACCCGAAGGGCAACCGACCCCGCACGAAGACGCGGCCGACCTACGACGACGCACCCGTCGGCTGGGTGACGAACGTCGACCGCGGGCGGTTCGGCGTGCTGGTGGGGACGGGCTCCGGCTCCGGCTCCGGTGACGAGCACGTCATCACGGCGACGAAGGCCCGCGAGCTCGGCAAGAAGTCCGTCGTCACCGGCGACCACGTGTCGCTCGTCGGCGACGTCTCCGGCGACCCCGGGTCACTGGCGCGCATCGTGAAGGTCGCCGAGCGCACCACGCTGCTCCGTCGCAGTGCGGACGACTCCGACGAGGTCGAGCGCGTCATCGTGGCGAACGCCGACCAGATGCTCATCGTCGTCGCGGCCGCCGACCCGGAGCCCCGCACCCGGCTCATCGACCGGTACCTGGTGGCCGCGTTCGACGCCGGCCTCGACCCGATCCTCTGCATCACGAAGACCGACCTCGCCGCCCCTGCCCCGTTCCTGGCGCACTTCGCGTGCCTGGACCTGCGGATCGTGACGAGCCGGTCCGACGACGTGCCGTTCGAGGCGCTGCACGACCTGCTCGACGACAAGGTCACCGTGACCGTCGGGCACTCGGGCGTCGGCAAGTCGACGCTCGTGAACGCCCTGACCGGGTCGACGCGGGCGATCGGTGTCGTGAACTCGGTGACGGGTCGCGGGCGGCACACCTCGTCGTCGTCGATCGCGCTGCGGGTGCGGGACGGCGGCTGGATCATCGACACCCCCGGCGTGCGGTCGTTCGGCCTCGGGCACGTCGACCCGGCGAACGTCTTCCGCGCGTTCGCCTCGCACGCGATCCCGGTGCGGCCCGCGCGGGACGGCATCCCGTTGGCGCAGGCGCACGACTGGGAGATCGTCGACCGGGTGCAGGACGGCGAGCTCGGGCCGACGGGTGTCGAACGGCTCGACTCGTTCCGCGCACTGCTGACCGGCATGGGCGCGTCCGACCCCGGCCTGGAGTAGCCCGGCGCGCCCGTCCCGTCCCGTCCCGCCGCGCCCGTGCCGTCCCGTCGAGGTTCCGAAATCTGCACATCTCGGCGGCGTCACGGGCCGTTCGTGGAACCTCGGCGAACAGCGCGCGGCGTGTTGTGGAACCTCGGCGGAGTGGGCTCGGGCGTGTCACTCCGCCCGACCCCGCGTCGACACGTGTGCAGCAGTGTTGTACAGTGGACCCTCGTGTCTGAAGTTGCAAAGTACAACTTTGCGCCGACCCCCGCCGTCGACGCCCCGTCCTCGAGCACGACAACGACGTCGCACGCGCACCACTCCCCCACGCACAAGTCCCCCAGGGCCCCGAAGCCGCAGCGCACCGACAGCGTCCTGCGCCCCGCCGGCCTCGGACGGGTGCTCCTGACCTTCGCCACGCACATCCTCGTGCCGCTCTTCCTGGCCGCCGGCATGGGACTCGCCTACCTCGGCGCCTTCCACGCACCCGCGCCGAAGGAGCTGCCGGTCGGCATCGTCGGGCAGTCCGCCGCGACCCAGGTGTTCGCCCAGACCGTCACCGACGAGTCCGACGGCGCGCTCGTCGCCCACGTCGTCGCCTCGACCAAGGACGCCGAGCGGCAGATCCGCGACCGCGACCTCGCCGCCGTGTACGCCCCGACCACCACGGGCGCGACGCTCTACGTCTCGACGGCTGCGTCGGAGACGACCGCTTCCGCCGCGCAGAAGGTCTTCCTGCCGATCGCGTACGAGCAGCACGTGCCGTTCCGGGTGGTCGACGTCGTCCCGACGGGCGAGCAGGACAGCACCGGGCAGGGGCTGTTCTTCCTGCTCGTCGCGCTGAGCGTCGGCGGCTACGCATCGGCCATCGCCGTGGCGTCCGTCGCGACGAAGCTCCGCGCGGTGTGGACCGCGGTGGTCGGGCTCGCCACCGCCGGGGTCGTCGCCGGCATCGGGATCATCGTCGCCGGACCGATCTACGGCGTCATCACCACGCACCACTGGCAGGTGTTCCTGTTCGCCTGGCTGTACGACGCGATCATCGTCGCGATCGGCGTGGGCCTGCACCCGGTGCTCGGGCGGTGGACCACTCCGGTGCTCACGATGCTGTTCGTGATGCTCAACTTCACGTCGTCCGGCGGGATCTTCCAGGCGTCGTTCGTGCCCGGGTTCTTCTCCGCGCTCCACTCCTTCTGGAGCGGCGCCGCGTGGCTGCAGGCAGCGCAGGACCTGCAGTACTTCCCGGACGCCTCCCTCGGCCGGTCGTCCCTGGTCCTCGCACTCTGGCTCGCCGCGGCGGTCCTGCTCTGCGTGGTCGTGCACGGGCTCGTCGCCCGCCGCACGCGCATCGCCCGCGAGCGCGAGGTCACCCGGCTCGAGGAGGAAGAGGTCGTCGCCGCGTAGCCCCGCTACGCTCGACCCGTGGACCTCAGCGCCGACCTGGACTTCGCCCGCTCGCTCGCCGACATCGCCGACACGATCAGCCTCGAGCGGTTCCGCGCCGCCGACCTGCACGTGTCGAAGAAGGCCGACAGCACGCACGTCACCGATGCCGACCAGGCCGTCGAGCACGCCCTGCGCGAGCGGATCGCGACGGAACGGCCCGACGACGCGTTCCTCGGCGAGGAGACGACGGCGGACACCGGCGCCGAGGCGACGAGCGAGGGCCACCGCCAGTGGGTCGTCGACCCGATCGACGGCACCGCGAACTACCTGCGCGGCGTGCCGGTGTGGGCGACGCTCATCGCCCTGGCGGTCGACGGTCGCCCCGTGCTCGGCGTGGTGAGCGCCCCCGCGCTCGGCAAGCGCTGGTGGGCGGCGGAGGGGCTCGGCGCGCACTCGTTCGACGGCGCGCTCCGCGTGTCCGGCGTCGCGGACCTGTCCGACGCGAGCCTGAGCTACAACAGCATCCAGCAGTGGGACGACGACGACCGGCTCGACGCGCTCGTCGACCTGTCGCGCAGGGTCTGGCGCACGCGCGCCTACGGCGACATGTGGTCGTACATGCTGGTCGCCGAGGGCGTCATCGACATCGCGGGCGAACCCGACCTGAAGCCGTGGGACATCGCCGCCCTCGTCCCCATCGTGGAGGAGGCGGGCGGACGTTTCACCTCGCTCGACGGCGACCCTGGAGCCTGGCACGGCAGCGCGCTCGCGACGAACGGCCTGGTGCACGATGCCGTCGTCGAGGTCATCCGCCGCTAGCGCGACGCAGAACGACACCGTCGACGTCGGACGACGTCGACGGTGTCGTTCCGAGTCGATCAGGCCGCCGCGGCCTCGCGCCGAGCCGCACGCCGCCGCACCACCAGGTCCCCGACGGCCAGCACGAGTGCGAGCGCCATCAGCGACACCGTGAACGTCGTGCCGCTCCGGAATGCGTCGTGGTACGCGTCGAGCCGACTCCCCCCGGACCCGTCGCCAACGGCAGCGGAACCCCGCACGATCCCGTAGAAGATGCTCGTCGCCACCGCGGTGCCGATCGCGGTCCCGACGCGCTGCCCGAGCTGCTGCATGGACCCGGCGACGCCGGACTGCTCGACGGGGATCTCGGCCAGGGTGAGCGTCTGGTTCGGCGACACCACGAACCCGCCGCCGAGCCCGCCGACCAGGAACGCCCCGGCCATCGCCCACGGCGTGACCTCCGGCGGGGTCAGGACCGCGGCGAGCATGAGCAGCACGAAGCCGACCACGACCATGAACAGCCCGAACACCACCAGTGCCCGCCCGACCCGGTCGACGATCCGACCGCCGATGTACGACCCGACGGCACTCGTGGCCGCGAACGGGATGCTCACCATGCCGGCGAACAGCGGGGAGAGTCCGAGGCCTTCCTGCAGGAAGAGCGTCACCATCAGGAAGGACGCCGGGATCGCCGCGAAGTAGACGGCGACGATCGACAGCCCAATGCGGTACGACGACAGCCGGAACAGCTCGAAGTGCACCACCGGCGACTTGCCCTGCCGCTTGTACCGGACTTCCCAGAGCACGAACAGTCCGAGGAACACCACGAACCCGACGAGCCACAGCCACCGCGCGCCGGAGTCACCAGCACCCGTGGTGAGCACGAACGGCAGCATCAGCGTGATGATCGCGGCGCCGAGCAGCAGGATGCCGACGATGTCGAGCTCGCGGTCCTTCGCCTGTCCCTGCGCTCCCTTGGGCAGGAGCTTCACCGCGAAGAACAGGGCGACGAGGCCGAGCGGCACGTTCATCCAGAACAGCAGGCGCCACCCGTTCTCCTCACCGCCGATCGCGATGAGCCCACCGCCGATGGTCGGGCCGAGCGCGGTGGAGATGCCGATCATGGCGCCGAACAGCCCGAAGGCCCGTCCGCGTTCCGGCCCGCGGAACAGCTGCTGCACGAGCCCGATCACCTGCGGCATCTGCGTGCCCGCGGCGAAGCCCTGCAGGATCCGCGTGACCATGAGCACCTCGATGGTCGGTGCCACGGCACAGAGCAGGCTCGACACGGTGAACGCGACGAGCCCGACGATGAACAGGGCGCGGCGGCTCTTCAGGTCGCCGAGCCGACCGGCGGGCACGAGGGCGAGACCGAACGCCAGGGCGTACCCCGCCACGATGAGCTGGAGCGACGAGCTGGTGGCGTGGAGGGACTGCTCGATCGACGGCAGTCCGACGTTGACCTTCGACAGGTCGAGGATGGTCAGGGCCGCCACGGCGACGCACACGGCGAAGGCCCTCCAACGCGTGCGGTCGTCGAGGCGGGCGTCGGTCGGGTCAGCGCTGGACATCACCATCGTTCGTACACCGACCGGCCTCCGGGCGGGCGAGACCCACCCCCGGGCGGGTGACACCCCCTCGTCGTGGCCCCCCGGACTGGGGGCACCGTTGCCGGATACGGGGTGCGCGGGGCGGCTCAGATGGCCAGTACCTGAGTTATCGTGCTCATGCGGAAGGTCACGCGCTGACCCGGATTCCCTAGATCCGAGTACATGAGCGCAGACCGACCGTGTTCGTCCGAAGACCCTAACCCGAGGGGTGATACAGACGATGACATCATCGTTCCCGAGCGGAACCGAGTGCACCCTCACTCGTCGACCGCATCCAATCCACGACAGCTCCGGCGCGCGCGCAGTCGCCGCCTCCCGTCCGCACTCCGACACGGCCACCCACCGTGCAGCAGTCCGGTCCGCCTCACGGCGCCCCGTCGCAGCGAACGCAGCGTTCGCCGACGACCTCTCCGCAGGATCCGCTTCCGGGCCCGGAGGCCGGTGAGTCATGGCACTCACCGGTCGACGTCTCGAGGTCGACCGGATCGCGACCCTCGCTGTACTCCCTCGGGAGTCCGCGATGGTCGTGGTCGGCGACCCTGGTTCCGGACGCAGCAGCGTCCTCGACGCGGTCTCGAACCGCGTTTCCCTCCCCGTCGTGCGGGTCGGTGTCAACGGGAGTGAATCCCGTTGGCCCCTGGCCGGCGTGACCTCCCTGTTCACCGCGCTCGACGACCCCCGTGCGACGGCCCACATCGCCCATCTCCTGCAGACGGGCGAGACGGCGGTCCCCGTGACCGCCGGACTGGCGGCGGCGCACGACTTCCTCGACGCCGTGCACGCGCTCACCCTGCCGCCGACGCTCGTGCTGATCGACGACCTCGACCGCATGGACGTCGAGAGCCAGGAGCTCATCGCGTTCCTCGCCGGCCGACTCGCGGGCACCGCCCTGCGCGTCGTGGCGACGGTCCGTTCGGTGCCGTCGGACGGTCCGCTCGCGGCCCTGCCGGCGCTCCGCATCGAGCCGCTGCCGTCCGACGAGGCACTGATCCTCGCCCGGTCGATGGCACCGGAAGAGGCGAACGACGGCGTCCTCGCCGTCCTCGCCGCGGAGACCGGTGGCAACCCCGGCGCACTCCGCGAACAGCTCGCGGTGCTCAGCCGCGAGCAGCTCACCGGTGCGGAGCCGATCGTGCTCCCGCTCCGACCCACTCCGACGACCGAGGCCCTCGCGGCGCTCGCACTCGGGTCCGCCGCGGGACGAGATCTGGACGTCCTCGCGAAGCTCGCCCTGGTGCCGGTCGCGAAGACCACGGCCTGGGACCGGGACGAGCTGGACGACCTGGTCGGAGCAGGCCTCGCCACCGTGCGGGGTCAGAGCGTGACGGTCCGCGACCCCCTGGTCCGGTCCGCGCTGTACTGGCGGATGCCCGCCCGTGACCGCCGCGCGGCGCACGCCGCGCTGGCCACGGCGAGCGCCGAGTCCGACCCGCGGGCCGCCGCGTGGCACCGGAGCTTCGTCGACGACGTCCCCGACGTGGTCGCGCTGCTCAGCGCCGCACGGTCCTACGTGGTGGACGGCAACGTGCACGCCGCGATCGCCCTCACCGAGCGTGCCCTGCACGTCGGTGGCGGCACCGAGGACGAGCTCGTCGCGCTGCTCGGGGTCGCCGAGGCCCTGCTCGGCAACCGGATGCTCGGTTACGCCGCGCGCTACCTCGCCGCGCTCCGTCCGTTCCGGACGACTGCGCACGAGGTCCGCCGGCTGCGCCTGCAGTACTCGGCGCAGTACCTCAGTGGCGACGCCGTGCACGCGGACGAGCTCCTCGTGTCGGTGGACGCGACCGAGCCGGCCGACGTGGACGCGATCGCCGGGCTGATGGCCATGGTGGCGTGCTTCCGTGCCGAGGCGTGGGAGCTCGACCAAGCGAGGGACCTCCTGCACCGTGTGGAGCCCCTCGAGGCGTCGGCGTCTCCGCACACGCTGGAGATCACGACGACCGCGCGGGAGCTCATCGCCGCGATCGACGGCACCCTGCCGGCGGACACCGACCTGCACGACGGACTCGCGACGTCGGTGCTGCTGGCGATGTCCGACCCGGCCCTGCTGCTCCTCGCCCACGCGCTGAGCATCGCCGAGCGGTACCGGAGCGCGCGTCGGGTGTTCGCACTCGTGCTCGCCCGGGGCCCGCAGACGGCACCGGTGTGGATCGAGGCAGCTCGCTACCTGACCGCCGAGAACGAGGTGCGCTCCGGGAACTTCCGGCAGGCGCTCCGCGCGATCGACGTGTGGGAGGCCGGTTCCTCGGTGGTCGAGCGGCTCCGTGAGCCGTCGCGGGCCATCGCGATCGCCTGGCGGCACTTCGCCGAGGGGCGTTCCGCCGAAGCCCTGGCGGTCGTGGACCGGTGCCTCGAGCACCGTTCGACGAGCCGCCTGTGGGGTGCGACGGCGAAGCTGCACGCGCTCCGCGGTCGGGTCCTGCTGCTCGACGGCAGACTGGAGGAGGCAGCCGCCGCACTCGAAGCGGCGGACGCCATCGGCCGGTCCCTGCGGAACCCCGCGGTGCTCCGGCACCTCGGCGACCTGGTCGAGGCGTACGCGCGCCTCGGACGGATCGACGACGCCCGCACCATCACGGCGCGACTCGCTGCGGACCACCACGCCCGACCGGGTCGTTGGGGTGCGCTCGTGCTGGCGAGGAGCCTCGCGCTCGTCGCCGACGACACCACCCGGGACACGGCCCGTCGCCGCGCGCTGGAGCTGTTCCAGCCGCACGACTCGCAGTTCGAACGGGCACGGACGTTCGCGGCCCTCGCGGTCGTCGGCAACCCCGCCGAGCGTCCGCGTCTGGGCGCAGCAGCGGCCGCGGCGTACGAGGCGGCCGGCATGCGCCGTCCCCTCGTCACCCCCGCACCGGCAGCGGCCATGCCGCCGTTCGGCACGGGGTCGTCGCTCCGGTCCGCACCGGTGCTGTCCGCGTCGATGCCGGGGACGCCCCGGAGCGCTCCGGACGCCTCCGCGGTGCTCACCTCGCTCACGGCCGAGGAACGCGCCGTGGTGCAGAAGGTGACGGAGGGCTACCGCAACCGCGAGATCGCGTCGTCGCTGTTCATGTCGCAGCGCACGGTGGAGCTGCGGCTCACGCAGATCTACCGCAAGGTGGGCGCGCGGTCGCGCTCCCACCTGGTCGCGCTGCTCACGTAGTCGACGCGACCACGAGGCGGACGGGAGGCCCGGTACCAGCTGGTACCGGGCCTCCCGTCCGCCTTTTCCTTGTCCAGAACGCGGCGTGCGTTGCGCGCGCACGTTGCGGGAGTCCGCACGCGACCGCACCGCGGCGTCCCCCGCACGCGGGGAACCGCAAGAGCAGTCGACGACTGTTGCCGTGGCGGCGTCGCCGGGTGAGGCTTCTCATGCACCGACCGCCGTGCCCCTCCCCAGGGGCCAGACCGCGGTACCCCGTCCGGTACCCGAACCTCGTGGCCCACCCGCTCCGTCGTCCGTCCTCGCCTGATCCGAGGACGGGCGCCGGTCAGGACCGCGAGGACCCGGACGCGCGGCAGACCCGACGGCGGTCGGTGCCGAACCCCGCTCCACTCCCCCACCCCGTTCCCCCGAAGGGACAGCCGATGTGCGGCATCATCGCGGCCCGCGTGTCTGACGACGCGACGCCCTACCTGCTCGACGGACTCGAGCGACTCGAGTACCGCGGCTACGACTCCGCCGGCATCGCCGTCCGGACCGCCACCGGGAGCACCGAGACGATCCGTTCGGTGTCCCGTGTCGGCGACCTGCGCACTCTCGTCGCCGCCCGGTCCGGCGACGCCCTGACCGGTGTCGGCATCGGCCACACCCGCTGGGCGACGCACGGCGCCGTGCGCGAGGCGAACGCCCACCCGCACGCCGACTGCTCGCGCCGGATCAGCATCGTGCACAACGGCATCATCGAGAACGCCGACCGCCTGCGCGACATGCTCGAGGCGCAGGGGCACCGGTTCCGTTCCGAGGTCGACTCCGAGGTCATCGCGCACCTCGTCGAGCGCGCCCTGGCCGTCGACCCGGACCTGATGCTCGCCGTGCAGATCGCGACCGCGCAGCTCGAGGGGTCGTGGGCGATCGTCGTCCTCGACGCCCGCGACGGCCGGATGGTCGTGGCCGCGGACCGCTCCCCGCTCGTCGTCGCCCGGTCCGCCCGCGGCGACTTCGTGGCGAGCGACATCGGTGCGATCGCCGAGTGGTGCGAGACCTTCGTCGCGCTCCGCGACGGTGACGTCGTCGAGCTCGGCGAGGCCTGGACCTGGTCGTCGAACGGGATCACGGTGCCCGTGCCGTTCCCCACCCCCTCGCCGTTCGCCGCGACCGCGCTGGACCTCGGCGACCACCCGGACCACATGGCGAAGGAGATCGGCGAGCAGGCCGACGTCGTCAGCACGATCCTGGACCGGATCGCCCGGCGCACCGCGGACGGCAGCATGTGGGTCGGCCTCGGGCTGCCCGCCTTCGAACGCCTGGCGATCGTCGCCTGCGGGACCTCGCTCAACGCCGGCCAGGTGATCGCCACCGCCCTGCGCGGCATCGGCGGCGTGCCGACCGACATCGTCGTCGCCAGCGAGGCCGACCAGGCCGTCCTCGGCCCGGACACCCTGGTCGTCGCGATCAGCCAGTCCGGCGAGACCGCCGACGTCCTCCGTGCGCTCGACCGGTTCGAGGACCGCCACCCGGTGCTCGCGTTGACGAACAACATGCACTCCTCGCTGGCCCGTCGCGCCGACGCCGTGCTCGACTGCCACGCCGGCCCGGAGATCGGTGTCGCCGCGACGAAGACGTTCACGGCGCAGGTCGTCGTCGGTGTCGCCGCGGTGATCTCCGCGCTCGTCGCGTCCGGCCGCATCGAGGTCGCACGCGCCCACGCGCTCGTCGACGAACTCCTCGACCTGCCGGCACGCATCGAGCACGCCACCCAGGTGTCCGCCGACCGGATGCCGCTCCTGGTGTCGAGCGTGAAGGAGGCCACCGGCTTCCTGTTCCTCGGCCGCGGTGCCGGCCTGCCGTACGCCGCCGAGGGCGCGCTCAAGCTCAAGGAGCTCAGCTACCGCTGGGCCGAGGCCTACCCGGCCGGCGAACTGAAGCACGGGCCGCTCGCACTCGTCGACGAGGGCACGCCCGTCGTCGTGGTCGACCACGGCGAGCCGAAGATCCAGTCCGCGATCGCCGAGGTCCGCGCCCGCGGCGGCTTCGTCATCACCATCGGCGGCGAGGGGTCGGACATCCCGGCGCTCGGCAGCCGCGGCACCGGCGGACTCGCCTGGGGCGCCATGGCCGCGCCGTGGGGCCCGCTCGAGGCCGTCGTGCCGCTGCAGATGCTCGCCCGCGAACTCGCGCTGCAGCTCGGCTGCGACGTCGACAAGCCGCGCAACCTGGCGAAGTCGGTGACGGTCGAGTGATGCGCGGCCGGATGAACCACCTGACGACGTTCCTGGTCGTGCTCACCGCGTTCGCGATCGCCATGACGACGGTGCTCGTCGTCGTGGTGGCGGGGCCGACCGCCCTGGGCTGACGGGCACGGTTGGGCTGGGTCTCGGGCAGTTCGCGGGACACGGCTGCGATGCTGGTCCCTTGACCACCGCAGCCCCGCCCCTCGTGTTCGTCGCGCTCGTCGTCGGCGCGCTCCTGCCGTTCCTGCCGCTCATCGGACGCGTCGCCCGGATCGCCGCGACCATCGCCCACGAGGTCGGGCACTGCGTCGTCGTCGTCCCGTTCGGTGGCCGCATCCAGCGCATCGACCTGCATCCGGACGGCTCCGGCGAGGCCTGGGTCCAGCTCGGCCGGGTGCCCGGCGGCATCCGCTGGCTCGTCCGGATCCTCAACCTCTACGCCGGGTACAGCGGGCCGCTCTGGGCCGGGGTGCTCCTGGTGACCGGGGTGCTGCACGGCTCGCGATGGCTGCCCGTCGCGGTGCTCGGTGTGATCGGGCTCGTGGCGCTGGTGTTCGTGCGGAACTGGTTCGGGCTGCTCGTCGTGCTCGGGTTCGACGTCCTGGCGCTGTGGGTGGCACTGCGTCCGTCCGAGACCACGGTGCTCGTGGTCGCCGCCGTCGGGGCGTTCTTCGTCGTCGACGGACTGCGGTCCGTCGTGCAGGTCGCACGGTGGCTGCTCACCGGTGCCCGCGTGCAGACGGACTTCCACATCGCCGCAGCCGAGATGCGGGTGCCGGCCGGGGTCTGGTTCGTGCTGTTCGTACTGGTGAACGGCCTGGCGGTGTGGCTCGCACGGGTCCCACTGCTCGAGGTCTGGGACACCGTGGTCGCGGGCGTGCGCGCACTCTTCTGACGAGGGGCGCTGGTCGACCCGGAACGACGCCCTCGATGTCGTACGACGTCGACCTCGTCGTTCCGCGTCGTCGCCACCCACCGCGTCGTCGTCATCACACCTGGGAGGATGGTGCGGTGCTGCTCGACACCGTCACCACCGCCCTCGCCACCGCTGACGATCGGCACCGCGATGCGTTCGCCGCGTTCGTCGCCGCCGGAGGGGATGCCTCACTGTGGCGTGACGGCGGCCCGGAGCACCTCACCGCGTCGTGCTTCGTGTTCTCGCCCGACCTGGCCCGGGTGCTGCTCTGCCTGCACCGCAAGGGCGGCTTCTGGGTGCAGTTCGGCGGGCACCTCGAGCCGTCGGATGCCTCGTTGGCCGACGCCGCTCGTCGCGAGGCCCGCGAGGAGTCCGGCATCACCGACCTCGAGCTCGTCGACGGCCGCATCGCGGACCTGGACCGGCACGAGCTCGGCGGCGGGTTCGCCTGCGCGGCGCACTGGGACGTCGGCTTCGTCGCCCTCGCCGACCCGTCGGTGGTGACGGCCGTCAGCGATGAGAGCGACGACGTCCGCTGGTTCGCGCTCGATGCGCTGCCGGCCGAGATCCCGCCGGGGCTGCCCGGCCGGCTGTCGGCGGCCATCGCATCGGTCGGTCACCGCGGCTGACGGGCGCTGGTCGACCCGGAACGACGTCCTCGATGTCGTACGACGTCGACCTCGTCGTTCCGCATCGGGACCGGCGCCGCGTCCCCGCCCTGCGTAACGGAACGCCGCAAACGACTGTCCGCACGGCGAAGGCTGCGAGGCTACCGCCAGACGACTCCCGGAGGTGTCCCATGGCGAACGACGATCACGGTTTCTCGACCGAACAGGTGCACGGCGGCTTCGTGCCCGATGCCGGGCACGGCGCACGGATCCCCGCCATCCACATGTCCTCCGGCTTCCTCTTCGACGACTTCGACCAGGCGCGCGACCGCTTCGCCGGCACCGAGGACGGCTACACCTACACCCGCCTCGGCAACCCGACGAACGCCGACGTCGAGCGCCGCGTCGCCCTGCTCGAGCGCGGCGTCGAGGCGATCCTGGTCGGCAGCGGACAGGCGGCAGCCACCATCGCGTTCCTCGGGCTCCTGCAGGCCGGCGACCACGTCCTCGCCGCCCGCAGCATCTACGAGGGCACCAAGGGGCTCCTCGTGCAGAACCTCGGCCGCCTCGGCATCGAGGTCGACTTCGTCGCCGACCAGCGCGACCTCGACGAGTGGGCGCGCCTGGTCCGCCCGAACACCAAGGCGTTCTTCGCCGAGACGATCCCGAACCCGAAGAACGACGTCCTCGACATCACCGGCGTCGCCGACACCGCCCACCGTGCCGGGGTCCCCCTGATCGTCGACAACACCCTGGCGACGCCGTACCTGGTCCGGCCGGTCGAGCACGGCGCCGACATCGTCATCCACTCGGCGTCGAAGTTCCTCTCCGGTCACGGCGCGGGACTGGGCGGCGTGGTCGTCGACGGCGGCACGTTCGACTGGTCCGCCTCCCCCGAGCGCTGGCAGCACCTCACCAGCCCGGAGCGGTCGCTCGGCGGCGAGAGCTACGTCGAGCGCTACGGCAACCGCGCGTTCGTCGTCTTCGCGCGCGACGTCGTCGCCTCGCGCATCGGCCCCACCCCGTCGCCGTTCAACGCGTTCCTGATCCGCCAGGGCATCGAGACGCTGAGCCTGCGCGTGGAACGCCACAGCGCGAACGCGCTGGCGGTGGCGCAGTGGTTGGAAGCACAGCCGGAGGTGACGAGCGTCGACCACGCGGGTCTGGCCTCCAGTCCGTTCCACGACCTCGCCCAGCGCTACCTGCCGCGTGGTGCCGGCTCCGTCTTCGCCTTCACGCTGGCGGGCGGCGAAGCCGCCGCGCACACCTTCATCGACAGCGTCCAGCTCTTCAGCCGGATGACCCACCTGGGTGACGTCCGCTCGCTGATCCTGCACCCCGCGACGACGACCCACGCCGGCAAGACCGCCGCGGAGCGCGCCGACCAGGGCATCGACGACGGCCTGATCCGACTGTCGGTCGGCATCGAGGACGTCGCGGACCTGCTCCGCGACCTGGGACGCGGGTTCGCCGCGTTGCGTTCCGCAGACGGCAGCGTTGGCCTGGAGGCCCGTGGCGCGTCCGACGCGGAGCGTGCGTCCCTGGAACACTCGGTCCCGGGCACGCGCGTGATCTCCGAGGAGCTCTAGACGATGGCACGACCGCAACACTTCGGGTACTTCTTCTCGCGCGGATTCGGCCCGCAGGCCTGGGGGCGCTCGGACTGGGACTGGGGCCACGACTGGACCAAGCCCGACCTGTACCAGCAGTCCGTCCGCACGCTCGAGCAGGCCGGCATGGACCTGGTCATCGCCGAGGACGCCATCTCCCTCGGCAACCCGTCGACGCTCGACCTGCGCATCCGCCAGGCGTACGGCGGCCCGAAACACGACCCGCTGCTGCTCGCGCCGTACCTGTTCGCCGCGACCTCGCACATCGGCATCGCGCCGACCGTGAACGCCGGGTTCACCCCGCCGTACCTGGCGGCGCGACAGTTCGCCACGTTGGCGCACCTGTCGTCGGAACGCCTCGGCATCAACGTCGTGACCGACGTCGGCAGTGCCCGGCACGCCGGTCTGCCACCGCTGCCGCACGACCAGGCGTACGACCGTGCCGAGGAGTGGCTCACGCTGCTCCGCCGACTCTGGCACTCGTGGGGGCCCGACGGACACGTCGGGGATCCCTCGGACTGGCACTTCGCCGACGGCGACGAACTCGACGCGTTCCACCACGAGGGCGCGTACTTCACCGCCGACGGCCCGCTCAACGCCCTGCCGCTCGACTCCGACCCGGTGGTCGTCTCCCCCGGAGGCTCCGGTCGCGGCCTCGCGTTCGCCGGCACCCACTCCGACGTGCAGCTCGCGCTCGCACCGCTGTCCGCCGCCGCGGTGTCGGACTACCGCGACCGCGTGATCAGCGCAGCGCAGGCCGCCGGACGCACCGCCGCCGACCTGCGGATCCTGTTCGTCCTCAAGCCCGAGATCGTGTCGTCGCCCGACGAGGCCGATCGGATCGTCGAGGCGTCCCGGCACCCGTCCGACGACGACCTCCGGACCGCGGCGATCGCGTGGTCGAGCGACTCCGAGACCGACCTGCTCGCGCTCGACCTCGACGCGCCCTTGCCGGACCGTACCTTCGGCGACCACGTGTCCGCCGGCACGATCCGCGGACTGCTCGGCGACACCCCGGACGCTCCCCTGCGCTCGCTCCTGGAGCGCAAGGCCCGCAAGGGGCGGGTGTCCTCGCGCGAGGGCTTCGTCGGGACCGCCGACGAGTTCGCGGACTTCATCGAGGAGCTCGGGTCGGACGCCGACAACGACGGCATCATCTTCTCGGGTGACCTGCACCCGGCGCAGATCCACCGGATGCTCGGCGACCTGGTGCCGGTGCTCCGACGCCGTGGGCTCCTGCGGCGGGAGTACGGCGCCGGGGGCATCCGGGCGAACCTGTTCGATTTCTGACGTCCACCGTTCGGTGCGCATCCGCTGCCCAGACGGTCGATGTGCCGACATGTCCCCCGGAGGGAGGCTTGCAGCACAACGACGAACGAAAGGTCGCCCCCATGCGTCTCTCCCACACCCTCATCGCCACGACCGCCGCGGCACTCGCCGTCGCCGGTGTCACCGCCGGCGCGTCGATCACCGTCGGTGACCGGACGTCCGCCGCGGCGCAGACCGCCTCGGTGCAGACCGCCGCGTCCGTCAGCGGCAAGGCCGTCGTCGAATCGAAGCGTCTCGGCTCCACCGAGGCGATGCAGGCCGCTTCGGCAGCGCTCGCGGCGGCGCAGGAGGACGGCGCCGGCTTCGTCAGCGTCTCGGTCGTCGACCGCAACGGACAGCTCCAGGCGTTCGTCCGCGGTGAGAACGCGGCGTCGCACACGATCAAGGCCTCCCGTGAGAAGGCGTACACGGCCGCCGCGTTCGGTGCGGCCACCTCGGAGCTCGCGAAGCGTGCCACGGGCGACAACGCGGGCCTGAGGGACCTGCCCGGCACCCTGTTCCTCGGCGGTGGCGTGTCCGTCAAGGACGGCGACGCCTCGATCGGCGGCATCGGCGTCGGCGGCGCCCCGTCCGGTGACCAGGACGAGCAGTACGCGCAGGCCGGCCTCGACGCGATCTCGAAGTGACGCCTGCTCACTGACCCCGGGGTCCGGACCTCATCGGCAGCGGAGCGACCACGTGGTCGCTCCGCTGCCGTCGTTCGTCGCGTCGCGTCGCATCACGTCGCGTCGCGTCGCGTCACATCACGTCGCGTCACATCACGTCAGTGCGATGATCCCGCGGCGCGTGGCCTCCGCCACCGCACCCGCTCGCCCGTCCACGCCGAGTTTGGCGAACACCCGGATCAGGTGGGTCTTGACGGTCGACTCGCTCATGAACAGCTGCTCGGCGATGACGCGGTTCGTCAGCCCCTCGCCGAGGAGCTCCAGCACGTCGAGTTCCCGCGGCGTCAGGGTCTCGTCCGGACGACGTCCACGGTCGAGCATGCGTTCTGCGACCGCCGCGGCGTAGACCGCGGTGCCGGTCGCCGCGGCCGTGATGCCCGCCGACAGCTCGTCAGCCGAGGCGTCCTTGAGCAGGTACCCGGTCGCGCCCGCATCGAGTGCGCGCATGATGGCCACGTCGGTGCCCGTCGCGGTGAACACCAGCACGCGGGTGCGCTGCACGAGCTCGGGCAGCAGGTCACCGCCGTTCCGCGAACCGAGCCCCAGGTCGAGCACCACGACGTCCGCCGACGTCGCCTCCACCAGGGACACGACGGCGTCCGGATCGCCGGTCGAGCCGACGACCTCGATGCCGGGGTAGGTCCCCAGGACGGCCGCGACACCGGTCCGGAGCATCGGGTGGTCGTCGACGAGCACGACGCGGATCATCGTTCCGCCACCGGCACCGTCGCGGTCAGGACGGTTCCGTGGTCGTCCGATCGGACGTCGAGCGCTCCCCCGACGGCCGCGAGCCGACGTCGCATGATCGCGAGGCCGTGCCCGCCGTCCGGGCCCGCCACGACCTCGGCCTCCACGTCGAAGCCGACTCCGTCGTCGGAGACCACGATCACGACGGAATCCGCCCCGTACCGGAGCTCGAGTGTGATCGTCGTCGCGTCCGCGTGCCGCTCGGCGTTGCCGAGTGCCCCCTGGGCCGTCCGGAGCAGCGCGAGCGCCCGCAACGGTGAGAGCGGCTGCGGTTCCCCCGTCGTCGACCAGCCCGCACCGACCCGTGCGGCAGCCTCCGCCGAATCGCTCGCGAGGTCGACCTCGTCGTCCGACCCGGACCCCAGGTCGTCGACCAGCGTGCGGGTCTGCGCGACAGCGGAGCGCAGCGCACGGCGGGCGTCCCGAGCGAGCCCGTCGTCCCCGGACCGTTCGGCGGCCTCGGTGAGCAGGAGCACCCCGGCGACGGACTGCAGGACCGTGTCGTGCAGTTCGGCGGCGACGTGCTGCCGTTCCCCGAGAGCACTCGCCCGCCGCTCGCTGTCCACGAGTCGAGCCCGGGTCGCGACGAGCTGACGGACCGACGTGGAACGCTCACGGAGCGCCGACCGTGACAGGACGATCGCCGCCAGGAAGACCAGCCCGGCGAGCAGGCAACCGGCCACGAGCCCGGGGTCCTGGCTCCCGGTCAGCCGCGGCACCGAGGCCGCTGCAGCGACGATGGCCGCGCCGCTCGCCAGGGTCGCCGGCACCACGCGCACGGTCGTCTGCAGCAGGACCACGAGCGGCACCACGCTCCACGCGGCACTCGGGGCGACGAGGACGAGGACGACCGCGACGAGCGCGAGCGTCACCGCGGCCGGCTCGCGAACCCGTGCCCGCCGCGACAGGACCGCGGTCGCCGCTGAACCCGCCGTCAGGAGCACGCCGAGCACGACCACTCTCAGGTGGCCCGGGTCGCCGGCGTGGACGGCGTGGTACCGGAGGGTCCCGATCGCGGTGACGATCGCGAGCGCAGCAGCGGCGAGTGCGCCCGAGTGACGCTCGACGGCACGGAGCAGCCTTCGCCGGCGCTCGGTGGGTGGGACCTGGGGCACGGCACCATGGTAGAGACCGCGGGCCGCTGGTCTGCTGGGGTCGCTCCCCGCGCAGGCCAGGGAGCGGGCCGTCTCCCCCACGTTCGTCTCCTCGACCTCGTGCCGGTGCTCCGGATCCGCGGACTCCTGCGGCGGGCGTACGGCGCCGGGGCATCCGGGCGAACCTGCTCGACCTCTGGCGGAGTCACCGGACGAGAGTTCATTGCATCACATCTGATATTCTGATGTGATGCAGCACAAGGGTCTTCGCCTCGACGTCCAGGGACTCCGCGGTGTGGCCGTCGCGTTGGTGGTCATCGAACACGCGAAACTCGCCCTGCCCGGTGGGTTCGTCGGGGTCGACGTGTTCTTCGTCATCTCCGGGTTCGTCATCACCTCGATGGTCGTCAGGGACCTCGCCAGTGATGCGGGCTTCTCACTCCGCAGGTTCTCCATCCGACGAGCCAATCGCCTCCTGCCGGCCGCGGGTGTCGTCCTCGCCGTCACCGCGATCGGCACCGCCCTCCTGCTCTCGCCCTTCGGCACACAACAGCAGTCGGCCGGCACGGGGGTCGCGGCCGCACTGGGGATGTCCAACATCGCGCTGTACTTCATCTCGGCGGACTACTTCAGCGAACACGTGCAGTCGAACCCCTTCCTGCACACCTGGTCCCTCGGTGTCGAGGAACAGTTCTACGTCCTGTTCCCGCTCCTGCTCTGCGTCGCGTGGCGAGTGGGACGATCTCGACGGAGCACGCTGTTCTGGTGCATCACAGTGGTCGCCGTCGTCTCGTTCTCGGCCTCGCTGGTGTTCTCCTTCTCGGCGGTGCTGCCCGGCATCGCCAACCCGTCGCAGTTCGCGTTCTACATGACACCGACGCGAGCGTGGGAGTTCGCCGTCGGCGCCGCGCTCGCGCTGTGGCCTGCACGAGCGCGGTGGCACGCGTTGCGCCCGGTCGCCGTCGCCCTCGGACTGATCCTCATCGCGGCTTCGGCCGTCTGGATCGAGCCGGGCGGCGCGTACCCCGGCACCGCGGCACTCCTGCCCGTCACAGGGACTGCCCTCGTGCTCGCCGGCGGAGCACGTCACAATCCGGTGTCCGGACTGCTCGCGCAACGCCCGCTCGCGTGGCTCGGTGACGTCTCGTACTCGCTCTACCTCTGGCACTGGCCGCTGCTCGTCTTCGCGTGGCGCCTCTGGCCCGGCCAGCAGGGCTCAGTCCTCGGCGCCATCGCCCTCGCACTCGCACTGGCTGCGCTCACCCACCGATTCGTCGAGACCCCGTTCCGTGGCCGCGCGGTCACGTCGACGCGCCGCTCGCTGCGCGCACCGGTGATCGCAGTCGTGGCCGGCAGCACTGCGAGCGTCCTCGTCCTCGGGGGCGCACTCACGTCGTGGGGCGATCCGAAGCTCGCGAGCGCCGCTGACCAGCTGCTGGCCCGACCGATCAGCTACAACGAGTGCCTGTCGACCACTCCGGTCTCTCAGCGTGACCTCGGCCCGTGCACCTGGGGGCCCGCCGACGGCCGACCGGTGTACCTGCTCGGCGACTCGAACGCCCAACAGTTCACCGAGGCCGCGAGATCGGCAGCTGTCGGCGAGGACCGACGGCTCGTCGTCGCGACCTGGGGCGGATGTCCCTTCCTCGACATCGGACTGCAGCGCGCCTCCGACGCATCGAAGGGCGCCGAGTGCGCACGCTACGTCGAGGACACCACATCGTGGTTGCGGTCACAGCCGCGCGGCACGGTCCTCATCGCCGCGTCCAGTGAGATGGTGCTGGCCGCCGATGACACGTTCCGGGCCGGCGACGGCTCGGTGGCGCGCACGACGGCGGCCAAGTCGGCTGTCTGGGCGGAACGCCTGGCCCAGCGGATCGAGGATCTCCAGCGCTCAGGGTTCGACGTCGTCCTCATCAGGACGCTGCCGCACTTCCCGGGTGCGCAACGCGATTGGTGGCACCCGGTCGAGTGCCAGAACGCCGTGGCGTTCACGGACCCGGCTGCGTGCGGGATCACCATCAGTGAGAGATCGGTGCGCGATCGCCAGCACGCCATCCGTACCGCGGAGACCGAGGCCATCCGGACGACCGGGGCAGGCCAGATCGACCTGCTCGCGGACATCTGTCGCGATGACGTCTGTTCCACGTTCCGCAACGGAACCTGGCTGTACCGCGACGGCCTGCACATCTCCCCGGAGTACAGCGGGATGCTGGCGCCCTTGTTCCGGCCGGCACTCGCGATCGAGTGACCAGCCGCCAGCGCCGCATCGAACTCACAACGGCGGCGCCTTCCTGGGCGTGGTGCAGTGGTGCGAACTCCATCGGCGGGTCCGCGACTGCAGCAGGACGCCAACTGCGACCTGGACGTTGACGAACGGGTCACATGACGGTGCTTCGGCGGCTTCGAGCAGGTCTCGGGAGGACTCGGCTCCTGTGCCGAGGGAGCGTGCGGGTTCAAGCACGCAAGGAGGAGCGCGGATCAGGGCACGGCCAGATCGCCGTTCTGGGAGCAGCCGACCTTGGCCTGCTGCCGAGACGGTGGGGCGTTGCGGCGAGGCTGAGTCCGGCGTGGTGGTTGCGGTCGGTCTCGTCTGAGCGCATCGCGACCCCGCGCCGCGCCCGCAGCCAGGCGCGGTTCGCTCTGGACGGTTACCTCTTGTCGGCCACCACGCCTCCGGGCGGGTCCGTGGCCGTCCCAGTCCGACCGGCACACGCACGTCCTCCAACGTCGGGACCGCGGGCAGCACCGACGCATGGCGGGTTCGGAGGTGTCGCCTCGGGGTCGTCGAAGTCGACGAGGCGAGCCCCATCGATCGAGCGCGAGCTCACGACCCGATGGGCGATCCCGTACTAGCGCGCAGCGATGCCCACCAGCAGCGGCGGCCCACCTGAAGCCAGCACCGCGCTGCCGCCTTCGGCGACGACGGGCCGCTGCGTGGATCGCTCGATGAACGGCTGACCGAGCAGCGCGAGGGCCACCCATCCGGAGGCGTCGTACTCCCAGATGCCCGACAGGACGATCGGCGTCAGGGTCGCGATGACCACTCCGAGACGAAGGTCCCGGGCACTGTCCGGGAGCTCTGCCAGTCGGTCGCGTTGCGAGAGAACGAGGAAAGCGAAGAACACGACCAGTCCCACCAACCCGAGGGTGGATCCGGTCTCGAGGATCGTGTTGTGCGAAGCGAGTTGATCCGGTGTGGCCGACCGCACGGCGCCGAGCCCGGAGCCGAGTATCCAGTCCTGGTCCCACAGCTGGCGTGCGACAGGCCAGATGTCGAGCCTGCCGGACAAGCCGCCCCGCCCACGCTCACCGAAGTCGACGAGTTCGAGCACCCGGTCGAGCCAGCCCGCACTGACGGACACCGACCAGACCACGACGACCACTGTGAGCGCACGGAGGGAGCCCCCGAGCCACCGGATGACGAGCCAAGCTGCCAGACACAGGATCGCGAGGAGAGCACTCCGCGTACCCGTTGCGAGGACGCCCGACACGAGGAACACCAGAAGCGTGATGGTGAGGACTCGTACGATCGGTTGCTGAACCAGAGACGAACGCCACAGGAGCACCACGAGAGCGATCGACGCGACGAGTCCGTACGCGACGTGATTGACGTTGAGGACTCCGGCTTGCGTCACGCGGTCCCCGTCCAGCTCCGCCTCACCGTTCGCGACGAGCTGCCAGGCAGTCATCGCCAACGCGACGAAGTTGCCGCTCACGTACGCGACGAAGACGACGAAGAGGTTCACCCCCCGATCGATCGCGGCCCGCACGGCCACGAACATCAGTGCAGACGACACGAGCGTGAGTGCGTTCACCAGGTACCGTTCCGGCGCAACGCTCCACAACTGGGAGTACCCGATCCAGATGACGAAGAGCCCGAGGAGCACCTCGGTCCAACCGAGCCTGAGCCGTCGCGGGTTGCTCAGGATGAGCGTCACGATGGCGACGACCGGGCCGTACCGGAGAACGAGGTTCGGCTCGATGGCGCTCGCGAAGGCGAGGACTGCCGCACCGATGCCGGCGAGACGCGTCATGAGCGATGGCGATCGCTCGATCGACGGCGGCCTCGTTCGCGATGTCATAACACCTAGTATTCTACATGCGGAACGGCACCGCAACCCTGCCGCCGTCGGATCGAGTACGCCTCATCGACGCTGCTCGTCGCTCCGCTTCTTCTTGCCCGGCTTCTTCTTGTCGTGGTCCTTCTTGTCCGACTTCTTCTTGTCCGACTTCTTCTTGTCCGACTTCTTCTTCCCGTCGTCCTTCTTCTTGCCGTCGTCCTTCTTCTCGGACGACTTCTTCTGGTCCTTCTTCTTGGACGACTTTTCCTTGTCGTCGTCCTTCTGCTGCTCCGGCTGCAACCGGGCCGAGGGCAACGGCAGGACCGGCGCCTGCTCCGGCGACGCGACCCCGTCGATCGGCTCGACGACCACGGCGGACCCCGTGTCGAGCTCGACGTCGACCGCGTGCTCTTCGAGTACCGGCGCGAGCGCGTCGGTCACCCGCTCCACGGTGAGCACGGCGTCGTCCTCGGCGAGCCGCAGCAGCGCCTGCGCCGTGCGGACCCGGGTGGTCGTCTTCCGGGCGAGCACGTCGGCCCGAGCCCCTTCGAGGAACGTGCGGAGGGTGCGCTCGACGACCGACCGGCCGCGCGGTGCAGCGCGGTCGAGGCGGTCCAGCTCACCGGCCACTCCGGCGACGTCGTCGGCCACGTGCTCGTGCCGCACGGACTCGATCAGGGCGGCGATCGCGGCGGCACCCCGCTCGACGGCGGCCGAGCGCTGGTCGAGCACGACGAGCATCTCGACGACCGACCCGTACGTGACGGTCTCGAGGCGAACCGGTTCGGCACCCCGGCCACGGACGACCAGGCGGGCGTCGGGTGTGGGCAGCCAGGCGGCGAGGGCCGCGACCGTGGCGACGGACCCGACGATCCGCTCGTAGTCGGCGAGTACCACTCGCTCCTGCTCGCGCAGACGGACTCGGATCGCGATCTCCTGCACCACGTGGGGGCCTTCCGTTCGGGGTCGACGCGGGCGTGTCCCTGCGCCTGCACCGGATCGTAGTCCTGCGAGGTGGCCGAACAGCGAACGCCCCGGCATCGTCCAGGGACGGTGACGGGGCGTTCGGTCAACGGTGACAGCGACTGGACGACCGGCGAATGGTGGAGATGGGGGGAATCGAACCCCCGTCCATCGCTGCAATTCGACGTCTTCTACGGGCGTATCCGGATAGTTCGTTCTGCTCGGCCCCGTCCTTTGCTACCGGCTTCTAGGACGACGGGCCCAGTCTCAGTGCAAGTCCCGCACGGCCCTGAGGCGCAACCGTGCAGCAAGTCCTCTGGATGACGCCGGGATCAGGTTAGGGGACGGTCACCTGGCCGACGGACTTCATGTGCTGGGCTGCTTACGCAGCGAGAGCGAAGTCAGTGCGCTTGGAATTGGCACTTGTTGTTTTCCACGGATCGTTCACGAGATAACCGTGGGTCCTCGGCCCGCTTCCCGTCGGCACACAGGCAATGTCGAAACCGATCATCCCCATGCGGGCCGGACGTGCGAGCCGCTGTCACGCTGTTGAGTTGTGTTGCCACTGCTCCGATCGGAGCAGTCCCTCAGTCTAGCTGACCGAGGTGGGAGGCCGCTACTCGCCGACCCGGTTCTTCGTGCGCATGGCCCGCTCGGCTTCACGCTTGTCGGTCTTCTCACGCAGGGCCTGACGCTTGTCGAACTCGCGCTTGCCCTTCGCGACGGCGATCTCGATCTTCGCTCGGCCGTCGTGGAAGTAGATCTGCAACGGCACCAGCGTGTAGCCACCCTGGGCCGTCTTGTGCGAGATCTTCACGATCTGCTGCTTGTGGAGGAGCAGCTTGCGCTTGCGCCGAGGTGCGTGGTTGTTCCAGGTGCCCTCGGTGTACTCGGGGATGTGCACGGCATCGATCCAGGCTTCCCCGCGGTCGATGTAGGCGTAGCCGTCGACAAGCGAGGCACGACCCATACGCAGGGACTTCACCTCGGTGCCGGACAGGACCATGCCGGCCTCGTACGTGTCCTCGATGAGGTAGTCGTGTCGGGCGCGACGGTTCGTCGCGACGATCTTCTCACCGCGTTCCTTCGCCATGACGACTCCTCTCGTACCGGGCACTGCATTGCGCAGCCCTACAGACTACCCAACAGCGGAGGCCCTCCGCACCTTCCCGGCGCGCCGGGTCAGACCTTGAGGTAGCGGCGGATGGCGATCGACGCCGACACCGCGGCGAGCAGCACCCCGATGACGATCACCGACGGCACCACGATGGCCGCGTCCCCCATGCCGATGAAGGCCGTGCCGGTGAAGCGCTCGGCCAGGAAGTTCCGGACGAAGAACCACACCACCGCGGTGATGGCACCACCAGCCAGGACGGCTCCGATGGCGGCGGCGATCACCCCCTCGAGCACGAACGGCGTCTGGATGAACCGGTTCGACGCACCGACGAGTCGCATGATGCCGAGCTCCCGCCTGCGACTGAACGCGGACAACCGGATCGTGGTCGCGATGAGGAGCACGGCGGCGACGAGCATGAGCGCCGCGATGCCGATCGCCGTGTACGACGACGCATTCAGCAGGTTGAAGATGGGTTGCAGGTAGCCGCGTTGGTCGACGACGCTCTGCACGCCGGCGACCTTCGACAGGCTCTCGACGAGGACGTCGGCCTGCGACGGGTTCTTCAGGTTCACCCAGAAGGTCTCGTTGAGGTACTCGGGCTTGACGAACTCGGTCGCCGCGGAGTCCTTGAACTGCTCCTTGAAGCGGGTGAACGCCTGGTCCTGGTCCTCGTAGTACGTCTTCTCGATGTACGGCTTGAGGGTGGACGAGTCGAGCTGGGCCTGGACCTGCTTCCGCTGGTCCTCGGTCGCCTTCGCGCCCGTGCAGTTGCCGGTGGTGTCGGTGTCGGTGCACAGGTAGACGGCGACCTGGGCCCGGTCGTACCAGTACCCCTTCATCTGGTTGATCTGCATCTGCAGCAGGATCGCGGTGCCCACGAAGGTGAGCGAGATGAAGGTCACCAGGACGACGGAGACGACCATCGACGCGTTGCGCCGCAGGCCCGAGCCGACCTCGGACATGACGAGTCCGAGCCTCATCGGATGAGCCCCGGGATGGTCTGGATGCCGGTGGTGTTCGACACGGTGCCGCGCTGGATCGGGACCGCCTGGGTCTGGTAGCCGCCGGACTGCTCGTCGCGCAGGACGGTGCCGTTCGACAGCTCGATGACCCGACGCTGCATCTGGTTCACGATGCTGGCGTCGTGCGTCGCCATGAGCACGGTGGTGCCTCCCTGGTTGATGCGTTCGAGGAGCGCCATGATGCCGGCGGACGTGGTGGGGTCCAGGTTGCCGGTGGGCTCGTCGGCCAGCAGGATCGCCGGCTTGTTGACGACGGCGCGGGCGATCGCGACACGCTGCTGCTCACCACCGGAGAGCTCGTGCGGCATGCGCGTTGCCTTGCCCGCGAGACCGACGAGCTTCAGCACGTCGGTGACGGCCTCGCTGATGAAGCCCTTGCTCTTGCCGATCACCTGCAGCGAGAACGCGACGTTGTCGAACACGTTCTTGTTCGGCAGGAGTCGGAAGTCCTGGAAGACGACGCCGAGGTTCCGTCGGAAGTACGGGACCTTCCGCGACGCCAGCGAGCCGAGGCGCTGCCCGAGCACGTGGATCTGACCGCGGGAGGGCTTCTCCTCCTTGAGCACGAGGCGCAGGAAGCTGGACTTGCCGGAACCCGAGGCGCCCACGAGGAACACGAACTCGCCCTTGAGGATCTCGAGGGTGAGGTTGTCGAGCGCCGGACTCGGGTTGCCCGAGTAGACCTTGGTGACCTGGTCGAATTTGATCATGACCGGATCAGGGTAGGTCGCCCCGCTTGGAAAGCAAGCGAGGCGCGCGGCTCACGAACCCCTACGCGTCGACCGATTGCTTGCGCCAGCGGATGCCGGCGTTGATGAAGCCGTCCAGGTCGCCGTCGAACACGGCTGAGGGGTTGTTCACCTCGTGCTCGCTCCGCAGGTCCTTGACCATCTGGTACGGCGCCAGCACGTACGACCGGATCTGGTCGCCCCAGCTCGCCGTGATGTTGCCGGCGAGCTCCTTCTTCTTCGCGTTCTCCTCTTCCTTCTTCAGGAGGAGCAGGCGCGACTGCAGCACGCGCATGGCGGCCGCACGGTTCTGGATCTGCGACTTCTCGTTCTGCATCGAGACGACGGTGCCGGTCGGGATGTGCGTCAGGCGCACCGCGGAGTCGGTCGTGTTGACGGACTGCCCACCGGGGCCCGACGAGCGGAAGACGTCGACACGGATGTCGTTCTCGGGGATGTCGATGACCATCGTCTCCGGCATGAGCGGGATGACTTCGACCGCGGCGAACGAGGTCTGGCGCTTGCCCGCGGCACCGAACGGCGACATGCGGACGAGGCGGTGCGTGCCGGCCTCGATCGACAGGGTGCCGAACGCGTGCGGGGCGTCGACCTCGAAGGTGGCGGACTTGATGCCCGCTTCCTCGGCGTAGGAGGTCTCCATGACGGTGGTCTTGAAGCCGTGCTGTTCGGCGTACCGGAGGTACATGCGCATGAGCATCTCGGCGAAGTCCGCGGCGTCGACGCCACCGGCCCCGGCACGGATGGTGATCACGGCGGGGCGGTCGTCGTACTCGCCGTCGAGGAGCGTCTGCACCTCGAGGTCGCCCATCGTCTTCTGGATCGCCTTGAGCTCGGCGACGGCTTCGTCGGCCGAGTCCTGGTCGTCGCCCTCGTTCGCCATCTCGACGAGCACCTCGAGGTCGTCGATGCGTCGCTCGGTGTCGGTGATCTTCTTCAGCTCCGACTGGCGGTGCGAGAGGGCGCTCGTCACCTGCTGCGCGTGCTCGACGTCGTCCCAGAGGTCCTGGGCGCCCGCCTGCTCGCTGAGGTCGGCGATCTCACGCTGCAGGCGGTCGACGTCGACCACCGAGCGGATGTTGCCGAAGGTCTCTCGGAGGGCGGAGAGCTGCTCGGTGAAGTCCAGTTCGACCATGGTCACCGATCCTACCGGCGCGAGCCCGCAACGGCGGACCGGGAGGCCCGGCGCCGGTCCGCCCCGCTGGTCGCGGTCCTCCCCGACCCACCTGCCACGACACCGCTCGCGGACATCCGGCGAGCGCACGAGGCTACTGGACAGGTCTTGTACATGTACGCTCAGAGCATGCCAGTCACATCGAAGCGACGTCTCGTCGCCGACGCGCTCCGCGAGGAGATCGCGACGGGGCGGTACCGGGCCGGCGAGCGCCTGCCGGGCGAGAACGACCTGGCCGTGCGCTTCGCCGTGAGTCGCGGCACGGTCCGAGCGGCGCTCGCCGACCTCGCCGACGACGAGTACATCGCCACCCGCGGCGGGATCGGCTCGGTCGTCACGTTCGACGGGGCGTCCCTCGACCCCCGCGGCGGCTGGGCGCGGTCCATCGCCGCATCGGGGACCGAGGTGTCGACGCGGACCCTGCGCATCGAGCGGTTCGACGACGCGGCACTCCAGGCCGAGGTCGATGCCGCCGGTGCGACGTTCGTCGCGATCGACCGGCTCCGTGTGGTCGTCGGTGGCAGCCCGGTGTCGCTGGAGCGCAGCGTCGTGCCGCACCTGGGACGCCTGGCGGCCGCGACCACCGACGGGCTCGTCGACGGCTCCCTCACGGCCACGATCGGCGAGACCGGCCTGGTACCGGCGAGCGCCGAGCAGTGGATCGACGTCGTCCCCCTCGACATCGACGACGCGGCGTTGCTCGACCGTGCCGCGGGCACGCCGTTCCTCCGCAGCCGCCGCGTCACACGCACGGCCGAAGGCGCGTTCGTCGAGCGCGTCGACAGCCTGCTCGATCCAGACCGGTTCCGACTGCACATGCGGTTCGGGACGACACGATGACCCCCGGACAGGACTCCGTGAACCACCCTCGCCTCCGCTCCCACGCCCGCGCCGCCCTGACCGGCCTGGCCATCGGCGACGCCCTCGGCATGCCGACCCAGTCGATGTCCCGCGCGCAGATCCTCGCCGACCACGGAGCCATCACCGGATTCGCCGACGCCGGACCGCACCAGCGGATCGCCACCGGCATGCCGGCCGGCACGATCACCGACGACACCGAACAGGCCCTGATGCTCGCCGAGCTGCTGCTCGAGGGCGACGGACGACTGGACCCCGTCCGCTTCGCCGAGGCACTCATCGCCTGGGAGCGCGGGATGGAGGCGAAGGGCTCGCTCGACCTGCTCGGCCCGAGCACGAAGACCGCCGTGCAGCGGATCCTCGACGGCGTCCCTGCGTCCGAGGCGGGCTCGACCGGCACGACGAACGGAGCCGCGATGCGGATCGCACCGGTCGGTGTCGCCGTGCCGTCGAGCGACCTGGTCAGCTTGGTCGACGCCGTCCAGGACGCCAGCCGCGTCACCCACGACACCGGACTCGGCATCGCAGGAGCGAGCGCGATCGCCGGGGCAGTGAGCGCTGGCCTGGACGGGGCGACCCGGTCCGGAGCGCTCGACGCCGCGGTCGCCGCCGCCACGATCGGCGCCGAGCGCGGCCACTGGGTCGCCGGCGCGGACATCGCTGCGAGGACGACGTGGGCGCGTGAGCACCTGCCGACCGTGCCCGCGTCCGCGCAGATCGACACCATCACGCGGCTCATCGGCACGAGCGTGGCCAGCCAGGAGTCCGTCGTCGCCGCACTCGCCCTCGTCGCCCTCGACCTCGACCCGTGGCAGACGCTCTGCTCGGCGGCATCACTCGGCGGCGACACCGACACGATCGCCGCGATGGCCGGTGCGGTGCTCGGCGCCGTCCACGGGCCGGATGCCTGGCCTGCCGATGCCGTCGCCACCGTGACCACCGTCAACGACCTCCGGCTCGACCGGGTCGTCGATGGTCTCCTCAGCCTCCGCACGGGCACCTGACCCGCCCTCACCCTCCTCCTCCCCCACGCTGTGGCGTCGGCCCGACAGGCCGGTGCCCGGTTTCGCGCACCACCCTTCCGACGACGTAAGAGGAACCGAACCATGTCCGAGACGCCCACCACCCTCAGCAGCGGCACGCTGACGACGATCGAGCAGCGGGGCATCGAGCCCGTTCCCCACGACGAACGGACCGGTACGCCCGGCGCGCTGTTCTGGGTCTGGTTCGCCGCCAACATCTCCATCCTCGGCCTCCCCCTCGGTGCGACCCTGGTCGCGTTCCAGGGCTTGACCATCTGGCAGGCGTTGCTCGTCGCGGTGATCGGCGCCGCCGGGTCCTTCGCGGTCGTCGGGGTGATCTCCATCGCCGGCCGTCGCGGCGGTGCTCCGGGCCTGACACTCAGCCGAGCGGTGTTCGGCGTCCGCGGCAACATCGGACCGACGTTCGTGTCGCTGCTGTCACGGCTCGGTTGGGAGACGGTGAACACCACCACGGCGGCGTTCGTGCTGCTGTCGCTGTTCACGATCCTGTTCGGTACGGGCGGTGACGCGAAGGCGAACCCGGTGTTGACGATCGTCGCGATCCTGGTGTTCGTCATCGCCACGGTGCTCGTCTCCGGCCTCGGGCACGCGTTCATCGTCGCCGTCCAGAAGTGGGCGACGTGGGTGTTCGGCGCGCTCAACGTGTTCGTCGCGGTCTTCCTCGTGCTGCGCGTCGACTGGGACGTCGTGGGGTCCCAGCCCGCGGGTCCGGTCGCCGCGATGGTGATCGGCATCGGCACCATCGCCGCCGGCACCGGCATCGGTTGGGCCACGGCCGGGGCGGACATCGCTCGCTACACCCGCACCTCGTCGAAGGCCGGCGCCCTGATCGCGTCGAGTGCTGCCGGTGCGGGCATCCCGCTCGTCGTCCTGGTCGGTCTCGGCGCGCTCGTGTCCGCCGGTGACCCGACGCTGGCGCAGGCGGGCGACCCGGTCGCGGCGATCCGCGACCTGTTGCCGAGCTGGATGGCGATCCCGTACCTCATCGCGGCGTTCGGCGGCCTCCTGCTGTCGAACCACCTGTCCGTGTACTCGGCGAGCCTCACCACGCTGACCCTCGGCATCAAGGTCCCGCGCGTGTGGGCGGTCGCGGTCGACGTGGTCGTCACCACACTCGGCGCGATGTACTTCATGCTCGTCGCCGACGGCTTCTACGCACCCTTCATCACGTTCATCTCCGTCCTCGCCGTCCCGATCACCGCATGGCTCGGCGTCTTCATCGCCGACATGGTGCGTCGGCGCTGGTACGACCCGGCCGCGCTCCTCGACCTGCGCGCTGGCGGCCGGTACTGGTACCGCGGCGGCGTCGCCTGGGGTGCCCTCGCCGCCTGGATCGTCGCGATCGTGATCGGGTTCCTGTTCACCGAGGTGCAGGTCGGTGACGCGGACCCCGTCTTCGTCGGCGCGTTCTCCGGGACCTGGATCGGTGCGAACGGACTCGGCTGGGTCATCACGTTCATCGTCGCTGCCGCGGTCTACCTGCTGACCGGCGGAGCGCGCGGCCGGCTCACCGAGCACGAGACGGCCACCACCGCGGATGCCGAGGCGCGCGCCTGATGCCCCGCCTCGTCTCGGTCGGCAACGTCATCGTCGACATCGTCATGCGCATCGACGCGATCCCGGATCCGGGCGGCGACGTCATCGCCTCCGCGTCGGAGATCACCGCGGGCGGCGGCCTGAACACGATGGTCGCCGCCGTCCGCGACGGGCTCGACGTCGCGTTCGGGGGCCAGTACGGCAGTGGGCCCTTCGGCGACGTGGTGCGTCGCGCTCTCGCCGCGTCCGGCGTGGACGTCCTGCAACCCGGTCTCGACGACGTCGACAGCGGGTACTGCGTCGCACTCGTGGACGCCTCGACGGAGCGGACCTTCGTCACGAGCGTCGGCGCGGAGGGCCAGCTCGACCGCGCCGACCTCGACCGGATCGCCCTCGTCGCCGACGACACGGTGTTCGTGTCCGGCTACGGCCTCGCGCACGCCGTCAACGGACGGGCGATCGCCGATTGGCTCGGGACGGTGCCCGACTCCGTCCGCGTCGTCCTGGACCCGTCGCCGCTCGTCGACACGCTGCCCCCGGCGGTGCTCGGCCCCGTCACGGCGCGTGCGGACGTGGTCAGCGCCAACGGACGGGAGGCACGGCTCATGGCTCCCACGTCCGCGGGACTCCCCGAGGCGGTCGCCACGATCGCCGCGGCCGCCCGCGGCACCGCCCTGGTCCGCGACGGGCCAGTCGGCTGCTGGGTCGTCGAGCCCGGTGTCTCCCCCGTGCTGGTCCCCGGGTTCCCGGTCGCGGCGGTGGACTCGAACGGTGCAGGAGACGCCCACGGCGGGGTGCTCGTCGCGGCGTTGTCCCGAGGGGCGTCGCTCGTTGACGCCGTGCGACGGGCGAACGCCGCCGCGGCCCTCGCCGTCACCAGGAACGGTCCGGCGACAGCGCCGACCGCAGCGGAGACGGACGCGCTCCTCGCCCGGTTCTCCTGACACGTCGAGACGTGTTCCTCGGGGCGACGGTGCGCTCGATCGGCTCCCCCGGACTCGTGCGCTCGGGGGCAGACGGCGGGTCGCTCGGCGGTCAGCGCCCGAGCAGCGGCTCCCGCGACGCCATCCCAGCAGCCCCGGCGCGCGCGACCGCGTCCGGCAACGCCGCCAGGAACGCGTCGACGTCGGCATCGGTCGAGGTGTGCCCGAGCGTGATCCGGAGCGCGCCGCGGGCGTCCTGCTCCGACAGGCCCATCGCGAGCAGCACGTGCGACGCCTCGGGCACACCGGCCTGGCACGCCGACCCGGTCGACACCGCGACACCGGCCGCGTCCAGCACGAACAGCAGCGAGTCGCCCTCGCAGCCTGGGAAGGTGAAGTGCGCGTTGCCCGGCAGGCGGTCGTCGGGGTCCCCCATCAGCACGGCGGACGGCACGGCCGCTCGAACACCGGCGACGAGCCGGTCGCGCAGGGCGACGAGCGACGGGTGCGGCATCGGCTCGGCGGCGACCATCGTGGCAGCGACCCCGAACGCTGCGGCAGCGGGGGCGTCCTGCGTGCCGCTCCGGACCTGCCGCTGCTGCCCGCCGCCGTGGATGAGGGGCTCGACGGTGGCCTTCCGCCCGAGCACCAGCGCACCGATGCCGACCGGTCCGCCGACCTTGTGCGCGGAGACGCTCAGGGCGTCGAGGCCGGACGCGGCGAACGACACCGGCACCTGGCCGTAGGCGGCGACGGCGTCGCTGTGCACGGGCACCCCGGCGGCGTGCGCGAGGTCCACGATCCGGGACACGGGCTGGATGGTGCCCACCTCGTTGTTCGCCCACAGGAACGTGACCAGGGCGACGTCGTCGGCGGAGGCGAGTCGTGCCTCCAGTCCGGCGAGGTCGACGCGACCCTGCGCGTCCAACGGGACCACGTCGATGACGGCGCCCTCGTGCGCCTCCAACCAGGTCAGCGTGTCGACGGTGGCGTGGTGCTCGCCGCCGGGGACCACGATGCGGGGCCGGGCGCGGTCGCGCTGGCGCGCCCAGAAGAGGCCCTTCACGGCGAGGTTGATGCTCTCGGTGCCGCCGGAGGTGAACACGACCTCGACGGTGTCCGCGTCGAGCGACCGGGCGACGGCGGCGCGACCGTCCTCGAGCAGCATCTTCGCGCGCTGCCCGGCGCTGTGGATCGAGGACGGGTTGCCGACGGTTCCGAGCGCGTCGGTGAACGCGGCGAGCGCCTCCGGCAGGATCGGCGTCGTCGCGGCGTGGTCGAGGTAGACCGGCATGTGCACCCCCTGGAACGAGCGATGTCCAGGATACGCGCCGGTCCTCGTACCCTTGTCGGGTGCACGAGACAGCGATCGACCACACCCCGGGGTTCGACCTCGGGGCCGACGTCCCGCGGTTCTCCCTGCGGTCCGCCACCGCCACGGCCGTCGTCGTGGTCGTCGAGCGAGCGGACGGGCAGTCGGCCCGGTACCCGCTCGAGCGGCTGCCGGCGACCGACGTGTGGGCGGCCGAGACGCCCGGCGTCGTCCCCGGTGACCGGTACCACCTGCTCGTCGACGGCCCCGTCGGTCCGCGGAACGAGTTCGACCCGACACGGCCCCTGCTCGATCCGTACGCCCGCGGCATCGCCCCGACCGGCGCGCACGAGAGCGGACCCGACGCCGGGGCCGGGCCCGGACCCGCCACCGGGACCAGCACGTCCCGCTGGACGAGTGTCGTCGTGGACGACGCCTTCGACTGGGGCGGCGTCGTCAAGCCGTTGGTCCCGCTCGACCGTGCCGTCGTCTACGAGGCGAACGTCCGCACCCTGACCGCCGCGAACCCCCACCTGCCGGAGCACCTGCGCGGCACGTACGCCGGGGTGGCGCACGAGAGCACCATCGCGCACCTGCACCGGATCGGTGTCACGACGCTCGAGCTCCTGCCGGTGCAGGCCTTCGACACCGAGAACTGGCTGCGGGACGCCGGCCGCGAGAACGCCTGGGGCTACAACACGCTCGGGTTCTTCGCGCCGCACGCCGCCCACGCCTCGGCACCGGCCCGGGCCGAGGGCGCGTCCGCGGTCCTGCGCGAGTTCAAGGGCATGGTCCGGCTGCTGCACGAGGCGGGTATCCAGGTGGTGCTCGACGTCGTCTACAACCACACGGCGGAGGAAGGGCTCGGCGGACCCACCACGAGCCTGCGCGGCATCGACGGCGCGAACCGGTACCGGTGGACCCAGGCGCAGCCGCCGTTGCAGGACACCTACTACGACACCACGGGCTGCGGGAACACCCTCGACACGTCGGTGGAGGCCACCGCCGACCTGATCGTCGACAGCCTGGTGTACTGGGCCCGCGAGGTGCAGGTCGACGGCTTCCGCTTCGACCTCATGGCGGCTCTTGCCCGCGACGCCCACCACGTGTTCGACCCGCAGCACCCACTGCTCGAACGGATCCGGAACCACCCCGACCTGCAGGACACCCTGGTCATCGCCGAACCGTGGGACGTCGGCCCCGACGGCTGGAAGACCGGCTCGTTCGGCGCGGCGGGCGCCCGGACCAGCGAGTGGAACGACGGGTTCCGGAACACCGTGCGGCAGTTCTGGCTCACCGACATCGCCGAGGAACGCCGCAACGGCATGCCCCACACGGGCATCGGTGCGCTCGCCGGCGCCCTGACCGGGTCGCGTCACGTCTTCGGTGCCGAGCGCGGCCCGCTGGCGAGCGTCAACTTCGTGACGGCCCACGACGGGTTCACCCTGCTCGACCTGGTGTCGTACGACGGCAAGCACAACGCGGCGAACGGCGAGGACAACCGCGACGGCTCGAACGACAACCGTTCGTTCAACCACGGCATCGAGGGCGACACGGCCGATCGCGGCGTCCGGGCGGCGCGCGGCCGTTCGATGCGGAACCTCGCCGCGACGCTGCTGCTCTCGGCCGGCGTGCCGATGCTCACCGCGGGCGACGAACGGAGCCGGACGCAGCACGGCAACAACAACGCGTACGTGGTGTCCGACGACCTCACCCCCGTGGACTGGTCCGACGACGAGGACGCCGAGGCGATGACCGAGGCCGTCGCCGCCCTCGC
Source organism: Curtobacterium sp. PvP017 (assembly GCF_054060195.1). NCBI lineage: Bacteria > Bacillati > Actinomycetota > Actinomycetes > Micrococcales > Microbacteriaceae > Curtobacterium > Curtobacterium sp. PvP017. The sequence goes on from NZ_JBSSCY010000004.1 coordinate 264,149, forward strand.
GCGGTTCCGCGCAGCGCACCCGGCGCTGCGGCCGACACGGTTCGGCGTCGAGGGGCAGGAGACCCCCGGGGCCTCGCGGATGTCCTGGTACGGGCCGGACGGCCACCCGATGACCGTCGAGGGCTGGGACCAGCCGGTGCACCGCGTCCTGCAGTACTTCGCCGAGTCGACGCCGGATCACGAACCGTACGACCGCGTCCTGGTCGTCGTGCACGGCAGCGGGCGCACGCGCGACCTGACGCTGCCGGTCCGCGAGGACGTGCTCGGCTACCGGCTCGCGTGGTCGAGCGAGAAGCACCGCGACCACGAGCGGCTCCGCCCCGCCGGTCAGGTGTTCACCGCGTACGGCCCCGGCATCCACCTGTTCGAGGTGGCGTAGCGCCGCGCGTTCGGGCGCTCGCGCGCTCGCGCGCTGCGCCCCGTCAACGTCATCGCGCCCCGGAGAGTCGGGGCGCGATGACCACGGCGGGGCGCAGCGTGGTCCCGATCGACGGTCGGACGGGAGGCCCGTGGCGGCCCCGTCCCGCGCCTCCCGTCCGTCCCTCCACCGGCACGAGCGACCGTCGAGCTGTCCACACGACACGCGTTCCGGGGAACGTCCGGGCGGCTTCCGGGTAGGTTCGGCACGTGGCCACCGCAGACCGACCCCGCCGACCGAAGATCGGGCGCATCCCGATCACCGAACTCGCTCCGAGGACGCCGAACGGGTTCCCCGGCAAGGCGTTCGACGGCGAGGTGATCACGTTCGGTGCGACCGTCTTCCGAGAAGGACACGGCATCATCGGCGCCGACCTCGTGCTCGAACGACCGGACGGGGGCACCAGGACCGTCCCACTGGCCCTCGGCGCGCCCGGGACCGACCGCTACGAGGCGACCGTCCAGGTCGACCACGTCGGTGTCTGGACCTGGCACGTCGAGTCGTACTCCGACGACTGGGCGACGTGGCTGCACGCCGCACGGCTGAAGATCGCCGCCGGTGTGGACACCGAGGCGACGCTGCTCGACGGCGCCCTGCTGCTCGACCGGCTGGCCGACGAGACCGACTCCCCCGCCGCCACCCGCGCAGCCGCGACGGTGCGCGACACCGACCTCGACCCGGCCGAGCGCCTGGCCGCCGTCGACGACCCGCGCATCGTGGCCGAGGTCGAGGAGGCCCCGCTCACCTCGCTCCGCACGCACTCCCCGACGCAGCTGCTCGACGTCGAACGCGCCCGCGCGGGCGTCGGCGCCTGGTACGAGTTCTTCCCCCGCAGCGAAGGCGCGAAGAAGAACCCCGACGGCTCCTGGAAGAGCGGCGACTTCCGCACCGCGGCCCGCCGTCTGCCCGCCGTCGCCCGGATGGGCTTCGACGTGGTGTACCTGCCGCCGATCCACCCGATCGGCACCACCGCGCGCAAGGGCCCGAACAACACGCTCACCCCCGGCCCGAACGACCCCGGCAGCCCCTGGGCGATCGGCTCCCCCGAGGGCGGGCACGACGCGATCCACCCCGACCTCGGCACCGAGGACGACTTCCGCGACTTCGTCGAGACCGCGAAGAACACCGGCATGGAGGTCGCGCTCGACTTCGCGCTGCAGTGCTCCCCCGACCACCCCTGGGTCACCGAGCACCCGGACTGGTTCACGCAGCGCGCCGACGGCTCGATCGCCACGGCGGAGAACCCGCCGAAGCGCTACCAGGACATCTACCCGATCCAGTTCGACTCCGACCCCGAGGGCCTGGTCACCGAGGTCCTGCGTGTGCTCCGGCACTGGATCGACTTCGGCATCCGGATCTTCCGGGTCGACAACCCGCACACGAAGCCGCTCTGGTTCTGGGAGCGCGTCATCCGCGAGGTCCGCGACGAGCACCCCGACACCGTGTTCCTGGCCGAGGCGTTCACCCGCCCGGCGATGATGCGGGCGCTCGCCGAGGTGGGGTTCCAGCAGTCGTACTCGTACTTCACGTGGCGGAACACGAAGGAGGAGATCGAGTCCTACTTCGAGGAGCTGTCGCACGAGACGAGCGACTACCTGCGCCCGAACCTGTTCGTGAACACGCCGGACATCCTCACCGAGTACCTGCAGTTCGGCGGCCGCGCCGGCTACAAGGTGCGTGCAGCGCTCGCCGCGACCGGTGCCCCGACGTGGGGCATGTACTCCGGGTACGAGCTGTTCGAGGACGTCGCCCGACCGGGCTCGGAAGAGAACATCGACAACGAGAAGTACGAGTACAAGCCGCGTGACTTCGCGCTCGCCGAGGCCGAGGGCGCGTCCCTCGCCCCGTACGTGACGATGCTCAACCGGCTCCGTGCCGCGCACCCCGCGCTCCGCCAGCTGCGGAACCTGCACGTCCACGCCGCGGACGACCCCGCGACCGTCGTGTACTCGAAGCACCTGCCCGGCGAGTTCATCCGCTCCGGGCACGCCGACACCGTGATCGTCGTCGCGAACGTCGACCCGCACTCGGCGCGCGAGACCACCGTGCACCTGGACCTCGCTGCGCTCGGCCTGCCGGCCGACAGCCGGTTCGACGTCCGCGACGTCGTGACCGGGCAGCGCTGGGTCTGGGGCTCGTCGAACTACGTCCGCCTGGACGCGTTCCAGGAACCCGTGCACCTGCTCGTCGTGGAAGGACTGCACCGATGACGAACGACCCGACCGCACCCCAGCCGCCGCCCCGCCGGGGCCCCGCCGTCCCGCCGGTACCGCCCCCGCCGCCACCCGTGCCGGCGCGGACACCGTCCGACGCGTCGCCGGAGCCGCGCTACGAGCCGCGGGTCTCCGCCCCCGACGAGGACCTGCCCGGCGCGCCCGCCGCGCCGCGCGAGGCACCCGACCGCGGGGTCGACGAGTCCGCCACCCTGGTGGGACACCCTGCCGACGCCACGCACCCGCGGGTGCCGTCCGTCGACGCCGCCCCGCAGCCGGGAGGCCCGTCCACCGTCGCCCCGTCGGGCGCCCTGCCGTCGCCGCCGGCCGCGGAGCCCGCCCCGGCCGACGGGACCGGCCCCCGTCCGGCACCGCTCGAACAGTGGCTCCGCCAGCAGGTCGCCGAGGGTCGCTGGTCACAGCCCCACGACGTGCTCGGCCCACACGCCGTCGACGGCGGCACGAGCGTCCGCGTGGTGCGTCACCTGGCGCAGGCGGTCCGCCTCGTCCGGCTCGACGGCGACGACGTCGAACTGACGCACGAGGGCGACGGCCTCTGGGCCGGTGCCACCGCCGAGGAGCTCGGTCGCTACCGGGTCGAGGCCGACTACGACTTCGACGAGTCGTCCGAGGACGACGACGCCACCTGGACCACGGACGACGCGTACCGGTTCGCCCCGACGCTCGGCGAGCTCGACCTGCACCTGTTCGGTGAGGGCCGCGACGAGCAGCTCTGGCACCACCTCGGGGCGCACGTCCGCACCATCGACGGGGTCGACGGCGTCGCGTTCGCCGTGTGGGCGCCCCGCGCCACCGCCGTCCGCGTGATCGGCGACTTCGAGGGCTGGGAGGGCCGCACCACCGCGATGCGCCGCCTGAGCGACCTCGGCGTCTGGGAGCTGTTCTGGCCCGGCGCGGTCGCCGGGCAGCGGTACAAGTTCCAGATCCTGACCGACTCCGGCTGGGTCGAGCGCGCGGACCCGTTCGCCCGCGAGGCCGAGATCGCGCCGGCGACCGCTTCGGTCATCACCGAGTCGAGCTACACGTGGTCCGACGGCGACCGCGCCTGGATGGAGCGGCGCGCGGAGACGACCACGCACGACCAGCCGATGAGCGTCTACGAGGTGCACCTCGGCTCCTGGCGCCCCGGTCTGTCGTACCGCGAGGTCGCGGACCAGCTCATCGGGCACGTGCAGTACACGGGCTTCACCCACGTGGAGTTCCTGCCGCTCGCCGAGCACCCGTTCGGCGGCTCGTGGGGCTACCAGGTCACCGGCTACTACGCCCCGACCGCGCGCTACGGCTCCCCCGACGACCTGCGGTACCTGATCGACCGCCTGCACTCCGCCGGCATCGGCGTGATCATGGACTGGGTCCCCGGGCACTTCCCGAAGGACGAGTGGGCCCTCGGACGCTTCGACGGCCACGCGCTGTTCGAGCACCCGGACCCCCGTCGCGGCGAGCAGCTCGACTGGGGCACCTACGTGTTCGACTTCGGGCAGCCGCAGGTCCGGAACTTCCTGGTCGCGAACGCCCTGTACTGGCTCGAGGAGTTCCACATCGACGGCCTGCGCGTCGACGCCGTGGCCTCGATCCTGTACCTCGACTACTCCCGCACCGACTGGCTGCCGAACATCCACGGCGGGCGGGAGAACCTCGACGCCGTCGCGTTCCTGCAGGAGACGAACGCCACCGCGTACAAGCGCTACCCCGGCATCGTCATGATCGCCGAGGAGAGCACCTCGTGGCCCGGCGTGACCCAGCCGACCAGCGCCGGGGGGCTCGGGTTCGGCCAGAAGTGGAACATGGGCTGGATGCACGACTCGCTCGAGTACGTGCAACGTGACCCGGCGTACCGCAGCTACCACCACGACGAGATCACCTTCTCGCTCGTGTACGCCTTCAGCGAGCAGTTCACCCTGCCGATCAGCCACGACGAGGTCGTGCACGGCAAGGGCTCCCTGTACGGCAAGATGCCCGGCGACGAGTGGCAGAAGCTCGCGAACGTCCGCGCGTACCTGGCGTTCATGTGGGCACACCCCGGCAAGCAGCTGCTGTTCATGGGCCAGGAGTTCGCCCAGCCCGCGGAGTGGTCCGAGGCGAAGGGGCTCGACTGGTGGCTCCTCGACCAGCCAGGGCACCGCGGCGTGCAGGACCTCGTCGCCGAGCTGAACCGGGTCTACAAGGACACGCCCGCGCTCTGGACGCACGACAGCACAGCCGACGGCTTCGAGTGGATCGAGGGTGGCGACGCACCGCACTCGACGCTCGGGTTCCTGCGCAAGGACGGCGACGACCGGCTGGCGGTGTTCGTGAACTTCTCGGGCGTGCCCGTCGAACGCCGCTTCGGGCTGCCGCAGGCCGGTGCGTGGCACGAGGTGCTCAACACCGACGCCGCCGAGTACGGCGGCTCCGGTGTCGGCAACCTCGGGGTCGTCACGGCCGAGGACACCCCGTGGGCCGGCCGCCCCGCCTCGGCGCACCTGGTGGTGCCGCCACTCGGCGCGGTCTGGCTGCAGCTCGCCCGCTAGCTGCGGCCCGCGTCCTGGACGCGACCGACAGACGGACGGGAGGCCCGGTGCCAGCTGGCACCGGGCCTCCCGTCCGTCTCGTGCCGGGTCTAGTACAGGGCGCTCGCCAGGCGACGGCGCGCCGCGACCACGCGCGGGTCGTCAGTCCCGATGAGCTCGAAGTACTCGACGAGCCGGACGCGCAGCGCCTCACGGTCCTCGCCGAACACCGTCGGCACCAGGTCGAGCAGCCGCCCGAAGGCGTCCTCGACGTGCCCACCGGAGATGTCGAGGTCGGCGACCGCGAGTTGCGCCTGGACGTCCTGCGGACCCGCACCGGCAGCAGCACGGATGTCCTCGGCGGTGTGGCCGTTCAGTCGATCCAGGAGCGACACCTGTGCGAGCCCCGCGACGGCCATCTGGTCGTGCGGGTCCTGCAGGATCGCGGTCTTGTACTCGGCGATCGCCGTGGCGTAGTCGCCCTGCTCGATCGCGTCGTAGGCCGCCTGGTGGTGCGGCGGGAGCTCTTCCGGCTCCGGCTCACCCTGCTCGGCGGTGTCCTCGGGCGCGCCGGCACCGTCCACGGTGACGCGACCGGAGACGCCGTTCTGCTCGGCTGCCTGGAGGACCTGCTCGTAGACGTCGCGGACCTGCGCCTCGGGCAGCGCCCCGACGAAGAGCCCGAGCGGGCGCCCGCCGATCAGCGCGGCCACGGTCGGGATCGACTGTGCCTGGAACGCCTGCACGAGCTGCGGGTTCGTGTCGGCGTCGACCTTGGCGAGCAGCACGCGCCCGCCGTACTCGGCGGTCAGCTGCTCGAGGATCGGTGAGAGCTGCTTGCACGGCCCGCACCACTCCGCCCAGATATCGACGATCACCGGCACCACGGACGACAGCTGCAGGACGTCCTGGAACGTGTCGTCGGTGACGTCGAGCACGAGCGACGGGACGGTCAGGTCGGCGCCGGACTCGGTGCCCGGGGCGGCGGCGCCAGTCGGGCTGCCCGCCTGCGCCGGAGCGCCGGCGGGCGGCTGGGGCAGCCGCTGTGCGCGCTCGACGAGGGACGACAGGTCCACGGCTCCGCGGAGCCCGGACGGGGTCGGGGGGATGTTGCTCATTGCACCTCACTCGCTGCGGTCAGGCCCTGCGTGAACCCGAGCAGGACCACTTTGTCATCCGAGGCGACCGGCGGCACGTAGAAGAGCAGCTGGACGCCGTACGTGGCGCTGATGCCCTTCTTGCTCGTGTCCACCCCGGACAGCGCCTTGACGGCGCCCTCGGTGTTGACCTCGGCGCCGGAGGCGGTCGGGGTCACCTTCTCGATCTCGTTGAGGTCGGCGGAGACGATCGCGCCGGCGTCGTCGGTCGCGATCGCGACGGCGGAGTCCGCCGGGGCCTCGGACGAGTACTCGATCTTCGCCGTGTCCGGCAGGGACTTCGCCTTCTTGTCCTTGTACGCCTTGCCGATGGTGGTGCGGAGACCGTCCCCCTCGGTGGCGAACAGGTCGGCGTACTCGCTCTTCGAGTCCTTCGACAGGATGTCGCCGTAGGCGGTCGCGACCTGGTCCGGGGCGATCGCGAGCAGCTTCGACTGCGGGGCCAGCAGCGCGGCGCCGATGGACGTCGGGGCGAGGCTCGGGATCTTCGCGTCGGCCTCGAGCGAGACGTCGTACGCGACCTTGTACGGGTCGCGCGCGGTGTCCTGCACGAGCGTCAGGGCCTGCGGTGCCGACTTGGCGTCGCAGTCCTCGGCGACGATCGCGAAGACCGTGCGCGGCCAGGTGTCGGTCTGCTGCGGCAACGCGACGCAGACCTGACCGGCAGAGATCGCCGGCGGCGCCTTGGCCTCGGAGTCCTTGCCGCGGATCGAGTAGTTCGCGAGGCGCAGGTCGAGCGCCGCCCCGGTGAAGCGGGTCTTCGCCAGGTCGCGGTCGCGGGCACCGTCGGACTGCTTCGCCACCTCGGCGATCCGCTCGACGACCCGGGTGATCTGCTGCTTGGTCGCCGCCGTCGGCTCGGTCGTCTCGGCCGCGCCGGTCGCGCTGGCCGTCGGGGTCGGGGTCGCGAGCGAGGGGTCTCCGCCCTGCGGCCAGTAGTCGGACGAGCAGCCGGCCAGGGCGAGCGTCCCGACGAGCACCACGGGGACCGCGATGAAAGCACGCGACCCGCGGCGGCCCCTGGTCGGGACCTGGGCACCGGCCGCAGCGGCCCGGCGCGAGGCCCGGACGCGTGGCGGCCGGGTGCCGCCACTGCGACGACGGGGCCCACGCCCGCGGCGCTGGTGCAGGAACGCGAGGACCAGCAGGACGATGCCGCCGAGGGCGAAGACGCCACCGGCGACCAGCAGCGGCCCGACGGACGGGGTCGCGGTGTCCTGCGGCCAGGTCACCGAGACGTCGCTCGGCGCGGCGGCGGTGCCGTCGCTGACGATGAGCACGGAGACGTCCTGCGGCAGACGGACGGTGAACTGTCCGGATCCGTCGTACTCCTGGTACCAGAGGTCGCTGCCCTTCGGCGACGGGACGGACGCCTCGGAGCCGGTGGTCTTGCCGACGAGCTTCGCGCTCTCGGCGTCGAACCGGAGCGTGGTGTGCTCGGCGTCACCGACCCACGCGTCGACGTCGGCCGTCTTGCCGTACGCCGCGAAGACCTTGCCGGATCCGGAGACGTTGATGCGCTGGTAGCCGGGGTTCGCGTTGAGCGTCGACCCGGGGATCACCGTGACCGGAGCGGAGCTGGTGGTCGAGCTGTCCGCGACGAGCGAGGACGGCGGAGCGAACACGGTCCGCTGTCCCACCGCCAGCGCGACGAGCAGCAGGCCGATGACGAAACTGACGATCGCCAGGACGAATCGCACGAACACTCTCCCTACCGCGCCGGGGTGGGGATGTCGGCGCGCGAATCAGCGACTCAGGATAGCGAGCATGGCTGAGCAGCGCATCCATCCGGGCTGTCGCGGGACTCAGACGACCCCGTCGGGCCACCACTACAATCGACCGCGGGCCGGATCGGGCCCTCCGCCGAGCACCCAGGAGCGACACGTGGCGAACGACGAGGCCGAGTTCGGGACCGAGCTGCGCGGGTACCGCCGCGACGACGTCGACCGCGCACTGAACGACCTGCGCCGCGAGCTCATCAAGTCGAACACCGACCGCGCCGACGCGGCGAAGGAGATCCGCCTCCTGCAGTCCCGCGTCTCCGAGCTCCAGGGCGAGCTCGACGAGGCCGGTACCCCCACCTACAGCGGGCTGGGCACGCGGCTCGAGTCCACCCTGCGCGTGGCAGAGGAGCAGTCCACCCGACTGATCAGCCAGGCGGACATCGACGCGCAGCGCCTGCGTGCGTCGAGCCGTGCCGAGGCCGACCGCACCGTGCGCGAGGCGCAGGAGGAAGCCCGCGACACCCTCGAGGACGCCCGCACCCGCTCCACCAACGAACTCACCCGTGCGCGTGCCGAGGCCGCCGACACCGTCGAGCGTGCCCGCGCCGAGGCCGGCCTGCTCACCCAGGACGCCCGCAACGAGGCCGCTGCCATCCGCGGCGCCGCCGTGACCGAGGCCGCAGAGGTCCGCTCCGTCGCCATCCGCGAGACGAACGCCCTGCGCGCCCAGGTCGAGCACGAGGTCGCCGAGCTGCGCGAGATCGCCCAGCGCGAGTCGGCCGACTCCCGTACGGCAGCGGCCGACCTCGACCGCGAGACCGAGCACCGCCGCTCGGTGTTCGAGGCCGACCACGCCCGCCGCGTCGCGGACCTCGACCACGAAGAGGCCACCCGCCGCGAGGCACTCGAGCGCGAGGTCACCGAGGGGCGCGCCGCGTGGCACCGCGAGCGCGACGAGCAGCAGCAGGCGCACGCCCTGGCGATCGAGACCGGTCGCGCCGAGCTGCAGGCCGAGGTCGACCGCCGCCGCGCCGAGATCGACGGTGAGTTCGAAGACCGCCGCCGCGTCGTGGACGAGGAACTCGCGGCCGCCCGCGCCGAGTGGGACCGGGAGCTCGCCTCGGCGCGCACGGCCCTCGCGCAGGAAGCCGAGGCGGTGCGAGCGCAGTTGCGTGTCGACGAGGAGCAGACGCGCATCGAGAACGAGCGGCTCGTGCAGGAGACCGCCGACCGGATCGCCCGCGAGCTCGAGGAGCACGACACCCGCATCGCCCGGGAGCGTGCCGAGGCCGAGGCCGCCGCCGAGCGCGCGGACCGCGAGCACGAGAACGCCCTCGCCGCCCGCCGCGAACGCGAGCACGCCGAGGTCGACACCGAGATCGCCGACCGTCGCTCCGCCGAACTCGACGCGCTCGAGGCGGAGCGCACCGCCCTCCGTCAGGAGATCGACACGGCCCGCGCCGACCTGGCGAAGGAACGAGACGAGGCCCGCGCCGAGATCGCCCGCGAGCGCGACGAGGCCCGCACGACCCTCGAGTCCGAGCTCGCCTCGCGCCGGGACGACGCCGAGCAGGACTACCTGCAGAAGCACCACGAGACCGTCACGGAGACGCAGAAGTACCTCGACGAGGCGAACCTGCAGCTCGCCGAGGCCACCCGCCGTGCCACCGAGGCACGGGAGCGCGCCGAGCGGCTCCAGCAGGAAGCAGACGACCTCGAACGCACCAGCACCGCCGAGGCGCAGGAGCACGCCCGCACCATCGTCGCCGACGCCCAGGACCGCGTGCACCGGATGGTCTCGGACGCCGAGGAGCGCACCGCCGCCATCACCGCCGAGGCCGAGGACCGCCTGTCGGCGATCCGCACCGAGCGCGAAGCGGTGGCGGGGTACCTCGAGAACCTGCGCGGCGTGCTGACGCACGCGACCGGCCTGCTCGGGACCGCTCCGGGCGGCGCGTCCGAGACCACCGACGACGAGGACGCCGCCGGGCGCTGACCCCTCAGACGGGCCAGTGCGTCGGCAACGGCGCGCTGCCCGGGACGACGAGGTCGGCGATCGCGTCCAGCACGATCCGGACGTACCGCTCCCCCACCCACAGGTGCTTCGCGCCCTCGACCGGGACGACCCGGACGTTCGGGGCGACGGCGAACCGGGCGATCGCCTGGTCGGGCTGCAGGAAGTCGTCGTGCTCGGGCACCAGGGCCACCACCGGGACGTCCACGGCCGCCCATCGCGCGAGCTCGTCGTCCGTGGTGCGGTGCAGCGGCGGGGAGAGCAGCACGACGCCTGCGACCGTTCCGGCCTCGACGTGTTCCAGCGCGTGCTTGAGGATCACCTCGGTGCCGAACGACCACCCCACCAGCCACGGCGTCGGCAGGCCGCGGCCGACGACCTCGGCGACGCCGGAGCGCAGGTCGAACCCCTCGGAGACACCCTCGCCGAACATACCCTCGGACGTGCCTCGTGGCGACGTCACCGACCGGAAGTTGAAGCGCAGGACCGCGATGTCGGCCAGGGCCGGCAGGCGTGCCGCGGCCTTCTTGAGCACGTGCGAGTCCATGAAGCCGTGCGCGGTCGGCAGCGGGTGCAGCGTCACGATGGTGCCCCGTGCCGGCCGGGTGTCGGGTTCGGCGAGCTCACCGACCAGCGTGAGGTGGTCGTCGGTGACGAGTTCGACGTCGGTACGTCTGGCCGGCAGTTGCGTGGCGGAGCGGATCTCGCCGTCGTCGTCGGTCATGCGATGCTCCAGCAGTGGTTGTGCCAGTGTCGACGTGATGCCAGGTCGGCGGCGTCGCCGAGCACCCCGTCGGAGCGCCAGACCACCACGTGCGCGGTACCGGGCAGCACAGTGCCGCCGCACCCGGGGCAGACGTACTCCTTCTGCGCCGAGGCCGCGGAGACCGGCTGGACGAGGTACTCGCGCCCGCGACGCACCTCGGTGCGCTTCCACGCACTCATCAGCCGGTCGAGGCCGGTGTCCTCGTCAGGCTCGACGTCGCGACCGCGGGGACGCCGCGGCCGGTTGCTGCGCGGCACCCCAGTTGCCGATCAGTACCAGTTGTTCGCCTGGCTGTGGCCCCAGGCGCCGCACGGGGTGCCGTAGACCCCGGAGATGTAGTTGAGACCCCACGTGATCTGCGTCGCGGGGTTGGTCTGCCAGTCGGCGCCGGCGGTTGCCATCTTGCTGCCCGGGAGCGCCTGCGGGATGCCGTACGCACCACTGGGGTTGTAGGCGTTCACCCGCCAGCCGGACTCCTTGTTCCACAGCGAGACGAGGCAGTTGTACTGGTCGGTCCCCCAGCCGCGGGCGGTGACCAGCTGCAGGGCGATGGCCTGCGCGCTGCCCGCGTCGGGCGTCGCGGCCACGGCTGCGAGGGTGTTCGCAGCGGAGACGCTCTCGGTCTCGGTCGCCGCGGCGTCGGCCGTCTCGTCGGTGGTGGCGTCGTCGGCTGCTTCCTCGACGACGGGCTTGACGACCTTGGGGGCCGGGACGGTCACGCCGTAGCCGTCGCGGTCTGCGGCGGCTTCGCCGTAGGTGCCGTGCGCGGTGTACTGCTGCGGGGCCTGCGGCGTCTTGACGAGCACCGGGGTGTCGACCGCGGCCTGTGCGACGTCGGCCTGGAGCGGGTTGAACAGCGACGCGCCCACGAAGAGGAAGACCCCGACGAACGAGAAGGCCGGGACCGACGAACGCTTCCGTGCGAAGGCGTTGACCGCGGCGGCAGCGCCCTGGGTCGACTGCTGCGCGGTCGCGGTCCGCTGCTTCGCGGCACGCGGTTCGACGCGGGCAGCGGGCGCCTCGTGCGCGAACGCGGCGACGCGTTCGTCGGACACGCGGTTCGCTGCGACCGACTTCGGCGTCGCGACCGGGCCGGTCTCCGGCAGGACCTGCGGGTTCGCCTGGAGCACCGACGTGTCCGCCGTACGGGTTCGGTTCAGTGCCGCGCGGCGCTCACCCGAAGCCTGGAGGCTCAGGTGCTCGCGGAGATCGCGGTCGGAGCTGTGGTCTGCCGTGTGCCTGCCCATGAGTAGGACCAGGGTAACGGAACGATCACGGAAAGCGAAGCACCTGGGGACAGCGCGTCGTCAGCGGACGGCGAGCATGACCTCGACGACGGCGTCGAGCAGCGCGTCGACCTGGGCCTCGCGGTAGCCGCCGTGCTTCGGACGGAACACGATGGACCGCACCTCGGTGAGGCTCAGCGGCTTGCCCTCGCGGAAGTATCCCCCGAGTCGGGCGGCGAAGGCGTCGACGTCCTTCGGGTGGTAGCCGGTGCCGAGGATGCTCACCCGGTTGAACCGCTGACCGTCCGGACGTTCGAGGCGGGCCACGACGTCGGAGGCCTTCGTGCGGGCCTCGGCGTACCAGGCCTTCTGGCCGGCGTCGCCGATCTCCCGCTCGCGTTCACGTGCGGCGAAGGCGTCCTCGAGCCGCTCCAGTGCTGCGTCGACGTGCGAGGTGGAGTACCCGCCCTTCCGCATCGAGAACGCGGTGGCGCGGATCTTCGCGGCCTCGATGCCGGGGGCGCTGTCGTCGGCGGAGTACGCGCGACGGGCGTCCTCGAGGAAACGCTCGACTTCGTCGACGTCGTATCCGAGGGCGGAGCGGGCTGCGGTCGGGAAGGTGGTGGCCACGGCGTCATTCTGCCAGTCCCGACCCGTTGCACAACCTGGACGCGCTGAGGGCGGCGCTCAGGCTGCCCGACGGGGTCGATCGATGTCGGTCAGTGGTTGACGATCAGGTACAGCACGTACGCGACCGCAGCCGACGGCAGGATGCTGTCGATGCGGTCGAGGAGTCCGCCGTGCCCGGGCAGGAAGGACGAGATGTCCTTGATGCCGAGGTCGCGCTTGATCATCGACTCGGTGAGGTCGCCCAACGTGGCCGACCCGGAGATGAGGACCCCGAGCACGACGCCGGTCCACCACGGCAGTCCGAGCATGAGCCAGGCGACCAGGATGCCGACGACGATGCTCGCCGCGACCGACCCCGCGAAGCCCTCCCAGGTCTTCTTCGGGCTGATCCGTGGCGCCATCGGGTGCTTGCCGAGGTTGAGCCCGGTCGCGTAGGCACCGGTGTCGACGGCGACGACGACCAGGATGAAGCCGATCACCCAGAGGTTGCCCTGCGGCTGTGCGGAGAGCAGCACCACGCAGGCGCCGAGCAGCGAGATGTACGCCTGCACGAACAGCCCGTTGGTGAGGTCGCGGAACACGTTGCCGGCCGACGGCTTCTGCCGCGACACCGCGACCTCGACCAACCGCCACAGGCTGATCAGGACGATGCCGCCGAGCAGCGTGAAGAGTGCCGCGATCTGGCCGAGCAGGAACGCCGCCGGCACGATCGCGATCGCGACGGCGACACTCGGGATCCGCGGGACGTCACGGCCCGCGAAGCGCATGGCGCTCGTGAGCTCGTAGACGCCCACGCCGAGCAGGAACGCGGCCACGACCATGAACGACGGCGTCCAGATGAGGAGCGTGCCGAGCATGACGACGGCGAACGCGAGCGCGATGCCGATCGCCGCCGGCAGGTTGCGCCCGGTCCGTGCGGTCAGGGCCTCGTTGCGCGCGCCGAAGTCCGCCTTGCGCTGCCGGAGCTGCGCCTCGAAGTCGGTGCGGGCCGCTCGGGCACGCGCATCGAAGTCCTGGCGGAGCCCCTTCTTCACGGGCCCGGTCTGCTCGGGTCCGTGCTCTGCTGTGGGGCGTTCACCGCCCTGTTCCGGGCGGCGCATCAGACCTCGAGGAGTTCGGCTTCCTTCTTCTTCAGCGAGTCGTCGATCTGGTCGACGTGCTTCTTCGTCAGGACCTCGAGGTCCTTGTCGCCGCGCGAGATCTCGTCGTCGGAGATCTCGCCCTTGAGTGCGTCGAGGTCGTCCTTGGCCTTGCGGCGGATGTTGCGGATGACGACCTTGTGGTCCTCACCCTTCGTCCGCACGAGCTTCACGAACTCCTTGCGGCGGTCCTTGGTGAGCTCCGGGATCGTCACGCGGACGATGTCACCGTCGTTCGTCGGGCTGGCGCCGAGGTTCGGGAACGTCGCGATGGCGCGCTCGATCTCCTTGAGCGCCGTCTTGTCGTACGGCGTCACGATGAGCGTGCGCGCCTCGGGCGTCTGCAGCGACGCGAGCTGCGCGAGCGGCGTCGGCGTGCCGTAGTACTCGACCGGGATCTTCTGGAAGAGCGCCGCGTTGATGCGGCCGGTGCGGACGGTCGAGAAGTCGTCCTTGGCGACCTCGACAGCCTTCGCCATCTTCTCGGTGGCTTCGGTCAGGACATCACTGATCACGGTGTTACTCCTTCGGTACTGGCGTCGAGTCTAGTCAGCGGTGCGGGTCAGTTGCTGACCACGGTGCCGATACGCTCCCCGCGGATGGCGGCCTGGACGTTGCCGTCGCCCTCCATGCCGAAGACGTGCATGGGCATGCCGTTGTCCATGCAGAGGGAGAACGCGGTGGCGTCGACCACCTTGAGGCCCTTCAGGAGCGCGTCCTGGTAGGTCACGTGGTGCAGCTTCTCGGCGGTGGCGTCCTTCTTCGGGTCCGCCGTGTAGACGCCGTCGACACCGTTCTTGGCGACGAGGACCTCGTCGGCCTTGATCTCGAGTGCCCGCTGCGCCGCGACCGTGTCGGTCGAGAAGTAGGGCAGGCCCGCCCCGGCGCCGAAGATGACGACACGGCCCTTCTCGAGGTGCCGCTCGGCGCGCCGCGGGATGTACGGCTCGGCGACCTGGGTCATCGCGATGGCGGACTGCACGCGCGTCGCGGCACCGGCCTGCTCGAGGAAGTCCTGCAGCGCGAGCGCGTTCATCACGGTGCCGAGCATGCCCATGTAGTCGGCACGGCCGCGGTCCATCCCGCGCTGCGAGAGCTCGGCGCCGCGGAAGAAGTTGCCCCCACCGACGACGATCGCGATCTCGACCTCGCGCGCGGCGACGGCGATCTCCTTGGCGATGGTCCCGATCACGTCGGGGTTCACGCCGAGCGATCCGGCACCGAAGGCCTCTCCTGACAGCTTCAGCAGTACGCGGCGTCGTCCGGTCTTCTCGTCGGTCATCTGGTCGCACCCTTCGTCGTGGTCTCGTGGAAATGTACTCGCGGATGTGTCGCGGGTGTGTCGCGCCCGGAGGCGCGAAAAACGGGGCCAGGAACCTGGTTGGTTCCTGACCCCGTCACGGGTTCGTTACGCGCCGACCTTGACGCGGGCGAAGCCCTGGATCGTGATGCCGGCGTTCTCGGCGGCCTTCGCGACGGAGATCTTGTTGTCCTTCGCGTAGTCCTGGTCGAGGAGCGACACCTGCTTGATGTAGGCGTTCACCCGGCCCTCGACGATCTTCGGGAGCGCAGCCTCGGGCTTGCCCTCCTCGCGCGTGATCGCCTCGACGGTCGCACGCTCCTTGGCGATCTCGTCGGCCGGGACCTCGTCGCGGGTCAGGTACGTCGGGTTCGCGAACGCGACGTGCTGGGCGATCGAGCGGGCCTCGGCAGCGTTGTCACCCTCGTACGCGATGACGACGGCGATCTGCGGCGGCAGGTCCTGGCTGGTCTTGTGCAGGTAGATCTCGAAGGCCGAGCCCTCGACACGGCGGACCGTGCGGACCTCGAGCTTCTCGCCCAGCGCGGCGGCCGACTCGTTGACGACCTCGAGGACGGTCTTGCCGTCCAGCGGGGCGGCGTTCGCGGCGGCGACGTCGGCTGCACCGGCAGCCGCGACGGCGCCGAGCACCTTGTCGGCGAGGGTCGTGAACTTCTCGTTCTTCGCGACGAAGTCGGTCTCGCTCGCGAGCTCGACGACCGTGGCGGCGCCGTTCTCGGAGGTCGCGACGACGACACCCTCGGAGGTGGCACGGTCGTCGCGCTTGGCGACGGCCTTCGCACCCTTGATGCGGAGCAGCTCGACGGCCTTGTCGTAGTCGCCGTCGGCCTCGACGAGCGCGTTCTTCGCGTCCATCATGCCGGCGCCGAGGTCCTCGCGGAGCTTCTTCACGTCAGCAGCGGTGAAGTTTGCCATTGACTGGAGTCCTTTCTGGACTGTACGTGTGTGGAGAGTGGTGACGCAGGCGCCGGACCCGATCGGGCCCGGCGCCTGCGACAGGTCACTCGGCGGGGGTGGTCTCCGCGGCTGCCTCGGCCTCGGCCGTCGGCTCCGCGTTCTTCGCGTCGTCGGCGATCGGCTCGCCGATCTCCTTCGCGGCGACCTGCGCGTCGGCGTTGTTCTCCTCGACGGTCGCACCCTCGGGAGCGGCGTCGGCGGACGGCGTCGCGGCGTCGCCACCGAGGAGCTCCTGCTCCCACTCCGCGAGGGGCTCTGCGGCCTCTTCGTCGTCGCCACCGTTGTGGCGGGTCTTCAGGCCCTCGGCCGCAGCGTCGGCGACGATGCGGGTGAGGAGACCGACGGAGCGGATCGCGTCGTCGTTGCCCGGGATCGGGTACGTGATCTCGTCGGGGTCGCAGTTGGTGTCGAGGATGCCGATGATCGGGATCCCGAGCTTCTGCGCCTCGTCGACGGCGAGGTGCTCCTTCTTGGTGTCGACGATCCAGAGCGCGCTCGGGGTCCGCGTGAGGTTGCGGATACCACCGAGGGTCTTGTGGAGCTTGTCCAGCTCGCGCTTCTTGATGAGGAGCTCCTTCTTGGTGAAGCCCTTCGTCGTGTCGTCGAAGTCGATCTCCTCGAGCTCCTTCATGCGCGCGAGGCGCTTGGAGACCGTCTGGAAGTTCGTGAGCAGACCGCCGAGCCAACGCTGGTTGACGTACGGCTGGCCGACGCGGGTCGCCTGCTCGGCGATGGAGCCCTGCGCCTGCTTCTTGGTGCCCACGAAGAGGATCGTGCCACCGTGCGCGACCGTCTCCTTGACGAAGTCGTACGCGCGGTCGATGAAGGCCAGCGACTGCTGCAGGTCGATGATGTGGATGCCCGAGCGCTCGGCGAGGATGAAGCGCTTCACCTTCGGGTTCCACCGACGGGTCTGGTGTCCGAAGTGGACGCCGCTGTCGAGCAGCTGGCGGATGGTGACGACGGCCATGTGCCGTCCTCCTTCTGTGTTCTCGGGGCACAGCTGCGCTGTGCCCCTGTTGCGGTTGTGTCGAGCACGACCGGAGGTCGTGATCCCTGGCGTCCTGACACGCGACCGCCCGCTCGTGAGAGCGGGACCGATGGTCGGGTGCCGGTCGAAGACGGCGAACCGTTGACGACCCTGTGGACACGCGAAGTCAGCGCGCATCAGCGCACTGCTGGAGAAATGCTAGCAGACAGGAGGCCCGGATCACGCGCGCCGACCGGCTGACGTGATCCGGGCCTCCTGTCCGGTGTTCTGGGTCCGTCAGGACTTCGCGTTCACCGTATCGCCCTCGGCCGAGATGCCCATCTCCTCGAGCGAGCGGCCCTTGGTCTCGGGGATCTTCGCGATGACGAAGAAGAACGAGATCAGCGCGAACAGCGCGTAGATGCCGTACGTGACCGTCAGGTTGAAGCCGGACAGCACCGGGAACGTGATGGTGACGATGAAGTTCGCGACCCAGTTGGCGGCCGAACCGATACCGAGCGCCGTGGCGCGGATGCGGTTCGGGAACATCTCGCCGAGCAGCACCCACATGAGCGGACCCCACGTCGCACCGAACGACACGACGAACAGGTTCGCGAAGATGAGGGCGATGACACCCCACGAGCCGGGCAGGCTCGGGTTGCCGTCCACGATCGTCGACTGCGAGAACGCGATCGCGACCATCGCCAGCGAGATGAACATGCCCGCGGAACCGGTCACCAGGAGGGGCTTCCGCCCGACCTTGTCGACCAGGAAGATCGCGATGAAGGTCACGGCGACGTTCACCACCGAGGTGATCGTCGAGATGAGGAACGAGTCGCTCTCCTTGAACCCGACGGCCTGCCAGAGCGTCGTCGAGTAGTAGAAGATCACGTTGATGCCGACGAACTGCTGCAGCACGGCCAGGATGATGCCGACCCAGACGATGGGCTGCAGGCCGAAGCGGTTGCCCCGGATGGAGCCCTTCTTCTCGTTGGCTTCCTTCTTGATGCCGTCCTGGATCTCCTCCAGGCTCGTGTTGACGGTCTCGCGCGGGACGATCTTGGTCATGACCTCCCGTGCGTCCTCGGTCCGGCCCTTGGCGAGCAGGTACCGCGGCGACTCCGGCAGCGTGATCGCCAGGATGCCGTAGACGACCGACGGGATCACGCCGACCAGGAACATCCAGCGCCAGGCCGGCAACCCGAGGACGACCTCGGAGGCGCCACCGGCGGTCACGGCGAAGAACTGGTCGGACAGCAGCGCGGCGAAGATACCGAGCGTGATGGCGAGCTGCTGGAACGAGGCCAGCCGCCCGCGGATGGCCTTCGGGGAGACCTCGGAGATGTACGCCGGCGCGATGACCGATGCGGTCCCGATGCCGAGGCCGCCGACGAGGCGCCACAGGACGAAGTCCCACGTGGCGAACGCGAAGCCGGAGCCGATCGAGCTCACCAGGAACAGGACAGCGGCCCAGAACATCACCCGGGTGCGGCCCCAGCGGTCCGCGAGGCGACCGGCGAAGTAGGCGCCGAACGCACAGCCGATGAGGGCGGACGCGACCGCGAAGCCGCTCGCCGCCTCGGACAGGCCGAACTCGCCCTTGATGGCCTCGACGGCGCCGTTGATGACCGACGAGTCGAAACCGAAGAGGAAACCGCCCACCGCTGCTGCGATGGCGAACGCGGTGACCTTCCCCTTGAACGCACGGTCCTCGCCGTGCCCGGTGGCTGTGTTGGACACGATGCTCCTGGGTTCTGCCGGCCGTGCTGCTTGTGGGCACGGTGCCCCGGCGGTCGGCTCGTTCGCCGTCCGTGCGGCGTTGCGTGGTCCGGAGCGGCCCCGACTGTACTCCTCGTGGGGGATGTGGTCATAACCGGGTGCGGGGTGCGGGGTGCGGGTGCGGTGTCGTGGTGTCGGCTCGACTCGGAACGACACCCTCGACGTCGTGCGACATCGAGGACGTCGTTCGTTGCGGTCGTGCTGTCCCTCCACAGGCCGGGAGGCCCGCCCCACCATCCACGGGCCGGCCCACCTCGCTCGCGTGGCCGGCCTGGGCCGGACAGAGTGGCGGCATGCTCGTGTTCCCCGGCTCCGGTGCTCGGCTCCCCGCGGTCGCGGGCGTCGTGGCGAAGGCGTTCAGGATGCTCGGGGCGCTCGGTCTGCTCGGCCTGCTCGGTCTGCTCGGCCTGCTCGGGCTGCTCGGCCTGGTCGGGGTGCTCACCGCTTCGTCGGCCACACCGACGCCGGTGCCGGATGGCCTGCTCGACCAGCGGGACCGTACGGCGGCGACTCGCGCTGCCGAACCGTGGGTCTGGCCGACCGGCACACGGGTGGTCGAGCGCGGGTGGGAGCCCCCGTCCGACGACTACGCCGCCGGTCACCGCGGGATCGACGTCCCTGCGCCGATCGGCACGCTGGCGGATGCGGTCGACGACGGCACGGTGGCGTTCGCCGGACCTGTCGGCGGCCGCAGCGTCGTGACCATCGACCACGGCGGTGGGCTCGTCAGCACCCTCGACTCGGTGCAGCCGCTCGTCGCCGCAGGGGACGACGTCCGACAGGGCGATCCGGTCGGGCGGGTGTCCGTCGGGCACTGCCCGGCCACTGCCCCGTGCCTGCACCTCGGCGCGAGGGTGGACGGCCGCTACGTGGACCCGGTGCCGTACCTGCCGCCGGCGGAGTGGCCCGTCCTGCTGCCGGAGTCTGCCTGGCCCGGGTGAGCGTCGGCGCGAAGCGCTGATCGATGTGACTCGGACGGGGCGGGTACGACGGGCGCGTGGTGACCCGATCGGGCGGGCACGCCGCTTGCGCCGGCCCCGTTCCTGCAGGCGTGGCGGTCGCGCAAGTGGCGCCGGTCGCGCCGGTGGCACCGGCAGCGCCGGTCGCGCCGGTGGCACCGGTGGCACCGGTCGAACCGGTCCTGCCAGTTCCGCCGGTCGCGTTCCTGCAAGCGCACCGGTCGCGTGTCAGGCGCGCGGGTGGGCCGTCCGGTAGACCTCGCGCAGCCGCGCCGAGGACACGTGCGTGTAGATCTGCGTCGTCCCGAGGCTCGCGTGCCCGAGCAGTTCCTGCACCGCACGCAGGTCCGCTCCCCCGTCGAGCAGGTGCGTCGCCGCAGTGTGCCGGAAGGTGTGTGGTCCGCTCGGCCCCTCACCGGGCAGGTCGTCGAGCAGTCGAGCGACCACGCGGTACGCGCTGCGCACCCCGAGCCGACCGCCCTGGTCGCCGAGGAACAGAGCGGTGCTCGGAACATCGGCCCGCTCCGCGAGGGTCGGACGCCCTCGCGACGTCCACGCCTCGAGCGCGTCGCGAGCCGGGACGCCGAACGGGACGACCCGCTCCTTCCCGCCCTTCCCGAGCACCCGGACCGTGAGCCGCCCGCGATCGACGTCCGCGACGTCGATGCCGACGAGTTCGCTCACCCGGATCGCCGCGGCGTACAGCAACTCCACGAGCGCGAGGTCCCGCAGCGCCCCCGGATCGTCGGTCGCCGCACGGACCGCGAGGCTGTCGAGCATCCCGCGGACCTGGTCGGCCGACACCACCCGCGGCAGGTGCGAACCACCCTTCGGCGCACGGAGCCGCACACCGGCGTCCGTCGCGGTCACTCCGGTCTCGCTCGCCCACCGGGTGAACGCCCGCACCGACGACGACCGGCGGGCGATCGTCGACCGGGCAAGCCCCCGCTGGTCGGCTTCCCACAACCAGTCACGGAGGAGTTCGAGGTCGACCCCGTCGATGCCGACGACACCACGCCGCGCGGCGAACTCGATGAACTGCTCGAGGTCGTTCGCGTACGCGCGCAGCGTCTGTTCGCTGAGGCCCCTGGCGTGTCGAGCGTTCCCGAGGAACGTGTCGACCGCTGCCACGAGTCGCCCGTCCGTCTGCTCCGCTCGGTCCACCACGTCGTCAGCGTACGGCTGGCCGACGTCATGCGCGGCCCCACCCGCCGCTGCTGTGCGCCACGAGCCCCTGCAGCTGCGCGAGCGCGAGTGCATCCGCCACCTCGGCTCCGGACAGCCCGGACCGACGAGCGATCTCGACCTCTGGCAGGGCACGACGGCCGAGCGCGTCGAGGACGCGGACGACCTCCGGATCACGCTGGACCGACACGAGGGGCTGGTCCGGCACCGCGGATGCACCGGACGCGGTCGCCGGGCGCAGCGCGGTGATCGGGTCCCCGGGGTGCACGACGAGTTGTGCCCGGCCCTGCGCCACGAGCCGGTGGCACCCGACCGACGCCGAGGACGCGAACGCCCCCGGCACGGCGAACACCGGGCGGCCGAGTTGGCCGGCGTGGTGCGCGGTGTTGAGCGCGCCGGATCGCGCGCCGGCCTCCACGACGACCGTGGCGTCCGCGAGGGCGGCGATCAACCGGTTCCGTGCCAGGAAGCGCCACCGGGTCGGCCGTGTCCCCGGCGCCGACTCGGCCAGCAGCGCCCCCTGCCGAGCGACGTTGCGGAGCAGCTGGACGTTGCCAGCGGGGTAGAGCTGGTCGATGCCCCCGGCGAGGACCGCAACCGTCGGCGCGCCGGCGGCGATCGCGACGCGGTGTGCGACGGCGTCGATGCCGTACGCACCACCGCTGGTGATCGTGCAACCGGCGTCCGCCGCGGTCGAGGTGATCTCGGCGGCGGCCTCGGCCCCGGCGACGGTGTTCGCCCGCGATCCGACCACGGCCAGTGCGGGTGCACCGTCGCCGACGCTCGTGGTGGCGCTGCGCGTCCAGAGCACGAGCGGGGCGTGCGGGCCGAGATCGTCGAGCGCCGTCGGCCATCCGGGAGCACCGGGAACGAGCAGTCGGGCACCGACGCTCTCGGCCGCGGCGACGACGTCGGCCACGTCGGACCGGGCAAGCCGCGGTCGCCATCGGTCGATCGCCGTGCGCAGGACACCGGCGAAGACGTCGGCGTCCTCCGCCCCGGGCACACCGGCCTCGACGCAGTCGGCGAGCAGCTCGTCGAACGCACCATCCGCCGCCGACAGGACCGAGCCCAGGGCACGCTGCGGACCGAAGGCAGCCATCAGCTCGCCCGCGACGGAGTCCCCCGGCTCCACGATCACGGACCACGCGACCCGGGCTGCGGTCTCCACCGGATCCGACGTGTCGTCGGCTCCGAGAATCCGCCGGATCGCGACGAGGAGTTCGCCGCCGTGTCCGGACCCCACGCCGTTCACAGCGCGCTCCGCAGGGCGAGGGCGCCCCGGACGTGAGTCCTGGTCGGACGGTCGACCGCATCGAGGTCGGCGAGCGTCCAGGCGAGCCGCATCACCCGGTCCCAGCCCCGCATGGTCAGGGTGCCGAGGTCGAGCGCCCGGTCGAGCTCGGTGGTCGAACCCGGTTCGATCCGATCGTCCGCCCGCAGCCACGCTCCGGTGACCTCGGCGTTCTTCGTCCATCCGGTCCCTCGGAGGCGTGCAGCCATCCGTGCCCGGGCAGCAGCGACCCCGGCGCGGGCCTCGGCCGTCGTCGGAGCGTTCCCGTCCGCACCGCGCATCTTCCCCGTCGTCACCCGGGGGACGAGCACCCGGATGTCCATCCGGTCGAGCAGCGGTCCGGACATGCGGCCGAGGTAGCGCCGGACCGCACTCGGCGGACACTCGCACGGCTGGCCGTGCGGACCACCGGCGTTCCCGCACGGGCAGGGGTTGGCGGCGAGCACGACCTGGCACCGCGCCGGGAACTCGGCGGCCCCCGCTGCGCGGTGGATCGTGATCCGCCCCGACTCGAGCGGCTGCCGGAGCGCATCGAGCACCGCCCGGGGGAACTCCGGCGCTTCGTCGAGGAACAGGATGCCGCCGGTCGCCCGCGACACCGCTCCCGGTCGCAGCACACCGGAGCCTCCCCCGATCAGCGAGATCGCCGACGCCGAGTGGTGCGGGGCTTCCCACGGAGGCTTCGTGCTCCACGATGCCGAACCGAGTCCGGCGACGGACCGGACGGCCGCGACCTCCAGCGCGGTCGCGTCGTCGAGGTCGGGCAGGAGTCCGGGGAGCCGCTCGGCGAGCATCGTCTTGCCGGCACCGGGCGGACCGAGCAGGAGGGCGTGGTGTCCGCCGGCCGCGGCGGCGATGACGGCGCGCACCCCGATCGGGTTGCCGACGACGTCCGACAACTCGGCCACCGGGCGTTCGACCGTCGGCACCGGCACCGGCAGCACCGCGTCGACCTCGACCGGCGGCAACAGCGCTCCGGCGTCGATCGCGGCCGCCCGGAGCGAGTCGACTCCGGTGGTGCGCACGCCGTCGACCACGCGTGCTTCGGGCAAGTTGCCGATCGGCAGCACGACCCGGTCGGCTCCGGCGTCTCGCGCGGCCAGCAGCATCGGGATGACCCCGGCGACCGGTCGGACCCGGCCGTCCAGGCCGAGCTCACCGATGTAGACGATGCGCTCGCTGACGTCGGGGGCGAGCCCGGCCCCGGCGAGCACCGCCATGGCGATCGCCAGGTCGAACCCGGAACCGCGCTTCGGGATCGCCGCGGGCGTCAGGTTCACCGTGATCCGGCGTGCCGGCAGTGGACACCCGGCGTTCGCAGCAGCGGCTCGGACCCGCTCGCGCGCCTCGCCGAGCGAGGTGTCGGGCAGTCCGATGATGCTGAACGCGGGCAGCTGGCTGGTCAGGTGGGCCTCGACCTCGATCCGGCGGCCGGTCACCCCGAGCAGGGCGACGGCCGCAGCACGACCGATGCCCGTCACAGCACACCCGCCAGGTGTTCCACGGCGGTCCGGGGCCCGTCGACGTGCACCGCGACGACGTCGATGCGGACGGCGCGTGCATGCACTTCGGGATGAGCGTCGAACCACTCGGGGACGAGTCGCCGCATCCGGGCGCGCTTCGTCACCGTGATCGCCTCGAACGGATGTCCCGTCGCCGTCCCGGATCGTGTCTTCACCTCGATGAACGCGAGCGTGCAGGAATCCCACGCGACGATGTCGATCTCGCCGCGGGCACACCGCCAGTTCCGTTCGAGGACCCGGAATCCCCGGCTTTGCAACCATGCCACCGCCCGGTCTTCACCGAACCGCCCCAAGCGACCGTTGCGGAGTGTTCGTCCGGGCGGATCCTGCACCTTCTGTTCCATGTCGTTGCCTCCGCGACAACGATCGCGCGGCCGGCCGCGGCGGACAGCGCAGACGGTGGATCTGTGGAATCAGGTGCGGACGATCCGCTTTGGGGAGGAATGACGAAGGACCCGGGTGATCGCGATCACCCGGGTCCTTCGTCAGCAGCGGATCAGTGTGCGGCTGCGTACGCTTCCTGCACCTGGGTCGAGATACGACCACGGGTCGAGACCTCGT
This sequence comes from Curtobacterium sp. PvP017, assembly GCF_054060195.1. Taxonomy (NCBI): domain Bacteria; kingdom Bacillati; phylum Actinomycetota; class Actinomycetes; order Micrococcales; family Microbacteriaceae; genus Curtobacterium; species Curtobacterium sp. PvP017. The sequence goes on from NZ_JBSSCY010000004.1 coordinate 288,495, forward strand.
AGCCGTTCTCCTTCGCCCATTCGCGGATCTTGCCGAGCTCTTCCGAGTTCCCGCGCTTCGGGGCCGACTTCGGAGCCGTGCCACCGGTACGACGACCGGAGACCTTGCGCGCTGCTGCGATGTAGTCGGAGATCGCTTCACGGAACTTGTCGACGTTGTCGTTCGTCAGGTCGATCTCGTACGACGATCCGTCGAAACCGAATTCGACCGTGCGTCCTTCACCGGTGGTGATGGGGGAATCGTCGAGGTCGTCGACGAGCTGGACGGTGACCTTCTGTGCCATGCGCGGCTCCTGTTCATTGGACGGGAAATCCCGATCAGAATACCGCGTGGAATTGCCGCACGTCACCGATCACCGGCGATTCACCGAATGCACCGGAAATGAAGATCACTCGTCGAGTGCGAGTTCCTTCGGGAGTTCGAGTTCTCGCGACGTCAGTTCTTCGACATTCACGTCCTTGAACGTGAGGACGCGCACGCCCTTCACGAACCGGTCGGAACGGTAGACGTCCCACACCCAGACGTCGTTCATCGTCAGTTCGAAGTAGAAATCGTGCTCGGTGTCCCGGCGCACGAGTTCGACCTCGTTCGCCAGGTAGAAACGTCGCTCCGTCTCGACCACGTAGCGGAACTGCGACACGACGTCGCGGTACTCGCGGTACAGGGCCAGCTCGACCTCGCGGTCGTAGTCGTCGAATTCGTCCTCATCCATTGCGCCCACAGTCTACGGCGACAGCAGCAGCAGCGCGCGACCTCGGCACTTGCCCCCACCTGAGCTCATCGAGGTTCCACAACACGCCGCCTGCGTTCCACCGAGGTTCCACGGCCGCGCGGGAGGTGCGCCGAGATGCCGAGATTTCGGAACCTCACGGGTGCGGGCGGGAGCAGCCGTCAGCCGACGAGCGCGTCGAAGCCGTCCAGCGAGACGCTCGAGGCCTGGTGCAACCACGACTTCCGGTGCAGGGCGTGCGCCCCGACCGTGCGGATGGCGTCGTAGTGCGCGGTCGAGCCGTAGCCCTTGTTCGACGCCCAGGCGTAGTGGGGCGCCTCGTCGTGGGCCGCGATCATCAGGGCGTCCCGTGCGACCTTCGCCACGATCGACGCCGCGGCGACCGATGCGCAGTCGCGGTCGGCCTTGACCTGCACGACGACCTCGAGCGGGTCCGTGGGTGGCCGGAGGGACGCCGGGACGGCTCGGGTGAGCCAGTCGAAGGACCCGTCCAGCACGACCACGGCGCCGTCGAGCGACAGGCCTCCGGCGACCAGCGACTCGAGCGCCTGCGCTCCCGCGGCACCGAGCGCCGGGACGATCCCCTGCCGGTCGACGTACTCGGCGGACGCCATGCCGACGGCGGTGCGCGCCCACCGTGTGACGACGGGGACCAGGTCCGTCCGGCGGGCAGCCGACAGGAGCTTCGAGTCAGCCAGGCCCTGCGGGACCCGTCCGACGTCGATCGTCACGGCCGCGACGCCCACGCCCACGGGGCCGGCGATCGCGCCGCGTCCGACCTCGTCCATCCCGATGACCGTGACACGGCCGGCGCCGAGCAGGCGCTTCTCGACACGCAGGGACGGGCGGACGGCGGTCACTGGTCGCGCTCCTCCACCCCGGCGAACACCTCGGGGTGGTCGTCGAGCCACGTCCAGCGGCTCGTCGGCCAGGAGATCACGAAGGCGCGGCCGGTCACGTCGGACAGCGGCACGAACCCCTTCGACGGGGTGTCCCCGTTGTAGCGGGAGTCCTTGGAGTCGTTGCGGTTGTCGCCCATCACCCAGATGGTGCCCTTCGGCACGGTGACGGAGAAGTCGGTCGCCGATGCGGGAGCGCCGGCCGGCAGCTTGAGGTACGGCTCCTTGATGGGGACGCCGTTCACGGACATCTGCCCGAGGTCGTTGCAGCAGGAGACCTTGTCACCCGGCAGGCCGATCACGCGTTTGATGAGGTGGTCGTCGCTGTCGCCGGTCCCGAGACCGATCTGCGTCAGCACCCAGTCGATGGCCTTGGCGGGCTGCGTGTCGGGCGTCACGCTCGGCACCTCGGACCCGGCGAGCCATCCGCCCGGGTCCTTGAACACGACGACGTCGCCGCGCTTGAGCGCCACGGCACCCGGGACGAGTTCGTTGACGATCACGCGGTCGTTGATCTGCAGCGTGTTCTCCATCGACGCCGACGGGATGTAGAACGAACGGATCAGGAACGTCTTGACCAGGAACGACACCAGCAGTGCCGCGATGAAGATGATGACGAGGTCGCGGAGGAATGTGAGGATCCCGTTGCGCTGTTTCTCGGGCCGGGGCCTGCGCCCGGATTCCTCTGTCGTGTCCGTCATTTCCGCTCTCGTTCACACCGCGTCCGCCCGGGTTCAGCGGGCGCAAAGGGAAAGCCCCCCGTCGATGCACAACCGTACATCGGCGAGGGGCCAGCAGCGGCGTCCGGCTCGCGGACGCTCACTGTGAAGGCGATCAGGCGTCGCGCTTCTCCTTGATCTTGCGGCGGGCCGCCTTGCCGCGGAGCTCGCGCAGGTAGTAGAGCTTCGCGCGACGAACGTCACCCTTGGTGACGATCTCGATGTGGTCGATGATCGGCGAGTGCACCGGGAACCAGCGCTCGACGCCGACCTGGAAGCTCACCTTGCGGACCTTGAAGGTCTCGCCGACGCCGTGGCCCTGACGGCCGATGACGACACCCTGGAAGACCTGGATACGCGAGCGCGTGCCTTCGACGATGTTCACGTGCACCTTGATGGTGTCTCCGGCGCGGAAGTCCGGGACGTCGGTCCGCAGCGATGCTGCGTCGACGTTGTCGAGGAGCTGGCTCATGGCTGTTCTACTCTCTGCGGACGCACACGGGTCGCCGCGGATCGATGTCTGATGAAGTGGTGGTGCGTGCCCGGTGTCGGCGACTCCCCCGTGGCAGAGTCCAGCCAGGGCACAGCCATCCATACTGCCACACGGAACGCCGGGGGCAAAACAGCGAGGATGGACCCATGATCGAACTGCGCACCCCCACCGAACTCGACGGCCTGCGGGTCGCCGGTCGGTTCGTGGCCGACGTCCTCGACGAGCTGCTCGACACCGTCGACGTCGGCGTGAACCTGCTCGAGCTCGACCGCGTCGCCGCGCGGATGATCGCCGACCGGGGCGCCGAGAGCTGCTACGTCGACTACCACCCCTCGTTCGGCAGGTCGCCGTTCGGCAAGAACCTCTGCACCTCGGTGAACGACGCCGCGCTGCACGGTCTGCCCTTCGACCACGTGCTGCAGGACGGTGACCTCGTCAGCCTCGACTTCGCGGCGAGCGTTGACGGCTGGGTGGCGGACTCCGCCGTGTCCGTGCAGGTCGGGACGCCCCGCGACGAGGACCAGGCACTCATCGCCACCGTCGAGCGCGCACTGGCCGCCGGTGTCGCGCAGGCGGCGCCGGGCAACAAGCTCGGCGACGTGTCGCACGCGATCGGACACGTGGCGAAGCAGGCCGGCTACGGCGTCAACCTGCAGTTCGGCGGACACGGCGTCGGTCGGACCATGCACGGCGACCCGCACGTGCCGAACGACGGACGTCCGGGCCGCGGCCTGAAGCTCAGGCCCGGCCTGGTGGTCGCCATCGAGCCGTGGCTCATGCAGGGCACCGACGAGCTGTACCAGGACGACGACGGCTGGACCCTCCGGAGCGTCGACGGCTCACGTGCAGCGCACGTCGAGCACACGGTGGCGGTCACCGAGGCCGGACCCGAGGTCCTGACCCTGCGTCGCGCCCAGCGCGCCGACCCGACCGCCTGACGGGCTGGCGCGGCCCGCTCAGCGGTGACGCGCCAGCGTCACGCGGGCCGCGCCGACCGAGCCTGCGAGGGAGGACGGTGCAGGCCCGCCCCGCGCCTCCAGTCCGTCACGGGTCGCGACCAGTACCCCAAAGCGACAGATCTCGGCTGCGCCCGCCGTCATGTGCGCGACGGCGACAGTTGCCCGCGGACGTTCCACGGCAGACTGTCGCTTTCGCGAAAGCGACAACCGGCAACCGGCGACCGGCAAGCCCGGCGACCGGCCCGGGGCAGGAAGGCGCTACGCGTCGGGCAGCAGGTCGGGCCGGACGCGACGCGTCCGCTCCACCTGCTGCTCGTGCCGCCAGGCACCGACCCGCGCGTGGTGCCCGCTGAGCAGCACGTCGGGGACGTCGAAGCCGCGCCACGAGGCGGGCTTCGTGTACGAGGGGTACTCGAGCAGACCGTCCTCGTGGGACTCCTCGACCAGGGACTCGGGGTTGCCGACGACGCCGGGGACGAGTCGGCCGACGGCCTCGATCATGGCCATCGCCGCGACCTCGCCGCCGTTGAGAACGTAGTCGCCGAGCGAGAGCTCGACGACCGAGCAGCGTGACGCCGCCCACTCGAAGACGCGGGCGTCGATGCCCTCGTAGCGCCCGCAGGCGAACACGAGGTGGTCGGACGTCGACGCGAGCGAGCGCGCGATCGACTGCGTGAAGGGCGTGCCGGCGGGGGTCGGGACCACCAGGGTCGACGAGCCGTCCGGCCGGAGCAGCGCGTCCAGTGCCTGCGCCCACGGCTCCGGCTTCATCACCATGCCGGCGCCGCCGCCGTACGGGGTGTCGTCGACGGTGCGGTGCCGGTCGGTCGTCCACGAGCGCAGGTCGTGCACGTGCAGGTCGAGGATGTTCTGCTGCCGGGCCTTGCCGAGCAGGGACACGTCCAGCACGGAGAAGAACTCCGGGAAGATCGTGACGATGTCGATCCGCACGGCAGCTAGTCCGTGACCGTCTCGGGCCGCGAGGTGTCCTCGGGGTCCTCGAACAGGCCCTGCGGCGGTGTGACCGTGACGGTGCCCGCCGCGATGTCGACCGCCGGCACGATGGCCGCGACGAACGGCACGAGGACCTCGCCGCGGGACGGGGTGTCGATCGCGAGCAGGTCCTGCGCCGGCATGTGGTCCACGCGGGCGACGGTGCCGACCTCGACGCCGTCGCGCAGGACCTTCAGCCCGACGAGCTGGTGGTCGTACCAGGCGTCGTCCTCGCCGGTCTCGGCGTCGGCGTCCTGCTCCACCCAGAGGATGATGCGCGCCAGGGACTCGGCCGCGGTGCGGTCGTCGATCCCGGCGAAGAACGCGACGGGGTGACCGTTGTACCAGCGGAGTTCGTCCAGCTCGAGGGTCTTGCCCGACCACGGTGAGTCGTCGGGGACCTGGAGCGTGAACGTGGCACCGGGGGTGAACCGACGATCCGGGTCGTCGGTGTAGAGCTCGAGCTTGATGCCGCCCTTGAGCCCGTGTGCCTTCGTGATGCGACCCACCCGGAGCTGGGTCGTCTCCCTAGGAATCGGTGTCGACCACGTCGACCCGCACCCGCTTGCCGTCGGCCAGGGCCGAGACGAGGGTGCGGAGTGCCTTGGCGGTCCGCCCGGCACGTCCGATCACGCGGCCGAGGTCCTCGGGGTGCACGCGCACCTCGAGGACCTCGCCCCGCGGGGAGGTGGAGCTGGCGACGCGCACGTCGTCAGGGTGATCGACGATCCCCTTGACGAGGTGCGTCAGCGCGGATTCGAGCAAGGACTACGCCTCGGTCGTCTCGTCGGCGGTCTCGGCGTCGTCGGCCTTGGCGGCGGGAGCCGTCTTCTCCGACTTCGGCTTGAGGACGGCCTTCTTCGAGGAGTCGACCTGGAAGGCCGGCTTCGGCTCGGCGACCTTGACCTTGGACGCGGTGTCCTTCTCGCCCTTGAACTTGGCCCAGTCGCCGGTCAGCTTGAGGAGGGCCGCGACCTGCTCGGTCGGCTGCGCGCCGACGCCGAGCCAGTAGAGCGCACGCTCGGACTCGATCTTGATGACCGAGGGCTCCTCGGTCGGGTGGTACTGACCGATCTCCTCGAGGACACGACCATCGCGCTTGGTGCGCGAGTCGGCGACGACGATGCGGTAGTAGGGCGCACGGATCTTACCGAGACGCTTCAGACGGATCTTGACAGCCACAATTGCTCCTGTTTGCTTACGTTGTGGTTGAACCGGAACCGCGGGCGTGGGGGCACACACGGTGAAAGCTCGAGAGAGATCGCTCACAGCTGGATAGAGGGTCGAGCTGCGGCGATTCGACCGTTCATTCTTACAGATTCCCGGCCGCGATGCGAGCCGACGCGCTACGGCGCGAGTCGCCGGACCGCTTCGAGGGCCTCGGACGTTGCGCGGACCGCGTCCACGCTCCGTGCGTCGCGAGCGCCGCCGACGACGGCGAACGGCACACCGGCGGCCTGGAGGCCCGTCACGAGTCCGCCGGGCACGTCGCCATCGGTGTCGATCGCGCGTTCCTGCCCGGCGCAGACCACGACGCTGTCCGCCGGGATCGCGCGCTCCTCGCCGTGCTCGTCGCGGATCCAGAGGGCGCCGGGCTCGATGCGCAGGTACTCCTGCACGCCGCCCACCATGTGCACCCCGGCGTCACGGAGGCGACCGATGGCGACCCAGCGCGAGGTGATCCCGACGCCCTGGCCGAACTTGCCCGAGCGGCGGAGCACGGTGACGTCGGAGCCCGGCCGGATAGTGCGTGCCGCAGCGGGCAGTCGCTGGGGCACGTCGCCGACGAGTGCACCGGAGACGTCGAGGTCCCAACGGGCCGCGAACTCGGTGGCCCGGACGGCCTCGTCGGGCGACTCGGTCAGGAACGCCGCGGTGTCGACGCCGATGCCACCGCCGCCGATGATCGCGACGGTGCCGGCCGGCACGCCCTCGCGGAGTGCCCGCTCGTACGACAGGACGTGCGGCAGGTCGCTGCCGGGGACGTCGACGTCCCGCGGGACCACCCCGGCTGCGAGGACGACGGCGTCGCTGCCGGCGAGGTCGGCGGCCGTCGCCGGACGCCCGAGGTGCACGGTGGCACCGCGCTCGTCGAGCTCGGCGCGGGCGGCCCGGACCGTCGCGGCGTAGTCCTCCTTGCCGGGGACGAGGGCGGCGAGGCCGAACTGGCCGCCGAGCCGGTCGGCGGCCTCCCACACGGTGACGTGGTGGCCGCGTCGGGCGGCGTCGACGGCGGCGGCGAGGCCGGCCGGTCCTCCGCCGACGACGTCGACGCGCTTCGGGTCGGTGGTCGGACGCGCGGGGAACGCGACCTCGCGGGCGGCGCGCGGGTTGACCAGGCAGGAGACCGGCGCGCCGATGATCGAGCGGTCGAGGCACGCCTGGTTGCAGCCGATGCACGTGTTCACCAGGGCGAACCGGCCCGCGAGCGAGCGGTTCACGAGGGCCGGGTCGGCGAGGAACGGTCGGGCCAGGGCGACGGCGTCGATTGTCCCGTCGGCGAGGACGGTCTCGCCGTCGCGCAGGTCGGTCATCCGGTTCGAGGCGATCACGCGGACGTCTGGGTACGACGACGCGCGCACGACCCCGGCGATGCGCGCGGCGTAGTCGAGCCAGGCACCGTGCGGTACCGCGGCCTGCACGGTCGGGGTGCGGGACTCGTGCCAGCCGATCCCCACCGAGATGCCGTCGAGCCCGAGCGGCAGCAGGTCGTGCACGAGGGCGTCGACGTCGTCATCGGTCGAGGACCCGGGCATCAGGTCGGCGCCGGAGAGCCGGATCGTCACGGCGAGTCCGGGCACCGCGGTGCGCACCGCGCGGACCACCTCGATCGTGAAGCGCCGGCGACGGACGGCGTCACCGCCCCACTCGTCGTCGCGCAGGTTCGTCAGCGGCGACTGGAACTGGTTGATCAGGTAGCCCTCGGACGCCATGATCTCGACACCGTCGAACCCGATGTCGCGTGCGGACCGGGCCGCGGCGGCGAAGTCCTCGATGGTGCGCTCGACCTCGGCAGCGGTCAGTGCCGTCGGCACCACGCCGCGGGCGGCCGCCCACGGCAGGGCCGTCGGTGCCACCACCCGCTGGGGCTCCCCGTGCCGGTCGACCATCCCCGCGGCGAGCGCGTAGCGACCGGCGTGGAAGAGCTGGGCGAGGATCGTGGAGCCCTCCTCGTGCACGGCGTCGACCGCCGTACGGAACCGCTCGTCCGCTCCCCCGACGCCGAACACGGCGAAGTCGGGGCCGCCCCGGGCCTCGTCGTTCACCGCGATGCCGCCCGTGATGATGCACGCCGCGCCACCGGCCGCCCGTTCGCGGTAGAACGCCGCCATGCCGGCCCCGCCGTCGTCGTGCACCTCGAGGCCGGTGTGCATCGACCCCATCACCACCCGGTTGGCCAGGTGCAGGGGGCCGAGGGTCCAGGGTGACGCGACGGTCCGGAGGGAGTCCGGCACGACGGGGGCGGAAGCGACGCTGCTCATGCGCCTATTCTGCGGTGTCCGCGCCCGCGGCGTCGGCCGGCAGCACCGCGTCGCGGAGCGGCGACGTCGTGTCCGCCCAGAACGGCGGCGCGATCACGGTCAGCCCGCCGTCGACCGACAGCACCTGCCCGGTGATGTACCCGGCCTTGTCCGACAGCAGGAAGTCGACGGCGTCCGCCATGTCGTCGGCGGTGCCGGGGCGCTGCAGCGGGAGCTTCTCGAACACGGAGTCGATCGGCGCCTGCCCGGGGACCTTCGTGTAGAAGTACTCGAGCGAGTCGGTGTCGATGAGGCCGCCGTTCACCGCGTTGACGGTGATCTGACGCGGCCCGAACTCGACCGCCATGTACTTCATGTACGACTCGCTCATGGCCTTGGCGGCACCGAGTGCGGCGTAGGTCGGGAACGCCCGGAGTGATCCGTACGAGGTCACGACGACGATGCGGCCACCCCGGTCCATCAGCTCGGCAGCGCGTTGCGCCCCGAGCACGAACGAGCGGGCGTTTGTGGCGTAGCTGCGGTCCAGGTGGTGCAGCTTGAGCTCCTTGACCGGCTTGAACGCGCTGGCGGCAGCGTTCGCGACGAAGTGGTCGAGGCGGCCGTAGGTGTCGCGCACCAGGTCGAACAGGGCGTCGATCGACTCCGGCTGCTCGATGTCGACCTGCGCGGTGATGCCGTCGCCGCCGGCGGCCTTGACGTCGGCCAGCGACTCCTCGGCCAGGTCGGCGTTGCCCTTGTACGTCACCACGACGGTGACGCCGCGCTGGCCGAGCTTCTGCGCGAGCAGGCGGCCGATGCCGCGCGAAGCGCCCGTGATCAGTGCGATGGGTGCGTTGATGGTGTCGGTCACTGCGGTCCTCTACGTGCGTGGGGAAGGACGGGAGGCGCGGGGCGGGCCCGCCACGGGCCTCCCGTCCGGTGGGCGGTGGTGGTCTAGAACCCGGCCGTGCCGGTGACGACGGCGCGGCCGACGACCAGCTTCTGGATCTCGTTGGTGCCCTCTTCGAAGCGCTGCGCGCGCGCGTCGCGGTAGACGCGCTCGATCGCGTTGCGCTTCCAGTAGCCCTGGCCGCCGTGCACCTGCAGGGCCTTGTCGGTGACGCGGGCGAGCATGTCGACGGCGACCATCTTCGAGGCGCTGGACAGCGTGCCGGCGTCGGGACGGTCCTCTTCGTAGGCGCGTGCGGCCTCGAGCACCAGGGCGCGGGCGGCGGCGATGTCGGCGTAGTTCTCGGCCAGGTAGAACTGGATCGCCTGGCGGCTGGAGAGCTGCTTGCCGAAGGTCTCGCGCTTGTTGGCGTACTCGACGGCGAGCTCGTTCGCCCGCTCGGCGAGGCCGACGGCGCTCATCGCGACGGACACACGACTCGGCAGCAGGAAGCCGCCGAGCGCGACCTCGAGCCCCTGGCCCTCGGCGCCGAGCAGCGCACTGGCCGGCACGGGCACGTCGGTGAAGCGCAGGATCGCGTGGTCGGTGCCGCGGATGCCCATGGTGTCGGAGTCGTCGATCACCTCGGCACCCGGCAGCCCGCTGTTCGGCATGAGGAACGCGACCGTGCCGTCCTGACCGGTGGTGCCCTCGAGGCGGGCGGCGATGAGCCAGTAGTCGGCCTTGACGCCGAACGTGATGAGGTGCTTCTCGCCGTTCATCACGTAGGTGTCGCCCTCGCGGCGGACGGTGGTCCGGATGTCCGCGCCGGTGCCCGCGGTGGCCTCGGTCAGGGTGAACGCGACGAGCGTGTCGCCGGCGACGGACGGCTTGACGACCTGCTCGATCTGCTCCGGCGTCGCGTAGGGGGCCATCGCGCGCCACGTCCCGTTGATGACGTGCACGAGCATGCGGATCGACGCGTGCGAACGCGACACGATCTCCATGATCTCCAGGTAGCGCGAGAACGGGATGGCCCGTCCGCCGAGCTCGGTCGGCGCGGCGAGGCTGAGCCACCCGTTCGCCTTGAGCTCCTGGAAGAGCTCGGGGGCGACCTGGCCGGTGCGCTCGATCTCCTCGGCCCACTCCTCACCACGGCCGCGGACCCACTCGGTGACCTCGGCCTTGAGCTGCTGGAAGGCGGCTTCGTCGAAGCCGGTGCTCGTCTGCTCGACGATCGTCATCGTGTCTCGTTCTCCTTCGTCGCGACGAGCGCGGCCGCCTGCTCGCGCAGGATGTTCTTCTGGACCTTGCCGACCGCGTTGCGCGGCAGTTCGTCGATGTACTCGAGCCGCTCCGGCCAGTAGTACTTGCTCACGCCCGCCTTGTCGAGTGCCTGCTGCATCGACCGGAAGTCGAGCTGCTCGGCGCCGGCGGCCGGCACGACGAACGCGCAGGCACGCTCACCGAGTCGGGCGTCCGGCATGGCGACGATCGCCACGTCGGTGACCAGCGGGTGCTGGTAGAGCAGGTTCTCGATCTCGACGACCGGGATCTTCTCGCCACCGCGGTTGATGACGTCCTTGACCCGACCGGTGATCGACAGGAAGCCGTTCGCGTCGACCTTCGCCAGGTCGCCGGTCCGGTACCAGCCGTCCTCGGTGAAGACGTCGTCGGTCAGGTCCTGGCGGTCGAGGTACCCGTCGAACATGGTCGGCGAGTGCAGCTCGAAGTCGCCCTCGGTGTCGGCGGGCAGCTCGTGGCCCTCGTCGTCGACGATCCGGATGCGGATGCCCGGCAACGCACGGCCGTCGTGCCCGTACGCGGCAGCCGGGTCGTCGCTCGGACTGGACAGGGCGCCGAGGCAGGTCTCGCTCGTGCCGAACGCGCCGAGGATCGCCGTGCCGAGCACCGTCGCGGCCCGCTGGGCGAGCGCCCGCGGCACGGCGGCACCGGTCGGCACGAAGATCCGCAGCGACTCGGGCTGGGCGGCACCGGCCTCGACCAGGTCGACGAGGTCGGTCAGGAACGGGGTCGCGCACTGCACGAACGACGCCTTCGCGACGCCGAACGCCTGCTCGAGCGCGACCGTGCCGTCCCACACAGGCTGGATGACCTGCGGCGCACCGAGCCGGAACGCCAGCAGCATGCCGTACAGGAACCCGGTCTGGTGTGCGAGCGGCGACGGGATGTAGATCCGGTCCGCGCTCGTCAGGCCGGACTGCGCGACGTGCATCGCCGTGGCCAGACCGAGGGTGCGGTGGGGGTGCTGCACGCCCTTCGGCTCCCCCGTCGTACCGCTCGTGAACAGCAGCTGGCAGACGTCGTCGGGGCCCGGCGCACGCGACGTGATCTCGTCGACGTCCACGTGCACCGCGTCGAGCGCGTTGTCGAAGTACCGCCAGTGCCAGTCGCTCGCCGCCACCCGGTCCAGGGCGTCGGCGGGCAGCGGCGGCTGGTTCGTCGGGGCGTCGACCTGCCCGCGCGCCTCGGACCGGAGCACGATGACGTGCTCGACCGACAGCCGGCGCTGCTGGGCCTTCGCCTCGTCGATGACGTCGAGGAGCTCGAGCGCCGGACGGCGCTTGCGGAAGAGGTTCGGCAGGAACACCACCCGCGCACGCGACCGGGCGAGCGTCATCGTCGTCTCGCGCGGACCGAACACCGGCATGATCGGCGTCGCGACGGCGCCGATCTGGATCGCCCCGAGCGTGATGGACACGAACTCGCGCCAGTTCGGCAGCTGCATGGCGACCGACTCGCCCGTGCGGACCCCGAGTTCGAGCAGGAGCGCGGAGACCTTGTCGGCCTCGTCCTGCAGCTCGCGCCACGTGGTGTTCACGGGGGCTGCTCCCCCGACCTCGATGACGGCGAGGCCGTCGGGGTCACTGGTGGCGAGCGCACGGACCTTCTCGCTCAGCACCAGGGGGGCGGCGTCGATGCCGGCGAGCTCGGGCGGTTCCGGGCTCGTGGGCGCGACCGGCTGCTGCTCGCCGAGGTCGGTGCGCTCGGCGTCGGCGCGTTCGCCATCGGTGCGCTCGCCGAGGTCGGTGCGTGCATCGGCCATCTCGGCGGCCTCGGCCGCGTCGGCCCGGTCGTCGCGGGCGATCTGCGCGGCGAGGGCGTCGCCGACCTCCATGTCGAGGCCGACGGAGTTCATCGCCTCGAGGAACGTCGGGTACGAGATCCGGTAGGCCCGCGGGTAGGTCAGCCCCGAGGTGCCGCGCGCCTTCGAGGCGGCGACGGCGAGCGACATGAGCACGCGGTGGTCGTTGAACGACGACATCTGCGCGCCGTGCAGTCCCTCGGCGCCGACACCGGTGACGCGGAGCTCGTCGGCACCCTGCTCGGCCCGACCACCCATGCGGTTGAGCTGCAGCATCGCCGCGACGCGGTCGGACTCCTTCAACCGGATGTGCGCGACGTTCCAGAGCCGGGTGGTGCCCTCGGCGAAGGTGGCCATCGTCGACAGGACCGGCAGCAGGTCGGGGATCGGCTGGCAGTCGATGTCGAGCGGTCGGAGCGGGGAGCCGTCGTGCTCGATGCGCACGAACCCGGTCTCGTCGTCGATCCGCATCGGGACGCCCATCGCCGTCGCGAGGTCGAGGAACTCGCTCTCCGGGTGGTCGGTCTCGGCGGTGGTGAAGGCCGTCATGCCGCGCAGGAGCAGGTTCGACTCGCGGATGCCCGCGGCGGCGATGCCGAACGCGGCGGAACCGATGTCCGGCGGGATGACGTAGTCGTGCGGGGTGGCCTGCTGGTTCGCCGGGATCCGGTACTCGAGCCAGTCGTCGGAGACCTCGACGGTCAGTCCGAACTGCCGCATCATGCGCACGGTGAGCTCGACGTAGGGCTGCTCGTTCAGCCGGCCGCCGGTGATGTGGATCCGGGTCTCCTGCTCGGCGAACGGGGCCACCAGCAGCAGGCCGGAGACCCACTGCGACAGCGTGCCGGCGATCGTGACGTCGCCGCCGCGGGGGCGCTTCGGCTGCACGGTGACGGGCGGGCAGTCGTTCGTCGCCTCGAGCTCGATGCCCATCTGGGTCAGCGACGTCAGCAGCGCCTTGATGGGCCGCCGCTGGAAGTACTTCATGCCCGCGAGCGTCATCGGCTTGTCGGCGAGTGACGCCAGACCCGTCATGAAGTAGAGCGTGGTGCCGGACGACCCCATGTTCAGGATGCCGTCGGCACCGCGGGACCCGTGGTCCACGACGTCAGTGGCCTCGTACCGGCCGCCGAGCCCGGTGACGTGGTACTCGTTCCCGCGACGCTTGACGTCGACGCCGAGGGCACGGAGCGTGCCGACGGTCCACTCGACCTGGCGGGTGGCGCTGATGCCGGAGACGATGCTCGTGCCCTTCGCCAGCGACGCGAGCACCAGGGCGCGGTGCGCGTGGTACTTCGAGACGGGGACGTCGAGCTCCCCGACGAGTGGTGCGGACGTGCCGCGCACGACCAACTGCATGTGTACCTCTTCCTGGGTGATCCCTTCCAAAGTACGCCCGGTGTGGAACTACTGTGAATCGGATCCGCACGACCCGAACGGTGCTTCGTTGTGCGTGTCCGACAACCTTCCGGGCAGGATGTACAGCATGGACATCCGCTTCACCGAGTCCCCTCCGTCGACCATCGGCGTCGAGTGGGAACTCCCGCTGGTCGATCTGTCGACCGGCGACCTCACGCCCCGTGCCCCTGCCGTCATCGCGGCCGTGCACGAACGGATCGGCGACCGCGAGCGGGTGACCGAGGAACTCCTGACGAACACGGTCGAGGTCGTCTCCAGCGTGCACTCCCGGGTCGGCGACGCCACGAGCGAGCTGTCGGGCATCATCGGCGAGGTCATCGACGCCGCCGAGCCGCTCGACGCCCAGGTCATGTGCTCCGGGACGCATCCGTTCGCGGTGTGGGACCAGCAGGAGATCACCCCGGACAGCGAGCACTACACGACCCTCATCGACCGGACGCGCTGGTGGGGGCGGCAGATGCTCATCTGGGGCGTCCACGTGCACGTCGGCATCGACGACCGCGACAAGGCCCTGCCGATCCTCGGCGCGATGCTCGCGTACGTCCCGCACCTGCAGGCCTTCACGGCGTCCAGCCCGTTCTGGGCCGGCATCGACACCGGCTACGCCTCGAACCGCGCGCTGATGTTCCAGCAACTCCCCACCGGTGGACTGCCGCCGGCGCTCGGGGCCTGGGCGAACTTCGAAGAGGTGGTGAGCGACCTCACCCACACCGGCGTCATCGACAGCGTGAAGGACCTGCGCTGGGACATCCGCCCGTCGCCGAAGTGGGGCACGCTCGAGAACCGGGTGTCGGACGGCATCTCGACCCTGCACGAGGTCGGTGCCGTGACGGCACTCGTGCAGTGCCTGGTCACCACGATGTCCGACCGGCTCGACGCCGGCGAGACCCTGCCGACGATGCAGCCCTGGTTCATCCGCGAGAACAAGTGGCGCGCCGCCCGCTACGGCATGGAGGCCGAGATCATCACGAACGCCGCCGGCGACGAGCGGCTCGTGACCGACGAGGTGCACGACCTGGTGCAGCGACTCGACCCGGTGGCCGAACGGCTCGGTTGCCAGCAGGAGTTGCACCACCTGGACACGATGATCGCGAACGGGGCGTCGTACCAGCGGCAGCTCCGGGTCGCGCAGGAGCACGGCGGGGACCTGCGCGAGGTCGTCCGCCACCTGGTGACGGAGTTCCGCGAGTCACTCTGACCTCGAGGCCTCCCCCGCACCTGATCGAATCGGGCGTACCTGGTCGTTTCTTTCGACCAGGTACGCCCGATTCCGTCTTCCACCGCGCGTGCGATGGGAAGGACTAGCGCCCCAGGAACTTCTGCAGGCTCGCGAGCTCTTCCTCGGTCGGCGCCTTGCCGCCCTTGGCGGCCCCGCCGAGGCCGAGGCCGGAGCCCTTCGGCGCCTGCTGCGGAGCAGCGGCCGCACCGGCGGCGATCGCTGCGCGCTTGGCCGGGTTGCCGACCTTCGACTTCTTCTTGCCGCCCTGCTGCTGCTTCTTGCCGCCGTGCATGCCCGGGATCGGACCCATGCCCGGCATCTGCGGCACACCACCGCGGGCGACGGTCTTCATCATCTTGGCGGCCTGCTCGAAGCGGTTCACGAGGGCGTTGACCTCGGTGACCGTGGAGCCGGCACCCTTGGCGATACGCAGACGACGCGAGCCGTTCAGGAGCTTCGGCAGTTCGCGCTCCTTCGGCGTCATCGACTGGATGATCGCTTCGGTACGGACGATCTCGCGCTCGTCGAAGTTGTCGAGCGCCTCGCGCATGCCCTTGGCACCCGGGAGCATGCCGAGCATGCCCTTGATCGAGCCGGCCTTGCGGAGCTGCTGCATCTGCTGCAGGAAGTCGTTCAGCGTGAACGAGTCGGACGCGATCTTCTCGGCGACCGCACGGGCTTCTTCTTCGTCGAACGCCGACTGGGCCTGCTCGATGAGCGACATGATGTCGCCGAGGTCGAGGATGCGGCTCGCCATGCGGTCCGGGTGGAACGGCTCGAAGTCGTCGAGGCCTTCGCCGGTGGACGCGAACATGATCGGACGGCCGGTGACACTGGCGACCGACAGGGCCGCACCACCGCGGGCGTCGCCGTCGAGCTTCGACAGGACGACACCGGTGAAGTCGACGCCTTCCTGGAACGCGCGCGCCGTGACGACGGCGTCCTGACCGATCATCGCGTCGATGACGAACAGGACCTCGTCGGGGTCGACGGCCTTGCGGATGTTCGCGGCCTGCTTCATCAGCTCGGCGTCGACACCGAGACGACCGGCGGTGTCCACGATGACGGTGTCGTACTGCTGGTCGACGGCGGCCTTGATGGCGTTCTTGGCGACCTTGACCGGGTCACCGACGCCGTTGCCGGGCTCCGGTGCGAAGACGTGCACGCCGGCCTGTTCACCGACGACCTGCAGCTGCTGGACGGCGTTCGGACGCTGGAGGTCCGCCGCGACGAGCATCGGGGTGTGGCCGTCCTTCTTGAGCCACTTGCCGAGCTTGCCGGCGAGGGTGGTCTTACCGGCACCCTGCAGACCCGCGAGCATGATGACCGTCGGCGGCTTCTTCGCGAACTCGAGACGTCGCTGCTGACCGCCCAGGATGCCGACGAGTTCCTCGTTGACGATCTGGACGACCTGCTGCGCCGGGTTCAGCGCGCGGTTGACCTCGTCGGAGAGGGCGCGTTCGCGCACTGCTGCGGTGAACGCCTTGACGACCTCGAGCGCGACGTCGGCGTCGAGGAGCGCCCGCCGGATCTCGCGGACGGTGCCGTCGACGTCGGACGGAGTCAGCCGACCCTTGCTCCGCAGATTGCGGAAGGTCTCGGTCAGCCGATCGGAGAGTGAGCCGAATTGCGCCATGATCCGTCGATTCTACAAGGCTCGGAGCGCGGGTCCCGGTCGGTCAGCGCAGCAGCACGCCGGGCGTGAGCTCGACCGGGGTGTCCAGCCCGACGTCGAGGACCACCGGCGCGGTCGACGGCAGGCGGTCAGCGGTCGGGAACCAGCGCCGCTCCGGCGACACCAGGATGACGAGGCCGTCGACGTCACCGACCGCGGCGAAGCCCTCGCCTGCTGGGTTGGCGTAGGGCTCGAGTCCGGCGCGGCGCAGCGTCTCGACGGCACCGAGGACGTCGGGCACGGCGATGCCGACCTCGCTGACCGAGACGAGCGGAACGGCGGACGCGGACGCGGGTGCGGGTGCGGGTGCGGCGGATGCGGGTGCAGACGCTGGCGCCGCGGGCGCAGACGCGGCGAGGTCCCGCCGCTCGATCAGCTCGAGCAGCTGCTGGCCCGGACCCTCGAAGTACACCGATCGCGAGTTCCAGTTCGGCGGGCCCTCGAACTCGTCACGGCCGTCGCCGTCGACCAGCACCGTCGCGATCCCGGCACGTCGAGCGAGCGGGTGGCGAGCTGTGCCTGGCGGATGTCCATGTCCGCCATCCGAAGCCCTCAACCACGGTTCAGGTCAAGGTCGTCCTTGTTGTTGTACTCCGTCCAGAAACCGTCGTAGGCTCCCTCACATGCCGGAACTCGAGATCGTGCGGCCTGCCGGGCTGCTCGACTACGCCGAGGGAATCGCGCTGCAGCGGGACCTCCACGCCGACGTCGTCGCCGGCCGCTCCCCCGGGGTCCTCGTGCTGTGCGAGCACCCGTCCGTGTACACCGCCGGCCGCCGTACCGAGCCGTCCGACCTGCCGACGAACGGTGCCCCGGTGGTCGACGTGGACCGCGGCGGGCGCATCACCTGGCACGGCCCCGGGCAGCTCGTCGCCTACCCGATCGTCCGACTGGCCACACCGATCGACGTCGTGGCGTGGGTGCGCGACCTCGAGCAGGTCATCATCGACGCGGCGGCGACCGTCGGGGTGGATGCGCGGCGGATCGACGGCCGGAGCGGCGCCTGGGTCCGCGGAGCGGACCGTACTCCACCCGCCAAGGTCGGCGCCATCGGCCTGCACGTCGCCGAGGGCGTGACGACCCACGGCATCGCGATCAACTGCACGAACACCCTCGACGCCTACTCCGCGATCATCCCGTGCGGGATCGCCGACGCCGGTGTCACCACCCTGAGCGCCGCCGCGGGCCGACCGGTCACCGTCGACGAACTCGCCCGCGCGGTCGCACGCCGCATCCAGGACGCCGTCGACGGCATGCGCCGCGGCGAGCGCATCGCTCGACAGGAGACCCTCGTATGACCCTCGCCCCCGAAGGCCGCCGGATGCTCCGCGTCGAGGCCCGCAACGCCGAGACCCCGATCGAGACGAAGCCCGGGTGGATCAAGACCCGCGCCACCCAGGGCCCGGAGTTCCGCGAGCTGTCCGCCCTGGTCAAGGACAAGCAGCTGCACACCGTCTGCCAGGAGGCCGGCTGCCCGAACATCTTCGAGTGCTGGGAGGACCGCGAGGCCACCTTCCTCATCGGCGGCTCGCAGTGCACCCGCCGGTGCGACTTCTGCCAGATCGACACCGGCAAGCCCGAGCCGCTCGACCGCGACGAGCCCCGACGGGTCGCCGACTCGGTCGTGTCGATGGGCCTGAAGTACGCCACCGTGACCGGCGTCGCTCGCGACGACCTGCCCGACGGGGGCGCCTGGCTCTACGCCGAGACCATCCGCCAGATCCACGAGCACTCCCCCGGCACCGGCGTCGAGATCCTGGTGCCGGACTTCAACGGTCGCCCGGACCAGCTCGGCCAGGTGTTCGACGCCCGCCCCGAGGTCTTCGCCCACAACGTCGAGACCGTGCCGCGGATCTTCAAGCGCATCCGGCCGGCGTTCACGTTCGAACGCTCCCTCGACGTCATCACGCAGGGCCGCGACGCCGGACTCGTCACGAAGTCGAACCTCATCCTCGGCATGGGCGAGGAGCGCATCGAGATCGAGGACGCCCTGCAGCGCCTCTACGACGCCGGCACGGACATCATCACGCTCACCCAGTACCTCCGCCCGTCGCCGAGGCACCTGCCGGTGGCGCGCTGGGTCAGCCCTGCGGAGTTCGTCGCCCTGCGTGAGGTCGCCGAGGAGATGGGCTTCGCGGGAGTGCTCGCCGGCCCGCTCGTCCGGTCCTCGTACCGCGCCGGACGCCTGTGGGCACGGGCCACGGTCGCGCGCGGCGGCTCGCTTCCCGAGCACCTCTCCCACCTGCTGGACGCGGCACCGGGTCGCCAGGCGGTCTGAAGCCGCTGACCCCTTCGCGAAAGCGACAGATCTCCGCTGACAGTTCGCGGCAATCTGTCGCGTTCGCGGCACTGGTCGCGACCACGGACAGACGGGAGGCACAGTGCCAGCTGGCACCGTGCCTCCCGTCCGTTCATCCGCCCGTTCAGGGCGTCCGGTGCGCTATGCGCGCCCGCGGATGCTCCTGAGGAGCCAGCCGATGACGGCCAGGATGATGAGGACGATCCCGACCCACAGCAGGAACTTCAGCGCACCGACGAAGATGCCGCTGAAGAGCAGGACGAGGCCGACGATGATCGCGATGATCAGGAGTGCTGGCATTGAGGGGCTCCTTCCGGTGTACCTGGACGATCCCTGTACTGCGGAGACAGTACCCGGAATCAGCCGACGAGGTTCTGCACGAACACGTGCGGGGTGAAACCGGTCAGGTCGTTGATGCCCTCGCCTTGCCCGATGAGCTTGATCGGGATGCCCGTCTTCTCCTGCACGCTGAGGACGAACCCGGCCTTCGCGGAGCCGTCGAGCTTGGTGATGACGAGGCCCGTGACCCCGGCGCCCTCGATGAACGCCTGCGCCTGGGCCAGGCCGTTCTGCCCGGTCGTGGCGTCGAGGACGAGCAGCACCTCGCTGATCTCGGTCTGCTTCTCGACGACGCGCTTGATCTTCGTGAGCTCGTCCATCAGGCCCGCCTTCGTGTGCAGGCGGCCGGCGGTGTCGATGACCACGATCTCGGTGTTGTCGCGGATCGCCTTCTCGACGGTCTGGTACGCCACCGAGGCCGGGTCCTGCCCGGGCTGCGAGGGGCGGACGACGTCGACGCCGGCACGCTCGGCCCAGGTCGCGACCTGCTCGACTGCCGCGGCGCGGAAGGTGTCGGCCGCACCGACGAGGACCGTGCGGTCGTAGGTCTTCAGGAACTTGGCGAACTTGCCGATCGTCGTGGTCTTGCCGACGCCGTTCACACCGACGACGAGCACGACGGCCGGTCGGGCGCTGAGCTTGAGCGTGGTGTCGAGCTTCGACAGCCGTTCCTCGAGCACCTCGCGCAGCATGCGCTGCAGGTCGGCCGGGTCGGTCGTGCCGTAGCGGTCGACGCGCGCGTGCAGGTCCTCGATGATCGCCTCGGAGATGTCCGGGCCGAAGTCGGCGCCGATGAGCGCGGTCTCGAGGTCCTCCCACGTGGTCTCGTCGATCGTCTTGCGCTGGAAGAGGCCGCGCAGCCGTGTGGACAGTGACCAGGAACTCGCCATGCTCCCAGCTTAGAGCGCGGCGCATGTCTGCTGTGCCCGGTATGCTCGGTCTCACGAAGGGGAGTATTCCCTCTCGGTGACCCCGTCAGTACGGCCCGGAACGATCCGGACCCGGGGCGCCGGTCGTGCAGCACCGGTTCCGGTGCCGTGCGGCGGAAGAGACCTTCAGGCCTCGGCGTACCCGCACATCAGCGGCACGCCCTACCTGAAGGAAACCGTGGACGTCCCACTCTTCGTCTGGCTCCTCACCATCGCAGGCATCCTCGCCCTGCTGGTGTTCGACTTCTACTCGCACGTGCGCACCCCGCACGTGCCGCACATCCGCGAATCCGCGTTCTGGTCCGTGTTCTACATCGGGCTCGCGATCCTGTTCGGGTTCGGCATCCTGGTCTTCGGCGGCGGACAGGCCGGCGGTGAGTACTTCGCCGGGTGGCTGACCGAGAAGGCGCTGTCGGTCGACAACCTGTTCGTCTTCCTCATCATCATGACGAGCTTCGCGGTGCCGAAGGAGTTCCAGCAGAAGGTCCTGCTGGTCGGTGTCGCGATCGCCCTGGTCGCGCGCGGCATCTTCATCGCCCTCGGTGTCACGATCATCGAGAACTTCTCGTGGGTGTTCTACCTGTTCGGCGCGCTGCTGTTCTGGCTCGCCTGGTCGCAGGCCCGCAGCGGCAACGACCACGGCGGCGACGAGGGCGACTCGCGCCTGATCCGCATCCTCAAGCGCATCATCCCGACCTCGGACCACTACGACGGCGATCGCCTGACCACCAAGGTCGACGGCAAGCGCCTGTTCACCCCGATGCTGCTCGTCATGGTCGCGATCGGTCTGACCGACGTCCTCTTCGCGCTCGACTCGATCCCCGCGATCTTCGGGCTCACCCAGGACGCCTTCATCGTGTTCACCGCGAACGCGTTCTCGCTGCTCGGGCTGCGCCAGCTGTACTTCCTGATCGCCGGCCTGCTGGAGCGTCTGATCTACCTGGGCCAGGGCCTGGCGGTCATCCTCGGCTTCATCGGTGTGAAGCTCGTCTTCCACGCCATGCACGTCAACGAGCTGCCGTTCATCAACGGCGGCGAGCACATCGAGTGGGCGCCCGAGATCCCGATCTGGTTCTCGCTGGGCTTCATCATGCTGACCATCGCGGTCGCGACGACCGCCTCGCTGGTCGTCTCGAAGAAGCGCCAGGAGCGCGGGCTCACCCCGACGGGCGAGCCGAAGGAGTCGGTCGCGGCCGACGCGGAGTAAGCGTCACGCCCTGGACGGGCGGCAACACGGACGGGAGGCACGGTGCCAGCTGGCACCGTGCCTCCCGTCCGTCCGTGGTCGCGACCAGAGCCGCGAAAGCGACAGATCTCGTCGCGGACCCACGATCCTCTCCATGAAAGCGACAGACTGCCGCGAACTGTTGGCGGAGAACTGTCGCTTTCGCGGCGCGGGACCGCAACCAGCTGGCCCGCTACGCGACCGCGTCGGCGGGCTCGCGCTTCTGCACCCGCTGGCCGACGACGGCGGACACGCCGTCCTGTCGCATCGACACCCCGTACAGGGCGTCCGCGATCTCCATCGTGCGCTTCTGGTGCGTGATGACGATGAGCTGCGACGACTCGCGGAGCCGCTCGAACACCGTCAGCAGCCGACCGAGGTTCGCGTCGTCGAGGGCGGCCTCGACCTCGTCCATGATGTAGAACGGCGACGGCCGCGCGGTGAAGATCGCGACGAGGAGCGCCACCGCTGCCAGGGACCGCTCGCCGCCGGACAGCAGCGTCAGTCGGTCGATCTTCTTGCCGGCGGGCTTCACCTGCACGTCGATCCCGGTGCCGAGCAGGTCGGTCGGGTCGGTCAGGTTGATGGAGCCCGAGCCGCCCGGGAACAGGATCGGGAAGATGACGTCGAAGGCGTCCTTCGTGTCGTTGAAGGCCGACTCGAAGATCGTCTGCATCTTCGTGTCGAGCTCGTCGATGATCGTCATCAGGTCGGTGCGGGTCTTCTGCAGGTCCTCGAGCTGCTCGGCGAGGAAGGCGTGCCGCTGCTCCAGGGCCTGGAACTCCTCGAGGGCGAGCGGGTTCACCTTGCCGAGCCGGCCGAGGTCGCGCTCGGCGGCCTGCAGGCGGCGCTCCTGCTCGGCGCGGACGTAGGGCACGGTCTCGACGTCGTCGGGGTCGACCTCGTCGGTGACGTCGAACTCGGGCAGGGCGGGGCCGCCGGGCAACGTCGATTCGGCGTCGACGAGCGCGACGGTGTCGTCCCCGGGGCTGGTGTCGAGGTCGGCGTCGGCATCGACGTCGACGTCCTCTCCGGGTGGGTCGAGGGGCTGCTCGGACGCTTCAGCAGCCGCTGCGCGCTCGGCGTCGCGGTGCTTCCGCGCGAGGACCCGCGGGTCCACCAGCACGTCGACCGGCACCGGCACGGTCGGCCCGTACTCGGCGACGAGCACGGCCTCGGTCAGCCCGAGGTCGCTCAGGGCGCGGTCGAGGACACCCGACACGTGCAGCTTCTTCTCGTAGATCTCCATCTCGAGCGAGTGCACGCCGTCGGTGATGGTCTGCAACCGGTCGCGGAGTTCGCGCTCCTCGTTCCGGATCGCCTGCAGCTCGGTGTTGCGCTTGGACCGCTCGGACTCCTCGGTCGCGAGCTGCACGCGCGCCTCGGCAAGGGAACGGTCGACGGCACCGAGCACACCCGGCAGGTCGGCGAGCACGGCTTCGGCGGTCTCGATCTGCCCGCGACGGATGACCCCACGACGAGCTGCCTCCTCCGCCGCCGCACGCTCGGCCTCGAGCTGGCGTTCGAGCTGGTCGGCACGGTGTCGTTCGGCGCGGACGCGCTCGCGCACGGTCTGCACCTGGATGCGCTGCTCGACCTCGGCGGCACGTGCGGCCTCGAGCGCGTCCTGCAGCCCCGGACGCTCGGAGGCGTCGACGACGGGCCGCTCCTGCTCGGTGAACGCCCGGTGCGCCGCCTCGGCCTCCGCCAGGGCGGCGTCGACGGCCTCGACCGCACCGTCGGTCTCGGCGAGGGCGGCACGCAGGCGCTCCACCTCGGCCGCCGCGTTCTCGGCCTTCGCCCGCGTCGAGGCGCTCGCCCGGTCGTACTCGGCCGTCGCCTTGGCGTGCGCGCGGGACGCCGCGTCGGCCTCGTCCGCGCGGCGGCGTGCGTCCTCGACGGCGGTGCGTGCGGCCTGGAGGCCCGTGGCCGCGTCCTCGGCGTCCGTCGCGATGGCGTCGCGTCGCGTCACGGCGTCGTCGCGCTCCGCGACGAGCTCGATCCGCGAGGTCACGCGCTCTCCGCCGCCGGTGACGCGGACGGCGCGGACGAGGTCACCGGACCGGGTGACCACCGTCGCCTGCGGGGCGGCGGCGAGCACGGCCTCCAGGTCGACCGTGTCCGCGTGCTCGTCGCGGTCCTCGTCGGCGCGCTCGGCGGCGTCCGCGATCAGGGTGTTCCGCAGGATCGCGGCGAGGGCGGGCGGGCCCTGCACCACGTCGACCGCTCGACGGACGCCCGCGGGCAACCGCTCCGGCAGGTCGGTGGGGCCGTCCTGCGCGTCCGCGACGACGACGTCGATGCGGCCGATGTCCGCGGACCTGGCGTGCGCGACCGCGTCGAGCGCGACGGTCCGGTCGTCGGCGAGGACGGCGTCGGCGAGGCCGTCGAGGGCGATCGCGACGGCGCCCTCGAACCCGGGCGTCACCGTCAGCGCATCCGCGAGACGACCGACGATGCCCGCGCGTCCGGCGTCGATGAGCGCCTGGGAACCGTCGCGGACGTCGATCGACATGCCGAGCGCCGCGACCCGGGCGTCGAGGGCGTCCCGCTCCCGCTCGAGGGCGTGCAGGCGGTCGCGCTGCTCGTCGCGGGCTGCCTGCGCGGCCTCCAGTTGCCCACGAGCCGCCTGGAGCGTGGTGGCGAGGGCTTCGTCGTCGACGCCCTCGGACGGATCGGTGCCGAGCTCGGCGAGGGCTGCGGTCGCCCGCTCGGCGCGTTCGCCGGCCTCGGCGAGGGCTCGCTGTCGACGCTCGCGGTCCGCCACCGTGGACCCGCGCTTCGACCGGGCGACGTCGACGGCGTTCGCGAGCCGCTGCGCCTCGAGGTCGTGCTGCGACACGCGTGCGGCCTGCGCGGCGATGCGTTCGTCGAGGGCGTCGAGCGCGTCACGGGCGTCCTGCACCGCGCGGGCGGTCTCGGCGGAGCCGCCCTGCATCTGGTCGGCGCGGGCCGCGAGCCGGTCGGCCTCGGCGCGGACACCGGCCACGCGCTCCGGGGTGATCGAGGGTCCCTGCTGCGGGGCGTCGGCCTGCTGCGCCAGGAACATCAGCCGCTGG
Organism: Curtobacterium sp. PvP017; assembly: GCF_054060195.1. Taxonomy (NCBI): domain Bacteria; kingdom Bacillati; phylum Actinomycetota; class Actinomycetes; order Micrococcales; family Microbacteriaceae; genus Curtobacterium; species Curtobacterium sp. PvP017. The sequence continues at coordinate 312,908 of NZ_JBSSCY010000004.1, forward strand.
TTCGCCAGGCTGGACAGCCCGCGCAGCCGCTCCTGCACGCTCTCCAGGCGGTGCACCACCGTCCGGGCGCGGTCGACGTCGTCGCCGACCATGCTCTGCTCGACGTGCTGCTGGCGGACCCGGGTCTGGTCGAGCCGTTCGGTCAGGACGATGCGCTCGGACTTGCGCCCCGCCTCGACCTCCTGGTGGTCGTGCAGTTCGCGGCGCAGCCGGACCACGTCGTCGGCGAGGATGCGGGCCTTGGCGTCCCGCGCGACGGCGGCGACGGACTGCGCCTTGCGAGCGACCTCGGCCTGGCGTCCGAGCGGCTTCAGCTGGCGGCGGATCTCACCGGCGAGGTCGGACAGGCGGGTCAGGTTCGTCTGCATCGCGTCGAGCTTGCGGAGGGTCTTCTCCTTGCGGCGACGGTGCTTCAGGATGCCGGCGGCTTCCTCGATGAAGCCCCGGCGGTCCTCCGGGGTGGCGTGCAGGACCTTGTCGAGCTGCCCCTGCCCGACGATCACGTGCATCTCGCGGCCGAGGCCCGTGTCGCTCAGCAGCTCCTGCACGTCGAGCAGTCGGCAGTTCTCGCCGTTGATGGCGTACTCACTGCCGCCGTTCCGGAACAGCGTGCGGGCGATCGTCACCTCGGAGTACTCGATCGGCAGCAGACCGTCGGAGTTGTCGATCGTCAGCAGCACCTGGGCGCGACCGAGCGGACCACGGGTCGAGGTCCCCGCGAAGATGACGTCCTCCATCTTGCCGCCGCGCAGGGTCTTCGCCCCCTGCTCCCCCATCACCCAGGCCAGGGCGTCGACGACGTTGGACTTGCCGGATCCGTTCGGGCCGACGATGCACGTGACGCCCGGCTCGAACGCGAACGTCGTCGGCTGCGCGAAGGACTTGAACCCCTTGATGGTCAGGCTCTTCAAGTACATGCGGTCTCCGGGTGTGCTCACGCGTGCTGCGGCGGCGCCGCTGCTGGGCTGTGCTGCTGGGCGTCAGGCTAACGCGTCCGGGCACGGGGGCGCGGTTGGCACACGGGACAGATGTGGCTCGACCGGTTCATGAAGGCCTCGCGCACGATCGTCGTGCCGCAGCGGGGGCAGGGCTTCCCCTGCTGGCCGTACACGTTCAGCCGCTGCGAGAAGTACCCGGACTGCCCGTTGACGTTGACGTACTGGGCGTCGAAGCTCGTCCCGCCGTCCTCGAGCGCGCGACCGAGGACACTGCGCACCTCGTGCAGCAGGCGTGCGAGGTCGGCACGGGTCAACCGCTCGGCCGACCGGTCGTAGTGCAGCTTCGCGGCCCAGAGGGACTCGTCGGCGTAGATGTTCCCGATGCCGCTCACGACGCCCTGGTCGAGCAGGACCCGCTTGATGCCGCTCGAGCGCTTCCGGGCGATCGCGGTGAAGCGGTCGTCGTCGAACGCGGGGTCGAGCGGGTCGCGAGCGATGTGCGACACCTGCTGCGGCACGCTCCGGCGCCACACCGCATCGGGGTCGGACGCGTCGACGTGTCCGGCGAACCCGGCCGGGGCGCCGTCCACCGTCGGCACCATCGCGTCGATCGCCATCGAGCCGAAGGTGCGCTGGTCGACGAACTCGAGCTCCACCGCGGGCTCGGCGGTGCCGACGCGATCGGTGCCGACGGGTTGCACGTCGATACGGATCCGTCGGTGCTTCGCCGCCGGTCGACCGCGGCCGAGCAGGATCTGGCCGCTCATGCCGAGGTGGGCGACGAGTGCCTCCGGCCGGTCGCCCTCGTGCTCCGGCTGCAACGGCATCCAGAGGAACTTGCCCCGACGGACCGCGGCGGCGATGGTGCGGCCGGTCAGGCGGTCGGCGAAGTCCTCGGCCGGGCCGTCGTGGCGGGTGAGTGCCCGCTCGTCCACGACGTCGACGTGCAGCACCCGCGCGCCACTGACCGCGGGTTCGAGGCCGGCGCGGACGACCTCGACCTCGGGGAGTTCGGGCACGTCGTCAGGCCGCTCGGCCGGACAGCCGGGTCCAGGCGTCGAGCGCCGCGGACATCTCCGCGGCCTTCTTGCTCGATCCGGTCCCGACGGCGATGTCCTCGCCCTGCAGGACGACGGTCGCGCTGAAGGTCTTGTCGTGGTCCGGGCCGGTCTCGGTGACGCGGTACGCCGGGTTGCCGAGCGACAGGCTCGACGCGAGCTCCTGCAGGCTCGTCTTCGGGTCCATGGCGGCGCCGAAGCGGTCCGGGTCGATCATCAGCGGTTCGACCAGGCGGAGCACCAGGTCGGTCGCCGGGTCGGGGCCCGCGGACAGGTAGGTGGCGCCGATGACGGCCTCGACGGTGTCGGCGAGGATCGACGACTTGTCGCGGCCGCCGGTCTGCTCCTCGCCCTTGCCGAGGCGCAGGTACTGGCCGAGCCCGATCATGCGGGCGATCTCGGCCAGCGCGACCGTCGACACGAGGCTGGCGCGACGCTTCGCGAGGTCACCCTCGTCGAGATCGGGGAAGGACCGGTAGAGCTTCACGGTCACGGCCTGGCCGAGGATCGAGTCGCCGAGGAACTCGAGGCGCTCGTTGTGCTTGATGCCCCCGTGCTCGTAGGCGTACGAACGGTGGGTCAGGGCGAGCTGGAGCAGCTCGAGGTCGATGTCGACCCCGAGCTGGCCCTGCAGACGAACGACGTCCGGCCCCACGGGGCGGGACCCCGTGGCGCCGGACGTCGTCGTCATGCGTTCGGTCCGATCAGACGTCGGCGACCTTGCGGCCCTTGTACTCCATGTACAGGGGGGTGCCGGCCGAGTCCTCGACGACCTTCGCGCGGTGCGGGAGGCTGTAGGTGACCTGACCGTTCTCGATCGTCTTGACGAGCTGGATCGGCGTGGCCTTCCACTGCGAACGACGGGCGTGCGTGTTCGCACGGGACTGCTTGCGCTTGGGAACGGCCATGGTGAATCTCTTTCGGTTGGTCGGTGGTCGGAACGGGGGCTGGCGGTGTCGGGGCCTACTCGGCCTCGGCCCGCTCCTCGCCCTCGGTGGTCTTCGTGTCGGTGGTGTCGCCGTGGGCGGCACGCTCGGCAGCTTCGAGCTGGATTCCGGTCAGGGCTGCCCAGCGCGGGTCCAGGGTCTCGTGAACGGGCTGCTCATCGAGGTCGGCCAGTCGCTCGCCCGTCACCGGGTCGAGGCCTGGGCAGTCCGGTCGGCAGACCGGCTGGAACGGCAGCGCCAGCACCACCGCATCTCGAACGACCTGTTCGCAGTCCACGTGGTCATCACGAACGAAGAAGTCGAAATCCTCCGAGGCATCATACGCGAACAGCTCGGCGAAATCGACCTCGACGGGCTCGCTGATGTCGATGAGGCAGCGCGAGCACTCCCCCGTCGCGTCGGCCGAAGCGTGACCGGACACGAGGACACCCTCGTGCAGGCCCTCGAGCCGTAGGTCGATGTGCAGCGGAGCACCTTCGCGCACCGCGATGACACCGGCACCCAGCGCGTCCGGCACCGCGATGTCGAGCGAGTGCTCGCGCATCTCGCCCGGACGGTGCGCCAGGTCGCGCACGCGCAGGGCGTAGGGGCTGTTCACGTGGGAAGACACGATCGTCAACCCTAGCGTGAACGCGGCCGAGAGTCGAGGCGGGCGGGGGTGTGTCCGCGCGTCGGACGGCTGGGCATCCACTCGGCGCGCAGCTCCGACGGTTCCGGCTCGGCTCAGCGTGCGGCGAGGGCCGTGGCCACGGCCTTCGGGACGTAGGGGGTGACGTCGCCGCCGAGCGACGAGACCTGGCGGATGAGCGAGCTCGACACGTGGGAGCGCGAGGCGTCGGGCAGCAGGAACACGGTCTCGACGTCGGCGAGGTGCCGGTTCATGATGGCCATCGGGGTCTCGTACGCGACGTCCTCGCCGGACCGCACGCCCTTGACGAGCACCTTCGCCCCGACCTGCCGGCAGTAGTCGACGAGGAGCCCGGAGGTCCACTCCCCGACACGGACGGTGCCCGGCGTGCCGACCTCGACCAGGGACTCCTCGATGAGGCGGACGCGGTCGACCGCCTCGAACATCGCGGGCTTCTTGTCCGGGTTGTGCACCACGAGCACGTGCACCTCGTCGAACAGCCCGGCAGCGCGGCCGATGACGTCGAGGTGCCCGAGCGTGACGGGGTCGAAGGAACCGGGGACCACCGCGATCTGTGCCATGGCAGCGACGATACCGGTCCGGGCCGGGGCGTCCGGGCCCGGGTCAGTTCTTGCCGAGGAACGCCGCGTCGGACTCGTCGAGACGCCGCGCCAGGGCCTCGCGCAGGGCCGGGGCCCCCTCGAGCTCGGGATCGGGCTCGAGGACGCGTTCGGCTTCGCCCCGGGCGTCCACGATGAGGTCGGCGTGCTCGACCACCCGGAGCAGGTTGAGCGAGGACCGCCCACCGGACTGTCGCTCGCCGAGCACATCGCCCTCGCGCCGCAGCTCGAGGTCGACCCGTGCCAGCTCGAAGCCGTCGTCGGACGCGGACACCGCGTCGACGCGCTCGCGGGAGGTCGTCTCGAGCTCGGCGGTGGTGACGAGCAGGCAGACGCCCGCCCACTGCCCACGGCCGATGCGGCCGCGCAGCTGGTGCAGCTGGGAGACGCCGAAGCGATCGGCGTCGAGCACGGCCATCATCGCGGCGTTCGGCACGTCGACACCGACCTCGATGACGGTCGTCGCGACGAGGACGTCCAGGTCGCCGGCAGCGAAGGACGTCATCACGCGGTCCTTCTCCTCCGCCGTCATCCGGCCGTGCAGCACCGCGATCCGCCGGCCGTCGAGCACGGGCATCGTGCGCATCCGCTCGGCGGTGGCGAGCACGGTCGCCGGGGCGCGCTTCGGGGCGTCGTCCTCGGACTCGGTGGGCGCGGGCTCGCCGTCGTCCTCGGCGTGGGCGTCGTCGATGGCGGGGCAGACCACGAAGGCCTGGCGCCCCTTGTCGAGCTCCTCGGCCATCCGCGACCAGATGCGGGACTCCCACCCGGGGTGCTCCGCGAGCGGGACCGTGAAGGTCTCGACGCCGGCCCGGCCGGAGGGCAGCCCCGTGATCGTCGAGACGTCGAGGTCGCCGAACACCGTCATCGCGACGGTGCGTGGGATCGGGGTGGCGGTGAGCACCAGGACGTGCGGCGGGGTGGCGCCCTTGGTCCGGAGCGCTTCGCGCTGCTCGACGCCGAAGCGGTGCTGCTCGTCGACCACCACGAGCCCGAGCTCGGCGAAGTCGACGCGGTCGCCGAGCAACGCGTGGGTGCCGACCACGAGGCGCGAACTGCCCGATGCGGCGGCGAGCAGTGCCCGCCGGCGTTCGTCGGTGGACTGTGACCCGGTCAGGATCACCGGACGGAGTTCGGCCGCGAGGTCCGGTCCGAGGAACTTCACGATGGACCGGAGGTGCTGCGCGGCCAGGACCTCGGTCGGGGCGATGAGGGCGGACTGCCCACCGGACTCGGCCACCGTGAGCATCGCGCGGATGGCCACGAGGGTCTTGCCGGAACCGACCTCGCCCTGCACCAGGCGGTGCATCGGCCACGTGCGGGCGATGTCGGTGTCGATCTCGGCACCGACGGCGCGCTGGTCGTCGGTCAGGGTGAACGGCAGGGTGGCGTCGAAGCGCTCGAGGATGCCGCCGGGGGCCGCCACCCGCGGGGTCGCCGCGGTGCGTCGGGCGCGGATCCGGCGCTGCACCAGGGCGGTCTGCAGCACGAACGCCTCGCGGTAGCGCAGGGCGTCCTGCGCGCGCTTGAAGTCGGCGACCTTCTCGGGGCGGTGCAGCAGCTCGAGCGCCCGGCGGAACGGGACGAGGTCGAGCCGGCTGCGCGCCGAGGCCGGCACCGGGTCGGGCAGGTCCGGCAGGGTGTCGAGGACGATGCCCATCGACTTCGCGATCTGCCACGAGGTGAGGGACGCCGTCGCCGGGTAGATCGGGATCGGCTGGCGCGACCACCGGATCGCCTCGTCCGAGCCGGGGTCGGCCGTGGCGCGGGGGTCGTCGGGGTCGAAGAGCTCGTAGTCCGGGTGGGCGAGCTGGCGGGCACCGCGGTAGTCACTGACCTTGCCGGAGAAGATGCCGCGGGCACCGGGCACGAGGTCCTTCGTGCGCCAGCCCTGGTTGAAGAACGTCAGGGTGAGCAGCCCCTTGCCGTCCCCGATCTTGGCTTCGAGGATCGATCCGCGCCGGGCACGCATCGTGCGTTCGCGGACGTCGACCACCTCGGCGACGATCGTGACCGGCTCGCCGATCGCCAGCGAGTCGAGCGCCGTCAGCGCCCCGCGCTCGGCGTAGCGACGGGGTGCGTGCTCGAGGAACTCACCCACCGTGCGGTGGCCGAAGGCCTTCTCGATCGCGGACGCGGTCCGACCACCGAGCACGTTCGCGAGCCGCGCGTCGAGGGGCGCCGGACCGAGGTCGGGCGCGGCCGGCGCAGCGGGGGTTCCGGTGGTGACCACGGACACCACGGTACCGGGCACGACCGACGTGCCACGTGCCTCCCGTCCGGCCTGTGGACAGCACCGCCGGCCGCTACGGTGGCTGCATGACCCGCATCATCGCCGGCGCCGCCGGCAACACGACGCTCCGGGTGCCGAAGTCCGGCACCCGGCCGACGAGCGATCGGGTGCGCGAGGCACTGTTCTCGTCGCTCGAGGCCCGCGGGCTCGTCGACGACACGTCCGTCGCGGACCTCTACGCCGGTACCGGTGCCCTCGGGCTCGAGGCGGCGTCGCGCGGTGCGGTCGAGGTCGTGCTGGTCGACCGCGCGTCGGCGGCGGCGCAGGCGTGCCGGGCGAACGCGAAGGCCGTGCAGCAGCGGATCCCCGGGGTGCGGATCGACGTGCAGCCGCAGCCCGTGCTCGGGTACCTGCGCGGGACGGTGCGCACGTTCGACCTGGTCTTCATCGACCCGCCGTACGACGTGACCGAACACGAGATCGCCGAGGTGCTCGAGACCCTGGTGCCGCGGTTGACCGCCGGTGCCGTGGTGGTCGTCGAGCGGAGCAAGCGCTCCCCCGAGCCGACGTGGCCCGCGGGGCTCGAGCCGTTCAGCAAGCGCAGCTACGGCGAGACCGTGGCGTGGGAGGCAGTGACCCCCGCCGGCTGAGCTGCGCAGACGACTCGGAACGACACCATCGACGTCGCACGACGACGATCCTGTCGTTCCGGGTCGACAACCGAGCCGGGCGAGTCAGCCGGCGGCGCCGTCCCAGTCGGCGTAGGGGTCCCAGCCGGTCGTCGGCACCGGGGCCCCGGCGCGGAGCAGGTCGGCGTCGCCGCGCTCCCGCACGACCCCGATGCGGCGGAAGCCACCCGGCAGCGCAGCGTCGGCGGGGAAGGTCGCGAGCAGGCCGTGGTCCTCGCCGCCGTGCAGTGCCACCTCGTCGAGGTCGACCTCGAGCGACAGGGTCACCCTGCTGGCTCGGGCGAGCCGCCCGGCGTCGATCGCCAGGCCGTCGGACAGGTCGAGCATCGCGGTCGCCCCGGCCACAGCGGCACGGGGTCCGTCCGCGATCGGCGGCACCGGACGGCGCTGACGGTCGACGTCGGGATCGGCGTCCGCACCACTCGCCACCGTCGCGGCACGGTCCGGCTCACCCTGGTGGTCGACGCCGTCGCGGAAGAGCCGTGCGAGACCGCGAGCGGCGCGACCGAGCTCACCGGACACCGCTACGACGTCGCCCGCACGGGCGCCCGACCGGAGCACCGGAGCGCGACCGCCGAGGTCGCCGAACGCCGTCACCGCCACCGTGAACGTCGCCGAGGTGGACAGGTCGCCGCCGACCACGCCGCAGCCGGGTGCGAGGGCGTCGACGGCGAGGCGGAAGCCGTCCGCGATGCCCTCGAGCACCGCCACCGGGGTCTCCTGGGGCGCCGCGAGGGCGATCACGAGACCGCTCGGCGCCGCACCCATCGCCGCGACGTCGGAGAGGTTCGTCGCGGCGGCCTTCCATCCGACGTCCTCGGGCGAGGACCACGCCCACCGGAAGTCCGGGCCGTGCACCATCATGTCCGTCGTCACGACGAACCGGCCGTCCGGAGCGGCCACGACCGCGCAGTCGTCGCCGGGCCCCAGGATCGGCGACCCGGTCGGCAGACGGCTCGTGATGCGGTCGAGGACGGCCAGTTCGCCGAGCTCCCCCACGGTCGGTCCGGCCCAGGCGTCGTACGTCGCGTCCACACGAGAACGGTAGCCTGGACCGCGATGGACACCGCGCGCCGCACCCCTCGAACCCTCGCGATCGCGGGGGTCGTGATCGCCCTCGCCGCCGGGCTGACCGGGTGCACGAACGCCGTCGGCATGCGCGCGGCACCGTCCGCGAACGCAGCAGCCTGCGCGGCGGCGCAGGTGCGGTTGCCGGCGACCGTCGACTCCACCTACGACCTGCGGAACACCAACGCGCAGTCCACCGCGGCCTGGGGCGACCCCGAGGCCGCGCTGTACCACTGCGGCGTGGCCGTCCCGACGGTGTCCGACCTGCCCTGCGTCACGCTCGGCTCGGTCGACTGGATCCGCGACGACCGCGGGAAGCAGATCGTCTACACGACGTTCGGCCGGTCCCCCGCCGTGCAGGTGGTCGTCGACACGTCGAAGACCGGCAGCGCGGTGCTGCAGGACCTCGCGACCGCGGTTTCGACGCTGCCGGAGGACGGCCACAAGTGCCTCGACCCGTCCGACGTGCAGGGCTGACGCGGGCCGACCCCGTCGGACGTCAGCGGACCGCGGCCCGCCCCAGTTCGATGAGCTCGGTGACCAGCTCGCCGTAGGACACACCCGACGCCGCCCAGCAGCGCGGGTACATCGACAGCGGGGTGAACCCGGGCATGGTGTTGACCTCGTTGACGACGAAGCCGTCGTCGGTCAGGAAGCAGTCGACACGGGCCAGCCCCGAACCGCCGATGGCCTCGAACGCACGGGCACCGATCGACCGGATCTCGTCGGTCTGCGCCTCGGTGAGCGGCGCCGGGCACAGCAGCGACTCGTCGCCACCGAGGTACTTCGACGCGAAGTCGTAGAAGCCGTCCTCGGCCACGACGATCTCGCCCGGCAGACTCGTGCGCGGCACGCCGTCGCGGCCCTCGAGCACGGCGACCTCGACCTCGCGACCGACGACGCGGGGCTCGACGATCACCTTGGAGTCGTGCTCGAACGCCAGGTCCATCGCGGCACCGACCCCCTCGGGGCCGTCGACGCGCGAGACGCCCATGCTCGAACCGGCACGGGCGGGCTTCACGAACAGCGGCCAGCCGTGCGCCGCGATCGCCTCGGCGACGTCGACCGGGTCGGCCGCCCACTCACGGCGGAGCACCGTCGTCCACGGAGCGACCCGCAGACCGGCGTGTTCGAGGACGGCCTTCGCGACGTGCTTGTCCATCGCCAGTGCGCTGGCGAGCACGCCGTCACCGACGTACGGCAGACCGGCGATCTCGAGCAGGCCCTGGATCGTGCCGTCCTCGCCGAACGGGCCGTGCAGGATCGGGAACACCACGTCGACGGCGACGGTCGTGACCGAGCCGTCCGGGTGCGAGACGACGAGTTCGTTCGTCGCCGGCGAGGTCGGGAACGCCACGCGCGTGCCGTTGTCGGGAACGGTCGGCAGCGCGCCGTCGCGGATCGCCCACTGCGAGGGGTCGTCGGACTGCAGCGTGAACGCGCCGTCCTTCGTGATGCCGATCGGCACGATCTCGTACTCGGTGCGGTCGACGACGTCCATGATGCCGCCGGCGGTCACGCAGCTGATCTCGTGCTCGCTCGAGCGTCCGCCGAACAGGACGGCGACGGTGGTCGTGGGAACGTCGGTTCCCTCGGGGATCGTGGGCACGGGAGTCCCTTCGTGACTCGGTGCGGGACCGGTCACTCGCCCTGCGGCTCGTCGGTCTCGGTGAGGTGCGGCGCGATGTTGCGCGGATCGAGCCTACCGGCGAGGACCTCGCCGACCTGGCTGACGATGGGCATGTCGACGCCGTTCGCGGCGGCGAGCTCGAGGATCGGCGCGACGGACGCCAGGCCCTCGGCGGTCTGGTTCATCTGCCGGACGACCTCGTCGAAGCGGTACCCCTGCCCGAGCAGGCGCCCGGCGGTGTTGTTCCGGGACAGCGGCGACTGACAGGTGGCGATGAGGTCGCCGAGGCCCGCGAGGCCGGACAGGGTCGACGGCTGCGCGCCGAGCGACACCGCGAACTCGGTCATCTCGGCGAGCCCGCGCGTGATGATCGACGCCTTGGTGTTCTCGCCGTAGCCGACGCCGTCGACGATGCCGATCGCCACGGCGATGAGGTTCTTCAGCACGCCGCCGAACTCGGTGCCGATGACGTCGGTGTTGATGAACGACCGGAAGTACGGGTTGGTCGCGACGGCGGCGACGGCGGTCGCGGTCTCCACGCTCGACGACGACACCACGGCGGCGGTCGGCTGCCGACGGGCGATCTCGAGCGCCAGGTTCGGCCCGCTCGCCACGGCGATGCGGTCCTGGTCGATGCCGAGCCCCTGGAGCAGGACCTCGCTCATCCGCAGGCCGGTGCTCTTCTCGACGCCCTTCATCAGGCTGACCACGGGCACACCGGACGGCAGGAGCTCACGGATGGCGTCGAGGTTCGAGCGCAGGGTCTGCGACGGCACCGACACGTACACCTGGGTGGCGCCGTCGAGGACCTGCTCGAGCGACGTCGACGCGGTCAGGGTGCGGGGCAGGTTGATGCCGGGCAGGTAGTCGGAGTTCCGCTTCGTCTCGGTGATCTCGCGGGCGACCTCGGGCCGACGGGCCCACACCACGGTGGAGGCGCCGCCCTCGGCGAGCACCTTCGCGAACGTGGTGCCCCAGCTGCCGGCGCCGATGACGGCGACACGGGGCTTGTCGGTCGACTGCATCACCACCCGGATCGCGGCGGTGTCGAAGGCCCCCGGCGCTGCTGCGACGGGGTCGGGACGATCGTCGTGCGGGCGGAGGTCACTCAAACCGGCCGGTCTCCTTCTGGTTGTTCGCCGCCGGGTCCCAGCGGGTGGTCGGGGCCTGCTCGCCGCGGAGCTGCTCGAGCAGGGCGGTGATGTGCTGCATGAGCACCTCGGTGGCCTCGACGAGCATCTGCTGGTCGATCGGCCGGCCGCGGTAGGCGGACAGGTCGACGGGGTCGCCGACGATGACGTCCACGCGCGAACGCGGGAACAGGCGGAGCTTGTTCGAGTACCGCGCCATGATGCCCTGCGTGCCCCAGTGGGCCATCGGGATCAGCGGCACGTCGTTCTCCAGCGCGATGCGGACGGCACCGGTCTTGCCGCGCATCGGCCACAGGTCGGGGTCGCGGGTGAGCGTGCCCTCGGGGTAGACGATGATCGCCCCACCCTGTTCGATGAGCGACCGACCGCCGCCGAGCGGATCGCTCAACCGGGTGCGGCCGGAGCGCTCGACCGGGATCTGCCCCATGCCGGACATCAGCTTGCCGAACACGGGCACCTTGAACAACGACGCCTTCGCCAGGAACCGCGGCGCACGCCGGCTCAGGTACACGGCGGTGCCGACGACCAGCGGGTCGATGTTCGTGAAGTGGTTCGGCGCGAGCACGAACGCACCGTCCGCCGGCAGCCGGTTGGGGCCGTACCAGTGGTAGTTCGACGAGAACCGGAACGTCGGGATGACGATCGAGGCCACGATGCGGAATGCGGGGTTGAGCTCCCTGCGCTTCCACCGCCGTCCACGCACCGGCAAGCCGGTCGCGACCTGCGTACCGGACGCACCCCGGGCCTCCAGACCGTCGGTCGGACGCGACGGGCCGTCATCCGGACGCGACGGACCGTCACCCGGCTGCGGAACCGACACCGCGACTAACCCGCGAAGTCGAAGTCGGCGCCCAGCTTCCGCAGCTTCGGGATGAAGTGCTCGTAGCCGCGGCTGATGATGCCGACGTTGGTGATGTGGGACTCGCCGTCGGCGGTCAGCGCCGCGATCAGGTGGCTGAAGCCACCGCGCAGGTCGGGGACCCGGACGTTCGCCGCGTGCAGCGTGGTGGGGCCGGTGATGACGGCGGCCTGCTCGAACGGGCGACGGGCGACACGGCGGTCGTGCCCGGGCAGCCCCTCCTTGTGGACGACGATGTCGGCGCCCATCTCGTTCAGCGCGTCGGTGAAGCCGAAGCGGTTCTCGTACACGGTCTCGTGCACGATGCTCTGCCCCTCGGCCTGGGTCAGTGCGACGACGAGCGGCTGCTGCCAGTCGGTCATGAAGCCGGGGTGCACGTCGGTCTCGATGACGACGGGCTTGAGGGTGTCGCGCTCCCGGTAGAACCGGATGCCGTCCTCCTGCACGTCGAAGCCGCCGCCGACCTTGCGGAAGACGTTGAGGAACGTCATGAGCTCCTGCTGGTTCGCCCCCTCGACGAAGATGTCGCCGTCGGTGGCGAGCGCGGCGGAGGCCCAGCTGGCGGCCTCGTTGCGGTCGTTGATCGCACGGTGCGTGTAGCCACGGAGCGACTCGACACCCTCGATGAAGATCACGCGGTTCGGCTCGACGGACACGATCGCGCCCATCTTCTGCAGGATCGCGATGAGGTCCATGATCTCGGGCTCGATCGCCGCGTTCCGCAGTTCCGTGACGCCGGTCGCCAGGACGGACGACAGCAGGACCTGCTCGGTCGCGCCGACGCTCGGGTACGGCAGCTCGATGGACGCGCCCTTCAGCCCGTCCGGGGCCGTCAGGTGGATGCCGTTGACCTGCTTGTCGACGACCGCACCCATGGCGCGGAGCGCGTCGAGGTGGAAGTCGATCGGGCGGTCGCCGATGCGGCAGCCACCGAGGTCGGGGATGAACGCCTCGCCGAGCTTGTGCAGCAGCGGGCCGCAGAACAGGATCGGGATACGGCTCGAGCCGGCGTGGGCGTCGATCTCGGCGAAGTGCGCCGACTCGACGTTGGACGGGTCGAGGATGAGTTCGCCTCGTGCAGGATCGGTGATGCGCACGCCGTGCACCTCGAGCAGGCCGCGCACGACCTTGACGTCGGAGATGTCCGGGACGTCCTTGAGGATCGACGGGGTGTCACCGAGCAGCGACGCCACCATGGCCTTGGTCGCGAGGTTCTTCGCCCCACGGACCTCGATGCGCCCCACGAGCGGCTTGCCCCCGCGGATGACGATCTCGTCCGACTTGAGGCCCACGCGCGCCCCTGCGGCTGCTGCGTCCTGTACGAGAGAGTTCACTACTTCACCGGCAATGTCTTCGGCCGCCAACTGGAGCGGCGGGATTCGAACTCCGTGATCGAGGTCTCGTCACGGAGGGTGAGCCCGATGTCGTCGAGCCCTTCCATCAACCGCCAACGAGTGTAAGCGTCGATCTCGAAGGGGACGTCCACATCCCCGAGCGACACGCGCTGCGCCACCAGGTCGACCGTCGCCTCGATCCCCGGGTTCGCCTCGATGGCGGCCCACAGGCGCTCGACTTCCGATTCGGTCACGATCGCGGTGACCAGGCCCTGCTTGCCCGCGTTGCCCTTGAAGATGTCGGCGAAGCGGGGCGAGACGACGACCGCGAAGCCGAAGTCGCGGAGTGCCCATACCGCGTGCTCGCGCGACGAACCGGTGCCGAAGTCCGGGCCCGCCACGAGCACCTTCGCGCCCTGGAACTCGGGCTGGTTCAGCACGAACGCGGGGTCCTGCCGCCAGCCGGAGAACAGGGCGTCCTCGAAGCCGGTCTTCGTGACGCGCTTGAGGTAGACCGCGGGGATGATCTGGTCGGTGTCGACGTTCGACCGCTTGAGCGGGGCGGCGATGCCGGTGACGGTGGTGATCTTGTCCATCAGAAGGTCCCCTCGGTGGTCGTGCTGGTCGCGGCGGCGATCTCGTCGTCGGTCGCCAGGTCCCACGGGCTGGACAGCGTGCCGCGGATCGCGGTGGCGGCGGCGACGAGCGGCGACACCAGGTGGGTGCGGCCGCCCTTGCCCTGGCGCCCCTCGAAGTTGCGGTTCGAGGTGCTGGCGCAGCGCTCCCCCGGCGCGAGCTGGTCGGGGTTCATGCCGAGGCACATCGAGCACCCGGCGAACCGCCACTCGGCCCCGAACTCCTTGATCACGACGTCGAGCCCCTCGGCCTCGGCCTCGAGCCGCACGCGTGCGGACCCCGGCACGACCATGACGCGGACGCCGGGGGCCTTCTCGCGCCCGGCGATGATCGACGCGAAGGCCCGCAGGTCCTCGATCCGCGAGTTCGTGCACGAACCCATGAACACCGCGTCGACGGCGATGTCCTTCATCGGGGTGCCGGCGGCGATGTCCATGTACTCCAGCGCCCGCTGCGCCGCGGCCTGGTCGTTCGGGTCGCTGTAGCTCGCGGGGTCCGGCACGCGCTCGGACAGCGAGACGCCCTGGCCGGGGTTCGTGCCCCAGGTGACGAAGGGCTCGAGCTCGTCGGCGTCGATGAAGACCTCGGCGTCGAAGACGGCGTCGTCGTCGGTCGCCAGGGTGTCCCAGTACGCGACGGCGTCGTCCCAGTCCTGACCGGTCGGCGCGTGGTCGCGGCCCTGCACGTAGTCGTAGGTGGTCTGGTCGGGCGCGACCATGCCGGCGCGGGCTCCCGCCTCGATCGACATGTTGCAGATGGTCATCCGGCCCTCCATCGAGAGCGCGCGGATCGCGGAGCCGCGGTACTCGAGCACGTAGCCCTGCCCGCCGCCGGTCCCGATCTTCGCGATGACCGCCAGGATGATGTCCTTCGCGGTGACGCCCGGGCGCAGCGTTCCCTCGACCGTGATCGCCATCGTCTTGAAGGGCTTCAGCGGCAGGGTCTGCGTGGCCAGGACGTGCTCGACCTCGGAGGTGCCGATGCCGAACGCCATCGCCCCGAACGCGCCGTGGGTGCTCGTGTGCGAGTCGCCGCAGACGACCGTGATGCCGGGCATCGTCAGGCCGAGCTGCGGACCGACGACGTGCACGATGCCCTGCTCCTTGTCGCCGAGCGAGTGCAGGCGGACGCCGAACTCCGCGCAGTTGCGGCGCAGGGTCTCGATCTGGGTGCGGCTCGTCGGGTCCGCGATGGGGCGGTCGATGGCGAGCGTCGGGGTGTTGTGGTCCTCGGTCGCGATCGTCAGGTCGAGGCGGCGCACGGGGCGGCCGGCCTGGCGCAGACCGTCGAACGCCTGCGGACTCGTGACCTCGTGCACGAGGTGGAGGTCGATGTAGAGGAGGTCCGGCTTGCCGTCCTCGCCCTTGACCACGACGTGGTCGTCCCACACCTTCTCGGCGAGCGTCCTACCCATGAGCTCGACTCCCTCGTTCTCGTCGTCCGGCGCCGCTGGTGCGGCGCTGCGGTCACCGCTGACGCGGCGCGATCCGCCGACTCTACCAGGTTGGTATACCAACGAGGGCCGCGGTCGTCACGTGGTGCGGCGGTCGACCGGGAGGCCCGTGGCGACTCCCCGACACCCGTCGCGGTGGGAAGATGGTCGGGACATGACGACACCTGCGCACTCGACCCGGACGATCAACCTCGAGGGCGCAGCACGCGCAGCGATCGCAGGTGGCGCCCCCTTGGCACTGCTCATCGCCCTCGGGATGCCGGGCTACGCCGCGTTCGCGATGTTCGCCGGTTTCACCGCGATCTTCGGGGCGACCGAGCCGTACCGGCAACGGGCCGTGACCACCGGCGTGGCGGGTGCCCTGCAGACGCTGTGCATGTTCGCCGGCATCGGCGTCGCCCTGGTCGGCTCCCCGCTGTGGTTGCAGGCGACGGGGCTCGTCGTGGTGATCGTCGTCGCGGTCTGCACCCTGTCGACGCTCCGGACGATCCCCGCGCAGCCGATCTTCCCGGTGTTCGCGTTCGTGGTCTCCGCACTCGTGCCGTTGCGCCCCGCCGACGTCCCCCTCGTGGCCACCATCATCGTCTGCTCGGTCGTCTGGGCGTGGCTCGTCGCGATGTCCGGGTCCGTCCTGCGGCGGGTCCTGCACCCGCGCGCCCCGCACCGGTTCCGACCGCTCGCACCCCGCAAGGAGCGCAACCTCGGCATCCTCCGCACGGCTGCGCTGTGGGAGACCGTGGCACTCAACGTCGTGGGGTCGCTCGTCGCCGGAGCGGTGGCGTCGACCATCCCGTGGCTCGGGCACCCGTACTGGGCCGTCATCGCGGTGGTGTCGACCCTGCCCGCGCTCCGTCAGCGGCACACCGTGGTCCGGGCGTTCCAGCGCTTCATCGGCACGATCGGCGGCACCGTCATCGCCGTCGGGGTCCTGCTGCTCGAGCCGTCGGCGTGGTGGATCGTCGTCATCGCCGTCGTGGGGCAGTTCTTCGCGGAGATCTTCGTGGCGCGGAACTACGCCGTCTGCCTGCTGTTCCTGACCCCGCTCGCCCTCGCCGTGTCGTGGCTCAGCCTGCCCGAGGCGCCGGAGCTGCTCGCGCTCGACCGCGTCGCGCAGACCACCCTCGGCGCGCTCGTCAGCGTCGGCCTGCTGGTCGTGGGGCGCGCGATCGAGCGGCGGCGCGGCCGGGCCCTCGGCGCGACGAGCGCGATCCGGACCGTCTGACGCGGGTCGTTCCGGCATACCTGGTCGAATCGGGCGTACCGGATCGTTCCTTTCGACCAGGAACGCCCGATTCCGCCTGCCATCGCGCGCGACAGGGGAAGGAACGGCCGCGGACGACGGACGGGAGGTCCGTGGCGGGGCTGCCACGGGCCTCCCGTCCGTCGTGTGGTCGTAACCACCGCGTCCTGCGATAGCGACAGATCGCTGCGGAAAAACCGCGGAATTCTGCCGCTTTCGTCGACTGGACGGACCCGCGTTCCGCGGACCTGTCGCTTTCGCGAGGCCGATCAAGCGGCAACGTCAGTCGCGGGGCTGGATGTTCCAGGCGTCGATGACCGGGCGGCCGTGCTCGTAGCCGAGGACGCTGACCGATGCGGTCCCGAGCTTCAGCACGGCACCGTCCTGCGGCGCGAGCCGGATCCACGCGGCGCCGAGAGCCCGCAGCACGTGGCCGTGCGCGATGAAGACGGCGTCCTGCCCCTCGGCGAGCACCGGACGAGCGCGGTTCAGGATGCGCTCGACGCGGACCCGGACCTCGGCGGCGTTCTCACCGGGCGTGTCACCGGCGGGCACTCCGTCGGTCCAGAGGTCCCAGGGCCCGTGGCGCAGCACCTTGATCTGCGGGGTGGTGAGTCCCTCGTAGGCGCCGTAGTCCCACTCGTACAGGTCCTCGTCGAGCTCGGGGTCGACGCCGATCAGGTGCGCGGTGTCACGCGCACGCTGCAGCGGACTCGACAGGGCCAGCGCGAACGAACGGTCGGCGAGGTACCGGCCGGCCCGCTTCGCCTGCTCGACACCGTTCTCCGTCAGCGGGATGTCGGTGCGGCCGGTGTGCTGCCCGCTCTTCGACCACTCCGTCTCTCCGTGACGGACGAGGACGAGTTCGCCGGGGCGTTCCGAGGTCATGAGTTCCTTCCGATCCAGAGGCCGAGCGCGGCTGCGCCGACCGAGACGACGAGCATCCCGAGGCCGTACAGGACGGCGAGCCGGGGCTTGCCGGATCGGAGGAGCTGGACGGTCTCGACGCTCGCCGTCGAGAACGTCGTGTACCCACCCATCATGCCCGTCCCGAGCACCGCGACCGCCGGGAGCGGGATCGTGCCGGCCTGCCCGAGGCCGGTGAGCAGGCCGAGCACGAGCGATCCGGACACGTTGATGAGCACGGTCCCGAGCGGGAACCCGGCAGTCCGCGAGCGGGACGTGCGGGTCTTGACGAGTCCGTCCAGCAGGAAGCGGAGCGCGGCACCGACTCCCCCGCCGACGGCGACGAGCAGCAGGTCGAGCGGGTTCACGACGCGCCCCCGTCCCGGCCGGTCGACGGTGGTCGGAGCCGCCCGGCAAGCCAGATCCCGAGCGCGACGGCGGCGAGCCCGAGGACGACCGACAGCAGTGCGTACCCGGTGCCCGCACCCCATCGACCGACGTCGAGCAGCTGCGCGGTGTCGTCGGCGAGGGTGCTGTACGTCGTGAACCCGCCGAGGACGCCCGTGCCGACGAACAGCCGGAGCGAGCGGCGGCGTCCGACGTCGGGGCCGCGGTGCGCGAGGGCGTCGAGCAGGAACCCGAGGCAGCAGGCACCGACGACGTTGATCACGAGGATCACCCAGCTGATGCCGTCGTGGGCGGGGAACGCGTCGGCCAGCACGGCCCGGACGGCGGTGCCGATCGCCCCACCGAGCGCGACGAGGCCGAGGAAGCCCCAGCGGAGGTGCGGTGGCCGTTCGTCGGTCATGGTGCTCCTATCGCCGAGCACGCCGGATCGTCTCCGCGCGTGCGGTGTTCTCGGGATAGGGACCGTTGGCGGCTGGTGCGCGGTTGGGTCCGGCAGGCCCCACTGCCGGGTCTGACGACCCGATCAGCGTACCGCGTCAGCCGGCGACGGCGGCGATCGCCTCGACCTCGACGAGCTGGTCGTCGTAGCCGAGGACGGTCACGCCGAGCAGCGTGCTCGGCACGTCGTGGTCCCCCATCGCGGCGCGGACGACGTCCCAGGCAGCAACGAGGTCCTGCTGCTCGGTCGTGGCCACGAGCACCCGCGTCTGCACGAGGTCGTCGATGCCCGCGCCGGCGGCCGCGAGCGCGGTCCGCAGGTTCGCGACACACTGCGCGGCCTGCCCGGCGACGTCCCCGACGGCGACCGTCGCGCCGTCCTCGTCGAGTGGACACGCCCCCGCCAGGAACACCAACCGTGTACCGGCGGGGACGGTTGCGGCGTAGGCGTACTCCGCGACGTCGCTGAGGGCTGCGGACCGGATGAGCTGGACGGCGCTGGACACGGCCTCAGCCTGGCACACGACGACGAAACCCCCGGCGAGCCGGAGCTCGTCGGGGGTTTCGTGTGCTGGTGACCCCAGCGGGATTCGAACCCGCGTTACCGCCGTGAGAGGGCAGCGTACTAGGCCGCTATACGATGGGGCCGCGGCTGTTGTCGGACTCGGAGCATGTCACCTGTGGTGACCCCAGCGGGATTCGAACCCGCGTTACCGCCGTGAGAGGGCAGCGTACTAGGCCGCTATACGATGGGGCCGTTCCGACAACTCGACAAGTATTGCACAAGCCGCGCATCGCACCAAAACGAGGCGTGTCGCCCGGGTGTGCCGCCATGCCGCGCCCGGCATACGGCGCTCGGTACGGGTGCGTCGGTCGCGCGGCCGTGGACGCGACCGCCCATCGGACGGGAGGCGCGGGGCGGGCCCGCCACGGGCCTCCCGTCCGACCGCGCGCACGTCCGGAGCCGCGCTTCGTGAGCAGGAATGGTCGCGTCAGTCGGGTCCACCCGACCATTTCTGCTCACGAAGCGACCACGGCGCGTCCGGCGCGGTCAGATGGTGAGCGACTCCCCCGGCCGCAGGATCTCGAGCGAACCGTGCGGGGCGAGCGCCTCGCGCAGCCGCCCGGTGTGCATGCCGTAGCCGATGTCGGAGAGCGTGGCCTCGTGGATCGGGTAGGCGCGGGCCGGTGCGAGCGCGGCGACGTAGTCCATCATCTCGGCGACCTTGAGCCACGGGGCGCCGACCGGTGCGGCGAGGACCTCGACGGGGACGCCCGGGTCGGTGTAGGAGTCGCCGGGGTGGAAGAGCCTGCCGTTCACGAGCACGCCGGTGTTGTCGACGATCGGCACCGAGGAGTGGATGATCTGGTGCCGGGTGCCGTGGAAGTCGAGCGCGAACGGGCCGACGGTGCGGTGGTCCCCGTCGGTGACGACCTCGACCGCGATGCCGGAGTCGGCGAGCGCCGCGCGGACGCCCTCGGGGCCGAACACGACGGCGTCGGGGTTCCGGTCGAGGATCCGGTGCAGCTGCTCCGGCGTGACGTGGTCGGGGTGCTCGTGCGTGACGACGATCGCGAGGACCCCGGTCGCGTCGACGGGGCGGGTGAAGTCGCCCGGGTCGAGCACCAGGCGGGCGTCGCCGTCCGACAGGATCTGGCAGGCGTGTTCGAGCTTCGTGACCTCCATGCGGGCGACGCTACCCGCGGCTGGCCGGGCGGGCTCGGGGCGGCGTCGACTCGGAACGACCTTCCTGTTGTCGTACGACATCGGGATCGTCGTTCCGAGTCGATCCAGCCCACGCCCCGCCACGCCTCACCCCGGCGGCGGCCCCGTCGTCCCCCGCACCACCAGGTGCGCCGGCGCCGCGACGATCGCTCCGGCAGCGCCGCCCTCGACCTCGGCGAGCACCGCTCGCGCCGCTGCCCGCCCCTGCGCCTCCGGGTCCTGCGCCACGGTCGTCAGCCCGACGGTCGCGCCGTACTCGTGGCCGTCGATCCCGATCACAGAGACGTCGGCCGGCACCGAGAGTCCGGCCTGCGCCGCAGCGAGGAGCACCCCGAGCGCCATCTCGTCCGAGGCGCACACCACGGCAGTCGGGCGATCGAGCCTGGCACCGGCACCGGCACCGGCACCGGCACCAGCGTGCCCGCCGAACAGCGCGTTCCCCGCCGCCAGTCCACCGGCGAACGAGAACCGTCCGTCGAGCAGCCACCGGTCCGGCACCGCGTGTCCGGCGGCCCGCATCGCGTCCACGAAGCCGTCCCGCCGCAGGTGCGGCACCGCGACGTTCATGCCGGCCTCGTCCTGCCCGCCGACGTAGGCGACGCGTCGGTGCCCGAGGCCGCACAGGTGGTCGACCGCGATCCGGGTGACGGCTCGGTCGTCGACCCCGATGTTCCGCAGGCCCGGTGCGGGTCCACCGATGACGATCATCGGGTGCCGGGTGAGTTCGAGCTCGGCGCGCTCGGTCGCGTCGAGCACCAGGGACAGCAGGACGAGGGCGTCGACGCGGTGCCGCAGCATCGACCGTCGGAACGCCCGGTCGCGGTCGCCGCCCGGCCCGCCCAGGTTGTAGAGCACGAGGTCGTACCCGGCCCGCCGGAGTTCTGCGTCGACGCCGCCGAGTGCCTTGACGTAGAACCACCGGTCGATCACCGGGACGACGACGCCCACGGCGCGCTGCCGCCCGGTGGCGAGGCCGGCCGCCGCCGAGCTCGGGACGTACCCGAGCTCGTCGGCGACCCGACGGACCTCGTCGATCGTGGTCTCCGCCACGTTCTCCATGCCGCGCAGCGCCCGCGACACCGTGGACTTCGACAGTCCCGTGACGGTCGCGATCTCCTGGATCCCCATCGATGCGACCCGGGAGGCCCGTCAGCCGTCCGTACGGTGCGGAACGCCCGCCGGACGGTCGGCTGCAGTGCCGGGGGTGGCGTGCACGACGGCCGCTGCGGCCGGGCGTGCGCCGTGCGGCGCTCGACGACCCGCTGGTGCGAGCTCGTCCCACCCGCTGTGCTGGTGCACCCGCCCGTCCGCGGAGGGCCGCGGCCGACGACGGGCGTCGTCGCCGCGCGCAGCTCGGACGGGGGCGATGGCGGGCGTGGCACCGACACCGTCGACCTCGGCGTGCCGGCGGAGCACCCGCACCCGCCACCGGTCGAGCGCCACGACCCCGAGCACGCACACCAGCAGGGTGAGCGCCCAGCCGAGTGCCGGGCGACCGGTGACCTCGCAGAACACCGTGGCGCCGAGGAACAGGATGCCGAACATGCCGACGAAGCCGATCGCCTCTTCGATCCGGGCCGTGGGCCGGGTGGGTCCGCGCTGTGCCATGGTCGTCAGCCCTTCACGCCGCCGGCGGTGAGGCCGGCCACGATGCGTCGTTGGAAGATGAGCACGAGGACCACGAGCGGGATCGTGACGATGGTGCCTGCGGCCATGACCGCCGTGTACGGCTCCTGGTGCGGCTGCGACCCGGCGAACGAGGCGATCGCCACGGTCACCGGCTGCGTCGCGTCGCTCGAGAGCTGCGAGGAGATCAGGTACTCGTTCCAGCTCGAGATGAACGCCAGGATCGCCGTCGTGAACACCGCGGGGGCGGCGAGCGGCAGGATGATCCGCCGGAACGCCTGCACCCGGGTACACCCGTCGATGCGCGCTGCTTCCTCGAGGTCCCACGGCATCTCGCGGAAGAACGACGCGAGCGTGTAGACCGTCAGCGGCAGCACGAACGAGATGCTCGGCAGGATCAGCGCCTGGTACGACCCCATCCACCCGATGTCCGTGAAGAGCTGGAACAGCGGGGAGATGAGCGCGACCCCCGGGAACATCGACGCCGCCAGGATCGCGCCGGCGATCAGGGACTTGCCGCCGAACTCGAGTCGGGCGAGCGCGTACGCCGCCGTGGTGCCGACGAGCAGGGCGATGATCGTCACGACGCCGCCGATGAGCAGACTGTTGGCGAGCGCCTGCCCGAGGTGGTTGCCGAGCGACGTGGAGAACGCCGTCGCGTAGTTGTCGAGCGTGACGTGCGTCGGCCACGGGGTGGCGTCGAACGTGAACCCGACGTCGCGGAAGCTCGTCACCACCATCCAGTAGAACGGCAGGAGGCACCACACGGCGATGACGATCGCCTGCACGGCCGTGCGGATGCGGGGGCCGGTGTCGCGGCGGACTCGGACGTCGGCGCGGTCGACGGCGCGGTCGCGTGCTGCTGCGGTGGACCGGGGTCGGTCTGCTGCGAGGGTCACTTGAGTTCACCCTTCTGCTGGGCGGCCTGCGTCTGCACGACGTTGGCGCCGAGGAACCGGACGAAGACGAACGCCACGATGAAGATCACCAGGAAGGTGATGGTCGACAGGGCCGACGCGGAGTTGAAGCCCTGCCGGATCTGTTCGACGACCAGGATCGACAGGGTCGTGGTGGCGTTGCCGGAACCACCGCCGCCGCCGGTCAGGATCTGTGGCAGGTCGTACATGCGCAGCGCGTCGAGCACGCGGAACAGGATCGCGACCATCAGCGCGGGCTTGATCAGCGGGAGCGTGATGAGCACGAAGCGCTGGAACGTCGACGCGCCGTCCATCTTGCCGGCCTCGTAGACCTCCTCCGGGATCAGCTGCAGCCCCGCCAGGATGAGCAGCGCCATGAACGGCGTGGTCTTCCAGGTGTCGGCGATGATGACCGCCCACCGGGACGCCCACTCGCCGCTCGTCCACAGGATCTGCTGCCCGAGCACGTGGTTCAGGACACCGTTCGCGTCGAAGATGAAGTACCAGAGCTTCGCGGTGACGGCGGTGGGGATCGCCCACGGCACCAGGATCGCGGCACGGACGAGCGCGCGGCCCTTGAAGTTGCGGTTCATGATGATCGCCATCCAGACGCCGATGGCCGTCTCGAAGGCCACGGTGACGACCGTGAAGAAGAACGTGTTGCCCATCGACACCCAGAACTGGGAGCCGAGGCTGCCGGGCGGGCAGGTGACGTTGCCGCACTGCTGGCCGAGCCAGTGCGCGTAGTTCGTGATGCCGGCGAAACCGCCTTCCACGAACAGCTGCGTGGTCTTGTCGAGGCCCTGGTCGAGCTGGAACGACTGGATGATCGCGCTGACGACCGGGTAGCCGATGACGATCGCGAGGAGCAGGATCGTCGGGCCGATGAGGTACACGGCCCACCGGCCGTGCTCGGCGTTGAGTCCGCCCTTGCGCCGTTGGCGCTTCGGTTCCATGCCCGTCGGGTTGGGGATGGCTGCGGGGATCTCGGTTGCTGCTGACACGTGTCGGCCTCCTTGCCGGGGGTGTCGGAACGCAAGTAGGGGCGGACTGGAGGCACGTGCCGGGATGGCACCGTGCCTCCAGTCCGATGCGGCGTACGCCGCGTGTCGCTAGCTGCTGGTCGCCGACTTGAGGGCGTCCTGCATGTCCTTCAGGGCTTCGTCGACCGACTTCGATCCCTTGAGCGCCGCGTAGGTGTTGTCCTGGATCGCCTTCGTCACCGCCGGGTAGAACGGCGTGACCGGGCGCGGCTCCGCCGACTCGATCGACTTGAGCAGCGTCGGCAGGTAGGGCAGCTTCGCCGTCAGCTCGGAGTCGGTGTAGAGGTCACCGACGACCGGGGCGAGCGACCCCTGCGTCGCGAAGAACTTCTGCGTGTCGTTCGAGATGAGGAACTCGAGGAAGTCGTGCGCCGTCGCCTTGTGCTTCGAGTACACGCTGATCGCGGCGTTGTGCCCGCCGAGCGTCGAGGCACCGACGCCGTCCGCGCCCGGGATGGGTGCGACGCCGAAGGTGTCCTTGACCTTGCTCGAACCGTCGGTCTTCGCCAGGTTGTAGACGTACGGCCAGTTGCGCAGGAACAGCAGCTTGCCGGCTTCGAACGCGGTGCGGCCCTGCTCCTCCTGGTACGTGATCGCCTCGGCCGGGATGTTCCCGTCCTTGAACGCGTCGACCAGGTTCTGCAGGCCGGCCTTGGCGTCGGCGGTGTCGACGTCCGGGTCCCCGCTCTTGCCGAGCACCGAACCGCCGGAGCCGTTGATGGCCTCGGAGGCGTTCACCGTCAGGCCCTCGTACTTCGCGAACTGCCCGGCGTAGCAGCCGATGCCCTTGTCCTTCGCGATCTGGCAGTCGTCCATCATGTCGCTCCACGTCGTCGGGGGCGTCTTGACGAGGTCCTTGCGGTAGTAGAGCAGCGCGCCGTCCGAGGTCTGCGGGGCGGCGTAGAGGGTGTCGTTGTACGTCGCGGTCTTCACCGTGGCCGGCAGCAGCTTCGAGGTGTCGATCTCCATGTCACCGGTCAGCGGCGTCAGCCAGCTCTTCGCGGCGAACTCGGCGGTCCAAACGACGTCCACGTCGACGACGTCGTAGTTCGCGTCCTTGGCCTGGAAGTGCTGCACGAGGTCGTCGTGCTGCTGGTCGGCCTGGTCGGACTGCTCCTTGAAGGTGACCTTCTCGTCGGGGTGGGCCTTGTTCCACTTCGCGATCAGCGGGCGGACCACGTTCGAGTTGTCCTTGCCCTGCACGTAGGTGATCGGTCCGCGGCTGTCCTGGCCGCTCTTGGCGTCGTCCGAGCCGGCGCCGGAGCTCCCGCTCGAGCAGCCGGTGAGCACGAGGCCGATGACGGCGACCCCGGCAACGGATGCGAACCGCACCCTGGAGCGTGTTGTCTTCACAGCGTTGTCTCCTCATTGAGATCACCAGGGGGCATCGATCGGGTTCGACGACACTGCCCTGGAGCAGGCGCCGCTGCCTGCTGGTGGAGGAAGCTACGCCCGCCCTCGGGGTTCCGCAACCGGTTGCATCGGTTCCGTGACCTGAGCGTGACCTTGGAAGTCCCGGAGACTTCCTGGGTGAGCGCTCACCCTCGTTCGAGGGGCCCCTGCACGCCACTGCGGAACTCCGCATGAACCCCGCCACTGGGGACCCGCGCCGTTGTCCGTACCGACGGCTCCACGTAGCGTCCACGACATGGCCACCCTCCACACCGCCGACACCGTGCCCGCACCGCGCCGTGTCATCGGCGTCGACCTCGACGCCCCGCTCCCCCGCCTCGTCGCCGACGAGACCGGCGAGTCCGCCATGGTGATCGGCTACCGCGGCGGCCACCCCACCGGCACCCTCGACGTACTGCTCACCGACGACCCGGCCGACGCGGCCCGCGCCCTCGAGGCGCTGCAGGAGACCGTCCTGGCCGACGTCCCCGCGGTGTCGGACGACGACCTGCCGACCATCTCGGTCGTCGTGTCCACCGTCGTCGACCGCGTCGAGGACCTCGGCAAGCTGCTCGACGTCCTCGAGCACCTCGACTACCCGCGGCACGAGGTCATCCTCGTCGACAACCGCGTCCGCGTCCCCGCCGGCGACGCCCTGCCCGCGATGCTCGCCGGACGGAACGTCCGCCTGGTCGAGGAGCGCCGCCCCGGCCTGTCCGCCGGCCGGAACGCCGGCGTCGCCGCCGCGACCGGGGACGTCATCGCCTTCACGGACGACGACGTGCGCGTCGACCCGCAGTGGCTCCGCGCCATCGGATCCCGGTTCGTCAGCGAGCCCGGCCTCGACGCCGTCACCGGCGTCATCCTGCCGAGCGAACTCACCACGCCCGCGCAGATCTGGTACGAGGCGTACTACGGCGGGTTCAGCGCCGAGCGCACCTTCTCGCCCGTCACGATCGTCCCAGACGACGTGCAGGGCACCATGCGGCACGCCCGCGTCACCGCGGTCACCCCGTCCGGCGAGGTCCTCAAGCACTTCGCCGTCTACGGCATCGGCGCGTACGGCGCCGGCGCGAACATGGCATACCGCCGCACCCTGATCGAGGCCGTCGGCGGCTTCGACCACACCCTCGGTGCCGGCTCCCCCGCCCGCGGCGGCGAGGACCTGGCGATGTTCATCGAGACGCTGTGGCGCGGCGGGAAGATCGGCTTCGAGCCGCGCGCGGTCGTGCACCACCGGCACCGCCAGACCATCGAGGACCTGCACAAGCAGCTGCACGGCAACGGCGTCGGGTTCACCGCGCTGATGTTCGCGCTCGCCGCGAAGGACAAGCGGCACGTCGCCGTCCTGGCCCGCCTGATGCCGCTCGCCGCGAAGGTCAAGTCGAAGCAGATGCTGTCCCGCCTGGCCGGGCGCCGGGACGCCGCGACCGACGTCACCAACGACGCCTCGACCACGCGCATCCCGAAGACCCTGGCGTACCACGAGCTGCGCGGGTTCCCCGCCGGCCCGGCCGCCTGGTTCCGCAGCCGACGCCGCTGGCGCGACGTCGAGGCCGGCCGCTTCCGGCCGTAGACGCACCACCCGACGGACGGGAGGCCCGTGGCAGCGTCGCCACGGGCCTCCCGTCCGTCCGTTGCGCACGCAACAAGCGACACTCGCGTTGTCGTACGACGTCGAGGATGTCGCACCCACGCGCACGCAACCGTTGCACGCGCAACAGGCGACACCCGCGTCGTCGCACGACATCGACGACGTCGCCCCCACGCGCACGCAACCATTGCACGCGCAACAGGCGACACCCGCGTCGTCGCACGACATCGAGGATGTCGCCCCCACGCGCACGCAACCATTGCACGCGCAACAAACGACACCCGCGTCGTCGGACGACGTCGAGGATGTCGCCCCCACGCGCACGCAACCGTTGCACGCGCAACAGGCGACACCCGCGTCGTCGCACGACATCGACGACGTCGCACCCACGCGCCCGCAACCGTTGCACGCGCAACAAGCGACAACCACGTCGTCGCACGACGTCCGCGTTGTCGCAGACCGGGTGCGGCGAGCGCGCCCGCCCGCGCCTCAGCGCGCGGTGAGCCGCCCGGCCACGTACCGCCACGGCCCGCCCAGCGCGGCCGTCAGCTCGGCGCGCTTGAGCCCGCGCGTCGCGGCGGTGAACTCGGCGTCGACGGGCCAGCCGCCGCTCGCGTCGACGGGGCGCTCGTCGGCACCCTGCCCGAGCGCACCGAGCCGGCGGAGCGCGCCGGCCGCACGCCGCAACACCGCGAACGCCGTCGAGGGCCGCAGCACGAGCTTCGTCACCCAGGCGCCGAGCCCGGTGCCGTAGCCGATCGCCTGCGAGCGCAACGCGGCACGGTCCTTGCGGTGCTCGTGCCAGACGACGGCCGAGGGTTCCACGGCGAGCGCCCCACCGGCGAGCAGGACGCGGGTGAACAGGTCGGGGTCCTCACCGGCTCGCGCACGGGTGCCGGGTCCGAGGGCGACGTCGAAGCCGCCGAGCTGCCGGACGGCGTCGCGGCGCACGGACATGTTCGCGCCGGTGCCGAACGCGCCGACGGTGAAGGGGAACAGGGGCTCGTCGACGGGCGGGGCGGACGTGCGGTACACCCGGCGCTCGAGGTTCCGCGCCCAGGTCACCCGCTCGTCGAAGAAGCGCTGTGTGGGGGTGCGGAGCTCGCCGCTGGGGACGAGTCCGGTGACGCACCAGACGTCGGCGTCGCGCTCGTAGGCGGCGGCGATGGCGGCCATCCAGTGGCGGTCGACGACGACGTCGTCGTCGATGAACGCGACGATGCCGCCGGTGGCGCGGGCGAGTCCGGCGTTGCGGGCCCGGGAGACGCCGGCACGTGCCTCGAGGACGTAGTGCACGCGCGGGTCGTCGACGGCGGCCACGACGTCGCGGGTGCCGCTGGTGACGGGGGCGTTGTCGACGACGAACAGCTCGAAGTCGTCGTACGCGGAGTCGAGGACGGAGCGCACGGCGCGGGCGAGGGCCACGGGCCGCTCACGGGTGCCGATGACGACGGAGACGCGTGCGCCGTCCGCAGGGGCGTCGACCGGGAGGCCCGGGGCCGGCAACCGACGCAGGGCCGGTCCCAGCTCGGCCGGGTCCACCGCCCCGCGGTCGTCGACGCGCACGTCGACGAACCCGGCGACGTCGCGGCCGTCGCGCACCATGAGGCGGGCGCGGCGGAAGCCGCCGGCGCCGGCGAGGTGCACGGTGTCGGCGGCGAGCGCTGCGGACCGGTCGACGGCGCCGACCCAGGCAGCTCCGACCCAGGTGGGGGCGTCGGGCGAGGGCATCGCGGGGTCGAGTGTGAGGGCTCGTTCCGCGGTGGTGGTGTGGTCGGTCATGTTCGTCCCGTCGGGCCGGTCTGGTCGGGTGGACGTGGCAATGCTCCGCGCGCGTCGACAGGGGGTCAACCGCGATGCTCGGAGGATGCGGGGAGGCTGCGGTTTGCCGCCACTAGACTCGCGGGAGACGCCGGTCGACCCGCCGGTGCGACCCCGGTCCCCGCCGGACACGAGGAGGACGCATGCCGCTGGCCCGCACGATGGACCGGCTCGGCCTGACCAGGCGTCCACGCCCGACGCTGCGACTGGTGCCGGACCCCGACGCGTCCGACCTCGTCGTGGTGCACCTCGACGCCGACGACGCCGCGTGCGGCACCTGCGGGCACGCCCAGGCGGCGCACGAGCACTACCGTCCGGGCACGGACTGCGCGCTCTGCGACTGCCCGAAGTTCCGCCGCGCCCGCTGACCCGATCCCCCTCGATCGGGGGGCGCCTGCGGGAAACCGCCGTTCCCCCGCAGGTGGTCCCGACCGCCCTTGTCGGTGTTCGCGGGCCCGCTTAGCGTCGCGGACATGGCCATCACTCCCACGCCGCTCGCGTGCATCGTCCTCGCCCACGAGGACCCGACGCACGTCCGTCGGCTCGTGGCGGCGCTCGACCCGTTCCCGGTGTTCCTGCACTGCGACGCGAGCACCGACGACGACGCGTTCGAGGCGATGACCGCCGGCCTGCCCGAACGGGTGCACGTGCTGCCGCGGATGCGCACCGGGTGGGCGAAGTGGGAGAACGTCGCGGCCGAGGTCGCCGGCTACCGCGCCGCCCTGTCCGGGACCGACGCCACGCACGTGGCCCTGCTGACCGGCAGCGACTACCCGTTGGCCGACGCCGAGGAGATCTCGACGCTCCTGGCGGCGAACCCCGGCCGGTCGTTCGTCGAGGCGAAGCCGCTGCCGCACCCCGCCTGGGGTCGGGACGGCGGTCGGTCCCGCGTGCGGTTCCGGCACTGGGCGTGGCGGAAGCACATGCTGCGCCTGCCGATCCCCCGACGCGTCCCGCGTGACGTCGTGTTCGGCGGCGGCTCGCAGCTCAAGGTCCTGGCCCGGCACCACGCGCAGGGCGTCGTCGACGTGTTCGACCAGCGCCCCGACCTGGTGGCGTTCTGGGAGCGCGTGTGGATCGGTGACGAGACCTTCGTGCCGTCGGTCCTGCTGACCCCGGAGTTCACCCCGGACTTCGCGGACGCCCACGCGGCGCAGCCGCTCTGGTGGATCGGGTGGGACGGCACGAAGCAGAAGAGCCCGCCGTGGCTCGGCATCGAGGACGCCGGCCGGTTGCTGGAGCGTCGTACGTCGGCCGACCAGTCGACCCCGTACGTGTTCGCCCGCAAGTTCTCGACGTCGCGCAGCACCGACCTGCTCGACGTGGTCGACGCGACGTTCGGGCTCCGGACGTCCGCCGACGACCAGCCGGTGGTGGTGGCGCAGTGACCGTCCCCCAGACCCGACGCGAGGCCCGTGCGGCCGAGGCCGCTGCGCTGGCGGCGCAGCCAGACGACGACGAGCTCGAGGCGTCCGTGCAACCGGCGGCCCCCGGCGCGCTGTCCACCGACACCGACTCGATCGCCGTCGCACGCGGCTCGTCGGTGCTGTTCGGCCGTGGCCTGCTCTACGTGGTCGTCTGGTCGATGCAGCTCGTCGTGAGCTCGCTGATCTCCCCCGTGCTCGCGCACCTGATGCCGCCGGCCGAGTTCGGCGTGCTGGCGTCGGCGATCGCGCTGTACCAGGCCCTGGTGGTCGTGGCCGTCTGCGGCATCGACCAGGCGTCGGTGCTGCAGCGCGCCGAGGACGGCGACGACCGGCGTGCCCGCGGTCTGGTGTTCGTCGGCATGGTCACCGCGGTCACCGTCACCGTGTTCGCCCTGGTGTCGATCCCGCTCTGGGGCGACGCCGCGGGCTTCGTCGACCAGCACCCGCTGCTGCTGGTCGCCGTGCTCTGGACCGGACCCGCCGCGATCGTGCAGCTGTCCCTCGCGCTGCTCGTCGCCCAGGACCGCATCCGCGTGTTCGCCGTCACGAGCCTGCTGTCGTCCGTCGGCGGGTCGATCATCGGCCTCGGGCTGCTCGCCGCCGTGCACGCCGACGCCACCACGTACGCGTGGGGCGGGGTCGTGGCGCAGGGCGCCGCGATGGTGATCGGCATCGTCGCCACGAAGCCGCGGTTCCGCGGTCTGTTCGACCACCGCACCACGGTCCGGGCGTTCAAGCTCGGTGTCCCGATCGCGCTCGGCAGCCTGTCGTACTTCGTCCTGAACGCCGGTGACCGGCTCGTCGTGCAGCGCCTCCTCGGTGCCGACGAGGTCGCCCGCTACCAGATCGCCTACGTCGTCGGCTCCGCGGTCATCCTGCTGCTGACCTTCACGAACCAGGCCTGGGCGCCGCACTTCGCCGCCCTCCGCGACGCCGTGGCCCGCCGCCGGCTCGCGATGCACGCCCGCGACGAGCTCTACATGCTGCTCGCGCCCGTGCTCGTCGCGGTCACCCTCGTGTCGCCGGTGGCGCTGCCGATCCTGGCGCCGGCGTCGTACCGCGTCGAGTCCCTCACCGTCGTCGTCTTCGTGGTCGCGCTGACCGCGTTCCCGGTGGTCGCGAGCGGTGCGACCGGCCGGCTCCTGCTGGTCGAGCGCCGCGGGGTGACGGTCGGCGTCATCGGTGCCGTCGCCGGCGTCGTGAACATCGCGGCGAACCTGGTGCTGGTGCCCCTGACCGGCATCGTCGGCGCGGGCATCGCCACGGTCATCGCCTACGGCATCCTCGCGGCGCTGCAGCAGGCCGCCCTGCCGGACCGCCGCGAGTGGCGCGGTCCCCGACGCAGGGTGCTGCTGGCCATCGCGATCGCGATCGTCGTCGCCGCGGCCTCGCTCCTCCCGCCGCAGGACCTGGCCTGGAACATCGTCCGCGTCGTCGGCGTCGCCGCGTGCCTGCCCTGGTTCTTCCGTCGCCTGAAACTCGCTCGCGGAGGATCCGCATGACCCGTCCCACCACCCGTCCGCTGCGTGTCGTCGTCGCCACCAACGGACTCGCCATCACCGGCGGCGTCGAACGGTGCGTCGTCGAGGACGTCGGCGAGCTCGTCGCGGCCGGCCACGACGTCGAGGTGTGGCACCGAGCCGGCGCGGACGGCGACCCGGACGCGGGCCGCGCGGTGTTCGACCAGCTGGGCGTCCGACTGCGTCATGCCCGCGACTACCGCTTCGGCATCCGCTCCGCCCCGACGGACGTGCTGCGCTTCGTCCGCGAGGGCCTGCGCCTCCGCCGGTCGCGTCCTGACGTCCTGTGGCTGAACCGTCCGGAGTTCCTGCCGTGGGGCCGCGTCGTGTCGTTCGTGTCCGGCGTCCCCCTGGCCGTGCACCTGCACCACGCCCCGAACTACCGTCGCCTCGGCCCGTTCGCGGGGGGCCGGACCCGGTACCTCGCGGTCTCCGCAGCGATGGCACGTGCCTGGACCGCCGTCGGTGCTCCCCCGGACCGGGTCGACGTGGTCCCGAACGGCGTCGACACCACGGCGTTCCCCGCCGCCACCGCTGCGAGCACGCGAAGCGCGCGCACGGTGCTCGGCCTCGACCAGGACCGCCCCGTGGTGCTGTACTACGGTCGGCTCACGCGGTCGAAGGGCGTGCTGGCCCTCCTGGAGGCATGGGGGCGCGTCCACGCGTCGGCCCGCGTCCTCGTCGGGCCCGGCACACCGCCCGCCCCGGCTCCGGTGCTCGTCCTGGCCGGTGCGCTGTACCCGGAGGACGCCCCCGCCGTGCACCGCGCGATCGCCGCGCTGCCCGACGGCTCCGTCGTCGTGGTGCCCGAGCGGGACGACGTCGTCCCGTTGCTGCACGCCGCGGACGTCGTGGTGGCACCCTCCATCGAGCCCGAGGGGTTCGGCCGCGTGGTCGTCGAGGCGATGTCCACCGGACGCCCCGTCGTCGCGGCGGCGTCCGGCGGCACGGCCGAGATCCTGAGCGGCGAGTGGGCACGCTTCACCGTCGATCCGACCGAGACCGCAGCGCTGGCCGACACGGTCGTCGAGGCGTTGCACGCCGCCGAGGCCGAACCGGGGCTGGCGGACCGGTGCCGTGCCTGGGTGCGGGACCGGTACGGCCGGGAGCGACACGTCGCGGCGCTGCTCCGGGCGCTCGAGGCGCACGCGAAGCACTGACGAACGACGACGACGACCGAGCGGTGCCGACGACCACGTCGGCACCGCTCGGTCGTTCGGGACCGCTCAGTCGTCCGGGACCGTCGTCGCGGTGTCGTCCGGCAGCGACGCGCTCGGCTCGGCACCGTCCGCCGGCACGTCGATCGTCATCCAGTCGATGAGGAGCGACCCGGCGGCATCCGCCGGCGGGTTCCCGGCGTTCGACCCGGCCTGCACCACCAGGTGCATCCGAGCCGTCGGGATGTTCTCCGTCGTGGTGCCGACGACCTCGTCGTCGACCAGGAACGACATCCGGTCGGCGGTCCACTCGATCGTGTAGGTGTGCCAGTCCTTCAGCGACGCCTCGGTCTGCTGGTGGATGCACTTCTCGGCGGGGTCCGCCAGGCAGTGCACGTTGAGCCACGCAGGGGCGCCGAGCGCTCCCTCGGGGAAGTCGATCTCGCCGTCCGACCAGAGGTTCTCGTCGCTCCAGAGCAGCACGGCCACGCCGTAGCCGTCGACCTCGTCGCTCCGCATCCGGATGCTGTACCGGCCGGCGGTCTGCCCGCCCCACTGGCCGTCGACGAGCGGCACGACACCGCCCGCCAGCGGCACCCCGGCGCGGGTGGTGCGCAGCCGCACGTCGAGTACGCCGTCGTGCGTCGACAGGGTGGACGCCTGGTAGCGCCCCGTCCCCGCGGTGTCGGCGAACCCGTGGTAGGCGACGAACCGGTCCGAGTACCGGGACTCGAAGGTCCGGTTCGTGGCGGCGTCGGCGAAGTCCTCGCCGAACACCCGGGTCCACCCCTCCGGCTCGGAGCTCGGCATCGAGACGCCGCTCGGGTCGTCGAGGGTCACGTCGTCACCGTTCGCCGTGGTGGTCGCGGTCGTGGTGCCGGCGACGATGCCGGCAGCCACGAGCAGGGCGCCGGCCGCGAACGCGGTCCGGCGGGTGCCGGCGCGCCGCGACGGCCGGTGCCGGGACAGGCCACGACCGTGTGCCGGTGGGGCGCCGTGGGCCGACGCCGCGTCGTCGGCGACGTGTTCCGACCACGTGGGGCGGGCCTCCTGGCCGTCGCCCTGCTCGTCGGTCACCCGGTCGTCCAGGCGCGGATCTCGGAGAGTCCGACGTTGCCCGTGCTGTCCGAGACACCCGTCACCGTGAACCGCACCCAGGTGACGTCACGCGGGGTGAAGTCGACCGTCAGGGCGTCGCCGCCGTTCGGCAGGGTGCCGACCGCGACCTGGCTGCCGTCCGAGAACGTGAGGGTGCCGCTGGTGACCTGGTCGGCGCCGTTCGGGCGGTCGTGGAGCACGATCCGGCCGAGCCGCTGCGAGGCGGCCCAGTCGAGCTGGATCCAGACCCCGGTCCGGCCCCACGGGGCGACCCACTCGGCCGTCGTGTTGTCGGGGTAGCCCGACACCACACCGTCCACTGCCTTGGCGACGGTCTGCCCGGTGGACTGGTCGTCCCACGCGGCGGTCGGGGTGGACGACCCGGTGACGTCCGACAGCGTCGGCGTCGGGGTCGGCGTCGGCGTCGGGGTCGGCGTCGGCGTCGGGGTCGGGGTCGGCGTCGGCGTCGTGTCCGCCGGCCGGAAGGCCCGGATCTCGGCGAGGCCGACGTTGCGGGTCGTGCCGCTGACCGAACCGACCGTGAACCGCACCCAGCTGACCTGCCGGGCGCTGAACGTGACGCGTTGCACGGCGCCGCCGTTGTCGAGCGACGGGACCGCGACGCTCGAACCGTCGGAGAACGTCAGCGTGCCGCCGGTGACCTGGTCGTCGCCGTTCGGACGGTCGGCGAGGTCGATCTCGTGCAGGGTCGTGCCGGCTGCCCAGCCCAGCTGGATCCAGGTGCCGACGCCGCCCCACGGAGCCGCCCACTCGGCGGTCGGGGCGTCGGGGTACCCGCTCACCACACCGTCGACGGCCTTGACGGCCGTCTGGCCGTCCGCCGGGTTCTCGGCGCTCGCGGTGACGGTCGCACCGGCGGTGACGTCGGTGCCCTGCGCGGGCAGCGGGTCGGTCGGGTCGGTGGGGTCGGTCGGGGGCTCGGCCGACGAGCCGACGGCGTACTGCCGGCTCAGCCAGGAGCCCTCCGGGCGCGACGCGCAGGCGGACGTGGAACCGCAGGTCTCACCGTCGTACGCGGCGTAGGCGAAGAACGCGGCCGCCTTCGCGGCGGTCTGCGCGGCGCTGAGGTTCGCGGGGCGGTTCGCGATCGGGTACCCGAGGTACCCGGTGAAGGTGTGGGCCGCGGTGTACGTCGCCTGGGCCTCGTCGGCGAGGTACGCGACGGTGTGGTGGTCGCTGTGGTCGCCGTCGCCGTACGCGCCGCCGTGGTCGAGGGTGTGGATCTCGGTGGGCGCGTACCCGGTGACGAGCCCGGCGAAGGTCGCGCGCAGGGACGTCAGCGAGTACGACGTCGGCTGCGACGCCCCGTCCACAGTGTGCATCGTCGGGATGTGGCCCTCGTAGAGCTTCTCGAGGCTCTCGTCGTCGGTGCCCGCGAAGCCCGACCCGTCGATGTTCCCGTCCGGCAGCTCGAGGAACACCAGGCTGAGCTCGGGATGCGTCGCCAGTGTCTCCGTGCGCAGGGTCTTCCCGGCCACGACGACCTGACCGGTGGTCCAGTCCGCGTCGACGCCGGCGATCTCGGCGTACGAGGCCATCAGGCCGTCCTCACGGGCCTGCCAGTACCAGGCGGGCTTGCCGGCGTCGCCCGCCGTCACGACGACGGAGCGGACGCACTTGCCCGCGTCGACGTCGGCGCGCAGTTCGGTGCCCGAGAAGAGCAGGTCGTCGTCGGCGTGGGCCACCATCGTGAGCACCCGGCCGGCGCTGCAGTCCGCACCGGCGGCGGCCCCCGACGCCGACGACTGTCCGGTCGTGGTGTCGGCGAGCGCCGCTCCACCGGTCGCGGTGAGCGTCGGGACGACGAACGCCACGAGGCCGAGCACCGCCGCGGCGGACGCGGCGCCGATGCGCCGCGTCCGCCGGGAGGTCCGGACCGTGTCGTGCTCAGCTCGTGGCATGTGCCAGCCCTTCCGGGGTCAGTTCGTAGACGGCGGTGGTGCCGGAGTCGAAGACGCGCTTCCAGTAGGGCGAGTCGGCCATGGCGGCCGCGAGCTCCTGGTAGTCGGCGTCGGTCTGGTAGCCGTAGCGCTCGTCGTAGGCGCCGAACGGCTCGGCGACCAGGGCGTAGTACTTCGTCGCCGGCCAGTCGAGGACGAACTGGCGGGTCATCGTGGACACGTCGGCTTCGGCGTCGTAGCCCTGCGGCTCCGGGTACGCCCCGAGGACCTCGCGGGACAGTGCCCCGACGTCGAAGTAGCGGGCGCCGGTGTTGCTCGGGACGGCGTTGGCCGACCCGGTGAGCAGCATCATCGAACCCTTCGGCGCGGTGGAGTCGTAGAACTGCGTGGCCGCCGACTGGCTGCGCGTCGGGACGCGGTTCCAGTCCAGGGCCGTCTGGCCGAAGGCGCCGACCCCGACCATCGCGGCCACCGCTGCTGCGGCGACGACCACCTGGACGGCCGTGGGCCGCATCGTGCGGGTGAGGAGGCGCCCGACGGGAGCCAACCGGCCACTGGGCATCGGGAGCCCCGCAGCCAGGATCGCGATCCACGGTGTGGCGAACAGCACGACGCGGAAGATGCCCTCCTGGCCGTAGTTCGTCGCGACGAGCAGCGAGATCGGGCTCGCGGCCGTGGCCAGCAGCCCCCAGTGCACGCGGTCCCGGCGCATCAGCACCGTGATCACGGCGACGAGGCCGAGCACCACGAGCGCTGCTGCGGGGATGTCGAACGCGAGCCGGGTGACGAGCGGCTTCGGTAGGACGGTCATGTCGTGCGACGGCGGCTGCACGTTGTCGAGCACCTTGCCGACGGCCCCGAGGGACAGGAACTTCCCCAGGATGTCGTCGTTCAGCAGGGCGAAGCCGACGGCCGGCACGAGCACCACGATCGGGAGCCACCAGGGTCGGAGCAGCCGGAACACGATGAGCGTCACGAGTGCGGCGACCGTAAGGTACGGCGAGATCTGGTGGGTGACGACCAGCACGATGCCGATCAGGGTGATGGCGATGATCCGGGACAGGCCAACGCGGCGTGCACGCAGGACCGTCGAGCGGACGCCGTCGGCAGCGGTCGCGGCGGTGCGTCGCAGCGGGCCGACGGCCAGCACGAGGATCACCAGGGACATCAGGATGCCCACCGACTGCGGCGAGAAGTACGTCGTGTTGAGCGAGCCGGTCATCGCGGTCAGGAACGCCGCGATCCAGGGGCGACGGTTGCCCGGCAGCCAGTTGGCGGCGAGGACCCCGACGGCGATCGTCGTGCTGAAGGCCAGCAGGACGGGGACCCACGCGGCGATGGTCATCGCGTTGTCGATCCCGCCGACGTCCGCGACCCAGGCGCCGCCGGCGAACAGCCCGGACCACGTCTGGAAGATGTCGGCGGCCGGGTTCGTCGAGCCCCAGCGTCGGATGTACTCGAGCACGCCGATGTGGCGGGCGGCCGCCATGACGGTGGGCATGCCGTAGGTGATGGCCTGCGCGAGCTGGATCGACCCACCGAGCACGACGACCGGGATCGCGAGTCCGCGGCCGCGCACCAGGGCGACGACGGCAGCGGCGACGACGATCGCCAGTCCGACGACCAGGCCGGGGCCGAGCGAGCCGAACAGCCCGTCCGGCACCGGGTCGCCGATGTGCGTGAGCGCAGCGACGACGATGACGAGCAGCCCGACGACCGAGCCGGCCGTGACGGTGTGGGTGGTGGTCCAGCGGCGAGCGGTGGCCCCCTCGGCGACCGGCGCGAGGCGTGCCCGCTGCAGTTCGGCGACGTCCCGCGGCACGGCGACGGCGAGGGCGACCGCGGTGAGCACGACGACACCGACGAACGGCGCGGTGGGGTTCCAGAGCTGGAAGGTCGCCATCGTGTAGCCGATGCCGATCGTCCCGACGAGCGACGCCGTGACCGCGAAGACGCTGAACCGGGCCAACGGCATCGGGCGGACGAGCAGCAGCGGGGCGACGCCGAGCAGCGCGAAGAGGTACACGCCGATCGCACTCCCCCGCAGGACCGGGAGTCCGGCGAGCGCCGCGACCCCGGCGACGAGGAGCGTCAGGACGACGATCGCCGCTGCGGTGAGCCGCGCGACCGGGCTCATGGCGTCCACCGCGACCGGGCGGGCCGGACCGGCCGAGGCCAGGCCGTGCCGGAGCTCGTGACGGCCACGGGCGTTCCGGTCGATGGTGCCGCCGCCGCGCAGCCGTTCGGTGAGTGCGAGGAACGGCGCCGCCAGGACCGAGCGACGCTCGACCCCGCGCAGTCGCCGCCGGGTGGCGGCGAACTCGGTGTCGACCGCGTCCGGGACGCGGTCCTCGCCGGTGCCGGGCTGGTCGCCGGCGATGTCCGTCACACGGTCGCCCTGCTCGAGGCCGAGTCGTGCGAAGGCGCTGAGCGCCTCGGGCGCTGCGTCCACCGATGCGGTGAGCGACTCGCGGTCGATGGCGTTCTTGGTCATCCAGGCTCCGAGTCCGTGGCCGTGCGCGGCAGCGGCGGCGCGGAGCGACGCGACGTCGTCCGCCGATCGCTGCCACGCGATGGCGGCCGGTTCGACGGCGATCGCGGATCCGGCGAACAACAGTCGTGTGAAGAGGTCGAGGTCGTCGCCGGCGCCGACGCGGGTCCCCGGTCCGAAGGCGGTGTCGAAGCCGCCGATCCGGAGCGCGGTCGCACGGTGCACGGCGAGGTTGTCACCGGTGCCGTAGGCAGCGGCGGCGAAGGGGTGGTGCGGGGGTGCGTCGTCGGTGTCGTCGAGGCGGAACACCCGACGGCGGACGGTCCGGCCGGCCGCGGTGCGGTCGTCGTGCCAGCGCTGCGCGGGGGTGCGCAGTTCGGCGCTCGGGACGAGTCCGGTGACGCAGGCGACGTCGGGGTCCGCGGCGAACGCTCCGGCGAGCGCGGCGACCCAGTCGCCGTCCACGACGGCACCCTCGGCGACGAACGCGACGACGTCGCCGCTCGCTGCGAGGAGTCCGGCGTTGCGGGCGGCGGCGAGGCCACCGGCCGGCGCGGCGATCGTGGTGACGCGGCGTCCGCCGATCGCGACCGTCGCGGCGCCGCTGTCGTCGGCGCCGTGCGAGACGACGACGACGTCGAAGTCGGGGTACTCGTTGGCGAGCACCGACCGCATGGTCGTGCCGGCGGCCCCGTCCGTGCAGAGCACCACGGTGACGGACGGCAGCACCAGACCTGCTGCCGGCCGACGCTCGGGCACCGGCATCGGCCGGATCGCGCGCTGGAGGGTCCGGACGTCGATGGTCCCGCCGATGCGGCGACGTTCGGTGATGTCCGCCTCGACGAAGCCGAGGGGTTCGCCGTGGTCGCGGACGAGCAGTCGAGCGCGCCGGTAGCCCGCGGCGCCCTCGAGTGCGACCACGTCACGGTGGCTGGACGCGTGCACGTCGGCCCGGTCGACCTCGCCGACCCACAGGGCGCCGTCCCACGTCGGGGACAGCGGGCCGGTCACGATCGGCGAGATGACCATCGCCAGGGTCGCGCGGGTCACCTCGTGCCCACCGGCTGTGCGACCGGCACGGTGGCCGGGGTGCGGACGACGACGCCGCCGAGGACACGGCCGACGGCGTAGCCGGTGACGGTCGACGCGACGGAGAGCACGATCGCGAAGGCGCGCAGGGCGCCGCCGCGGCCGATGTGCCGCAGTTCGCGCAGCACCGCTCCGGGGATGACCTTGGTCAGGTACGTCGACTCGCTGGCGAGCGAGTCACCCGTGCCGACGCGGCGGCTCAGGACGGCCTTCGAGATGCCCTCGTAGTAGCTGCGACGACGCAGGTACCGCATCGTCACGCGGTCCGGGGACACCCGGTGCGAGACGTTCGACCGGGGTTCGTGGCGGATGCGCGCACCCGGACGGGCCTGGGCGATGCGGATGCAGAGTTCGGTCTCCTCGCAGCCGAGCGGCTGGTTGCCGACGCGGCCGATACCGGAGCGGAAGCCGCCGGCGAGCATGATCGCGTCACGGCGGAAGGCCATGCTCGAACCGATGACGTTGCGCACGTCGCCGGGGGTCTCGGGCAGGCCCCGGTAGGAGCAGCCGACGATCCAGAGGAGCTCGTCCGCGTAGGGGCCGGCACCGGTGGCGGTGGGCCAGGACGGGGTGGCCCGGCCGCCGACGCCGACGACGTCGGGGTCCTCGAGTGCGGTGAGCATGTGGCCGAGCCAGTCCGGGTCGGCCGTGGCGTCGTCGTCCAGGAACGCGACGACGTCGGCGTCGGTGAGGGCGACGCCGGTGTTGCGGGCGCCGGACAGGCCGCGGTCCTCGGTGTTCGGGACGACGCGGAGCTCGGGCCAGCGTGCAGCGGCGCGGGCGAGGAGCTCGGGCTCGTGGTCGATCACGACGACGACCTCGGGGGCCTCGGGCTGGCGCTTGGCGGACTCGACGCTGTCCTGCAGGTCACCCCAGCGCTGCTGGGTGTACGCGCAGATGACGACCGCGACGGTCGTCACGCGACTTCCTCCTCGAGGCTGGCGACGGCGGCGACGGGTGCACCGACCGGGGCGTGCCCGGCCGCGTGGACCGTCGCGTGCGCTGCAGCCGGGGCTGCGTGCGGCGCCGCGGCGTGCGGCGCGGCGGCGTGCGGCGCCGCGGCGAGCTGCTCGGCCGGCGGCACAACGCTCATGGCGGCACGGCGGACCTCGGAGCGGCCGATCGCGGCGCGGCGACGCTCGTGCATGATCGACTTCAGCACACGGATGCCGTCGGTCACGGCGTTGAGGTTGCTGGAGCCGTGCACGCGGAGCTTCTCGTGGCTGGGGACCTCGGTGATCGCGAGCTCGGCGGCCGACCAGCGGCAGGTGAGCACGGTCTCGATCTCGAACCCGTCGCCCCACAGCATCGAGCCGTCGGCCGGCTTCGGCAGCTCGGAGGACAGCAGGCCGATCTCCGGCAGGACGTCCGCCCAGAAGGCGTTGTAGCCGTAGCAGAGGTCGCTGTAGCGGGTGCCGAGGATGATGTTGCAGAGCATGTTCAGACCGCGGTTGCCGAGGTTGCGGACGATCGTGATGTCGTCGCTGCCGCCACCGAGCGAGTAGCGGGTGCCCTTCGCGACGTCGGCGCCCTCGACGAGTGCCTGCACGAAGCGCGGGATCTCGTCGGGGTCGGCGGAGCAGTCGGCGTCGAACATGACGACGACGTCGCCGGTGACGGCCTCGAACCCGCAGGCGAGGGCGTTGCCCTTGCCCTTGCGGGTCTGGTGGACGACGCGGATGTCGGGCATCACGCGCTGTGCGGCGGCGATGGTGTCGTCGACGGAGTTGCCGTCGACCAGGATCACCTCGTACACCGGCGGGAGCTTCGGCAGGATGATCTCGAGGTTTCGGGCCTCGTTCCGCGCCGGGATGACGACGGAGACCCTCGGGTCTGCAGGGCGAACGGTACGTGCGGGCATGGGCGCGGTCCTGTCGGGTCAGGGTTGCTGTCGGGTTGTGGCTCGTGTGACGAGCGGCGCGTCCTCGGATGACGCATCGACGACGGTGACCGTCGTCGGTCGAGCAGCGGGACGCGGGTACGACGCCGCCGGCTTCGCAGGTGAGTGGGTACTCTCCCCCGCGTGTCCAACCATCGTCGCGGGGTGGCAGGCGGTCAATGCGCGGTGCGGTCCATTGCGGACACTCGGCCGTGGATACGGAAACCCGCAACACCGCGCGGCCACGTGCCGTGGACGCACCGACGAACGGACGGGCGCGCCCCGCAGAGCGGCAACGCGAAGCGTTGCGCGGGGCGCGCCGACCGAGCCTGCGAGGGAGGTGTGCCAGCTGGCACCGGGCCTCCCGTCCGTCGGTCGGCTCAGTCGCGGGCCGCGCCCTCCGTCGCGAACGCCGCACGCAGCGCCGTCGCGAGGTCGGCCACGTGCGGTTCCCGCAGCAACGAGCTGTGCTC
This sequence comes from Curtobacterium sp. PvP017, assembly GCF_054060195.1. Classification (NCBI taxonomy): domain Bacteria; kingdom Bacillati; phylum Actinomycetota; class Actinomycetes; order Micrococcales; family Microbacteriaceae; genus Curtobacterium; species Curtobacterium sp. PvP017. The sequence continues at coordinate 354,319 of NZ_JBSSCY010000004.1, forward strand.
GGCGGCGATCCGCACGGTCTCGGTCCGGCCGCGCAGCAGCGCGGACCAGCCGGCGGCGTCCGGGTTCGCGTCGGCGAGCACGTACGTCGCCCGTCCGTGGAACGGCGTCGGGTGGTGCCGCCGGGTGACGAGCTCGGCCTGGTCGAAGAAGGCGTCGAAGTCCTTCTGGCCGCCGTGCCGCAGCACACCCGCGCTGTAGGCGCGCACCCGCTTCGCGACGTGGTCGCCCCACGACATGCCCGTGGGCATGACCCGCCGGACGGCCCCGGCGAGGCGCTGGCCGGCGGCGCGGACCGCGGGGTTCCGGTGCTCGCGCGGCTCGAGCCGGCCGAACTGCTGCCGGACCCCCTCGGCGCCCGTCCGCGGCAGGTAGGTGTCCAGCAGCGCGACGTGCGCGACCTGCTCGCCGCTCTCGGTGAGCAGTCGGGCGATCTCGAGCGCGATGAGCCCGCCGAGCGAGTGGCCGACCAGCAGGTACGGTCCGCGTGGCTGCACGATCCGCATCAGGGCGACGTACCGGCGGGCGCTGGCCTGGATGCTCCAGTCCGGCATCCCCCGACGCTCGAGGCCGTGCTGCTGGAACGCGTACACGTCGTGCTCGGGCAGGTAGCGGGACAACGGCAGGAACGTCAGCGCGAGCGCTCCGCCGCCGGCGAAGCAGAACACGGGCGGACGTCCGGACTCGCGCGCGCCGGACACCTTGACCACGTCGGGGTGGCTCGGCAGCGCCGTCGTGCCGCTGCGCACCCGTCGGGCGAACGCCCGGAGCGTGGGGTGCTGCAGGACGTCCGAGGACCGCAGGTCAATGCCGAGGCGGCTCTGCACGAGGGCGAGCATCTCCTCGGCGGAGAGCGAGTCGCCGCCGAGCGCGGAGAAGTCCTCGTCGAGGTGCACACCCCGGAGGCCCAGCACCTCGGCCCAGATCTGCCCGACCACGAGCTCCCACTGGTCGTACTCGCCCTCGACCATCTCGGTCTCGATGCTCGGCGCACCCGGCAGCTCGGCACGGTCGACCTTGCCGCGCTCGTTCCGCGGCAGCTCGGTCATCGGCACGATCGACGCCGGCACCATGTACTCCGGCAGGCGGTCGCGCAGGGCCAGCCGCAGGGACGCGGGCGCGGGGGTCCGCTGGCCCGGACGGCCGACGACGTACGCGACCAGGCGGGTCACTGCGGGCGGGTCGACCTGCGCCGTGACGACGGCGTCGTGCACCTCGGGGATCGCGCGGAGCGCCGCCTCGACCTCGCTCGGCTCGACGAGGTACCCGCGGACCTTCACGGCGTCGTCGGACCGTCCGAGCAGCACGAGCCGACCGTCCGGCTCGATCCGGGCGAGGTCGCCCTGGCGCCAGGTCGGCGTGCTGTCGTCGGTGCGTCCGGCCCGTTCGGCGGTCTTCTCCGGGGCGCCCCAGTACCCGGCGGTCAGGCCCTCGGAGACGATGACGAGCTCGCCGGTCTCCCCCGGGTCGGCACGGCTGCCGTCCTCGCGCAGCACGAGCACCTGCTTGCCGGGCAACGGCCACCCGGCGGGGACGACGCCCTCGGGCACCGGCGACCCGGGCTCGACGGGGCAGTACGCCACGCAGCCGGTCTCGCTCGACCCGAACGCGTTGAGGAGCAGCGTCGTCGGGTCGAGGTGCGGGCGGGCAGCGGCGATGTCCGCCCCGGTCACCGCCTCGCCCGTGGTCATCAGGAAGCGCAGGCCGCCGAGCGCGGGCGCCGCGCCGGACGCCTGCGCCCCGGGTGCCGTCTGCGAACCGACGATCGAGCGCAGCAGGTGCGGGGTGCAGACGAGGACGTTCACGCCGTCGTCGGCGAACCGTGCGAGCAGGCGCTCGACCCCGAGTTCGCGGGGTTCGAGGAGCACGACGCTGCCCCCGTTCAGCAGCGTGTCGAACGAGAACAGCAGCCCGGCCGCGAACGACAGCGGCAGGACCACGCCGAGCCGGTCGTCGGGACCGGTGCCGAGGGCGACGGCGTCTTGCTCGGCGTTGGCGAGCTGCTGCCGGTGCGTCAGGACGACGCCCTTCGGCATGCCCGTCGAGCCGGAGGTGAAGACGATCGCGAACGGGTCGCGGCCGCCGGGGCGGGTGCCGGGTCGGGTGCCGGCGGCGCGGGTGCCGGCGGGCGCGTCGGCTGCCGTGTCCGCTGCCGTGTCGGCCGTCGCGTCGACTGCCGTGTCCGCCGTCGTGTCCGCCGTCGCGTCGACTGCCGTGTCCGCCGTCGTGTCCGCCACTGTCACGTCGGTCGCCCGCTCGTCGCTCACCGACTCGCCGTGTCGTTCGAGCAGGTCGGCGAGTGCGTGCACGCGTCCGTCGCGCTCGGCGACGACGGTGGCCGCGAGGTCGGCGCGCGCGGGATCCGCCACGATCTCGTCGACGCCGGCGAGCCGGGCGACGTGTCCGAGCCGGACCACCGGCAGGTGTTCGTCGAGCACCACCACGGTGCGCCCCGCGCGGACGAGCGCCAGGATCGCGACGACGGCCTCGGTGGTCTGGCCGGCCATGATGCCGACCGGCTTCGACGCTCCGCCGGCGACTGCGCCCACTCCCGCGCCGCTGCGGTCGTCGGGTCGGAGCTCGGCGTCGAGCACCGAAGCGAGCGAGCGCGACGCACCGTCCGCCTGCCGGAAGGTGTACGGGCGGCCGTCCCCGGCGAGTGCCGCTGCGTCGCCGTGGAGCGCGACCACGCGGTCCCAGCGGTCCAGGACGGAGTGGTCGCCGGCCAGCGGGATCGCGGCGCGGTGGGTCCAGTGGTCGGCTGTCGTCAGCGGGTCGGCGGAGGTCACGATGACACCTCGGATGATCGTCGGCGGGCCGCCGCGTGTCCCGCGTCGGTCCTGCGACCGTACGTGCGGCGCGGTGCCGCCCACGAGCCGCGTCACGCGCGGTGCGGGGTCCCGCAACCCGGCCAGGAGGCACGGCTCGCCACCGCCGGCGCGCTCGGCCCGCGAACCGCGGACGGTCCAGGGCCCGGAGCGGGCCGCGTGGACACGACGCATCGTGCGGTTCCGCGCAACCTCGGAACGCGCTGTCCGGAGCCTTCGGATCTCCGGTGGAAACGAGAACAGCCCCCGGGATCTCCCGGGGGCTGTTCTTCGAGTGCTGGGGTACCTGGACTCGAACCAAGAACGACGGTACCAGAAACCGCTGTGTTGCCAATTACACCATACCCCAAAGGCCTGCTGGCCTTCCGGCCCCGTTGTCCGGGGCACGATCAACTACTGTACAGCATCCCGGAGGTCCGCAAGACCACCCACGAGGTCACGGTGCACCGCAGCGGCCGTCGCGGCTCCGTGCCCGGCCGCCACGATGAGCTGCTCCGGCCCGGGAGGGGTCACGTCCCCCACGGCGTACAGCCCGGGGACCGTCGTGCGGCCGACCCGGTCGACGACGAGGAGCCCCTGTGCATCGCGCTCGAGGGCGGTCGGCACGCCGGGCGTGTCGGTGCCCGGGCCGGTACCGGTGCCGCCGGTCGTGTGCAGCCAGTCGAGGTCGGCGTGCCACGTCGGTCGGACGAAACCGCCCGTCCGCGGCTCCACGTGGCCGTCGACGAGCCGGACTCCGGTCATCCCGGTCCGGTCCCCCTCGAGGTCCTCGATCACCCGCTCGTCGATCACGACACCGGCACGAGCCAAGCGCGCACGCCCGGCGTCGTCGAGCGGCGCGACACCGTTCGTGTAGACGATCAGGTCGTCCGTCCACGCCGCGATGAGCAGCGCACGGTCCACGACGTCATCGGTCTCGCAGATGAACGCGAGCGGCTGCCCCGCCTTGTCGTACGCATCGCACTCGACGCAGCTGTGCACCGCGGTGCCGTAGAACGCGCGGAGCATCGGCAGCGCCGGGAGCTCCTCGCGCAGCCCCGTGGCGACGACGACGGTCTTCGCCCGCGCGTCCACCTCGGTGCCGCGCCAGGTCCCGTGCAGCCGCCAGCCGTCGGCGTCGGGCGTCACGAGGTCGACCACGGCCTGCACGACTGTCGCCTCCGGGTACGCCTCGACCTCGACACGACCGAGCTTCCGGAGCTCGAGCGGCGAGACCCCGTCACGCGTCAGGAAGCCGTGCGAGCGCAGGGTCGCGGCGTTGCGCGGCCGGTTGGCGTCCACGAGGAGCACCGTCCGCTTCGCCCGCACCAGGTTGAGCGCAGCGCTCAACCCGGCGGGTCCGGCACCGATGACCGCCACGTCGTGGACGACCGGCGTGCTCGGCTCGTCCGGGCTCCCTGCAGCGCTTCCCGCGGTGCTCATCGTGCCCCGCTCAGCGGGCCGCGAGGGCGCGGAGCCGCGTCAGGGTGGACTCCTTGCCGAGGATCTCCATCGACTCGAAGAGCGGCGGGCTGATCCGGCGACCGGACACCCCCACGCGCAGCGGCCCGAAGGCGACACGGGGCTTCAGCCCGAGGTCGTCGATGAGCGCGGTGCGGAGCGCGGCCTCGATCGCCTCGGTGCGCCAGTCGTCGAGCTGCTCGAGCGCAGCGATGCCGGCCGTGAGCACCGCGGCGGTGTCGCCCTTGAGCGACGCCAGCGCGTCGTCCTCGACCACCAGGTCGGCGTCGGCGGTGAACAGGAACCCGAGCATCGCCGGCGCTTCGCCGAGCAGCTGCATGCGCTCCTGGACGAGCGGAGCCGCCTTCGTCAGGACCTCGAGCTGCTCCGCGGTGGGCGGATCGGCGACGAGGTCGGTCAGGTAGGGCAGCAGGCGGGACCGGAAATCCGCGGCGTCGAGCAGCCGGATGTGGTCGCCGTTGATCGCCTCGGCCTTCTTGTGGTCGAAGCGTGCGGGGTTCGGGTTGACGTCGGTGACCTCGAACGCGGCCACCATCTCGTCGACCGAGAAGACGTCGCGGTCGGCACCGATCGACCAGCCGAGCAGCGCCAGGTAGTTGACGAGCCCCTCGGGGATCATGCCGGCGTCCCGGTGGTGGAACAGGTTCGCCTCGGGGTCACGCTTGGAGAGCTTCTTGTTGCCCTCGCCCATCACGTACGGCAGGTGACCGAAGACCGGGATCGACGGAGCGAGCCCGATCTCGTACAGCGCCTCGTACAAGGCGATCTGCCGCGGGGTCGAGGACAGCAGGTCCTCGCCGCGCAGCACGTGCGTGATGCCCATCAGGGCGTCGTCCACCGGGTTCGTGAACGTGTAGAGCGGCTTGCCGTTCGGCCGGACGACCACGAAGTCGGGGAACGTGCCCTGCTTGAAGGTGATCTCGCCACGCACCAGGTCGTCGAAGCTCAGGTCACGGTCCGGCACCCGGAGCCGGAGCGCCGGTTCGCGGCCCTGATCGCGGAACGCCTGGCGCTCGGCCTCGGTGAGGTCCCGCTCGTGGTTGTCGTACCCCTGCTTGGGATCGCGTCCGGCGGCCTTGTTGCGGGCCTCCATCTCCTCGGGGGTGACGAAGGACTCGTAGACGTGCCCGGACGCCTTCAGCTTCGCGATGACGTCGTCGTAGATCGCCGTGCGCTCCGACTGCCGGTACGGACCGTGCTCCCCGCCGGCGTCGACACCCTCGTCCCAGTCGAGCCGGAGCCAGCGCAGCGCGTCGAGGATCTGCGCGTACGACTCCTCGCTGTCACGGGCGGCGTCGGTGTCCTCGATGCGGAACACGAGCTTGCCGCCCGTGTGGCGCGCGTACGCCCAGTTGAAGAGCGCCGTGCGGATGAGCCCCACGTGCGGGGTCCCCGTCGGGCTCGGGCAGAAACGGACACGGATCTCGGACCCGGAAGCAGTGGTGAATGGCGCAGTCATGACCCGCCAATGCTACCGTCACGCCCCGCGCCGGAGCGGTCGTGAACGCAGAAAACCCCTGACCAGTGCTGGTCAGGGGTTCCCTGGTGTTGCTGAGGTTAAGTCCGGCGGCGTCCTACTCTCCCACAAGGTCCCCCTTGCAGTACCATCGGCGCTGAGAGGCTTAGCTTCCGGGTTCGGAATGTGACCGGG
>NZ_JBSSCY010000005.1:0-299535 GCF_054060195.1 Curtobacterium sp. PvP017
ACCCCCCACCCCGCAGTGCCCCCGCCGCCCCCGCCCGCGCCCCCCGGCGTCCCCCCGGCCGCCCCCCCCCCGCCCCCGGGGCCCCCCCCCCCCCCCACTACCCCCACCCCCACCCCCACCCCGCACTACCCCCACGGAACAGGGAGATCATCGACGTGAAGACCCGAGTCCTCACCGGCCTCGCCATCGCAGCGGCCGCGACCGTCGCACTGTCCGGCTGCGTCCAGAGCGCCAACGCCTCGAACGCCGCGGACACGAGCGGCGGCACCACGAACCTCACGGTGTTCATCAGCGGCGACACGAACGTCCAGGACCTCTGGGACAAGTCGCTCATCCCCGCCTTCGAGAAGGTGCACCCGAAGATCCACGTCAGCACGAGCATCGACCTGCACGGCGAGCACGATGCGCAGACCCAGGCCAACCTCGCCACCGCGGTCAAGGCCGGCAAGTCCGTCGCGTACGACCTCGTCGACGCCGGGTTCGTCAGCACCGCGGGCAAGGCCGGGCTGCTCAGCACGGTCAGCGACAGCACGATCCCGAACCTGAAGAACGTCCCCGAGGCCACGAAGCAGCAGGGTGGCGACAGCGCGATCCCGTACCGCGCCTCGAGCGTCCTGCTCGCCTACGACTCGAAGAAGGTGACGGACCCGCCGAAGACCCTCGACGACCTGCTCGCCTGGATCAAAGCGAACCCGGGCCAGTTCGCCTACAACTCCCCGTCGTCCGGCGGCTCCGGTGGCTCGTTCGTCGCCACGGTGCTCGCGAAGTACCTCACGCCCGCCGAGCAGGAGACGATGCAGACGACGTACGACAAGTCGCTCGAGTCGAAGTGGGACAAGGGCTTCGCCGCGCTCAAGGACCTCGGCCCCTCGACGTACCAGAAGGGCGTCTACCCGAACGGCAACGACCAGGTCGTGCAGCTGCTCGGCAGCGGCCAGATCGCGATGGCACCGGTCTGGAGCGACCAGTTCATCACTTCGCAGAAGACCGGCGTGATCCCGAAGACCGTCAAGGCGATCCAGATCACCGACCCGTCGTTCACCGGCAGCGCGAGCTTCCTCGGCATCCCGAAGACCGAGCCGAAGGCCAAGAAGGCGGCAGCCGAGCAGCTCGCCGACTTCGTGCTCAGCGCGAAGGGGCAGCAGCTCGTCGCGAGCGCCGTCTCCGGCTACCCGGTCATCCCGCTCGACAGCCTGCCGGAGTCGGTCGCAGAGCAGTTCGCCGACGCGAACCCGTCGCAGCTCCGCCTCGGGTTCCAGAGCGACTTCGCCGCCGACATGAACGCCGCGTGGGACGCGAAGGTCCCGCAGTGACCCAGACCGTCCAGGACGGCCCGGCGACCGACCGGGAGGCCCGTGGCGACTCCGCCATGGGCCTCCCGCCCGTCCCGCCCTCCGCCCACGGCACTGCGCAGCCCGCCAGCGAGCGCACGACACAGGAGCGCCTGGCCCGCCGCCAATGCTGGCAGGGCCTCGCGCTCGTCGCGGCGCCCGTGCTCGTCGTGGTCCTGTTCGTCGGCGTCCCGGTGGTGAACGCCGCCCTCTTCAGCCTCGGGTTCACCGGCGGCCTGAACCAGGCACTCGCCGACATCGGCGGCGACACCGTTCACGGGTTCTCGTTCGCGGTGTACGGCGCACTGCTCGGCAACGCCACGTTCCTGCGTGACCTCGTCGCGACGCTCGGGGTCACCGCGCTGTCCACCGGCCTGACCGTGGCGCTCGCCGTGGCGGTGGCCGTGGTCCTCCGGCTCCGCGGTGGGATCCTCGGCAAGAGCCTCAGCGTCCTCGCGGTGGTCCCGCTCTTCGTGCCGGTGGTCATCGCGAGCTGGTCGGTCCTGACGTTCACCGATGCGCAGGGCTTCCTCCGCAGCCTCGGTGCCCAGTTCGGCCTGGACGTCCCGGTGTGGGGCTACACCCTCGTCGCCGTGGTGTTCGGCAGCGTCTGGACCAGCCTGCCGTTCGCGGTGCTGATGATCGCCGGGGCGCTGCAGGGCACCCCGGACGCCCTGGTCGAGGCCGCGAAGGACGCCGGCGCGAGCACCTGGCGGGTGGTCTGGCAGGTGCTCCTGCCGATGGCGGCCACCCCGCTCGTCATCGCGACGACGTTCACCGTGATCGGGGTCCTCGGGTCGTTCACGGTGCCGTACTTCACCGGTCCGAACGCGCCGACGATGCTCGGCGTCGACATCTCGAAGTACTTCCAGGCCTACAACCGTCCGCAGCAGTCGACGGCGATGGCGTTCGTCGTGTTCGCCTTCGCGGCGGCCGCGAGCATCTTCTACCTCCGCTCGACGGTCCGCTCGAACGCGGGCGAGCTCGACAAGAAGCAGCAGGAGCAGCAGTGATCAAGCGTCTGACCGGCAACGCCCTCGTCTGGGCGACCGCGATCGTGCTGGCCGTCTTCATCCTCGGGCCGCTCGTCTGGCTGGCCGCCCGGGCCTTCGCCACGACGTGGACCTACCCGAACCTGCTGCCCGACGGCTGGACCCTGCAGTGGTGGGGCACCGTGTTCGAGGACCGGAGCCTGGCGGTCGCCGTCCAGAACTCGCTCGTCCTCGCCCCGCTGACCGTCCTCATCGCCGCGGTGGTCTGTCTGCCGGCCGCCTGGGCGATCAGCCGCATCGAGTTCCCGGGGCGGCGGCTCGTGCTCGTCGGGCTGTTCGCCACGAACGCGTTCCCGAAGATGGGCCTCTTCGTCACGATGTCGGCGATGTTCACTGCACTGAACCTGATGAACACGGTCACGGGCATCCTGATCGTGCACGTCCTGGGCTGTGTGGTGTTCATGACGTGGCTGCCCGCCGCCGCGTTCTCGGCCGTGCCCCGGTCGCTCGAGGAAGCGGCCCGTGACGCGGGGGCGAGCCGCTGGCGCACGTTCTGGCGGGTCACGTTCCCGATCGCGTGGCCGGGGATCCTCGTCGCCATGGTGATGTCGTTCCTGGCGTCCTTCGACGAGGCGCAGGGCACGTACCTCGTCGGCGCTCCGACCTACATGACCATGCCGACGGCGATGTACTCGCTCGTCCTCAACTCCCCGCGGCAGGTCTCGGCGGTGTTCGCGATCGCGCTGAGCATCCCGTCCGTGGTCCTGCTGCTGCTCGCCCGGAAGCACATCATGGGCGGCCGCCTCGCGGACGGCTTCCAGATCCGATGAAGCGACAGACCCCGATGACCCACACCAGCACGAAAGGCGACCAGATGACGGATGCAACGCTCGTCGCGGAACGCGCACCGGGCCTCCCGGTCGACGACAGCAGGACCGACCGCAGCCGCGCCGGCGGACTCACCATCCGCGGGCTGCGCAAGACACTCGGCGGACGCGACGTGGTCGCGGGCATCGACCTCGACGTCGCGAAGGGCGAGCTCGTCTCGCTGCTCGGACCGTCCGGGTGCGGCAAGACGACGACGCTCCGCATGGTCGCCGGGTTCCTGCCCGCCGACGGCGGCGTCGTGACGATGGGGGACCGCGACGTCACGTCGGCCAGCCCCGAGCGCCGACCGAGCGCGATGGTGTTCCAGAACTATGCGCTGTGGCCGCACATGACGGTGACGCAGAACGTCGCGTTCCCGCTGCGGACCCGACGGGTCCCGAAGCGGCAGGCGGCGGACCGGGTGCGGGACGCGCTCGAACTCGTCGGCCTGAGCCACCACGCCGGCTCGAAGCCGACCGCGATCTCGGGCGGTGAGCAGCAGCGCGTCGCCCTCGCCCGCGCGATCGTGCAGGAGCCCGACGTCCTGCTCCTCGACGAGCCGCTGTCCAACCTCGACGCCAAGCTCCGCGTGAGCGTCCGCGACGAGATCCGGCGCATCCAGCAGCGCCTCGGCATCACGACCGTGATCGTCACGCACGACCAGGACGAAGCGCTCAGCATCTCCGACCGGATCGCCGTCATGCACGACGGACGCATCGAGCAGATCGCGACGCCGACCGAGCTGTACGCCCGCCCCGCGACCGGGTTCGTCGCGTCGTTCATCGGGTCGACGAGCGTCGTCTCCGGCCGGTTCCTCGCCGGTACGTCCGTCAGCCCGACCGCGGCCGACACCGTGCTGATCCGCCCCGAGCAGGTCGTCCTCACCGACGACGCACCGATCCGCGCCACTGTCGCCCGTGTCCTCATGCGCGGCCACTTCGCCGAGGTCGTGCTCACCACCGACGGTGCCGAGCTCCGCGCCTTCGTCACCGGAGCGCCCCCGGCGGTCGGCACCGAGACCGGGGTCCGGCTCGGTGCGGTGCTCGTCTACCGCGACGGTGCACTGCTCGAGGGCACCCGATGAGCGGCGCCGTGCCGGTCACCGACCGCGCCGTCCCCGCCGCGTCGGCAGCAGCGTCTGCTCCTGCGTCCGCCACGCCGGCCGCCGGTGACGGGTCGGTCCCGTCCGACCCGACCGGGAGGCCCGGCGTGCGTCCGCCACGGCTCGTCGCCCACCGCGGTGCGCCGCGCGTCCGGCGGGAGAACACCCTGCCCGCCATCGCGGTCGCCGAGGCGCTCGGCGCGGAGGTCATCGAGGTCGACGTCCGTCGAACGGCCGACGACGTCGCCGTCCTGCTGCACGACGAGACCCTCGGGCGGATGTGGGGCGACGCCCGGCGGGTGTCCGACGTCGCCTGGTGCGACGTCGCTCGGCTCGGCAACGGGCTCGACCGGATCCCGCGGCTCGACGCCGCGCTCGAACGGCTCGACGGCTGCCGCTCGGTCCTGCTGGTCGACCTGACCGACGCCGAGGACGCCCTGGTCGCAGCCCGGACCGTCGCGGGTTCCACCGCGTCCACCAGCGTGGCGTGGTGCGGTGCGCCAGCCGCCATGGCCGCGGTCCGCTCGGTGCTGCCCGACGCCGACGTGTGGCTCGCGTGGGAGTCGCTCGACCCGCCCGCCCCGGCCGACCTCGAGGCCCTGACCCCGTCGACCCTGAACCTCGACATCGCGTTCCTCACGCCGCGGACGATCGAGGTCGCGCACGCCCTCGGGCTGCGGGTCGCCGTCTGGACCGTCGACGAGGCCGAACCCGCGCTGTGGGCGGCACGGCTCGGCGTCGACTCGATCACCACGAACGACGTCGGCGCGATCGGCGCAGCGCTGTCCTCGGCGGAGCGGGACGGCTGGCCGGAACGGGACCGCGAGCCGACCGAGACCGAGGTCGCCTCGCGCGCCCAGGCCCTGGCGCACCGCATCGCGCACGAGGTCATCGCGTTCACCCGCGAACACCCCGTCAGCGAGGTGCGGACCAAGGCGAACCCCGCCGACCTCGTCACCGACGTGGACCGCCTGGTCGAGCAGCACGTCCGCTCCCGCGTGCGGATGGTATTCCCGACGCACGGGTTCACCGGCGAGGAGTACGGCGACGCGCCCGGTGACCGGCACCGCTGGTACCTGGACCCCGTCGACGGCACCACGAACCTGGCGAACGGGGTGCCGTGGACGTCGATGTCGCTCTGCCTGACCCGCGGCGGACGCCCGCTCGTCGGGGTCGTGGCCGATCCGTGGCGGGGCGAGGTCCTCGAGGCGCGGCGCGGGCGCGGTGCGACCCTGCGTGACCGGCCGCTACGGCTGGACGACACCCCACGCCCGCTCGCCGGGGCGGTCGTCGGCACCGAACTCGACGGGCACCGGCCGTGGCCCGGGTTCGGGGCGTTCCTCGACGCCCTGGCCGACCGGTCGTGCACGCTGCGGGTGCAGGGCTCCGGCACGCTCACCATCGCGCAGGTCGCGGCCGGCCGGGGGATCGGCGGGTGCGTGTCGGCGTTCAACCCGGTCGACCACGGAGCCGCCGTGCTGCTCGTGCACGAGGCCGGCGGGATCGTGCTGACGCGCTCCGGCCCGGTCGAGGGCTTCCCGCCCGTGGGCGAGCCGTTCCTGGTGGCGCACCCCGGAGCGGCGGACGAGCTGCACGCGGTGTGGACGGCGGCGCTCGCCGCGGGCGCGGCGGTGCACGGCGCGGGGTGAGCGGGCTCGGCCGGCGCGGCTGGCGCGGCCGGGCGCACGGTGCGGGGTCTGCGTTCTGGTGCGGCTTTGGCCGCTGGGTGCGGCGCTGGAGGCGCGCACGGTGCTGGCAAGCCGGCACGGGTTGTACAGGTGCGCACGGTGCGGACTGGAGGCGCGGGACGGCGCTCGGCTGACTCTGAGCGGGCGCTCAGTCAGCGGCCGACCCCGCTCCATAGGGTGGCAGTCCACGGCAGGTCCGACCGGATCGACCGTGCACCCGAAGGAGCATCGACCATGGGATTCCTCGACCGCCTGCTCGGACGTCCGGACCGCGACCGCACCGGTGACGCGCAGCAGTACGACGCGCAGCAGAACCAGTGGGGGCAGCCGCAGCAGCAGGGCTACCGGTACGGCCAGCAGTCGTACCACCAGCCCGCTCCGACGGGGACGCCGGCCGGGCAGCAGCCGGGCGGGCAGTACGGCGTGCCGCAGTGGGGTGGCGCACCCGCACAGCAGCAGGGGGCGACGACCGACGACGAGCGCGCGGTGGAGCGGTACCGCTACCTGCTCCGCACGGCACCGCCGGAGCGCATCGAAGAGGTGCACGCCGAGGCGTTCGCGAAGCTGACCGACGAGCAGCGCCGCATGGTCTACGACGAGTTCACCCGCACGGCGCCTCCCGGTGAGGCCCCTCGTGGCGACGACCCCCGTTCGCTCGCGCAGTCGGCGACACGGTCCGAGATCCGCCAGCCGGGCTTCATGGAGCGGTCGCTCGGCGGTGTCGGCGGGGGCGCGGGACGCTTCGGTGGCCAGCGCGGCGGGCCGTCGTTCGGGAGCATGATCGGTGCCTCGATCCTCGGGACGGTGGCCGGCTACGTCATCGGTTCGGCGATCATGAGCGCCTTCCTGCCGGACCCGGGATCGTTCGATGGCGGTACTGACGCTGCGGGTGACGGCGGTTCGGAGGACACTGGTGCTGAATCCGGCGATGCCGGTGCGTCCGACGGTGGTGCGTCCGACGGCGGCGGGTTCGAGAGTGCGGGCTGGGGCGACAGCGGATCCGACTTCGGCGGTGGCTTCAGCGACTTCGGTGGCGGTGACTTCGACGTCTGAGTGACGTCCGTCGCTCCACCGGGCCCCGGGTACCCACCGTGTCCGACGAAGGAGCGACATGGCCATCATCGAAGCCTCCGGGCTGACCAAGACGTACAAGTCGAAGTCCGGGCCGGTGCACGCACTGGCCGGACTCGACCTGTCGGTGCCGCAGGGCACCGTGAAGGCACTGCTCGGGCCGAACGGGTCGGGCAAGACCACGACCGTGAAGGTCCTCACCACCCTCATCACGCCCGACTCCGGCACGGCGTCGATCGACGGCATCGACGTGATCGCCGACCCGCAGGCGACCCGGCGGTCGATCGGGGTGTCCGGGCAGTACGCCGCGGTCGACGAGAACCTGACCGGGTTCGAGAACCTCGAGATGATCGGACGGCTCTACCACCTGGGCCGGAAGACGTCCCGCGAGCGCGCTCGGGAGCTGATCGACGTGTTCGACCTCGCCGAAGCCGGGGACCGTCCGGTGAAGGGCTTCTCCGGCGGCATGCGACGACGCATCGACCTCGCCGGCGCGCTCGTGATGAACCCGCGCGTGCTGTTCCTCGACGAGCCGACCACGGGCCTCGACCCCCGCAGCCGGCTCGCGCTCTGGGGGATCATCGAGAACCTGGTCGCCGAGGGCGCGACCGTCCTGCTCACCACCCAGTACCTGGAAGAGGCCGACCGGCTCGCCGACGACATCGCGGTGATCGACGACGGCCGGGTCATCGCCGAGGGCACCGCCGACCACCTCAAGGCGCAGGTCGGCGGGCACCGGGTCGTCGTGACCCTGGTGGACGAGACCGACGGCGACGCCGTGACGACCGTCCTGCGCCGCTACGGCGTCGGCGACGTCGAGGCGTCGGGCGACGGCCGCACCCACGCCATCGCGGTCGAGGCCGGGCCCGCCGCCCTGCAACGGGTGCTCGCCGACCTCGGCGACGCCGGCATCGAGCTCCACGACGCGGGCATGCGGCGACCGACCCTGGACGACGTGTTCCTGCGGCTCACCGGCCACGCCGCGACGGAGGACGAGGCCGACGAAGCAGCCGCCACCAAGCAGAAGGAGACGGCCCGATGACCGCCACGACCATCGCGCCGGGTCGGCAACTGCCCGTCGTCGTCACCTCACCGATCGCCATCTGGTTCGAGGACGGCTGGACCGTCACCAAACGGAACCTCATCAAGCTCAAGCGGTCGCCGGACATGCTCGTGTTCGCGGTGCTGCAGCCGATCATGTTCGTCCTGCTGTTCAGCCAGGTCTACGGCGGCGCGATCGCGGTCGAGGGCACCGACTACACGCAGTTCCTGATGGCCGGGATCTTCGCCCAGACCGTCGTGTTCGGGGCCACGTTCTCGGGTTCGGCGATGGCGCAGGACCTGAAGGAGGGCCTGATCGACCGGTTCCGCACGCTGCCGATGTCGGCGTCCGCGGTGCTCGTCGGCCGGACCAACTCCGACCTCGTGCTCAACTCGATCTCGATGGCGATCATGATGCTCACCGGGCTGGCCGTCGGGTGGCGGGTGAACTCGTCGCCGCTCGAGTTCCTGGCCGGCATCGCCCTGCTGCTGCTGTTCAGCTACGCTTTCAGCTGGGTGATGGCGCTGCTCGGCATGAGCGTCAAGACGCCGGAGGTCATCAACAACGCCTCGTTCATGATCCTGTTCCCGCTGACGTTCATCTCGAACGCCTTCGTGCCGAGCGACACGCTGCCGCTGGTGCTGCGGGTGTTCGCGGAGTGGAACCCGGTGTCGTCGCTCGTGCAGGCGGCCCGTGAGCTGTTCGGCAACGTCGGGTCCGCGCCGGTGCCGGACATCTGGACGATGCAGCACCCGATCGTGACGGTGCTGATCGGGATCGCCGTGATGCTCGTCGTGTTCGTGCCGTGGGCGGTCAACAAGTACACCAGGATCAGCGCGAAGTGACCGCGTGGGCGCTCAGAGCAGTTTGCGCTGCAGCGCCCACGCCGTCAGCTCGTGCCGGTTCGACAGCTGCAGCTTCCGCAGCACCTTCGACACGTGGGTCTCGACGGTCTTCACCGAGATGAAGAGCTCCGCCGCCACCTCTTTGTAGGCGTACCCGCGCGCGATGAGGCGCATCACCTCCTGCTCGCGCGCCGACAGCCGGTCGAGCTCCGCGTCGTGCTGCGCGGTCTCGCCGCTCACCGCACCGAAGGCGTCGAGCACGAACCCGGCCAAGCGCGGCGAGAACACCGCGTCGCCCTCCGCCACCCGCCGGACGGCCTCGGCGACCTCGGCGCTCGACGAGCTCTTCGTGATGTAGCCGCGGGCCCCGGCGCGGATCACCCGCACGACGTCGTCGGCGGCGTCGGACACGCTCAGCGCGAGGAACAGCGTGCCCGGGTGCTCCGGAGCGGCCCGGGTGATCACCTCGGCGCCACCGCCGCCGGCGCCGCCGGGCAGGTGGACGTCGAGCAGGACGACGCGGGGCGCGGTGGTCGCCACGAGCGCCACGGCCTCGTCGACGGTGGCGGCTTCACCCACGACCTGGAGGCCCGGTGGCAGTCCGGCGCGCACGCCGGCTCGGAAGATGGAGTGGTCGTCGACGATGGCGACGGTGAGCAGGTCGGGCTCGGTCATGCGTCTTCCCCTCGTGGTCCGGTGGGCGCGAGCGGCAGTCGGAGCCGGACCTCGGTGCCCGTGTGCCCCGGCCCCGGGGCGATGGTCGCCCGTCCGCCGAGTCGCTGCAGCCGCCCGGTGATCGACTCGCGCACGCCGTACCGTCCCTCGGGCACGGCTTCCGGGTCGAAGCCCGGCCCGCGGTCGCGGATGCTGACCTCGACGAGGTCGCGCGCGGTCTCGGCGTACACGCTGATCGTGCCGCCGGCGTGGCGGGCGGCGTTGAGCATCGCTTCGCGGGCGGCGGCGACGATGCCGTCGGGCAGGTCGGTGCGCGCCGGACCGACGGCGATGACGTCGATGCGGACCGGGTACTCGGCCTCGATGTCGGCGGCGGCGTCGCGCAGTTCGGCGCCGAGGTCGCGGGCGGGATCGGTCTGCTCGGTGAAGAGCCACGACCGCAGCTCGCGTTCCTGCGCCCGGGCGAGCCGAGCGGCGTCGGAGCCGGGCTCGGCCTTCTGCTGGATGAGCGCGAGCGTCTGCAGGACCGAGTCGTGCAGGTGCGCGGCGAGTTCGGCCCGTTCGAGGTCGCGGACCCGTGCGGCGCGCTCGTCGGCGAGGTCCCGCACGAGCCGGACCACCCACGGCGCGACCACCACGGCGACACCGAGCAGGACGGCGACCGCGGCGGTGAGCACCGTCCACACGTTCGGCCGACTGCTCGTCGTGAAGAACAACAGGATGCCGAGCACGACGAGCACCAGTGCCCCGAGCGCCCGGACGACCAGGGTCGACGACGCTGCGGGTCGGACGGTGCGGAGCGCGTCGAACTGCCGCCAGGCCAGCGCGGCACCGGTGACGACCACGACGCCGGGCACGACGACCTCGAGGGGGACCTGCGCACCGAGCCGCGCGGCGACGATCGCGCCCCCGGCGGCGAGCAGTGCGAGCCCGAGCAGGATCTCCACGACGGGCGCCCGGCGGCTCGCGGTCGGGGACGCGTCGGACCCGTCGTCGGGCCGGGGCGCCGTGAGCACGGCCTTGAGCGGTGACGTCGCCGTCGCCGTCGCGCTCGGGGTGGTGGCCCACAGCCAGGCGTAGAGCAGGACCCCGGCCCCGCCGCACACGGCGAGCACCGCCGTCGCCGTCCGGACCACACCGATCGGGAGACCGGTGTGCGCCGCGAACCCGCTGCAGACGCCGCCGAGGACCCTGGGGGTCGGGCGGGTCATCCGAGCGGTGGCCATGGGCCAATCCTGGCACTCGGGCGTCCGCACCAGCAGGGGCCGGGGCAGGGATCAGGGACCGGTCAGGGGGAACCCCGATGGTGTCGGCCACCGCACGCCGCGATGCTGGTGGCCATGACCGATCACCAGCACGACACGGCTCCCGGCCCGGCTGCCGGGAACGCCGACTCGACGGCGCGGTTCTTCGACTGGATCCGCGGACTCGACGTCGCCCGCACCGACGACCGCTGGCTCGCCGGGGTCTGCGGTGCGGTGGCCCGACGCACCGGACTCGACCCGCTCGTCGTCCGCGGCGTCGCGATCGTCGTCGCCCTGCTCGGCGGCCCCGTGTTCCTGGCGTACGCCGTCGGGTGGGCGCTGCTGCCGGACTCCGCCGGCCGCATCCACGTCGAGCGGATGATCCGTGGTGTGCTCGACCCGGCACTCGTGGCGATCGGCGTCTTCGCCGTGCTGACCTTCGTGCCCGCCGTCCAGGGGATCTGGTGGCAGGGCGTGCCCTCGGCGTGGGGGATGCCCGGCTGGCTCGAGGCGACCCTCGGTACGGCGTGGAGCATCGCGCTCGTCGGCGGGATCGTCTGGCTGATCGTGGTCGTCGCGCGCCGTCGCACCGACGGGCCGGCGCCCGATGCGGACACCGACGCGGCGGGCGCGCGGCGCGACTTCTGGACGAGCCCCGACGACCCGCGCCCGGCCGGAGGAGCCGGGTGGACGGCCGAGGCGGGGGACGCGTCGGACGCGGGACGGGCCTCCTGGCAGTGGAACGCCCCCGGCAGCCCGCAGGACCGACAGCGGCGGCACGACGAGCGGATGCGCGCGGAACGGGAGCGGACGGCCGCGTGGCGCGCGACCCGCGCCGAGCGACAGTCGACCGCCGCGTACGTTGCCGTGTCGCTCGGGCTGGCACTCGTCGCCGGTGCCGGCGTCGCGGTGTGGGCACAGGCGCAGGCCTGGCCGGTGGCGGTGCTCGGCATCGCCGCGGCGGTCGCCGTGCTGGCGATCGCGACCATCGTCGCCGGGATCCGCGGACGCGACGACGGCGCCCTCGGGCTGTTCTCGACGATCGGGGTCGTCGCGCTCGTCGTCACCGGGGTGCTGCCCGCCGGAACGCAGGTCTCGCTGATCGGTGGGACCACCTGGCGGGTCGACAGCGTCCCTGCCGGCTCGGAACGGAACTACGCGATGCTCGTCGGCGGGCCGACGCTCGACCTGCGCGGGCTCGACGAGACCGACGCCGGCGGGGACGTGAACCTGTGGCTCGGCGCGGGCGGGGCCGAGGTCCTGCTGCCCAGCGACGTGCCGGTCCGGGTCGAGGTGAGCGGCGTCGGGTACGGCGTCGACACCGACGGCGACGCCGGCGACGACGGCAGCGGCGGACTGTTCAGCACGACCACCGTCGAGAACCGGGCGGCACGGTCCGCCGGTGCCGACGCGGACCGGACGACGACCGTGCACCTGTGGATCCTCGGGGGCGCCGCCGACGTACCCCGAGCGCTGACCGTCGACGAGTGAAGGACGAGACGATGACGAACGACGACGAGACGACGACCGGGTTCCCGCCCACCGCACCGGCACCTGTACCGGTGCGGGCGCGGCGTGGAGCACGCTTCGGCACGATCTTCTGGGGCGTGGTCCTGCTCGTGTTCGCGGTCGCGATGGCCGTGAACGCGCTGCCGGTCCTCTCGGTCGACCCGACCGCCCTGCTGTTGGCCGCCTGCCTGACGGCCGGCGCCCTGCTCGTCGTGGCGGGGTTGGTGGCGGTGTTCACCCGGCCCCCGCGGTAGTCGGCCGGGGTCGTCCACAGGGGCCGTCCGGGTGCGCGCGTGCGTCACCCGGACGGCTTAGCATCGTCCACGTGACCGCGACAGACGCCGAGCGGGCCGCCCAGCGCGACGCCACGGAGCCACCCCTCGACCGCAGCACCCGACTGCGCCGCTGGATGCTGCAGGGCGCCCACCAGGGGGCGTCCCACCAGGGCCCGCACCAGGTCGAGGTCGAGAAGACCCACCCGTGGTGGCGGGTCATGTGCCTGACCGGTGTCGACTACTTCTCGACCCTCGGGTACCAGCCGGCGATCGCGGCGCTCGCCGCCGGCCTGCTGTCGCCGATCGCCACCATCGTGCTCGTGCTCGTCACGCTGTTCGGGGCGCTGCCCGTCTACCGCCGGGTCGCGAGCGACAGCTTCCGCGGCGCCGGATCGATCATGATGCTCGAGAAGCTCCTGCCGTGGTGGGCCGGCAAGCTCCTGGTGCTCGTGCTGCTCGGGTTCGCCGTCACCGACTTCATGATCACGATGACGCTGTCGGCGGCGGACGCCACGGCGCACATCGCCGAGAACCCGTACACGCCGCACTGGTTCACCGAGATCCCCGTCCCGCTCACCCTCGCGCTGCTGCTGTTGCTCGGCGTGGTGTTCCTCCGCGGGTTCAAGGAGGCGATCGGCATCGCCGTCGGCCTCGTCGCGGTGTTCCTCGCGCTCAACGCCGTCGTCGTGGTGGTCGCGCTCTGGCACGTGTTCGAGCACCCGATGGTCGCCAGCGACTGGTGGTCCGGGCTCACGGCCCAGCACAGCAACCCCCTCGTCATGGTCGGCATCGCGCTCGTCGTGTTCCCGAAACTCGCCCTCGGCCTGTCCGGGTTCGAGACCGGCGTCGCGGTGATGCCGCAGGTGCGCGGCGACGCGTCCGACGACACGAGCGCTCGGCCCGAAGGGCGGATCCGCGGCACGAAGCGGCTCCTGACCGTCGCAGCCGTCATCATGAGCTCGTTCCTGATCACCTCGTCGATCGCCACGACGTTCCTCATCCCGCAGCACGAGTTCCAGCCGGGCGGCGGTGCGAACGGCCGTGCCCTGGCCTTCCTGGCGCACCAGTACCTCGGCGGGGTGTTCGGGTCGATCTACGACTTCTCGACCGTCGCGATCCTGTGGTTCGCCGGCGCGAGCGCGATGGCCGGCCTGCTCAACCTGGTGCCGCGGTTCCTGCCCCGGTACGGCATGGCTCCGCAGTGGGCGCGCGCGACGCGGCCGCTCGTCATCATCTTCACGCTCATCGCCTTCCTGATCACGATCGTCTTCCGGGCGAACGTCGACGCACAGGGCGGGGCGTACGCCACCGGCGTGCTCGTCCTGATCACGAGCGCCGCGGTCGCGGTCACCCTCTCAGCCCGCCGCAGGCAGCAGAAGAAGCGCACCATCGCGTTCGGCGTCATCTCGGTCGTGTTCGTCTACACGACGGTCGCGAACGTCATCGAGCGGCCGGACGGCGTCCGGATCGCAGCGATCTTCATCATCGCCATCGTCGTGGTGTCGCTCGTCTCGCGGGTGCGCCGCTCGTTCGAACTCCGTGCGTCGTCGATCGAGCTGGACGCCACCGCCCGGCAGTTCGTCGAGGCCGACGCCGACCAGTTCAGCGCGGTGTGCATCATCGCGAACGAGCCGGGTGCCGGCACCGCCGAGGCGTACCGGGCGAAGGGGCGCGAAGAGCGGCGGGACTCCGGCATCCCCGCGCGCGTGCCGACGATGTTCCTCGAGGTCCTGCCCGCCGACTCGTCGGACTTCGAAGAGGACCTGCTGGTCGAGGGGCACGTCGTGCACGGACACCGTGTGCTCCGGGTCCGGTCCGGCAACGTGCCGAACACCATCGCGTCGACCCTGCTCGCGATCCGCGACACCGCCGGGGTCGTCCCGAGCATCTACTTCGAGTGGAACGAGGGCAGCCCGATCCGGAACGCCCTGCGCTTCGTGTTCACCGGCGTCGGCGACGTCGCACCCGTCACGCGCGAGGTCCTGCGCGAAGCCGAGCCGGACGTGCACCGCCGCCCCTCCATCCACGTCTCGTGACGGCGTCCGCGGGCACCCGTCGTGTCCCGGCGCCCGCCGGTGGGCTCGCGGCGGTCGTCGTCGCTGCGGTGGTCTGGGGGACCACGGGCACCGCGACGCACTTCGCCCCGGGCGTCCCCGCCTTCGTCTTCGGCGCCGTCACCTTCGGGATCGGTGGCCTCGTGCTCGCCGCCGTCCCCGGACGCGGCACGGTCCGAGCCGTCGTCGAACGCCGCACCCGGGGGTGGGCACTGCTCGGCGCGACCGCGCTCGTCCTGTACGCGGTGGCGTTCTACGCCGCGCTCGCCGACGCGGGGGTCGCCCTCGGCACCACCATCGCCATCGGGTCGTCACCCGTGTTCGCGGGGCTCGTCGAGTGGGCAGCGGACCGGAGGCCCGTCACCCGCAGGTGGGTCGTCGCCACGCTGGTGAGCGTGGCCGGCATGGTCGTCGTGACCCTGGCGCGGTCCGAGCACGACGGTGGCGGTGGCGCGCTCGCGCTCGGGATCGCCAGTGCGCTGCTCGCCGGGCTCACCTACGCGCTGTACTCGTGGGCGGTCGCGCGGGGACTGCACGCGGCGGCCGGGGCGGTGTCGGTGCCGGGCGGCCCCGGCGTCGAGGCCGTCGCGGCGGGGCTGCCGAACGGCCGCGGGCTCGTCGGGGCCGTGTTCGGCATCGCCGCCGTGCCGCTCGTCGTGCTCGTGGTCGTCGGCGGGGCACCGTTCCTCGGCGACGGCGGCAACTGGCCGGTGTTCCTGTACCTGGCCCTGGTGCCGACGGTCCTCGGCCACTCGCTGTACGCCGTGGGGCTACGGGCGGTCGGGGCCTCGGTCGCGACACTGGTGTCCTTGCTCGAGCCCGTGGTGGCCGCGGTGCTCGCCGTGCTCGTCGTCGGGGAGCACCTCGGCGCGACGGGGTGGCTCGGCATCGCTCTCGTGGTGGGCGGGCTCGCCGTGCTGGCACTGCCGGCGCGTCGCGGGCGCTGACGCCCGTCGGGTCGCGGCGGTCGCCGACGCACGTCGGGTCGCAGCGGTCGCCGACGCGCGTCAGTCGTCGGCGAGGATCTGGTCCCGCACCTTCCGCCGCAGCACCTTGCCGATCATCGAGCGCGGCAGGTCCTCGACCACGACGACGCGGCGCGGCACCTTGTACGCCGCCAGCTGCTCGCGCGCCCACGTCCGGAGGGCCGCGGCGTCGAACGACGACGGGTCCTTCGGCACGACGGCGGCGACGACCTGCTCGTTGCCGCCCTGCGTGATGCCGACGACCGCGACCTCCTTGACGCTGGGGTGCTTCAGCAGGGCGTCCTCGACCTCGGACGGCGACACGTTGAAGCCGCCCGTGATGATGAGTTCCTTGAGGCGGTCGACGATCCGGACGTAGCCGTCCGTGCCGATCGCCACGATGTCACCGGTGCGGAACCAGCCGTCGGGGGTGAACACCTCGTCGGTGGCCTCGGCCTTGCCCCAGTAGCCGCGGAACACCTGCGGGCCGCGGACCTGCAGTTCGCCGGGCTCGTCGACGCCGAGCACCGTGCCGTCGTCGGGGTCGACCACGCGGGCCTCGGTGGAGGACAACGGCAGACCGATCGACCCGAGGCGGCGCTCCGGGGACACCGGGTTCGCCATCAGCACGGGGGAGCACTCGGACAGCCCGTAGCCCTCGACCAGGTACCCGCCGGTCCGCGCTTCCCACGGTTCGACGATGTCCTGCGACAGCGGCATGGCGCCCGAGATGCCGATCTCGATGCCCTCGAGCGACACCTTCGCCGAGTCGGCCGCGTGCTGCAGCCGCGCGTAGATCGGCGGGACGGCCGGCAGGAACGTCGGCGGGTGCTTCTTGATCGCAGTGAGCACGAGTGCCGGGTCGAACGTCGGGAACAGCACGAGCCGCGAGGCCATGCTCATCGCGAAGGTCAGGCACAGCGTCAGGCCGTAGGCGTGGAACATCGGCAGCACCGCGTACACGACGTTGTCGCCGCGTCGGATCTGCGGCACCCAGGCGCGGGCCTGCGCGGCGTTGGCCAGCAGGTTCCGGTGCGTCAGGACGGCGCCCTTCGGCGTACCGGTCGTCCCCGACGTGTACTGGATCAGGGCGATGTCGTCGGTGGACGGCCGCGGGTGCCGCTTCGACAGCTTGCGGGTGCCGACCAGGTCGTCCCACTTCGTCGTGCCGCGCACCGTGGTGGTGAGCTTCGCGCGGGACTCGCGGGCCTTCGCCACCGGCAGCGCCAGGGCGAGCCGGGTGCTGCGGGGCATCGCGCGGGTCAGGTCGACCGACACGATCGCGTCGACCTTCACGTCGGCCGGGAAGTCCTGCAGTGTCGCGACGGACTTGTCCCAGGCGATCGCGACCTTCGCGCCGTGGTCCTCGAACTGGTGGCGGAGCTCGCGCGGCGTGTACAGCGGGTTGTGCTCGACCACGATCGCGCCGAGGCGCAGGACCGCGTAGAACGCCACGATGTGCTGCGGGCAGTTCGGCAGCACGATCGCCACCCGGTCGCCGGCACCGACGCCGAGCTTGCGGAGGCCGTTCGCCGCGCGGAGGATCTGCTCCTGCAGGTCCGCGTAACTGGTGGTCCGCTTGAAGAACTCGAGCGCGACCTTGCCCGGGAACCGCCGTGCCGATTCCTCGACCAGGTCGATCAGGGAACCGTGCTGTTCCTCGATTTCGTGCGGGACCCCCGGGGCGTACGAGGCAAGCCAGGGACGAGGCGTGTCGATGCTCACGCGTCCCAACCTAGCGGGCCACCCCCGCGCCCGCTGGGAGGCATCGGGGTGCACGAAGCCGGGCGCGCTCCCAGGGGACGGACGGACGATGACGCCATGCCCTCCGTCTCCGATGCCTTCCGCTCCCGCCTCAACGACACGTTCACCGGTGGGGCGACGAGCAAGCCGGAGTGGATCGACGAACTCGAGGACGGGACCGACGCGGGCTTCTTCGGCCCGGGTTCCGCGACGTGGGCGGTGCACGGCGGCAAGCAGACGATCGTCGCCGGCGTCCGCGCACTCCTCGTCCAGGCGCTGCACCCGGGTGCCCTCGCCGGAGTCGCCGACCACTCCCGCTACCGCGAGGACCCGTTCGGCCGACTCGCCGGCACCATCCGGTGGATCTACACGGTCTCGCACGGCGACACCGCGACCGCCCGCGGTGCGAGCGAGTGGGTGCTGCGCCTGCACGAGCGGGTGCGCGGCCAGTACGTCGACGGCCACGGCATCGCGCGCGACTACGCGGCGAACGACCCCGACCTGGCCCGCTGGGTGCACCTCGCCTTCACCGACGCGTTCCTCCGGGCCGCGCAGCGCTGGGGCGGCCCGATCCCCGGCGGTGCGGACGCCTACGTCCGCGAGTGGGCGACCGCCGGCCGGCTCATGCGCGTCGAGGACGCCCCGGAGTCCGAGGCGGAGCTCCGCTCCCAGATGGACGGGTACCTCGACCGCGGCGAGCTCGCCGTCACCGCACGCACCCGCGACGTCGTGAAGTTCATCAAGAACCCACCGCTCGCGCTCATGCTGCGACCCGGCTACCAGGCCCTGTTCCAGGGCGCCGTCTCGACGCTCGACCCCCGCCACCGGTCGATGCTCGGCCTGCGAGCACCCGCGATCGGACCCGTCGAACTGCCCGTCGGCCGGGCGACCGGACTCGTGCTCGACGGCATCGGCGGCGTGCTCGGCAACCAGACGGGCACCGAGCGCGCTGCGCTCGTGCGCATCGCGCGCCTCGAGCGCGAGCGCGGCGCGGTCGCCTGACACGACGGCGTGACACGTGTCGTGGACGTGACCGGAGACGGACGGGAGGCCCGTGACCAGCTGGTCACGGGCCTCCCGTCCGCCTGGTGGGGGCGTCAGAAACCGGACGGCACCCGGGGCGTGTACGCGGACTCGAGTCGCGTCACCTCGTCGTCGGTCAGCGTGATCGCGGCGGCCGCGACCGCGTCGTCGATGTGGTGCTCCTTCGTCGCACCGACGATCGGCGCGCTCACCGCGGGCTTGCCCGCGACCCACGCCAGCGCGATCTGCGCCATGCTCACGCCGCGGTCGCTCGCGATGGACTCGACGGCTCCCACGATCGCGCGGTTCGCTTCCTCGTCCTGCCGGTAGAGCGTCTTGCCGAACTCGTCGGTGCTCGCGCGCGACCCGGAGCCGTCGGCGTCCCACGGGCGGGTGACCTTGCCGCGGGCGAGGGGGCTCCACGGGATCACGCCGACGCCGGTCGCGTGCGCGAACGGGTGCATCTCGCGCTCCTCCTCGCGCTCGAGCAGGTTGTACTGGTCCTGCATGGCGACGAACTTCGTCCAACCGTGCAGCTCGGCGGCGTGCTGCATCTGCGCGAACTGCCACGTCCACATGCTGCTCGCGCCGAGGTACCGGGCCTTGCCGGCCTTCACGACGTCGTGCAGGGCCTCCATCGTCTCCTCGACCGGCGTGACCGGGTCGAAACGGTGGATCTGGTACAGGTCGACGTAGTCCGTGCCGAGCCGGGTCAGCGAGGCGTCGATCTCGTGCATGATCGCGGCGCGGGACAGCCCGGCGCCGTTCCGACCCGGACGCATCCGGTTGAAGACCTTCGTGAAGACCTGGACGTCCTCGCGCGGCGCGAGCTCCTTGAGGAGCGTGCCGGTGATCTCCTCGCTCGAGCCGTCGGAGTACACGTTCGCCGTGTCGAAGGTGGTGATGCCGGCGTCGAACGCGCGGCGCACGAAGGGGCGGGCCTCGTCGATGCCGACGCTCCAGGCGTGCGAGCCGCGGTCGGGGGCGCCGTAGGACATCATGCCGAGGATCACGGTGCTGATCTCGAGGCCGGAGGCGCCGAGGCGGGTGGTCTCCGCGGGTGCTGCGTCTGCCGGTGCTGCGTTGCTCGCTGCTGCGTTGCTCATGCGCTCACCTTGGCATCGCGGCCTGTGACGGCGAGCAGACGGACCTGGAGCGGAGCGTCGTCGTCGACGTCGACCGGGGCGGCGTAGAGGCCGGTGGCGGCGAGGTCCTCGATCTGCGGCTCGAAGTACTCCCACACCGCCTGCACGAGCTCGTCCGGCAGCGACTCGTCCGTGCCGGTCGCCCGCGCCAGGTCCCACGTGTGGATCGTGATGTCGCTGGTCTGCTCGGTGAGGTACTGGCCAGCCGGGACGACGTCGGTGCTGAGGTGCACGGGGGTGTCCTGCGGGGCGTTCCGCCAGGCGTCGGTCGCGGCGGTCGCGAAGCGCTGCCACTCGGACACGAGGTCGTCGCCGATGGCCTCGAGGTCGGCTTCGGCCTGCGCGTAGTCGCATCCGGTGAGGAGCTTCGGGATCCAGCGCTGCTCGTCGACCACGTGGGTGACGAGGTCGCGGGTGGTCCACTCGGAGTCGGGGGTGGCGGCGTCCCAGTCCGTCACGGCGGCGACGCGGCGGCCGAACTCGGCTGCCGCGAGGGCCTGCATCGCGATCCAGTCGGTGGCCATGGTGGTGCTCCTGTTCGTCGGGCTGGCGTGCGGTGCTTCGTGCGTGCGTGCGTGCGTGCGTGTTGTGGTGCGTGTTGTGGTGCGTGTTGGGGTAACTCGTGGGGCTCGGTGCGGATTCCCGCGCGTGCGGGGCGTGTGGGTGCCCGCTGCCCAACGCTACGCCGCCGCCGGCCCCCGGGCGTCGTGCGCGCGGGGCGTCGCCCGCTCGCCTGCTGCCGAGCGGGCGAAATGCCGGCGTCGTGCGCGAGCCCGGTGCCGAGCGGGCGAAATGCTGGCGTCGTGCGCGAGCCCACCGGGCGTTTCCGCCCGCTCACGCGCGGGGGAGCGCCCGGTACCCGACGTGCGCGCTGCACCCGAAGTGCGCGCTGCACCCGACCGGAGTCCTGGCCGGCGACGGCTGGGCGAGCGGGCGAAATGTCCGGGCAGAGCTCGAACGAAGGCGGGTATTTCGCCCGTTCGCGGTGGGACGCGGTGGGACCCGGCGGGACGCGGCGCGGCGTACGGCGACGGTGCTCGCTGCACGCCCGAAGCCACGGCGGGGACGACGAACGCCCCGGCTCCGTGGGGAGCCGGGGCGTGTGTCTCGGGTTCGGGTCGTGCTGTTCGGTGCCCTCAGTCAGGCAACGAGGCCGAGGGGACTCAGGCCGCCTGGAGGACGAACTGGACGTCGAGGTTGATCGTCACGTCGTTGCCGAGCGTGAAGCCGCCGGCCTCGAGCGCTGCGTTCCAGTTCACACCGAACTCGGTGCGGTCGATCTTGGTGGTCGCCTCGGCGCCGAACTTGACCTGGCCGTAGCCATCGGTCGTGAAGCCACCGAGCTCGGCCTTGAGGACGACCGGCTTGGTGACGCCACGCAGGGTCAGGTCGCCGGCGATGTGCAGGTCGTCGCCCTTGGTCTCGATGCCCGTCGAGCGGAAGGTGAGCTGCGGGTGCTCTTCGGTGAGGAAGAAGTCGCTCGTCTTGAGGTGCTGGTCGCGCTGCTCCTGGCCGGTGTTGATCGACGCGACGTCGATGTTCGCCTCGACGGTCGACTCGAGGGGGTTCTCGGCGGTGACGACGGTGGCGTCGAAGGTCTCGAACTTGCCCTTGACCTTGCTGATGGCGAGGTGGCGGACCGAGAAGGTGACCTCGGAGTGGGTGGGGTCGATCTTCCAGGTGCCGGTCTGGTAGCCGGGGATGGTCGTGGCGGTGAGCGTCATGGTGGTCCTTCTTCCGAACGAGAGTCTGTGGTGCGACGCGATCCATGCGCCTGCATCAACCTGGTACTACGCCAGTGTGCACCCTTTTGGTTGAAGCGTCAACCATTGTTCACCGAAGTGTCGCAAGGCGGCGGTCGTGCGGTGCCCGGTACCCGACGTCCAGGAGGCGGCGTGCGCGCTGCACGAAGCGGTCGATCCCGCGGCCGACGTCGTCCGCGGTGGCGCGGACCAACCACCAATCGACGTCCTTCAAGCGCTCGCCACGGGTGAGGTCCTTCCGGAAGGTGGCCGGATCGGTGCGGTGCAGATCGCTCTCGTACTCGATCGCCACCCGAGCAGCGGGGTAGGCGAGGTCAACGCATGCGATCCATCTGCCGTCCACGACCACGTCGTGGTTCAGGGCGGGCTCCGGGAGTCCGTGGCGCACGAGCGCCAGCCGGGCCCTGGTCTCGCCCGGCGAACGTGAGCCGGGCCTGATCTCGGCGAGCGCGCGGCGGAGCTTGACGACGCCCCGGAGCCCGCGCCGCCGACTGACTGCCCGGACGAGTTCGTCGGCCGTCGCCCATCCGAGCCACCCGACGAGGGCGTCGCCGGCGATGATCAGTTCGTCGAGCGTCAACATCGTGCCGAGGGCGACGAAGGTGTCTGCGGGGGTGGTCAGCCGCACACCCCGGCTTCGGGTCGCACGGACCCTGCCGTGGTGGGCGCGGTGTCCGACGGCACCTCGGACGCGAAGCGCCTGATCGGCCCCGATCGTCGTGACGTGGAGTCGTGGCGTGCCCTCGAACCGGCGGGGGAGCGGGATACCGAGGATCGCGGCGGCAGTGAGGTGGCTGAATACCTGGTCGGGGCGTAGTCGGGGAGCCAGTGCTCGGGCGCGTTCGTCGACCGTTCGCGGCGGAACCGCTGAGCGGATGCCGTGGAACGGGCGAACGAGGTCACGCGCATCGAGGCGGCCGCGGGACACCCCTCGGTGCAGTGCGTCACGGACGCGGAACGAGGCGTCCCGCAGCGCCAACGGGAGTCGGCGTCTGGCGGTCATCTCCACATCGTGCAGCCGAGCGGGCACGGCGGAGGTGGGTCGTGCCTCCTGTGTGGACGGCCCGCGGTGCTGTTGCCCTTGTGGAGGAGTCGCGCCGCTGCCCGAGCGGGCGGAACACCAGGGTCCTGTTGCCTGGCGACCGCGGCATTTCGCCCGCTCGCGGGGGCGAGCACCGGCGCGAACCGCCGCGCTGCCCGCCGAAAGTCGGCGGAGCGGTCGTGACCGGGAAGGGCGGCGCCACGATGTCGGCCATCGGGGAGGGCGCCGCGGCCACCAGATCGGCGATGACGCGAGCGGGCGGTTTGCCAGGGTGTCGCGGCCGGGCACCCCGGCATTTCGCCCGCTCGCGGAGATGGCCGCACGCCGCACGCCGTACGCCCCGCACGCCCCGCACGCCCCGTACGCCCCGCACGCCGGGCGCACGGCCGCGCCCGGCAGGCACTCGCGGGGCCCCTCAGGTGTCGGCGGCCTCCAGTAGCGTCGGAGCCATGGAATTCAGGTACCTGGGCAACTCCGGACTCAAGATCTCCGAGATCACCTACGGCAACTGGCTGACGCACGGCTCGCAGGTCGAGAACGACGTCGCCTCCCAGTGCGTGCGGGCAGCGCTCGACGCCGGCATCACCACCTTCGACACCGCGGACACGTACGCCAACACCGCAGCCGAGACCGTCCTCGGCGAAGCACTCAAGGGCGAGCGGCGTGCGGGTCTCGAGGTCTTCACCAAGGTCTACTGGCCCACCGGCCCCAAGCAGCACAACGACGTCGGACTCTCCCGCAAGCACATCCTCGAGTCGATCGACGGCTCGCTCGGCCGCCTGCAGACCGACTACGTCGACCTGTACCAGGCGCACCGGTACGACCACGAGACGCCGCTCGAAGAGACCATGCAGGCCTTCGCGGACGTCGTCCGCCAGGGCAAGGCGCTCTACATCGGGGTCAGCGAGTGGAACGCCGAGCAGATCCGCGCCGGCGCTGCCCTCGCGAAGGAGCTCGGGTTCCAGCTCATCTCGAACCAGCCGCAGTACTCGATGCTGTGGCGGGTCATCGAGGGTGAGGTCGTCCCCGCCTCGAAGCAGCTCGGCCTGTCGCAGATCGTCTGGTCGCCCATCGCGCAGGGCGTGCTGACCGGCAAGTACAAGCCGGGTCAGCCGCTGCCCGAGGGCTCGCGTGCCACGGACGAGAAGGGCGGTGCGGACATGATCAAGCGGTTCATGCGCGACGAGGTCCTCGAGGCCGTGCAGCGCCTGCAGCCCGTCGCCGACCAGGCCGGCCTCACCCTCGCGCAGCTCGCGATCGCGTGGACGCTGCAGAACGACAACGTCGCCAGCGCCATCGTCGGTGCCTCGCGTCCGGAGCAGGTCACGGACAACGTCAAGGCAGCGGGCGTCACGCTCGACGCCGACGCGCTCGCAGCCATCGACGAGGCCCTGGGTGACCTCCCGGAGCGCGACGCGGCCAAGACCGTGTCCCCGGCGCAGCGTCCCGCCTGAGACGCGACCCACCATCGGACGGGAGGCCCGTGGCGACGCCGCCACGGGCCTCCCGTCCGTCGTGGACCCAGCCCACTACACGACGGACGGTGATCCTGCCGGTCGCAGTCCGCGGAACGCGCCTGACGACGCGTCTGCGTGCCCCGTGTGAACAGCACGTGTCGTGGAACTGGCAGAGGCCTGAGTAAGCCCGTACCCCACCCAAACCGCAGTCCCGTTACCCCCGAATCGGGGGCATGACCCGAACTGATACCCCCGTTCTGGTGTCACCCGACACCGGTACGGTGCCGACCGTGCGACCCGGCACGGTCCGGCGCCTGCTCGCCACCGCGAGGCAACTCGCGTCGTTCGGCACGATCGGTGCCGTCTGCTTCGTCATCGACCTGGGGCTCTACAACCTGCTGCGCGCCACCGTCATGCCCGACGGTCCCATCGCCGCGAAGATCGTGTCGGCCGTCGTGTCGACCGCCGTGGCGTGGATCGGCAACCGCTTCATCACGTTCCGCGCCGAGCGCCAGACCGGCCGCCGCGAGACCGTGCGCGAGGGGCTGCTCTTCGCTGCCACGAACCTGATCGGGCTCGGCATCGCCGCGGCCTGCCTGTTCGTCTCGCACTACGTCCTCGGGTTCACCTCGACCCTCGCCGACAACGTCGCCGGCAACGGCGTCGGCCTCGTGCTCGGAACCGCCTTCCGGTTCGCCGCGTACAAAGCCCTCGTCTTCCGTTCCACCGATGCTCGTCGCACGAAGGGGTTCGCCGCATGACCATCTCCGCCACGCTGCTGACGGCCGCAGGGCCGCTGCTCCAGCCGAACGAGGGAACCGCTCCGACGAGCGTCCCGAACCGTGGGACCACCGACGTCCCGACCGGAGGCTCCGGCGCCGTCCAGCAGGCCGCATGGTCGCTGGGCGAGTGGATCGGCTACTCCGCTCTCATCGCCATCTCCGTGCTCCTGACGATCGTCGCGCTCACCACGTTGTGGTGGATGCTGCACGCCTGGCGCTCGCGGGACGCACTGAAGTCGACGAGCTTCAGCCAGACCCCGCGCCCGGCCGCGCACCGCTTCACCCTGCTGGTGCCCGGGCGGCACGAGCAGGAGGTCATGGGCCAGACGCTCGACATGCTCGCGAAGCAGGACCACCCGGACTTCGAGATCATCGCGATCGTCGGCGAGGACGACCCGGAGACGGACGCCGTCGTGCGCGCCGCCGCCGCGCGCCACCCCGAGCTGATCCGCGTGGTCGTCGACGACACGCTGCCGAAGAACAAGCCGAAGGCGATGAACCTGGCGCTCCAGTACGCGACCGGTGACGTCGTCGGCGTGTTCGACGCCGAGGACGAGGTCTACCCGCACCTGCTGACCCTGGTGGACTCGCGGTTCCAGGAGACCGGCGCCGACGTGGTGCAGGGCGGCGTGCAGCTGATGAACTTCAAGTCCAGCTGGTGGTCCCTCCGGAACGTCCTGGAGTACTACTTCTGGTTCCGTTCGCGCCTGCACTTCCACGCCGGCTCGAAGTTCATCCCGCTCGGTGGCAACACCGTCTTCGTGACGAAGGAACGCCTCGACTGGTCGAACGGCTGGGACGCGCACTGCCTCGCCGAGGACTGCGAGCTCGGTGTCCGTCTGTCCGCCGACGGCGCGAAGGTCGTCGTCGCGTACAGCCCCGAGGCCGTCACCCGCGAGGAGACCCCGCCGACCTTCGCCTCACTGCTCAAGCAGCGGACGCGCTGGAACCAGGGCTTCCTGCAGGTGCTCGGCAAGGGGGAGTGGAAGAAGCTGCCCTCGTTCCGCCAGCGCTTCTTCGCGCGCTACATGCTGACCATGCCGTTCATCCAGGCGGCCACCGGTCTGCTCATCCCGCTGAGCGTCCTGATGATCCTGTTCGTCAAGGTGCCGACGGCGATCGCCCTGGTGTCGTTCATCCCGGTGGCACCGACGCTCATGCTGCTGGCCGTCGAGGTCGTGGGCCTCAACGAGTTCGGTCGCATCTACAAGGAGAAGGTCCGCTTCCGGGACTACGTGAAGCTCGTGCTCGGTCTCGTGCCGTACCAAGTCTTCCTCGCCGCAGCGGCCGTCCGGGCCGTCGTCCGCCACGCCAAGGGGCAGAACGGCTGGGAGAAGACGGAGCACACGGGCCAGCACCGGAACGCCGAGCAGCCGGCCGAGGTCGTCGGCTTCGCGTCGGACCTGAGCAACGCCGGCGTCACGGACGGTTCGTCGGCCGCGGCGGGCTCTGCCGCTGGTTCCGCGTCCGCCGGTTCCGCATCCGCCGGTTCCGCCGGTTCCGCTGGCTCCGCTGGCTCCGCTTCCGAGCGTGAGCTCGCCGGCACGACCACCGGAGGGACCCGATGAGCGCCAGCATCACCAACACCACCGGCATCCCGATCCGCGGTGCCGCCGCCGGGGACCACACCGGCATCAGCGCCTGGTTCCGCCGACACGCTGCGAGCCTGACCTGGCTGCTGCCGGTCGTCGCGATCACCGTCATCGTGCAGGCGTGGAACATGTCCGGCACCCCCCAGCGGATCGACGACGAGGGCACGTACACCGCGCAGGCCTGGGCGATCATGCACCTCGGCGAGATCACGCACTACACCTACTGGTACGACCACCCGCCGCTCGGCTGGATCCAGATCGCCGGCTACACCGGTCTCACCGGGGCGTTCGCGCGCTACCCGTTCGCCGTCGAGGCCGGCCGCGAGGCGATGGTCTTCTTCTCCGCCGTCTCGAGCATCCTGCTGTTCGTCCTGGCCCGCCGCCTCGGTGCCGGCCGGATCACCGCAGCCGCAGCCGGTCTCGTCTTCGCGCTGTCGCCGCTCGCCCTGCAGTACCACCGCACGGTCTACATCGACAACGTCGCGACGCCGTGGCTGCTCGCCGCGTTCGTCCTCGTGCTCAGCCGTCGCCAGCAGCTCGCCGGGTTCGCCGGAGCAGCTGCGTGCCTCGGCATCGCGGTGCTCTCGAAGGAGACGTACCTGCTCGCCCTGCCGTTCCTCATCTGGATGGCGGTCCGCCGTGCCGACCGGAGCACCCGCCGGTACACGCTCAGCGTCGCCGGGGCCGTCCTCGTCATCATCGGCGGCGGGTACCTGCTGCTCGCCGCGGTCAAGGGCGAGCTGTTGCCGGGCAGCGGTCGGGTCAGCCTGTTCGAGGGCATCACCTACCAGCTCGGCTCGCGCTCGGCATCGGGTTCGCTGTTCGACCCGGGCAGCCTGGCCAACGCCGCCGCGTCGCAGTGGTGGGCGCTCGACCCGGTGTTCATCGTGCTCGGCTCGGCCGCCGCGGTCGTGGGGCTCTTCCTGCGCCGGGTCCGTCCGATCGCCGCGATGCTCGTCTTCCTGCTCGCGATGATGTTCCGCCCGAACGGGTACCTGCCGGTGCCGTACGTCATCATGCTCATCCCGTTCGCCGCCCTGCTGGCCGCGTACACGGCCGAGCGTGCCGTCCTGTCGATCGCCGGTCGGGTCCGTACCCGTACCCGCCTCGGCACCGGGACCCGTCGTGGTCTCGGCATCACCTGGGCCGTCACCACCGCAGTCGCACTCGTTGTGGCGGTGCCGCTCTGGGGAACACAGCTGCGCGGCTTCGTCCTGGGCAACCTCGACCTGCCGATGCAGCAGGCCGAGCAGTGGGTCGGGGACAACGTCTCGAAGTCCTCCCGACTGCTGGTGGACGACGCCATGTGGGTCGACCTCGTCGAGGACGGCTTCGCCCGGAACAACGTGGTCTGGTACTACAAGCTCGACACCGACGGAGCCGTGGAGCGCCAGTCGCCCAACGG
Source organism: Curtobacterium sp. PvP017 (assembly GCF_054060195.1). Lineage (NCBI taxonomy): Bacteria > Bacillati > Actinomycetota > Actinomycetes > Micrococcales > Microbacteriaceae > Curtobacterium > Curtobacterium sp. PvP017. The sequence goes on from NZ_JBSSCY010000005.1 coordinate 27,613, forward strand.
GTGGAAGGACTCGGACTACGTCATCACGACGGACTCCATGCGGACCGGCGGCAACTCGTCGTCCGACGTCCGCCAGGCGATCGAGAACTCGACGGCCGTCGCGACCTTCGGCTCCGGCGACCAGCAGGTCGAGGTCCGACGCATCCACGCCGAGGGGCGGACCGCCGCGCAGACCGCGATCACCCGGGCCAGCGACCTGCGGAAGACCATGGGCACCGAGCTGGCGTCGAACCCGGCGCTCCGGGCCGACGACGGCACGAAATCGCAGTTCCGTGCGGGTCAGGTCGACTCGCGGGCGATGATCGCGCTCGGCCAGGTGCTCGCCGACCAGGACGTCCGCGTCGACCGGTTCACGCCGCGCACGGGCGAGACCGGCCAGCCGTTCCGCACCGCCGTCCTGCACACCAGTGACGTCGCCTCGGCCGAGCGTGTGGCCGCGACCCTCGACGCGATGTCCGAGTCGTTCCGGCCGGCGTCGGTCGAGCGTGAAGGCGAGCGGCTCACCGTCACCTACACCCCGGCGGACCCGACGACGACCGCGACGAGCGCCTCGTGACGCGCGCGGCCGATGCCCGGGCCGCGCAGCGGTTCACCGAGCGGGCGAAACACCCGGGTGCGCCGCGCGCGGACCCCGGCATTCCGCCCGCTCGCGGAGTGGCACGTGGGGGCGCTCGAGGGGCGGGTCGCGCCACCTCCACCCGCGGGTTCGCCGAGCGGGCGAAACACCCGGGTGCGCCGCGCGCGGACCCCGGCATTTCGCCCGCTCGCGGGGTGGCCACTCGCGCCACCCGCGCCACCCGCGCCACCCCGGAACCGAACACGACCAGCACCACGACCCGAAGGAGCACGACCATGACCGCACACACCCAGCGACGCCGCACCGTCGTCGTCGGCGCACTCGCAGCGACCCTCGTCGCCGCGACCGTCGGACTCGCAGCACCCCAGACCGCCACCGCCGCCACCACCACCGACGAGGGCTGGCTCCGCGTCGGCCACCTCTCGCCCGACACGAAGAGCGTCGACGTCGAGCTGTCCAGCCTGTCCGGCGGCAAGACGGTCTTCGAACTCGACGACGTCACCTACGGCCAGGTCAGCAAGTACCAGGAACTCCCGGTCGGCACCTACGTGCTGTCGATGCGGGCCTCCGACGCTCCGGACTCCACGCCGGTGATCTCCACCGACGTGCAGGTCGACAAGGGCGACGCGAGCACGGTCGTCGCCTACGGCAAGAACACCGACCTCAAGACGACGGCGTTCACCGACGACCTGCAGCAGCCGGGCGACGGCAAGGCGAAGCTCCGGCTGGTCCAGGCCGCCACCACGGCGAAGCAGGTCGACGTGAGCACCTCCGAGGGCACCGCCATCGCCGAGGGCGCGGAGTTCGGCACCGCCACCAAGTACGCCACGGTCGACTCCGGCAAGTGGACGCTCGACGTCTCCGGCAGCGGCCAGCAGGGCACCGCCAGCGTCGACCTCGCCGGCAACACCGTCTCCACCCTGTTCGTCCTCGACGACAGCAAGGGTGACCTGACGGTCGTGCCGGTGACGGACGCAGCGGCCACCGCCGCGACCCCGACCGGCGGCGTGCAGACGGGTGGCGGCGGCGCAGCCGCCGACCGCCCGATGACGGAGGCCGTCCACGCGGCCGTCGCAGCGCTCCGCTCGCTGTACCGCTGACGCCCTGGCCGGGCGGCCCGGATCACGTGCGCCGACACGCTCACGCGATCCGGGCCTCCCGGTCAGGGCCCCGCTCACCATCCACGGAAAGGCAGGCCAGCATGACCCGCAGGACCTGGATACCCGTCACCGCCGCGGCGGCGGTGATCGTCGCCGTCGGCGTCGCGCTCATCGCAGTGCGCCCGTGGGGGCAGGACACCGAAGCCTCGAGCGGCTCGGTCGCCACGCCGACCTCGACCAGCGCGCCCGACGCGGCGCGCTCCCCGAAAGAGCTCCGCACGGAGTTCCTGGACCGCTACGTGCAGGACGGCCGCGTCGTCCGCACCGACCAGGGCGACGACACCGTCAGCGAAGGGCAGGCCTACGGGCTGCTCATCGCGTTCGCGAACGGCGACCGCGACCGGTTCGACGACATCTGGAAGTGGACGAAGACGCACATGCTGACCGACGACGACCTGCTCGCCTGGCGTTGGACGCCGGACGACGGTGTCGCCGACGAGCAGCCGGCGAGCGACGCCGACCTCGACGCCGCGCGGGCCCTGGTGCTCGCCGGAGACGCCTGGGGCGAGGACCGCTACACGGCAGCCGGCACGCGCATCGCGTCGGCGATCCTGGAGCACGAGACCGCGACCACGGAACTCGGCACGATCCTGCTGCCCGGGCCGTGGGCGGACTCCGAGCCCTACCGCTACAACGCCTCGTACGCGTCGCCGGCAGCCTTCGCGGTGCTGGCGAAGGCCACGGGCGACGACCGGTGGACCGCGCTGAACCGCGGTTCCCGAGCGGTGACGACGGCCGTGCTCGACGAGTCGCAGCTGCCGAGCGACTGGTCGCAGGTGCACGCCGACGGTACCGTCGACCCGATGCCCGCGACCGGCGGGGACCAGCGCGTGCTGTACGGCTACGACGCGATGCGGACGCCCGTCCGCTACGCGGAGGCCTGCTCCGCCGACGATCGCGCCCTCGCCGGTTCGCTCGCCCCGACCCTGCGCCGGACGACGCAGCTCGCGGCCCAGCTCGACCTCGGCGGGACCGCCGTGACCGAGGACACGAACGCGCTGGCGTACACCGCCAGGGCCGCGGCCGAGCACGCAGCCGGGTCCTCCGGTGCGGCTGCCGACGACCTGGAGCGGGCAGACCGCACGGCGGCCACCACGCCGACCTACTACGGGGACGCCTGGGCCGCCCTCGGCGCGACCATGCTCACCTCGGACGTGCTCGGCGGTTGTGCGACGACGGCCGGAGGTGCATCGTGACCGGCCGGCGGTCCGCCGGGCGCGGTCCCGCGGTCCGGCGTCGTGGTGTGGTGATCGGGGCCGTCCTGGCCGCGGTCGTCCTGGGCGGCGGCGTCACGGGTGTGGCCCTCGCGTCGACCGTCGGCAGCGACGGGTCGGGTGGGCGTGCCGGCTCGGCGCCGTCGAGTCCGGCGTCGGGGTCTGCTCCTGCGTCTGCCGGCTCGGGCACCGAGGGGTTCCAGGACCCGGCAGCGCCCGCTGCCCGTTCCTCGGCGACCCCCGTCAGCGTCTCGATCCCCGCGATCGGCGTGCAGTCGGACCTCGAGGACCTGCACCGCGGCTCCGCCGGTGAGCTCGACCCGCCCGTCGACTGGGACAGTGCGGGCTGGTTCAGCGACGGCATCGTCCCCGGTGAGGTCGGCCCGGCCGTGATCGCCGGCCACGTGGACAGCCCGACGAGCGCCGCGGTGTTCTTCCGCCTCGACGAACTGGTCGCCGGTGACGAGATCCACGTCGTGATGTCCGACGGCACCACCCGCACCTTCACCGTCGACCGCTCGGAACGCGCCGCCAAGTCGGCGTTCCCGACGAGCGACGTCTACGGCACCACCCCGACCGCCCAACTCCGACTGATCACCTGCGACGGCGTGTTCGACACCGCCACCGGGCACTACACGGACAATCTGATCGTGTTCGCAGACCTCTCGTCGGACTGACCCACGACCGACCGATACATTCGATGTGGAGCACGAGGAGCACCATGAGCGAGACCCTGGTCATCATCCCGACCTACGACGAGGCGGAGAACGTCCGTCCCATCGTCGAGCGCACGCTCGCGGCCACCGACGACAGCGTCCACGTGCTGGTCGTCGACGACAACTCGCCCGACGGCACCGGTGACATCGCCGACGCGATCGCGAGCGAGAGCGACCGGGTGCACGTGATGCACCGCACGGTGAAGGACGGTCTCGGCGGCGCGTACCTGTCCGGCTTCGCGTGGGGCCTCGAGCACGGGTACGCCAAGCTCGTCGAGATGGACGCCGACGGCTCGCACCATCCCGAGTACCTGCCGTGGATGCTCGAGCTCGCCGACACGAACGACCTGGTGCTCGGGTCCCGCTGGATCAAGGGCGGGAAGGTGGAGAACTGGCCCTGGTACCGCGAACTGCTGTCCCGCGGCGGCAACCTCTACACCCGCCTGGCCCTCGGCATCGCGGTCCGCGACGCCACCGGCGGGTTCCGGGTCTTCACCTCGCGGGCGTTCGAGCGGATCGACCTGGCGGGTGTGGCGTCGAAGGGCTACTGCTTCCAGGTCGACTTGTGCTGGCGTGCCCTCGAGGCCGGTCTGCGCGTCGTGGAGACCCCGATCACGTTCACCGAGCGGGAGTTCGGCGTCTCGAAGATGAGCGGCAACATCGTGCGTGAGAGCCTCGCCCTCGTGACGAAGTGGGGCATCGACCGCCGCATCCGCGAGACCCGTTCCCTGGTCAAGGACCACCGGAAGCTGCCGTCCGTGCGGAAGAACGCACACGCTGTCGCCGACCACGCCGCCTGACCCGCGGCGGCGGCGCACGGCGTCGGCGTTGGTACCGCGAAAGCGACAGTGTCCCGCGAACCCGTTCGCGGGACACTGTCGCTTTCGCGGATCGGACCCCCGTGGGCAGCCCGGACGACAGCGCAGCGACTAGCGCAGCACGACCACGCCTCGCCCGCGGAACCGCACGCAGTCCGTCGCGACCTCGGCCGCACCGAAGCGGTAGAGCTCCTCGCCGGTGGCACCGGGGACCGGCACCTCGGCAGCGTCGTCGAGGAAGTTCACCACGACGTGCACCGGTGCGACGTCGGGCCCGAGCAGCCCGCGTGTGAGCACCAGCCACCGCCGGTCCTCACTGAACCGCACGGCGTTCGCCTCGTACCGGTGGTCGACGAAGGCCTGGTCGGTCCGCCGCAGGGCGACGAGCACCCGGTAGGCACGCAGGATCGCCGCGCCCCGCTCGGAACTGACGTCGGCCCAGTCGAGCTTGGAGTTCGTGAACGTCGTCGGGTCCTGCGGGTCCGGCACGGCGGATTCGTCCCACCCGTGCTCGGCGAACTCGGCGATGCGCCCCTCGGCGGTCGCCGTGCCGAGCTCGGGCTCCGGGTGCGAGGTGAAGAACTGCCACGGTGTCGTCGCGGCGAACTCCTCGCCCATGAACAGCATGGGCGTGAAGGGCCCGAGCAGGGTCAGCGCCGCCGCGATGACGAGGCCCTCGTCGTCGAGCGTCGCCGCCAGACGATCGCCCGCCGCGCGGTTGCCGATCTGGTCGTGGTTCTGGTTCGTGACGACCAGGGCCGTCGCCGGCGAGGTGCCGCGGTCGATCGGTTGCCCGTGCCGCCGGCCACGGAACGACGACCACGTGCCGTCGTGGAAGAACCCGTGGTCGAGCACCTTCGCGAGCGCCGACAGCGGTGCGAAGTCGGCGTAGTAGCCGTTCGTCTCACCCGTCAGCGCGACGTGCACGGCGTGGTGGAAGTCGTCGGACCACTGCCCGGAGAGTCCGTACCCGGCGGCTTCACGCGGGCGGAACATCACGGGGTCGTTGAGGTCCGACTCGGCGATCAGGGACAGCGGACGACCGACGAAGGCGCCGTACGCGTCCGTCTCGTCGGCCATCTCGGCCAGCACGTGCGGTCGGGTGGTGTCGCGGATCGCGTGCACGGCGTCGAGCCGGAGCCCGTCGACGTGGTGGTCGCGGAACCACATGCGCACGTTGTCGAGGACGTACCGACGGACCTCGGGGTGCTCCACGTTCACCGAGTCGCCCCACGTGTTCGCGAGGCCCTGCACCAGGTACGGCCCGTACAGCGGCAGGTAGTTGCCGCTCGGACCGAGGTGGTTGTAGACGACGTCCTGGATGACGCCGAGGCCGAGCGAGTGCGCGGTGTCGACGAAGCGGTCGTACGCGTCCGGGCCGCCGTACGGCGCGTGCACCGCGAACCACGCGACGCCGTCGTAGCCCCAGTTCCACTCGCCGTTCACACCGTTGACGGGCAGCAGTTCGACGAACTCGACTCCGAGCTCGACCAGGTGGTCGAGCTTCTGCGCGGCTGCGTCGAGGGTGCCCTCCGGCGTGAACGTGCCGACGTGCATCTCGTAGATGACGGCACCGCGGGCCGGGCGTCCGGTCCACGACTCGTCGGTCCACGCGAAGCGCGCCGGGTCGACCACTGCCGAGGTGCCGTGCACGCCGTCCGGTTGGAAGCGACTGCGGGGGTCGGGTCGGACCGCGTCGTCGTCGCCGAGGCGGAACCCGTAGCGGGCACCGACGACCGGCATGATCGCGTCGGTCGACCACCAGTCGTCGTCGCCCCGGGTCAGCGGGTACTCGACGTCGTCGACGACCAGCCGGACACGGTCCGGCTCGGGCGCCCAGACGGCGTAGCGGTCGGGTGCGGTCATGCGTGACCCTCCAGGATGTCGATCTCGGCTTGTGCGTCGGACTCGGTGGTCGCCGGGGCGGTTCCGGCGGTCGACCGGGAGGCCCGTTCCGCGTCGGACGCGTCGGTCACCGTGTCGGCGTGGCCGGGTTCCCCGACCGTGGCGGCCGGGACGAGCAGCGCGACCGGGTACGTGGTGAGCAGGTCCGCGAGCGCGATGCCCCGGCTGGCCGGGAACGACCTGCCGGTGAGCAGGTCGACCCGATCGACGGGGACGGCGTGCACGAGGGTGTCGCCCCAGCCGCCGACCCGTTCGAGGCCGATCGGCAGTCGCGTGGCGACCGTCACGGCACCACCGCGGTCGAACGCGACGACGTGGTCCGCCGCGCTGCCCGTCGCCTCGAGCGCGAGGTACCGCGTGAAGAGCTCGGGGTGGTCGCGGCGGAGACGGAGCGCACGCGCGGTCACGAGGAGCTTCGCAGCGCCGTCGATCCCGATCGCGGGCAGGTCCTCGGGGCCGTCGTCGTCCGGGCCGTCGATCTCGGCGAGGACGTGGCGCCGTTCGGCGTAGTCCACCGCACGGCGGTTGTCGGGGTCGACGAGGGAACGGTCCCAGAACTCGGTGCCCTGGTAGACGTCGGGGACGCCGGGCGCCGTGAGCTGCACGAGCTTCTGCGCGAGCCCGTTCGACCACCCGGCCGCGTCGATCCGCTCGTCGAGGGCATCGAGCACGGCCACCACCGCGGGCTCGTCGAACGCCGCGTCGACGAGCGCGTGCATGCGCTCCTCGAACGCCGTGTCCGGCTCGGTCCAGGTCGTGCTGTCGCCGGCTTCGCGCGACGCCTTCTCGGCGTAGGCGTGCAGCCGCTCGCGACTCGCGGGCCGGGCACCGACGATGGCCTGCCAGAGCAGGTCCGCGAACACGCGGTCCTCGAGCGGGACGAGGGACTGCAACCGGTCGAGGGTGTCGGCCCACTCGCTGCCGAGCTCGGCCAGGACCGCGATGCGTGCCCGGGTGTCCTCGCTGCGCTTCGTGTCGTGGGTGGTGAGCGTCGTCATGGTGTGCGGCCAGCTGCCGAGCCGATCGCGCTGCGCCTGGTGGAAGTCGGCCACGGACACAGCGAACACGCTCGGATCGCCGCCGACCTCGCTCAGGGACGTCAGGCGGGACGTGCGGTAGAACGCCGTGTCCTCGACGCCCTTGGCCATCACCATGCCGCTCGTCTGCTGCAGGCGGACGGCGGCGGCGTTCTCCGGGTCGACGAGCGCCGGGGCGATGCGGTCGATGACGTCGTCGAGGTCCGGGCGGGCCTCGGCAGCGCGTTCGAGCGCGGCGATGAGGTGGTGCGCGCCCTCGGGCAGGTAGGTGCGGTACACGTCGAACGACGCGACGACCTCGGCGAGGGCGTCCACGAGTCGTTCGTGCGTGATCGCGTCCGCCCCGGCAGCGACCGGAGCGAGGAGGCGGGCGAGCCGCTCGACCTCGCTGCCGAGGATCCCGTCGGCGATGCCGCGACGGGTGTCGTGCGTGAGCTGCTGCCAGTCGGCCGGTTCCGCTCCGGACGCGGCCGTCAGCGTCGGTTCGCCCGCGGGGTCGACGAGCACGCGGTCCAGGATGCCCAGGGCGTCGTACCCGGTGGTGCCGTCGACGGGCCACGAGCTCGGCAGTTCCTCGCCGGGCTCGAGGATCTTCTCGACGAGGGTGTACGCGCCGCCGGTCAGCTCGGCGAGGTCCTGCAGGTACCCGGCGGGGTCGTACAGCCCGTCCGGGTGGTCGATGCGCAGGCCGTCGACGAGGCCGTCGCGGAACCAGGCTCCGATGACGCCGTGCGAGGCCGCGAAGACCTCGGGCTCCTCGACTCGGATCGCCGCGAGCGTGTTCACCGCGAAGAACCGGCGGTAGTTGAGCTCGTGGTCGGCGCGCTTCCAGTGCACGAACGCGTAGTGCTGCAGCTCGTGCACGGCCTCGACCGAGTCGCCCGGGTGGGCGGTGCCGGGCGCGGTCGGGTAGGCGGTCTCACCGACCCGCAGCACCGGGCGTTCCGGGTCGGACGTGTCGAGCGACACGGCGTCGAGCAGCCGGTCGTCGAGGACCGGCACCCGGACCTTGCCGTCGCCGGCGTCCCAGTCGACGTCGAACGCCCACGCGACGGGGGAGCCCTGGCCGAGTTCGAGCAGGGACCACCACCACGGGTTGATCTCCGGGGTGGCGACCCCGACGTGGTTCGGGACGACGTCGACCAGCACGCCGAGGCCGACGGCGTGCGCGGCCTCGGCGAGGACCCGGAGGGCCTCGTCACCGCCGCGGTCGGTGTCGACGTGCGTGTGGTCGACGACGTCGTAGCCGTGGTTCGAGCCGGGTTCCGACTGCAGGACGGGCGACAGGTACAGCCAGTCGGCGCCGAGGTCGTGCACGTAGTCGACGAGGTCGCGTGCTGCGGCCAGGTCGAAGTCCGCGGAGACCTGCAGCCGGTACGTCGAGACCGGGACGCGACGCCCGGCTCCCGGTGCCTCGGCGCTCATCGTGCGGTACCGCTCGGCGCGGTGGAGCCGGCGGGGTTCGCCGGGGTGACGGCGTCCTGCGGGGACCGGAGCTCCGGATCGCCCTCGTGGTGCTGGACCTCGACCGGCGCGGCGGAGACCTCGTGGTTCGGCTCGGCGCGGAGGACGATCATCGACCGGGCGGGGACGTCGAGCGGCGTGCCGGCGTCGATGACCTCGTCGCGGGCGCCGGGCTCGGCGGTGTCGATGCGGACCGTCCACCCCGGTGCGTACTCCTCGGGCGGCAGCGTGAAGGTCACGACGTCGTCGTGGGCGTTGAAGTACGTGATGAACGCCACGTCGGTGACACGCTCACCGCGGGAGTCGCGCCCACGGATCCCGTCGCCGTTCAGGTACATGCCGACGCTCTTGCCGAAGCCGGAGTCCCAGTCCTCCGGCGACATGGCCTCGCCGTCGGGGGTGAGCCACACCACGTCGGGCAGCGGCTCGTCCTGGCCGCGGCGGACCGGGCGCCCGTTGAAGTACCGGGTGCGGCGGAACGTCGGGTGGTCGTGGCGGAGCTTCACGACGTCGGCCGTGAACTGGACGAGGTCGTCGTCCGCGGTCTCCCAGTCGATCCAGCTGAGCTCGGAGTCCTGCGCGTAGACGTTGTTGTTGCCGGACTGCGAACGGCCGAGCTCGTCACCGTGGGCGATCATCGGCACGCCCTGGCTGAGGAGCAGCGTCGCAAGGAAGTTCCGGCGTCGCTGCAGCCGCAGGGCGTTCACGGCCTCGTCGTCGGTCGGACCCTCGGCGCCGGAGTTCCAGGACCGGTTGTGGCTCTCGCCGTCGTTGTTGTCCTCGCCGTTGGCCTCGTTGTGCTTCTCGTTGTAGGCGACGAGGTCGTACAGCGTGAAGCCGTCGTGCGCGGTGATGAAGTTGATGCTCGCCTTGGGCGTGCGGCCGTCGTGCTCGTACAGGTCGGCCGAGCCGGAGATGCGGGAGGCGAACTCGCCGAGCGTGGACGACTCACCCCGCCAGAAGTCGCGCACGGTGTCGCGGTACTTGCCGTTCCACTCCGACCACTGGGGAGGGAAGTTTCCGACCTGGTAGCCGCCGGGGCCGACGTCCCAGGGCTCGGCGATGAGCTTGACCTGCGACACGATCGGGTCCTGCTGCACGAGCTCGAAGAACGCGGACAGCCGGTCGACCTCGTAGAACTCACGGGCGAGCGCCGAGGCGAGGTCGAAGCGGAAGCCGTCGACGTGCATCTCGGTCACCCAGTAGCGCAGCGAGTCGAGGATGAGCTGCAGCGAGTGCGGGTGCCCGACGTTGAGCGAGTTCCCGGTGCCCGTGTAGTCCATGTAGAACTTCTTGTCGTCGTCGACCAGGCGGTAGTACGCCGCGTTGTCGATGCCGCGGAACGACAGTGTCGGTCCGAGGTGGTTGCCCTCGGCGGTGTGGTTGTAGACGACGTCGAGCACGACCTCGATGCCGGCGCGGTGGAGTTCCCGCACCATGGTCTTGAACTCCTGCACCTGCTGCCCCTGGTCGCCCGAGGACGAGTACGAGGAGTGCGGCGCGAAGAAGCCGATGGTGTTGTAGCCCCAGTAGTTCGACAGCCCCTTGTCCTGCAGGGTGGAGTCGTTCACGAACTGGTGCACGGGCATGAGCTCGAGCGTCGTGATGCCGAGTCGCTGCAGGTGCTCGATGACCGCGGGGTGGGAGACGCCGGCGTAGGTGCCGCGCTGCTCCTCCGGCACGTCGGGGTGGGTCTCGGTGAGGCCCTTGACGTGTGCTTCGTAGATCACGGTCTCGCCGTAGGGCGTGCGCGGTGCGCGGTCGCCCTGCCAGTCGAAGAACGGGTTGATCACGACGCCCTTCATCATGTGCGCCGCAGAGTCGTCGTCGTTCGTCGAGTCAGGGTCGCCGAACGTGTACGCGAAGAGTGACTGGTCCCAGTCGATCTCGCCGCTCGTCGCCTTGGCGTAGGGGTCGAGCAGGAGCTTCGACGGGTTGCAGCGTGCACCGCTGTCGGGGTCGTACGGGCCGTGGACACGGAAGCCGTACTCCTGCCCGGGGCCGATGTTCGGCAGGTAGGCGTGCCAGACGTAGGCGTCGACCTCGACGAGGGGGATGCACTCTTCGTTGCCGTCGGTGTCGAACAGACAGAGTTCGACGCGCTCGGCGACCTCGCTGAAGAGCGCGAAGTTCGTGCCGCTTCCGTCGTAGGTCGCCCCGAGCGGGTACGGGTTGCCGGGCCAGGTGTGCAAACGGTCCTCCAGGTGATGGTCGCGCCAACATATCGGTGACGCCCGTCCGCGTCCGCAGACAAGCCCCAGCTGTGCACCCCTGCGCGCGTGGCCCGCCCTGTGGAGGAACGGACGAGTAGCGTCGCGCGCATGGCCAACATCGTCACGCAGATCGCAGACAAGGTACGCCCGATCGGCGTCTCCACGAACTACGGGGACCCCGTCGAGGTCGGAGACCAGACCCTCATCCCGGTGTCCCTCGGCTGGTTCGGCTTCGGGGGCGGCGGGGACGACGAGAACGGCGGCGGTGGTGGCGGCGGCGCGTCGATCCCGGTCGGCGCGTACGTCCGTCGCCCCGGCAAGGACCTCGAGTTCGAGCCGAACCTCATCTCGCTCGTCGCCGTCAGCATCCCGCTCGTCTGGGTGACCGGCACCGTGCTCCGGAAACTGGTGCGCGTCCTGAAGAAGTAGCGACGATCGGACGGGAGGCCCGTGACGGACCCGCCACGGGCCTCCCGTCCGATCCGTGGTCGCGACCCGTCATGTGGTCGCGACCACGTCTAGACTGCTGGGACACACACGGGAGTCCGGGACCGCCGGGCTGAGAGGGAGCGAGTGGCGCTCCGACCGTCGAACCTGATCCGGATCATGCCGGCGCAGGGAGGAGTCCAGCACCATGTCTTCTGGCACGTCATCTACCGTCCACACCGCCCCGCGGCGATCGCTGCGCTGGCGGGTCGTCGACATCGTCGTCGCGAGCGTGCTCGCGGTGGCACTCGGCGTCGTCTTCCGGCTCTGGGAGTTCGGCTACGAACCCATCAGTGCCGTCATGGACCTCGTCCTGCCGGGGACGAAAGCGCTGTTCGGCGGCGTATGGCTGCTCGCTGGCCCACTCGTCGCCATCGTCGTCCGCAAGCCCGGCGCCGCACTCTACGGTGAGATGGTCGCCGCGTCCGTCGAGGCACTATTCGGCACCCAGTGGGGCTGGCTGACGCTCGAGGCCGGGCTCGTCCAGGGCCTCGGAGCCGAGATCGTCCTCGCCCTGTTCCTGTACCGCGTGTACCGGCTGCCGGTCGTCGTCCTGGCGGGCGCCGCGGCCGGCCTCGCGCTCGGCATCAACGACACCGTGCTGTGGTACCCCGGCCTCGACGCCGCGTTCAAGATCGTCTACGTCGTCTGCGCGGTCATCTCGGGCGCGGTGATCGCGGGTGCCGGTTCGTGGTTGCTCGTCCGCGCACTCGCCCGCACCGGCGTGCTGTCCTCGTTCGCGGCGGGTCGCGAACACAGTCGGCGTCGGCCGCGCGAACTGGTGTGACGGTGTCCGCTCCGTCGTCGACGTCCCCGGACGCCGTCGGCGTGCGCGCCGCACGCATCGCGTTCCGCGACTGGGGATGGCGCTACCCCGAACGCGCCGAGTGGGCCGTCCGCGGCGTCGACCTGAGCGTCGAGCCGGGGGAGCGGGTCGCGATCGTCGGACCGTCCGGCTCCGGCAAGTCGACGCTGCTCCGAGCGGTCGCCGCGGTCCTGCCCGACGAACCCGACGCCACCGACGACACGGCTGCCTCCGCGCACGGCTCGGTCCTGGTCGACGGTGCCGACCCCCGCGCGGTCCGCGGGCGTGTCGGCCTCGTCATGCAGGACCCCGAGGCGCACACCGTGATGTCGCGGATCGGTGACGACGTGGCGTTCGGCTGTGAGAACCTCGGCGTCCCGCGCGACGAGACCTGGGCGCGGGTGCGGTCGGCCCTCGAGGTCGTCGGGCTCGACCTGCCCCTCGACCGTTCCACCGCGATGCTGTCCGGCGGCCAGCGGCAACGGCTGGCGCTCGCCGGGGTACTCGCGATGCGTCCGGGAGCCCTCGTGCTCGACGAACCCTGCGCGAACCTCGACCCGGCCGGCGTGCTCCAGGTGCACGACGCCGTCCGGGCGCTGCTCGACGAGACCGGGGCGACCCTGCTCGTGGTGGAGCACCGGATCGGCACCTGGCTCGATCTGGTCGACCGGCTCGTGCTGCTCGCACCCGGCGGCGGAGTCGTCGCGGACGGCGCCCCGGCCGAGGTCCTCGCACGGCACGGCGCCGCGCTCACCGCGGCCGGGGTGTGGGTGCCCGGCGCCGAGCCCGGACGTGGTGCGGCCCGCGGGCGGCTTCGTGCCGCTGCGCGAGCGGGCGAAATGCCCCGGTCGGCCGCCGAGGGCACCGCGGCATTTCGCCCGCTCGGCGCGGGGGAGGGCGCCGGGGCGGGGGCGGGCGCGGCGCTGCTCGAGGCCCGGGACCTCGGGACCGCCCGCGGCAAGCGGCAGCGGGTGGGCAGCGGGATCGACCTCGAGCTCCGAGCCGGTCAGGTCGTGGCGGTCACGGGACCGAACGGCATCGGCAAGTCGACACTCGGCCTCACGCTCGCGGGGCTCCTGCCTCCGGCGGCGGGGGAGCTCTCGGCAACGACGGAACTCGCCGCCGGCCTCGACCCCGCACCGCACACCTGGTCGAGCCGCGAGCTGTCCGCCCGCATCGGCACCGTCTTCCAGGACCCCGAGCACCAGTTCGTCGCCCGCTCCGTCCGCGAGGAGGTCGAGGCCGGCCCCAGAGCGCTCGGCACACCGGACGCCGCGGACCGGGCGGACGCGGTCCTCGGCGAGTTCGGCCTCGCCCACCTCGCCGACGCCAACCCCTTCACGCTGTCCGGCGGCGAGCAGCGACGGCTCGCCATCGCCGCGGTGGTCGCCGCACGGCCGCCCGTCGTCGTGCTCGACGAACCGACCTCCGGGCAGGACCGCGCCACGTGGGACGCCGTCGTCCGGCACCTCGGAGTGCTCGCCGACGCCGGCACCACCACCATCGTCGCCGTCACGCACGACCGCGACCTGATCCGTGCACTCGACGCCGACGAGGTCGTGCTCGCGGCGGACGGAGCCCGGCGCGTGGAGGGCGACCAAGGGCACGTGGAACGCGACCAGGGGGGTGCGACGGCAACCACCCCGGAGACGGGGCCGACGACGACGGGCCGAACCGCGCCTCCAGACCGAAGAGACGCAACGACCGCGACCGACCCGCCGCACGCGACCGCGCCCGCGCCCGACCCGACCCGCGCGACCGCGACCGCCCCCGCGCCCGACCACCACCGCGGCGTCCGCGCCGTCCAACCGGTCGCCTCACTCGTCGGCGTCCTCGCACTCGGCGTGTGCCTCGTACTGAGCCTGGACGTCGTGTCCGCAGCCGTCGCACTCGCCCTCGAGCTCGCCCTGCTGCCGCTCCTGCGGCTGCCGGTGCGGACCCTGCTGCTGCGGGTGTCCCCGGTCCTGGTGGCCGTGCCGCTCACGGCGGTGAGCATCGCGCTGTACGGACGACCCTCCGGGCGGGAGTGGTTCGACTTCGGCTTCGCCCACGTCACCGACGGGTCGCTGACGCTCGCGCTGGCGACGGCACTGCGCGTGCTCGCGGTGGGGCTGCCCGCGGTCGCGTTGTTCGTGCGTGTCGACCCGACCGACCTGGCCGACGGGCTCGCGCAGGTGCTGCGACTGCCCGCGCGGTTCGTGCTCGGAGCGCTCGCGGCCATCCGGATGATGACGCTGCTCGTGGACGACTGGCGGCAGCTCGCGATGGCGCGGCGCGCTCGGGGGCTGGCCGACACCGGTCGGCTGCGACGTGGGGTATCGATGGCGTTCGCGCTGCTGGTCCTGGCACTGCGACGGGCGACGAGGTTGGCGGTGGCGATGGAGTCGCGTGGGTTCGGGGCTCCCGGACGACGGACGTGGGCGCGGGTCGCGCGGTTCGCGGGGCCGGAGTGGGCGATGGTCGCGGTGCTCGTCGGGATCGGCGTGGTGTCGATCACGGTCGCGGTGGCAGCGGGGACCTGGCGTGTCTGATGCGACGGAGGCGGCGGGTGGCGACGGTCTCGCCGCGGGTGTCGCCGCAGCCGCTGCCGGCGCCGCGGCAGCGTCGGGAGGGCGCCTCGTGGTGCTCGTCGACGGCCGCTCCGGCACCGGCAAGACGACCCTCGGCGACCAGCTCGCCCGGCTGCTGGGAGCGCAGGTCGTGCACCTCGACGACGTCTACCCGGGGTGGGACGGACTCCGCGCGGCGGCCGACGCCGTGGTCCGTGACGTGCTCGGCGCACCCAGCGGCTACCGCCGGTGGGACTGGGCGACCGACGGTCCTGCGGAGTGGACCGCCGTCGACCCCGACCTGCCGATCGTGATCGAGGGCTGTGGGGCGGTGTCCCGGGCGTCGGTGGCGCTCGCCTCGCTGGCGGTGTGGCTCGAGGCCGACGACGCAGTCCGCTGGGACCGGGCGATCGGCCGCGACGGCGACACGTTCGCGCGCGAGTGGGACCGGTGGGCGGCGCAGGAGCAGGACTTCATCGTCGCCGAGGACCCGGCGTCCCTGGCCGACGTGGTGCTGCGGACGTAGCGCTGCCGCCCGCGCCGCTGCCGCCCGCGCCGCCGCCGCCGCCCGCGCCGCCGCCGCCCGCGCCCGCGCCCGCACGCGCAGCGGGGTCCACCGCGAACACCGCCGCCACGATGGTCAGCACCGCGTACACCCCGAGGTACCCGCACAGGATCCACGGCGAGCCCCCACCGAGCTCCACGAACACCGCGGCCAGCAGCGGCGTCAGTCCCACCGAGAAGATCGACCCGATCTGGTACCCGAGCGACATCCCCGAGTACCGCCGCCCGGTCGGGAACTGCTCCGCGAACCAGGCTGCCTGCGGCCCGTAGATGCTGTCGTGGAACACGCACATCCCGATGAGCGCCACGAGCGGCAGCAGCACGAGCGGCCCGGCGTCGAGGAACGCGAAGAACGGCCAGATGAGCACCGCGATGCCCACTGCCGACCAGATCGTGAGCACGCGGCGACCCACCCGGTCGGAGAGCCAGCCCCAGAACGGCGTCGACACGAGCGACACCGCCGAGATCACGAGCACGGCCTGCAACCCCGCATCGGAGCCGGACGGTCCCCGCACGGCCGCGAGGTAGGTCAGCGAGTACGTCGTCAGGATCGAGTACAGCGCGGGCTGCACCAGGCGCAGTCCGGCCGTCACCAGGATCGCGCGCGGGTGGTGCCGGATCGCCTGCCAGACCGGGAACCGCTCGACCGCGCCGGAGGCCCGCAGCTCCTGGAACACCGGAGCGTCCTGCACGCCGAGCCGGATCACCAGGCCGACCGCCACGATCACCGCGGAGAACAGGAACGGCAGCCGCCACCCCCAGGCGAGGAACGCCTCGTTGCCGAGCAGCGAGCGCACCAGGGTGAACACGCCGGTCGCGAGCAGCATCCCGCCCGCCGACCCCATCTGCGTGAACGCCCCGAACAGCCCGCGGTGCCGCTCGGGCGCGTGCTCGACGGACAGGAGCGCCGACCCGCCCCACTCCGCGCCGGCCGCGACGCCCTGCAGCAGCCGCAGGAACACCAGCGCGACGACGGCACCGACACCGATGGTCGCTGCCGACGGCACGACACCGATCAGCGTCGACGCGATGCCCATCAGCACCAGGGACGCGACGAGCAGCTTCTTGCGTCCGATGCGGTCACCCAGGTGTCCGGCGATCACCCCGCCGAGCGGCCGCGCGACGAAGCCGACCCCGTAGGTCGCGAACGACGCGATCACGCCGACGGCGGGCGTCACCGACGGGAAGAACGTCGGCGCGAACACCAGGGCGGATGCCGTCGCGTACAGGTAGAAGTCGTAGTACTCGACCGTCGTGCCGACGAACGAGGCCAGGGCGACGCGACGGCGGGTCGCGGTGGTCGACGGTGCGGCGGGACGGCCGGGAGGCGCGGTGACGGTACTCGGGGTCGGCATGCCTCAGGAGCATGGTCGCCTCCAGGGCCGCGGGGAACACCGCGCGTAACGGAAGGTCACGTCGCTGTCGTCGGGCGGTGCCCGCCGACCACGATGGGACGCATGAGCGATGCACCGAACCGTCCGCTGCGCTTCGCGGCCTTCGTCATGAACACGACGTCGCACATCCAGCACGGCCTGTGGCGGCACCCGGACGCCCGCCAGGCCGACTTCGACGACGTGACGCTCTGGACCGACCTGGCCAAGACCCTCGAGCGCGGCAAGTTCGACGCCGTGTTCTTCGCCGACGTCGTCGGTACCTACGGTCCCGGCCGCGGCGACTACTCGACCAACCTGCGCGAGGGACTGCAGATCCCCTCGAACGACCCCTCGGTGCTGCTCTCCGCGCTCGCCGTGTCGACCGAGCACCTCGGCCTGGCGTTCACGTCGAGCGTCATCCAGGCGCACCCGTTCGACTTCGCCCGCAAGGTCTCCACGCTCGACCACATCACGCGGGGCCGCATCGGCTGGAACGTCGTCACGAGTGCGCTCGACAGCGCCGCCCGCAACTTCGGCGCCGACCGGCTCGAGGAGCACGACGAGCGCTACGTCTGGGCCGAGGAGTACCTGGAGGTCTGCGCGAAGCTCTGGGAGGGCTCGTGGGAGGACGGCGCCGTGCTGAAGGACCCGGTCCGCGGCTACGCCGACCCCGACAAGGTGCACCGCATCGACCACCACGGCACCCGCTACGACGTGCAGGGCCCGCACCTCAGCGCGCCCAGCCCGCAGCGCACGCCGGTGCTCTTCCAGGCCGGCTCCTCGCCCGCAGGTCGGGCCTTCGCGGCACGGAACGCCGAGGCCCAGTTCATCCTGACCTCGAACCGCGACGCCACCGAGCAGCTCATCCGCGAGACCCGTGACCTCGCCCAGGCAGCCGGGCGCCGGCGGGACGACATCGCGTTCTTCCTCGGCCTGACATTCGTCACCGGCTCGACCGAAGCCGAGGCGAAGGCCAAGGAAGCGGAGATCGACGAGTACCTGACGGCCGACGGCTTCCTGGTGCACTCGAACCTCGGCTTCGACCCGGACACCGGCGAAGCCCTCGATCCGGACACCCCGCTGTCCGAGGTCCGCACCCACGCCGGGCAGTCGCACCTGCAGTGGCTCCGTGAGGCCGCCGGCGACCGCGAACCCACGATCGCCGACCTCGCACGCCTGTCCGCGAAGCTCCGCGCCCGGGTCGTCGGCACGCCGGAGCAGATCGCCGACGAGCTCGCCGACTGGCAGCGGGTCGGCGTCGACGGGGTGAACGTCATCAACTGGACGCTGCCCGGTTCGTACGAGGAGTTCGTCGACCACATCGCCCCGACCCTGCAGGAGCGTGGCCTGATGCAGTCCGAGTACCGCGCGGGCACCCTGCGCGAGAAGCTCTTCGGGCACGCGCAGCTGCCGGACTCGCACCCCGCCCGGCAGTGGCGCGGCGCGTTCTCCGGTGGCGCGAGCGGCGCGACCGCGGCCCACCGGGACGACGCACCCCGTGCGGTGGAGGTGCCCGCATGACGGACGCGACGACGACCGACGGGCGCACGCCGGGCCTCCCGGCCGACCGCCTGGCCACGCTGCGGGCGCGCTTCGCACCGGTGTTCGCGACCATCCGCGAGGGCGCGGTCGAGCGCGAGCTCGCCTCCGGTGCTCCCGGCGACCGGCCGTTGCCGCACGCCGAGGTCCGCGCGCTGGCCGACGCGGGGTTCGGACGGTTGCGCGTGCCGGAGGACCGCGGCGGGTTCGGCGCGACCCTGGTCGAACTCGCGCACCTGGTGGCGGACCTGGCGGCGGCGGACTCGAACATCGCGCACCTGTGGCGGGGACACTTCGGGTACACCGAGCTCGTGCTGCTCCGGCCGAACTCCGAATCGCGCGACGAGTGGCTCGACCGGATCGTCGACGGAGCGATCATCGGGAACGCGACCTCGGAGCGGACCGGGACGACCCTGGCCGACATCTCGACGACGGTGACGCCGGCCGGTGACTCCCTCCGCCTCGACGGTCGGAAGTTCTACTCGACCGGCACGCTCTACGCGGACTGGATCTACCTGGCGGCGGACCGCGACGGGGAACGCGTGACGTTCGCCGTCGACGCCACCGCACTCGGCGTGACGAGCATCGACGACTGGGACGGCTTCGGGCAGCGGCTGACCGCGTCCGGCACCACCGTGTTCGACGGGGTGTCGGTCGACCCCGCTGTGGTGTCGGCGTACCGGGACGCCCCGCTCTCGCACATCCAGGCCTTCTACCAGCTGTACCTGCTGGCGGTCCTCGCGGGGATCGGTCAGGCGGTGTCCGACGACGCCGTGGCGTTCGTCCGACCACGGACCCGCACGTACATCCACGCGAACGCGGCCACGCCGGGGGAGGACCCGCAGGTCCTGGCGGTCCTCGGTCGGCTGTCGAGCGGGGCGTTCACCGCCCGGTCACTGGTCGCCGCCGCGGCGGGACTGCTCGACACCGTGGTGGCGACGAACGAACCCGGGGTCGGCGTGGACCGCGTGCTGCTCGACGCGGCCGAGAACGCCGTGTACCAGGCACAGGTCGAGATCGGGCCGCGGGTGCTGCGGTCGGCGTCCGAGCTGTTCGAGGTCGGCGGAGCCTCGGCGGCCGACCGCACCCGGGCGCTGGACCGGCACTGGCGGAACGCCCGCGTCGTGGCGTCGCACAACCCGGCGGTCTACAAGGAGCGGCTCGTGGGCGAGTACGCGCTGCACGGGCGGGGGCCGGTGGGTGCGTGGGAGAAGTACCACGAGGTGGGGCCGACGCGGTTCTGAGGGGCGGCGCCCGCTACGCCCAGCCGAGTTCGTGCAGGCGCTCGTCGTCGATGCCGTAGAAGTGCCCGATCTCGTGGACGAGCGTGGTGTGCACTTCGTCCTTGAGGTCTTCGAGGGTGTCGCACTCGGCCAGGTGCTGCTTCCGGAACACCACGATCCGGTCGGGCAGCTCGCCGAAGCCGTACTGCCCGCGCTCGGTGGCCGCGATGCCGTCGTACACGCCGAACAGCTCTTCGCCGTCCTCCGGTTCGTCCTCGACCACGAACACCACGTTGTCGAGGCCGTCGACCATCTCGTCGGGGAGCAGGTCGAGTTCGTCGGTCACGAGCTGCTCGAAGTCGTCGGCGGACATCTCCATCACGCAGGGATCGTCCCACACCGCGCTGACCACTCGCGGTACGACGAAGGCCCCGATCCAATGGACCGGGGCCTTCGTCTGTTCTTGAATACTGGGGTGAATAACGGGTCTCGAACCCGCGACCTCCTAGACCACAACCAGGCGCTCTACCAACTGAGCTATATCCACCATGCACACACCGGCGGACCGGCGCGACCACTCAATAGTAGTACATGCTGCGGGTGGTGCCGACCACCCGTGTCGTCACTCGGCTGCGGGCTGCGCCAGGCGCGGTTCCCACTTCTCGACGACCTCGGCCTGGACGGCGCGGACGTCCTCGGTGGTCGGGCCGGGTTCGGCGACGAAGCCGGCGCGGCGGTAGTACTCGAGCTCGCGGATCGACTCGAGGATGTCCGCGAGCGCGCGGTGCCCGCCGTGCTTCTCCGGCGAGTTGAAGTACACGCGCGGGAACCAGCGGCGGCAGAGCTCCTTGATGCTCGAGACGTCGACGCTCCGGTAGTGCAGGTGGCCGTCGACGCGGGGCATGTACTTGGACAGGAACGCCCGATCGGTGCCGATGGTGTTGCCGGCCAGGGGAGCGGTGCCCTCCGCCGGGACGTGCTCGAGGATGTACTCGAGCACCTGGTACTCGGCGTCCGCCAGGCTGACGCCGTTCGGGATCTCCTCGATGAGGCCCGACGTGACGTGCATGTTCGTCACGAACTCGTTCATGTTGTCGAGCGCGGACTGGTCGGGCTTGATCACGATGTCGAAGCCGGGGTGCACGGGCTCGAGGTCGAAGTCGGTGATGACCACGGCCACCTCGACGAGTTCGTCGACCTCGAGGTCGAGGCCGGTCATCTCGCAGTCGATCCAGACGAGGCGGTCATTCGCGGTTGCCATGTGCACGATCCTATTCCCGGCCCGCGTGCGCCCCGTGCGCAGCGGCGCAGCGGCGTCCGTCGAGCGCGCGAGCGGGCGAAATGCCGCGGTCGTGTGGCGGGGCGACCCGGGTGTTTCGCCCGCTCAGCAGGCCGCTCGACGCGGAGGCGCGCGGGGCGGTGGTGGTGACGGCCTGGAGGCCCGGCGCCGGTCCGCCGGGCGGGCGCCGGGCCTCCAGGCTGGTCGCGACCAGTGCGCCCACCGCGAGCGGGCGAAATGCCAGGCTTGCGTGGAGCGGCGACCCGGGTGTTTCGCCCGCTCGACGAGCGCGTGGCGCGCGGACGCACACCGGACGCGCCGAGGGTTCGCGGGGCGGTTGCGGTGACTGCCTGGAGGCCCGGAGCCGGTCCGCCGGGCGGGCGCCGGGCCTCCAGGATGGTCGCGACCAGTGCGCCCACCGCGAGTGGGCGAAATGCCGCGGTCGCGTCGGGTGGCACGCGGGTGTTTCGCCCGCTCGGCAGGGCGGGCAAGCGGGACGGCCGCTGCGCACCGCGAGCGGGCGAAATGGCGCGGTCGCGTGGCGCGGCACCCGGGTGTTTCGCCCGTTCGCGGAGAAGCGGGACCGGAAGCGGACGCGGGAGCGGGACCGGGACTGGAAGCGGGATCGGGACCGCCGGGGGTGAGGCTCGGGGCTAGGACATCTCTCCGGCGCCGATGGCCTCGGCCTCGACGCGCTCCGGCTCGGCACCGTCGTCCACGCGGCGCAGGACCTTCGTGGTGCAGAGGACGACGACGAACGCGACGGCGACCGACGCTCCGGCGAACACGTACGCGGCCGAGGGAGCGAACTCGTCGGCGAGCAGGGTCGCGACCGGCGGGGCGATGGCTCCGCCGATGAAGCGGACGGCCGAGTACGCGCTCGAGGCGACCGAGCGGGGCAGGTCCGTGGCCTCCATGACGCACTCGGTGAGCACCGTGTTCAGGACACCGAGGACGAGTCCGCCGACGATGACGCAGATGATGAGGCCGACCTGCGAGTCCACGACGACGGCCGCGGCGAACAGGTCGAGTGCCAGCAGGGGCAACGCGATCTTCAGCACGGTCGTCCGGCGGAGACGGGCGGTGAGCATCGGGGCGACCCAGACGGACGTGATCGCGAGACCGAGCCCCCACCCGAAGAACGTGAAGCCGATGCCGAGCGCGCCGAAGCCGAGCGGGAAGGGCGTGTAGGCGAGCAGGACGAAGAAGCCGATGTTGTAGAACAGCGCGGTCGCGGCGAGTGCGGCGAGCGCGGGACGGCCGAGGGCGCGGAACGGTGCCGAGAGCTTCGTCGGGGTGGGCTTCTCGAGGCTGCCGGTCTTCAGCAAGGCGACGATGGCGATGAACGCGACGGCCATCAGGGTGGTGACGCCGAAGAACGGACCGCGCCAGCTGACCGATCCGAGCAGGCCGCCGACGAGCGGACCGACGGCGATGCCGAGACCGAGTGCTGCCTCGTAGAGGATGATCGCCGAGGCGGTGCCACCCGATGCCGCACCGACGATGGTGGCCAGCGCGGTGGAGATGAAGAGCGCGTTGCCGAGGCCCCAGCCGGCGCGGAAGTCGATGATGCTCCACACGCTGTTCGACGTGGCGGCGAGGACCGAGAACACGACGATGAGAGCCAGACCGACGAGCAGGGTGCGCTTCGCGCCGATGCGGCTCGAGACCCAGCTGGTGAGGAACATCGCGACGCCGGTGACCGCCAGGTAGCTCGTGAACAGCAGTTCGGTCTGCGCCGGGGTCGCCTTGAGCGACGCAGCGATCGCGGGGAGGATCGGGTCGACGAGACCGATGCCCATGAAGGCGACGACGCAGGCGAACGCGATCGCCCAGACCGCCGACGACTGCTTGAGGATGGAGCCGGACTGGCCGGCAGGTGCGTGGGCGTTCACGCGGTGGTCTCCGTTCTGGTCGGTGCCGTCCCGGTGGACGACGTCGCGGGGGTGGTGGTGTTCGTGCGCTGTGCGATCAGGACGGCCGCGTGGTGCAGGACGTCCCAGTCGTCGTCGGTGAGGTCGGCGAACAGCGGGCCGACCGTGTCGGTGAGCGTGGCGCGCCAGGCGGTGAGTCGTGCGCGGCCCGCGTCGGTGATCTCGATGAGCTGCCCGCGGGAGTCGTCGGGGTCGACGCTGCGCGAGACCAGGCCGTCGGCGAGCATGCCGGTGACGAGCCGGGTCATCGTGGGCTGCGCCACGCGCGAGGCGACCGCGAGCTCACCCAGTCGGAGCGGCTCGTCGGACTCGAGGATGCCGAGCGTGCGCCAGACCGCTGCCGACGTGGTGTTGCCCGTCGACTGCACGGCGCTGCGGATCAGGCGGTTGACGGAGACGAGGAGCGTCTCGATCGTCTGCGCACGCGTTGTTTCCATAGCTGAACTATATAGCTGTGCTATGCAATGCGCAACAGACCGCGTCCGGCACCGCCTGGTAGAAGGGACGCATGAGCGACATCACCATCCACGAAGGCGACGAGTACACCGCGATCTTCCACGGCGGCCCCTTCGACGGCACGACCGACACCCGCACCGCGACGAGCGACGCGCTGGACGACGAGGTCACGGTGTTCGCCGACGTCGAGGGCCTGCAGACGGCCTTCACCTACCGCGCGACCAAGTCGCGGCAGGTCCTCGACCAGATCTCCGTCGAGTTCACCTACGAGCCGGGTGAGTCCGACCCGGTGGACGACCTGGCCGACCGCGGCGACCGCAGCGGCGAGTTCGACCGGGAGTAGAACCCCACGCCGCCGTGTTGCAGGGTCACATGCAGCTCGACCTCTGGACGTCCGCCTTCTGTGCGCCGTGCGCCGCCGCCCGCCGGGTGTCGGCCGAGGCGTCGGCACTCGTCCCCGGGCTCGCCGTGACCGAACGTGACGTGGCGTCGTACCCCGACGACGCGGAGGACCTCGGCATCCGTTCCACGCCCACGATCATCGTGCGGCGGGAGGACGGAGCCGAGGTCTTCCGTTCACCCGGGGTCCCCACCCGAGACCAACTGCTGCTGGCGATCGCCAAGGCCCTCTGAACGACCGCTCGTCGCGCTGCCGGCGCTCGTCGCGCTGCCGGCGCTCGCCGCGCCGACCGAGCCCGCCGCGCGCTGCGACGTCGGCGCCGCCACCACGACCGGCTCCGGCGGGTCGACCAGCGCCATCGCCTTCCGCGCCAGCCGCTTTACCGTGCGGATCGGGGCCCCGATCGCGAGTGCGAGCCAGCCGAGCGCCGAGCGGTCTGCGCCGCCGAGGGCGTTCTTCCGCTCCCAGGCCCGGCGCAGCACTCCGCCCCGGCTGCGGCGTGCGGGTTCGCGGTCGACGAGCGTCCCGGCGTCCCGCCGTGCCATGAGCTCGGTCAGCCGCTGCTGCCAGTCGTTCTCCGAGGCCGGGTGGAAGTAGTTGTCCCGCATCCAGCTCGGTCGGACCGTGCCGAACCGGCCGTCCACCAGGTCGACCGAGTCGCCCTCGAGGCCGCTCGACACGAACACCTCGTTGATCAGGTGCCGTCCGATGCCGAAGTCCGTGAGCGTCAGTGCGGGCACACCGCGGGCGGCCGCTTCGAGCACCGCTGTCGAGCTGATCGTCACGAGGGCCACCGCACGGTCGAGGTGCTCGGCCATCGGCCCGCTCTCGACCACCAGGTTCGCCGGGGCGTCTGCCGGCACGAGGTCGGGGTAGGGGTGTTCCTCGCGGTGCGTCTGGTGTTCGCCGGCGGCCGCGCGGGTCTTGATCACGACGCGCCACTCCGGGTGCTGCCGTGCGGTGGCGACGAGCCACTGCACCACGAGGGCGCGGTCGGCGCGCTCCAGCGGGACACTCGGCTGGGCGGCGAAGACGACGGAGTCACGGACGGACGCGCTCTCGCTGGCGGTCGCGGTCGCGCCGGTTCTGGCGGTCGCGGTCGCGCTCGCGCTCGCGCCGGCGGTCGCGCTCCGCGCGAAGGGCAGCGTGGCGAGCGCGAAGTGCGGCTGCACCCCGCCCTCGCGCGCCATCTCGTCGTACGCCCGGACCTCACGGTGGCTGTGCAGCACGAACAGGTCGGCTCGGGCGCGGAAGAAGATGCCCTTCCACTTCGCCGGGAACGAGATCCCCGGCAGTCCCGACACCAGCACCGGCCGGTCCGGGATCCGCCGGTGCACCTCGTCGATGACGAGTTCGGCGACGGGGCCGATCAACGACACGAGGACGGCGTCCGGCGGGTCGACGCGGAGCTCCTCGACGACGGCGTCGACGTCCTTCGGTGCCGGGGGATCGTGGCGCAGGTGGGCGAGCCGCCGGTCCAGTCCGCGGAACGCCGACCGCAGCTGTTCCGGACTCGCAGACCGCGGGGTCGCCACGGTGCGCAGCTCCAGGTCCCAGTCGGCCGGGGCCGTCGCCAGCAGGTGCGCGCCCCACTTCGCGAACGAATCGGTGTCGACCAGGCCGACCACGCGTCGGACGCGTGGTGACGCGTCGGACGGGAGGCGCGCCTCCCGTCCGCTGCTCGGCGCACCCCCGTCAGCCGGCGCGTCCAGGGCGTGGGTCCCGTCGACCGGGCCGCTCACGTGCAGCGCTCCACCCGCGCGACCTCCGGTCACGCGCCGACGCGGCGCAGCTTCGCGAGCGGTGCCTGCTCGCCGGCGGTTGGATGGGGACTGCATCCGCTCACGCGCCGACGCGGCGCAGCTTCGCGAGCGGTGCCTGCTCGCCGGGGAAGATCCTCTTGACGCCGTCGCCGAGTGCCGTCTCGATGATGCGGATGTCCCGCGCCAGGGTCTTCAGGCCGTGCGGCTCGAGCGAGGCCGCGTGGTCCGAGCCCCACATGGTGCGGTCGAGCGTGATGTGGCGTTCGACCGCGGTCGCGCCGAGGGCCACGGCGGCGATCGAGATCTGCAGGCCCGGTTCGTGGCCGGAGTACCCGACCGGCACGCCCGAGTAGCGGTGGGCGAGGGTGTCGATCATGCGGAGGTTCGCCTCCTCGGCGGGGAGCGGGTACGTCGACGTGGCGTGCATGAGCACGAGGCGGTCGGTGCCGAGGGCGTCGACGGCGGCGTCGATCTGCTCGAGGGTCGACATGCCCGTCGACAGGATGACGGGCTTGCCGGTCGCGGCGACGGCGGCGAGCATCCCGAGGTCGGTCACCGATGCCGAGGCGATCTTGTACGCGACGACGTTGAGGTCCTCGAGGAAGTCCACGGATGGCTCGTCCCACGGTGAGGCGAACCAGTCGAGACCACGGAGGGTCGCGTGGTCGCCGATCTCGATGTACTGGTCGCGGTCGAACTCGACGCGGTAGCGGTACTCGAGGTAGGTCATCTCGCCCCACGGGGTGCTGCGGGGCGTGTTCTTCATGTGCTCCGGGGTGGCGATGGCCGGGGTGCGCTTCTGGAACTTCACGGCCTGCAGCCCGGCGTCGGCTGCGACGTCGATGAGCTGCTTGGCGATGTCGACGTCCCCGTTGTGGTTGAGGCCGATCTCGCCGATGAGGTACGCGGGGTGGCCAGCGCCGATCGTGGACGTGCCGATGGTGACGGTCATGGTGCTCCGTTCAGTGCGGGGGCTGCCCGCGTCGGGGATGGGTCGTGGTCCTGGGTCTGGGGAGCGACGGCACCGGCCGTGGCGTCGGCCGTGATGTCGGCCGCGACTTCGGACCTGGCTTCGGCCGTGGCGTCGGCCGCGGCTTCGGCCGCGATCAGGTCCGTCTCGTCGTCGATGTCGATCGCGCCGGCGGTGTCGACGGCGATGAGTTCGACGCGGCCGTGGAAGCGGTGCCGGTGCTGCCGGAAGCCATCGGTCCGCATGACGTACGAGGCGCCGGTCTCGCGGTACTCGGCCGCGCGGTCCTGGCGACGCGGACGGGTGGCGGCGTCGTGGTTCACGGCGACGGCTGAACCGTCCGCGGCGACGCGCCACAGGAACGCGTGCGACGGCGCTGCGGCGAACACGACGTCGGCGTGCCCCTCCGAGACGCGCCGGATCGCCGTGTCGAGGTCATCCGGGTCGATGAACGGCGAGGTCGCCTGCAGGAACACCAGGACCTCGGGCAGTCCGGTGCCCGCGGCCTCGAGTTCGTCGAGCACGTGGAGCAGCGCGGACTCCGACGACGCCTCGTCGCCCGCGAGGTCGGCCGGCCGTCGGACCACGTCGGCGCCGGCTGCTCGTGCCTCCGCCGCGATGGCGTCGCCGTCGGTCGTGACGATCACGGCGTCGATCAGTGCCGCGCTCCGCGCCGACTCCACGGCCCGGCGGACGAGCGACCGGCCGGCGACCGTCCGCAGGTTCTTGCCCGGGATGCCCTTCGAGCCGGCGCGCGCGGGGACGACGGCGAGGACGGTGGGAGAGGAGTGCATCTCCCGGACGGTACGAAGTGCGGGTGTCCCGGAGGCGAACTGCGAGCAGACGCGGGCCGAACCGTTCCGGAACCGCTCGACCGGCGGGTCCCGGTTAGAATCGACGTCGCTCGCCTCCGTAGCTCAGTGGATAGAGCAGGTGGTTTCTACCCACCGTGCCGCGGGTTCGATTCCTGCCGGGGGCACGACGCGAACGGGCCGCCATCCGATCGGATGGCGGCCCGTTGCTCGTTCGAGCGGGTGCTGGGTGTCCTGGCCCGTTACTCGTCGTCGTCCGCTGCGCGGCGGCGGAGTTCGGCGGCACTGATCGGCTGCGTGTACGGCGCCTCGGACGTCTCGTTCGCGTCGGTCGGTTCCGCCGGGGCCTGGGTGATGCGGGTCGGGATGGACGTCGTGTTCGTCGTGCCCGGGGTCTCGACCTTCGGGGCCGGGGCGGACGCCGGGGCAGCCGGGGACGACGGAGCAGCCGGTGACGCCTGGGTCGTCGGCACGTCGTTGGCGGGGGTCCGGTTGACGTGCGCGTCGGCCGAGGTCGGCGTCGGCGTCACCACGGCGGACGACGCGGGACGGTCGGTGCTGCGGGCCGGGGTCACCCGGTCGGAGTCGCCGAACGCCTGGGTGACGGCGTCGTCGTCCACGACCTCGGTGTCGTCGGTCCCGCGGGTCGGGGTCGAGCGTGCGGGTGACGTGGGGGTGCCGAGTGCCGGGCGTACCGGGGGCGCGGTGTCGTCGCCGTAGACGCGGGTGGTGTTCTCGCCGTAGGAGCGGGTGGCGTTGGCGTCCGACCCACCGCGCTTCACCGAGAACCCGGGTCCTGCCGCGGGAGCTGCGGGAGTGGAGGCGGCGGAGGCAGCGGGCGCTGCGGGGGCTGCACCGCCGGGGGTCGACCCGGCGTTGGCCGGGGTCGACGGTGCGGAGGTGGGAGCTCCTGCTGCTCGCTGCGCCGGACGCAGGGACGTCGTCGTCGGCGTGGGGCGCTCGACGGGAGCCGCCGGCGCGGGAGCCGCCGGGGTCGGGCTCTGCGGCCGGGCGGTGCCGTTCTGGTCGGCGTTCCAGTCCTGCTGGCGCTTGATCAGGTCGGCATCGGGGTCGGGGGACTCGAACTTCCAGCGCTCAAGGTCGGCCTTGAAGAGCTTGCGGGCGCGGCCCGGGCGGGCCTGCCATTCGAGCAGGCGGTCGCGGAACTCGGCGAGCGACTGGTCGGCCTGGAAGCTGAAGGTCGACGAGTTCTTCTTGATGTCGGCGATCTCGTGCTGCGCCCAGCTGGCGGCGAGGGGCGCACCCTGCACGGGGAGCAGCCGGAGCCGGATGTCGGCGTCCTCTGCCAGGTGGTCCGCGTACCCGCGTTCGTCGTGCCCGAGCGAACCCCAGGCAGCGGCCTTGCGCGCCGCGGAGATGATCGCCGCGACGGCGGCGTTCTTCGACTCACGCTCCTGCAGGGCGACGACCCGCTTGGTCGCACCCCGTCCGATGAGCGCCGCGATCACGCCGGCGACGACGATGGCGACGAAGGGGATCACGGCACCCGAGATCACCCGCCACCCGTCGTCGGACGCAGTCCAGTCGGTCAGGTCGTTCCACCAGTCCATGCGCGCACCATACTCACGAAACGGTCAGGCCCTGGGGAGGACGAACGGCGTTCCGCACATCCGACCCCAGATGATTCCAATCTGGAACATCATGACCAGCGGAGGCAGTCCACGGCGTCGTCGGCGGACCACACGTTCGGCAGTTCGACGAACCGACGCTCGGTGGCGACGTAGCGACGGGCGCGGTAGGCGGTGTCACCGGCGACGTCGATGCGGTCCACGTACCCGACGATCTCGCCGTTGGCGCGGGTCACACGGCTCAGGTCGTCGCGGACGTCGAGGATGCGGTAGTCGCCGCGCGACCGGGAGAGCGGGACGGAGCGGATCCGCAGTGCGGGTTCGGTCGTGGTCTGCATCGTGGCCTCCTGGTCGGTGTGGTCCCGACGCTACGGGCCACCACCGACACGCCGGGGCTCTGCCGAGGCATCGTGGACGGTGGGACGGACGCAGCGCGCTGTGGAGGGGATGTCCCCGGTGCGGGCCGTCCGCAGCCGGTCCGCTGCCGGACTCCGGGAGGTAGGTTGTGGCCATGACCACGTTCGTGCTCGCAGGTGGATGTTTCTGGTGTCTCGACGCCGTGTACCGCACGCTCCAGGGCGTGCAGGACGTGGAGTCCGGCTACATCGGCGGTCGGGTGGAGAACCCCTCGTACGAGCTGGTGTGCACCGGGTCGACCGGTCACGCCGAGGCCGTCGCGGTCACGTTCGACGAGACGGTGATCCCGGCCGACGTGATCCTCGACGTCTTCTTCACGCTGCACGACCCGCGGCAGCTGAACCGGCAGGGCGCCGACGTCGGCACGCAGTACCGGTCGGCGATGTTCCCGGCGGACGACGCGCAGCGCGTGCTGTTCGAGCAGGCGATCGCGCGCGCATCCGAGATCTGGGACGGCGGCATCGTCACCACGATCGAACCGCTCACGACGTTCTACCCGGCGGAGGAGTACCACCAGGACTTCTTCGCGAAGAACCCCGGCCAGGGCTACTGCCTCGCAGTCGCGCTGCCCAAGGTGAACAAGGTCCGCAAGGCCTACAGTCAGTACATCCTGGCGTCCTGATCCTCGGGCGTCGGGGCCACGAGGAGGTGGTCGAACGATGACGAACAACACCGGGACCTGGGTCGCGATCGGTCCGGCAGGTGCGGTGGGCAGCATCCACCGTGCCGCGGACGGCTTCCAGGTCGAACTCTACGGACGAGGGCGCACCGGCGGGCTCTACCCGTCGCTCGAGTCCGCGAAGGGCGCGGTCCACGCCGCGCTCGGGCCGCTCGCGGCGCGGCCCGAGTTCCGAGCGCACTAGCGGTCCAGGGCCGGACAGGAGGCCCGGGGGACTCGTCCTCCACAGGTCGCCTGATCGGGTCCACACGCCACAGATCGAGCCCGGGGCTGCTTCGGCAGCCCCGGGCTCGATGACGATCGACGCATGAACGACATCATCACCGTCTGCGGAATCGTCGCCACGGAACCCCGTCACCTCGTCACCGAGACCGGCATCGCCATCACGAGCCTGCGCCTCGCCTCACCGTCACGCCGATGGGACCGGGCCAGCGCCGCCTGGGTCAACGGTGCGACCAACTGGTACACCGTCACCGCGTTCCGCTCCCTCGCGTCGAACGTGTTCAAGTCCCTGAAGAAGGGCGACCGCATCGTCGTGTCCGGCCGTGTCCGGATCCGCACCTGGGAGCGCGACGGTCGCGGTGGCACGTCCGTCGAGATCGACGCCGACGGCATCGGGCACGACCTGGCGTGGGGCATCAGCAACTGGGTCCGGGTGCCGCGGCAGGTGAACGACACGTCGTCCGGGCACGGCGGGGTGCGGGGCGTCGACCCTCGGACCGGCGAGGTGCACGGCGGCGGCCTGGTCGCTGCTCCGGCGCTCGACGGCCCGAGGCACGAGCACGACACCGAGCACGAGGCCGGTGCCGGTGCCGGTGCCGACCGCGAGGACGAGGACGGGGTCGAGCCAGGGACCGACCAGGGGAACGACGCCGGGATCGACCACGGACTCGACGACGCCGACCCGGTCGGGCCGTCGGAGCGCATGCTCGAACAGGACGGTGCCGCGTTCGACCCCGAATCAGCGGACGACGACGGACCCCTCACGGGGGTCGCCGCGTGAACCCGGTCAGACGCGCCGGACGGTCACCACTTCTGCGCGATCATCGCGATGCCGGACACCTGCGCGGTGTCCCAGTTTCCACCGCGCGGCAGCCCGGCGACCCGGCCGTCGATCTTGAAGCTCGCGCCCTGGATCCGTGGCTTGTTCGTCTGCGTCGCCTTCAGCCCGTGGAACGAGAAGCTCGTGTCCCACTTGCCGTTCAGCCCGATCTGGCCCTTGCGGTCGCCGACGGTGATGCGCGTGTTCTGCACGGTCGAGTGCACGACGTCACCGTTCAGGCGGGCGTTCGCCTCGGCGTTGAAGAACAGCCGGCCGTCCAGGTTGAGCTTGAGGGTGCCGATCGTCTTGTGGTTCACGATCATCGTCGCGACGTCGTTCTTGTACCAGCGCATCCCGATCGGCGTGAGCTTGTTCGTCGCCGGACCGAGGTAGCCGTAGGTGAACTTGCCGTTCTGCACGCGCTCCCAGATGTAGCGCGGCTTGCCCTTGCTCTCGGGGGACCCCTTGTCCGACTGGATGCCGAACGAGTAGGCGTTGTTGTGGGCGTCGTGGACGTTGATGTACGACGAGTACCCCGTGCCGGACCCGCTGGCGCTGATGCTCGCCGTGTAGAGCAGGTAGGGGTCGCCCTTCGGGACGGCTCCGGCGGCCGATGCCGGCGCGGCCGGAGCGACGAGGGCGACGGTGAGCGCGATCGCTCCGACGAAGGGGAGCGCGAGTCGGCGCAGTCGTGTGGCGTGCCTGGTCATGGTTGTCATCCCGTCCGTGATCCTGAGCCGGTCCGCGTCGTGGTGAGCGACGGGCCCCGAGGTGGTTGGCGAGGACAACCTACGTCGTCGCCACGGATCCCGACAGACCCCCGTCCGGTCGGGTGCGCGAAGCGGCGATCCGGTCCCGGGCGCGCGACGCACCGGCGGTGTCACTACACTTGGGGCCGATATGGCTGAGTACATCTACCAGATGGTCCGCGCCCGCAAGGCGGTCGGCGACAAGCTGATCCTCGACGACGTCACGATGTCGTTCCTCCCCGGCGCCAAGATCGGCGTCGTGGGACCGAACGGTGCCGGCAAGTCGACGATCCTGAAGATCATGGCCGGTCTCGACCAGCCGTCGAACGGTGAGGCGAAGCTCACGCCGGGCTTCACCGTCGGCATCCTCATGCAGGAGCCGGAGCTCGACGAGACGAAGACCGTGCTCGAGAACGTCCAGGAAGGCGTCGGCGAGATCCACGCGAAGCTCGCGCGCTTCAACGAGATCTCCGCGCTGATGGCCGAGCCCGACGCCGACTTCGACGCGCTCCTGGCCGAGATGGGCACGCTGCAGGAGGAGATCGACGCCGCCGACGCGTGGGACCTCGACTCGCAGCTCGAGCAGGCCATGGCCGCGCTCCAGTGCCCCCCGGGGGACGAACTCGTCACGCACCTGTCCGGCGGTGAGAAGCGTCGCGTCGCGCTCTGCAAGCTCCTGCTCCAGAAGCCCGACCTGCTCCTGCTCGACGAGCCCACCAACCACCTGGACGCCGAGAGCGTGCAGTGGCTCGAGCAGCACCTGCAGCAGTACCACGGTGCCGTCCTCGCCGTGACCCACGACCGGTACTTCCTGGACCACGTGGCCCAGTGGATCGCCGAGGTCGACCGTGGTCGCCTCTACCCGTACGAGGGCAACTACTCGACGTACCTCGAGAAGAAGCGTGCGCGCCTCGAGGTGCAGGGCAAGAAGGACGCGAAGCTCGCGAAGCGCCTGTCCTCGGAGCTCGACTGGGTCCGCAGCAACACCAAGGGCCGTCAGGCGAAGTCGAAGGCCCGTCTCGCCCGGTACGAAGAGATGGTCACCGAGGCCGAGCGCACCCGCAAGCTCGACTTCGAGGAGATCGTGATCCCCGTGGGCCCGCGTCTGGGCTCGCAGGTCATCGACGCCGAGAAGCTGCACAAGCAGTTCGGTGAGCGCGTCATCATCGGCGACCTGTCCTTCACGCTGCCCCGCAACGGCATCGTCGGCGTCATCGGCCCGAACGGTGTCGGCAAGACGACGCTGTTCAAGACGATCGTCGGCCTCGAGCCCCTCGACGGCGGCACGCTGAAGATCGGCGACACGGTCGACATCTCCTACGTCGACCAGAGCCGTGGCGGCATCGACCCGAACAAGAACCTGTGGGAGGTCGTGTCCGACGGGCTCGACTACATCCAGGTCGGCAAGACCGAGATCCCGTCCCGCGCCTACGTCTCGCAGTTCGGGTTCAAGGGCCCGGACCAGCAGAAGCGGGCCGGCATCCTGTCGGGTGGTGAGCGCAACCGTCTGAACCTCGCGCTGACCCTCAAGCAGGGCGGCAACCTGCTGCTCCTCGACGAGCCGACGAACGACCTGGACGTCGAGACCCTCGGCAGCCTCGAGAACGCCCTGCTCGAGTACCCCGGTTGCGCCGTGGTCATCACCCACGACCGGTGGTTCCTCGACCGCATCGCGACGCACATCCTGGCGTGGGAAGGTCTCAACGAGGACGGCACGCCGAACTGGTACTGGTTCGAGGGCAACTTCGAGGCGTACGAGGAGAACAAGATCGAGCGCCTCGGTGCCGACGCCGCGAAGCCCGGTCGCGCGACGTACCGCAAGCTCACCCGCGACTGACCCGCGTGGCGAGACTGCACGCTCCCATCCGCATGCGGTGGAGCGACATCGACGCCTACGGTCACGTCAACAACTCCGCGATGCTGCGCCTGCTCGAAGAGGCGCGCATCGTGGGGTTCTGGGGGCCGGATGCGGGCGAGCTGACGGATGACGGCAGCCTGCCCGAGCCGATCATCGACGGCCGGCCGGGCTCCGGCACGATGACGGTGATCGCCGGACAGCGTCTCGAGTACCTCGCGTCGATCCCGTACCTCCGGCAGCCGCTCGACATCCAGATGTGGATCGGCCGCCTCGGTGGAGCGAGCATCGACGTGTCGTACGAGGTCTGGTCGCCGGTCGGGCAGCAGCCGGCCGAGCTCTACACCCGGGCAACGACGGCGCTCGTCATGGTGGACGCCGCCACGAACCGTCCTCGGCGGCTGACCGAGGCCGAGCGTGCGGCGTGCGAGCCGTACCTCGAGGCTCCGGTGGAGTTCAGCCGCCCGTAGGCACCCGCATCATGCCCTCCTGCGCCACGGTCGCCAGCAGACGGCCGTCGCGGGAGAACATCCGACCGAACGCGAGCCCCCGGCCGCCCTGCGCGCTGGGGGACTCCTGCGTGTACAGGATCCACTCGTCGGCCCGACCGTCGCGGTGCCACCACATCGCGTGGTCCAGGCTGGCGCTCTTCACGCCGGGTGTGCCCCAGGCGACACCGTGCCGCCGCATGATCGGTTCGAGGATCGACAGGTCGCTGGCGTACCCGAGGACCGCGCGGTGCAGGGCTGGGTCGTCGGGCAGGTCGCCCTGCACGCGGAACCAGACCGCCTGGTGCGGGACGTGTTCGCCCTGCACGTCGACGAACACCGGGCCCTCGACGTGCCGGAGGTCGATCGACCGCTCGGCCCAGGCCTTGGCGACGGGGTGGTCGATGGCGGACAGGATCGACGCGGCCGACGGCAGCGACTCCGGCGCCGGGGTGTCGACCGGGTACGGGTCCTGGTGCTCGACCCCGGTGTCCGGCACCTGGAACGACGCGATCATCGAGAAGATCGGTACGCCGCGCTGGTAGGCCTGCACCCGCCGGGTCGCGAAGGACCGGCCGTTGTGGATGCGTTCGACGCCGAAGGTGATCGGCACGTCGATGTCACCGGGGCGCAGGAAGTACCCGTGCATCGAGTGGATGTCGCGCCCCTCGATGGTGGCCTGTGCGGCGACGATGCACTGGGCGAGCACCTGGCCGCCGAACACCCGCCCGCCGGGGGACCAGTGGTTCGCGCCGGTGAGGATCGTCTCACCGGTGCTCGCACCGGTGTCCTCGAGTCGGAGTGTCCGCAGGAAGTCGGGTTCGCCGTTCACGAGGTGCAGTCTACGAACACAGGGTGCGCCGGTAGGATCGGTGCGACATGGGCACCTCGTTCACGCTTCCCGACGCCGCCTCCCTCGGGGACCTCCGCACGTACCTCGGACGTGCCGCTCGGATCGAGGACGGCTCGGTCCGGTTCATCGCCGACTCCGGCGTCCTCGCGGTCTACACGGCGATCCTCTACCCCCTCGGGCTCCTCGACGAGCTGCCGACGGTCCTCGGACTCCGGACGTTCTCGCTCACCGAGCCCGCGACGATCGATGCCGTGGTGCCGCTGCAGTCGCTGCTCGAGCGGCTGCGACTCCTCGCCGAGGAACAGGACGCCGAGCACGCCGACGGTGCCGACCCGACGCGGGCCACCCCGATCGAGGTCGAGCTCCCGCACGAGGTCCACACCGTGACCTGGGCAGCGATCTCACCGCCTCGTGGTGGGTGGGTGCCGCTGCCGGACATCTCGCCGGAGCTGCTGCGCCGCGCCACCCGCGACGGCATCGCCGAGGTCGCCGACGCCGTCCCGACCAACGCGGGCGAGGCGATCATCCGCAAGGTGCGCTCCGAGGTCTGGGGCCGTCCGGTGCCGGGCATCGAGCACCTGCCCGCTGGTGCAGGCTTCGCGGGGGAGAGCCTCGGCTTCCTCGGTCACGACCCCGTCCGACTGTTCGAGACGGGTCCGTGGAGCCGTCTGACGACGTCGCGCGGGCACGTCCTCGTCAAGCGCCGCGCCTGGACCCTGAACCCGTAGCGAGCGTCGCGTCCTGCCCGGGTGGTTGGCTGGCGGCATGCACGTCTTCCTCACCGGCGCGTCCGGCTACATCGGTTCCTCCGTCCTCCGCGCCCTCGTCGCCCACGGGCACCAGGTGACCGCCATCGTGCGCTCCGACGAGAAGGCGAAGCGCGTCCGTGATGCCGGCGGGCACGCGCTCGTCGAGGACGTCACCGACACCGAGGTCGTCGAACGGCTGCTGCACGAGACCGACGGGGTCGTCCACACCGCGTCCGCTCCCGATGTCGACCCCGACTTCGTGGCGACGGTCCTCCGCGCGTACTCCGGCACCCCGAAGCCGTTCGTGCACACGGGCGGCATCTTCACCTTTGGCAACTCGACGGACATCTCCGAGCAGTCGCCGATCGACCCGCCCGAGCTGACGTCGTGGCGCACGGCGAACGAGGCAGCCGTTCGGGCGAGCGACGCGCGGACCACGATCGTCGCCCCGGGCATCGTGTACGGGCACGGTGCGGGGATCCCCGCGATGTTCGTCAGCGACGGCACGCAGCCGGTCACCCTGGTCGGCGACGGCTCGCAGCGCTGGACCACGGTGCACGTCGACGACCTCGGCGAGCTCTACGTCCTCGCGCTGGAGCGGGCCGAGCAGGACGGCTACATCGTCGCCGCCACCGGGGACAACCCCACGGTGCGGGAGCTCGCCGAGGCTGGGGCCCACGGGTCTGACGTCGTGGCCGAGAGCGTCGATGCCTCGCGTGAGCGACTCGGCACGGCGTTCGCCGATGCCCTGCTCCTGCACCAGGAGGCTTCCGGTGCACATGCCCGCTCCGCGTACGGCTGGAACCCGACGCACCCGTCCCTCGTCGAGGACCTCGCCACCGGCTCGTACGTGCGCTGAGGACGACCAGCGGCCCTCGACGACGGCTTCAGCGCCGCCGAGGTTCCACAACACGCCGCGCACCGTTCGCCGAGGTTCCACGATCGGCGCGAGAGGCCGCCGAGATGTGCAGATTTTGGAACCTGAAGGGCAGTCAGGACCTGCAGGCAGTCAGGACCTGCGGGCAGTCGGGACCCAGGCGCCGACGGCAGGGGTCAGTCGAAGGTGTTCGTCATGGCGTGCGCGGCGCGGTCGAGGTACGCCCAGAGCTCGGCCTCGTCCAGGGGCGCGAGTTCGAGTGACTCGACGGCCTCGCGCATGTGGTGCAACCACCGCTCGCGGGCCTCGGACGTGATGCGGAACGGGTTGTGCCGCATGCGCAGCCGGGGGTGTCCGCGCTGTTCGCTGTAGGTGCCCGGACCGCCCCAGTACTGCTGCAGGAAGGCCGACAGGCGCCAGATCGCGCCCTCGAGGTCGTCGGCCGGGTACATCGGCCAGATGACCTCGTCGTGCTGCACACCCTCGTAGAAGCGCCGGACGAGCCGGTCGAAGGTGGGAGCTCCGCCGATCCGCTCGTACAGCGAGCCGGTGGCCGAGGCCCCGTGCTCGCCGACCCGCAGCGTGATCGGTTGCGCCGGGACGCCGGGCACGCCGAGGCCGGCAGCCCCGCCGGGCACGCCGAGGCCGGCAGCCCCGCCGGGCACGCCGAGGCCGCCAGCCCCGCCGGGCATGCCGAGGCCGCCAGCCCCACCGGACTTGCCGGGGCCGTTGCTCGGGGGAGTGGTATCGGTCACTGGGGGTCCTTCCCACCGTCGTGGTGGTCGTCGGTGCGGATCGGCTGCCCGAGCACGTTGCGCTTGGTGCGGCGCGGCTTGGTCGGTGCCGGGGTGGGCCGGGTCTGGACGGATCGCAGCCCGTTGATCGAGGTCGCGTTCTCCCAGCCCTCGGGCATGATCATCGCCATGGCGGGAAGGGTGACGCCGAGGTCGTCGACGGCGTGCTTGAGGCGGGCGCGGAGTTCGCGTCCGACGACGTCGAGCTCGGACGCGCGGGTCTTCACGACGAGCCGGAAGACCATGCCGTCCTCGGAGATCGACTGCAGCCCCCAGATCTCGGGCTTCTCGACGATGCGCTGGCGCCAGCGGGGCTCCTGCGACATGGTGACGGCGGCCGCGAGCAGGGCGTCCTGCACGGCGTCGATGTCGGTGTCGTAGGGGACCGTGATGTCGACGAGGACCCGCGACCAGCCCTGTGACAGGTTGCCGACGCGCAGGATCTGGCCGTTCGGCACGAACCACAGGATGCCGTTGACGTCACGCACCTGCATGACGCGCAGCCCGACGTTCTCGACCACGCCCGTGGCCTGTCCGGTGTCGACGACGTCCCCGACGCCGGCCTGGTCCTCGAGGATCATGAAGATGCCGGACAGCAGGTCCTTGACGATCGACTGCGCGCCGACGGCGAGGCCCGCGGCGACGAGCGAGGCGCCACCGACGATGCCGACTGCGGCGTTCGGAACCAGGAGCGGGATGATCACGACGAGGGCGATGACCACGACGATGACCGTGGCCAGGTTCTGCAGGACGCTCCCGAGTGTGCGGGTGCGCTGCACGACGCGTGCGGTCTGCACCGGCGACGCGATGAGCGCCTGCGTGTCGGTCGCTCCCTGCCGCTTCTTGACGCCGGAGACGACGCGGTCGACGACCTGACGGATCACTCGGCGCAGGATCAGCCGGAGGACGACGGCGACGAGGATCGTGATCACGATGACGATCGCGTCGTGCCAGGTGGTCACGAAGTCGGTGAAGGCGTTCGAGACGGCCTTCGTGGTCTCATCGGTGGTTGCAGCGAGGCTCATGATCCGGACGATGCTAGAGGGCGGGGCCTCGGCGTTCCATGAGGAACGCCAAGACCCCGCCGATCAGAGCTCGACGCTCAGGCGTCCGCCGCCTGCACCCGGAGCGCACGCTCCGTGCCCGCGACGCTCTCGGAGACGATGCGCCGCA
Organism: Curtobacterium sp. PvP017; assembly: GCF_054060195.1. Lineage (NCBI taxonomy): Bacteria > Bacillati > Actinomycetota > Actinomycetes > Micrococcales > Microbacteriaceae > Curtobacterium > Curtobacterium sp. PvP017. The sequence continues at coordinate 66,135 of NZ_JBSSCY010000005.1, forward strand.
GCGCCGGGGTCTCCGGGTGCGCCTCGAGCCACGCGTGCGCGGCGTCGCGGAGCTCGGCGGACGCGAGCGGCGCCGGGTACAGGCCCGAGACGATCGTGTCGGCCATGTGGTAGCTGCGCTCGGCCCAGATGCGCGTGAGCACCTCGAAGTACTTCGGCACGAGGCCTTCGAGCACGACGGGGCTGTTCACGTGCTGGAACCCGACCGTGGTCTGCCGCACGATCGCGTTCGGCAGCTCGGACGAGTCGACGAGCGACGCGAAGGCCGCGAGCTTGCCCTCGGCGGTGGGGATCGTCGCACGGGCGCGGGCCGCGGCCTGCTCACCCGACGCGGTCTTGTCCGCCGCGAGTTCGGCGTCGACCTCGGCGTCGGAGGCGGCACCGGCGAGCACGAGGCCCTCGAGCAGCTCCCAGCGCAGGTCGGTGTCGATCTCGAGGCCCTGCAGCGTGACCGACCCGTCGCGCAGCCCCTGCAGGGTGGCGACGTGCTCGGGCGTCGATGCGATCTGCGCGAAGAACTTCACGAACTGGAACTGCGCGTCCGAACCGGCCTCGGCCGAGGCCGCGAGCTGCCAGAGGGTGTCGCCCACCGTGCGGACCGTGGCGTCGACCTTCGACGGCGCCACGTAGTTGCGCGTCGTCAGGAGCAGCTGCGACAGGGTCGTGCGGATGGTCGTCGACTCGGACTCGGTCGCGATGTTGCCGAGCGCGAGCCGGACGTAGTCGCTGGCGGGCGACTCGGCGTCGCGCGTGGCATCCCACATCGCACCCCAGACGATCGAACGGGCGAGCGGGTTCGCGATGGCCGCGAGGTGCTCGATCGCCGTCGTGCGGGACTGCTCGTCGAGACGGATCTTGGCGTAGGCCAGGTCGTCGTCGTTGAGGAGCACGAGGTCGCCGCGCTGCACACCGACGAGCTCGGGGACCTCGGTGCGTGCGCCGTCGACGTCGATCTCGACGCGGTGCACCCGCTCGAGCTTGCCGCCGGACGACGCGGTGTCGGCACCGAACGGCGCGGAGTCGTCCGTCCCGAACGCGTAGACGCCGATGGCGAGGCGGTGCGGGCGGAGCGTGGGGTGGTCGGCCGGCGCTTCCTGCAGGACGGCGAACGAGGTGATCGCGCCGGACTCGTCGACCTCGATCTCCGGGCGGAGCGTGTTGACGCCCGCGGTCTCGAGCCAGAGCTTCGACCACCCGGACAGGTCGCGGCCGCTGGTGGCCTCGAGCTCGACGAGCAGGTCACGGAGTTCGGTGTTCGAGTGGTGGTGCTTCTTGAAGTAGGCGGAGACACCGGCGAAGAACGCGTCGATGCCGACCCACGCCACGAGCTGCTTCAGGACGGAGCCGCCCTTGGCGTAGGTGATGCCGTCGAAGTTGACCTGGACGTCCTCGAGGTCGTTGATCGTCGCGACGATCGGGTGCGTCGAGGGGAGCTGGTCCTGGCGGTAGGCCCAGGACTTCTCCATCGCCTGGAACGTGGTCCAGGCCTCGGTCCACTCGGTGGCCTCGGCGGTGGCGATCGTGGACGCCCACTCGGCGAACGACTCGTTCAGCCAGAGGTCGTTCCACCACTTCATCGTGACGAGGTCGCCGAACCACATGTGCGCGAGCTCGTGCAGGATCGTGACGACCCGGCGCTCCTTGATGGCGTCGGTCACCTTCGAGCGGAAGACGTAGGTCTCCGTGAACGTGACGGCGCCCGCGTTCTCCATCGCGCCGGCGTTGAACTCCGGCACGAAGAGCTGGTCGTACTTCTCGAACGGGTACGGGACGTCGAACTTCTCCTCGTAGTAGGCGAAGCCCTTCTTCGTGGTCTCGAACACGTACTCGGGGTCGAGGTACTCGGCCAGCGACTTGCGCGCGAAGACGCCGAGCGGGATGGTGCGGCCGTCGCTGCTCGTCAGTTCGTCGCGGACGACCTCGTACGGGCCGGCGATGAGCGCGGTGATGTAGCTCGAGATGGTGGCGGTGGGCGGGAAGGCCCAGGTCGCGACGTCGCCGTCGACGTGGGGCTCGGGCGTCGGGGAGTTCGACACGACCTGCCACCGTGACGGCGCCGTCACGGTGAAGGAGAACTGTGCCTTGAGGTCAGGCTGCTCGAACACCGCGAACATGCGGCGCGAGTCGGGGACCTCGAACTGGGAGTACAGGTACACCTCGTCGTCCACCGGGTCGACGAAGCGGTGCAGGCCCTCGCCCGTGTTCGTGTACAGCGCGTCGCTGACGACCACGAGCTCGTTCTGCTCCTGCAGGTCGTCGAGCTGGATGCGGACACCGTCGTTCACCGCGGCGACGTCGAGCGCGGTGCCGTTCAGGGTGACGGAGTGCACGGTCTTCGTGATCGCGTCGATGAACGTGGACGCACCGGCGGTCGCGGTGAAGCGCACGCGGGTGGTGCTGCCGAAGGTCTCGGCGCCGCGGGTCAGGTCGAGCTCGACGTCGTACGTCTGCACGCTGACGATGCCGGCACGTTCCTGGGCTTCGGTTCTGGTGAGGTTCTCTCCGGGCACGCAACGCTCCATCTTCGCTGGGGACGCGGACGATCGTGTCCGCGAGGGGAGTCCCGGCACGGCGTCGTGCACCGGCGGGACGATGGGTTCCAGCCTAGCGACGCCGCGTACGCTCGGAGCGTGAGCGAGACGACTGAGGACAAGACGACGGAACACCCGACCGGAGACACGACCGAACGAACCACCGTGGAGTTCTGGTTCGACCCGAACTGCCCCTGGGCCTGGATGACGAGCCGCTGGGTGGGCGAGGTCGCCGAGCACCGCGACCTCGACGTGACGTGGAAGGTGATGAGCCTGTTCGTCCTCAACGAGGACCAGGACATCCCTGAGGAGTACCGCGAGCGCATCCACAAGGGACAGCTGTACCCGCGCATCGTCACGGCGGCGCGGCTCCGGCTCGGCCAGGACGTCGTCAAGCCGCTCTACGACGCCCTCGGCGAGCACGTCCACCACCGCCAGGAGCAGGACCCCGACCAGGTCGTCCCCGCCGTGCTCGCCGAGCTCGGTCTCGACGCCGACCTGCTCGAGTACGCCTGGACGGACGAGGTCGACGCCGCCGTGCGCGCGAGCCACCAGGACGGCATCGACCGGGTCGGACAGGACGTCGGCACGCCCGTCATCGCGGTCGCCGGCACCGCGTTCTTCGGACCGGTCATCTCCCCGGCACCCAAGGGGCAGGAAGCGCTCGACCTGTGGGACGGCGTCGTCGCCGTGGCGAAGTACCCCGGCTTCTTCGAGCTCAAGCGCTCGCGCACCGTCGGTCCGATCTTCGACACCACCGACTGACGGGAGGCGCGGCTCGCCACCGCCACGTCCGTCCCGTCAGGCGAGGGGCAGGCGCATGAGCGTCAGGTCCAGCCAGCGGTCGAACTTGCGTCCGACCTCGGGCACGACCGCGACCGTGCTGAACCCGAGCTTGGTGTGCAGGGCGATCGATCCGGTGTTCGTGCTGCAGATCCCCGCCATCATGACGTGCCGGCCCTCGGCGGTCGCCCGCTCGACGAGCGACCGCATCAGGGTCGAGGCGATGCCTCGGCCGCGGAACGACTCGACCACGTAGACGCTGTGCTCGACGGTCAGGCGGTACCCGTGGTGCGGCCGCCACTGCGAGTACGTGGCGTACCCGGCCACGGTGCCGTCGACCTCGGCGACGAGCACGGGGTACCCGTCGCCCTGCCGTTCGGACAGCCAGGTGTCGAAGTACGCGCGCGGGTGCGGCTCCTCCTGCCAGATGGCGGTGGAGTGCAGCACGGCGTCGACGTGCAGGGCGTGCACGACGTCGAGGTCGGCCGGGGTGCAGTCGCGGACCACGACTCCGTTCGTCGCATATGCTGTCGTCATGTCTCACATCGTAGACGACGAGCCGGGTCTCGCGGAACGGGCCCTCGGCGAGCGACTCCAGCGCCTCCGGACCGAACGGAAGTGGAGCCTCACCGAGCTCGCCGAGGAGTCCGGCGTCTCCCGCGCCATGATCAACCGCGTCGAGCGCGGGGTCTCCAGCCCCACCGCGACGATCCTCGGGCGGCTCTCCGGCGCCTTCGGCATGACGATCTCGCAGCTCCTCGACGAGGCCCTCGAGCACGAGGTGCCCAGGGCGACCGATCCCGACGACGCACGCGGCATCCAACGCGGCGTGACCGCCGAGTCCTGGACCGATCCCGACACCGGGTACCGCCGCCGTCCGGTCTCGAGCGCGACCTTCCCCGCTGACGTCACCGAGGTGCGCCTCCCGGCCGGCCGCGAAGTGGCCTACCCGGCGTCCGCCTACGCGTTCCTGCGCCACTGCATCTGGGTGGTCGACGGCGTGCTCGAGCTCGTCGTCGGCGGCGAGTCGACGCGGCTCGCCGCGGGCGACCGGATCGAGTTCGGCGACCCCGCCGACGTGGTCTACCGGAACCCGGGCGACGGGCCCACCCGGTACGTCGTCGTGGTGGTCCGGGGGCAGTAGCCGCAGGAATAGGATCGGTTCCATGCGCATCCACCTCGGAACGGACCACGCCGGCCTCGAGTTCAACCAGACCCTCGCGACGCACCTGACGGAAGCCGGGCACGAGGTCGTGGACCACGGACCGACCGAGTACGACGCGCTCGACGACTACCCCTCGTTCTGCATCAACGCCGCGCACGCCGTGGTGCAGGACCAGCGCGCCGGTGTCCAGGCGCTCGGCGTCGTGTTCGGCGGCTCCGGCAACGGCGAGCAGATCGCCGCGAACAAGGTCGAGGGCGTCCGCGCAGCGCTCGTCTGGAACGAGTCGACCGCGCTCCTCGCGCGTCAGCACAACGACGCCAACGTCATCTCGATCGGTGCCCGCCAGCACACCGAGGACGAAGCGATCCGCTTCGTCGACCTGTTCATCGCCGAGCCGTTCTCGGGTGAGGAGCGTCACGCCCGCCGCATCGCGCAGCTCGCCGAGTACGAGCAGACGGGGCACATCGCCGGCAAGCAGATCGACGGCTCGGCCGAGTAGACAGGTCCCATGCCCGAGGGTCACTCCGTCCACCGAATCGCCAACCAGTTCACCCGGCACTTCGTCGGCAAGCGCTGCGAGGTGTCCAGTCCGCAGGGGCGGTTCGCCGCCGGAGCCGCGCAGCTCGACGGCAAGCGGATGATCGCTGCCCGGGCGGTGGCGAAGCAGATGTTCCTCGAGTTCGAGGGCGACCTGTTCCTCCGCGTCCACCTCGGCCTCTACGGCGCGTGGGACTTCGCGGGGGTGATCTCCACCGCCGAGGCGCTGTCGGACGACGACGACCGCGAAGAGTCGCTCAGCTCGATCGGCGCACCGCGGCTGGCCCGGTACCGGATGGCCGAGCAGGAGAAGGCGGAGGACCCGATCGAGTCCTTCCCACCGGACCCCGTCGGCCAGGTGCGCGTCCGGATCCTGACCGAGGACACCGTCGCCGACCTGCGCGGCCCGACCGCGTGCGTCGTGGAGACGCCGGCCGAGGTGCAGCGCGCCCTCGACAAGCTCGGCCCCGACCCGATGAACGACGACGGCCCCGAGGCCGAGAAGGTGTTCGTCGACAACGTCCGGAAGCGGAACGTCGCCATCGGGCAGCTGCTCATGGACCAGTCGGTCGTGGCCGGCATCGGCAACATCTACCGTGCCGAACTGCTGTTCCGGCAGCGCATCGACCCGTACAAGCCGGGCAAGAAGATCACTGTCAAGCAGGCGAAGGCGCTCTGGGCGGACTGGTCGAAGCTGCTGCACGACGGCGTCCGTGACGGCCTGATGATGACGATGGACGACCTGTCCGAGGCCGACCACAAGAAGGCCCTGCGCTCGCGCAAGGACCGCCACTGGGTCTACCACCGGCAGGGCGAGCCCTGCCGGGTCTGCGGCACCGAGATCCGGATGGCCGACATGGCCGGCCGGAAGCTCTACTGGTGCCCGAAGGACCAGAAGTAGCGCGCCTTCAGAGTTCGCAGTACGTGAACCGCCCGGCGATCGCGGTCGCGAGCACCCGCATCGAACGCAACGCGGACGACGACGCCGTGAGCGGGTCCGACCCGACGAGCACGAGGTCCGCGACGTCGCCGACGACCACGCTGACCCGACCGTCCGTCGACCCCTGCCACGCGGCGAGCGCCGAGAGCCGTTCGGCGGGGTGCCACGGGTCGCGGCCGTCGCGGTCGCGCCCGACGGCCGCGGCCATCGACACCCACGGGTCGAGGGGCGCCACCGGGGCGTCCGACCCGAGCAGCAGTCGGGCTCCGGCTCGGGCGAGCGACGCGAACGCGAAGGCGCGGTCGGTGCGGCCCGCCCAGTGCCGGTCGGCGATGTCGCGGTCGTCCATGGCGTGCTCGGGCTGCACCGAGGCGGCCACCCCGAGCCTGGCGAACCGGTCGACGTCGGTGTCGACGAGGAGCTGCGCGTGCTCGATGGTGCCGCGGGCGCCGACGGCCTCGAAGACGTCGAGCGCGAGGGTGTTCGCCCGGTCGCCGATCGCGTGGATCGCGGGGACGAGTCCGGCGTCGACGGCCCGGCGGGTGATGGCCACGAGGTCGTCGAACTCCCACGCGAGCACGCCGGACCCGTCGGTCATGGCCGCGGTCCGGGTGCCGAGGGACCCGTCGGTGACGACCTTGAACGGCCCCATCGTCAGCAGGCCGCGGGTCCTATCGACGACGTCGCCGGTGCGGAGCCCGCGGTCGATCGCGGCATCGAGTTCCGCCGGGTAGACGCCCGACGCCACCCGCAGCGCGTCGGTGCCGGCGTGGATCCGGCGCGCCCAGCGGTCGAGGCCGAAGCGCATCTCGAGGTCGACGACGCCCGTCACACCGCGGGCGGCAGCGGCCTCCGCCGCGTCGGCGACGTACCCGTCGAGCAGGTCGTCCGGCACCTGCGAGAGTGCACCGGTCACGTCGAAGGCGTCCTGCTCGCGCAGGACCCCGTCGTCACCCGCCTCGAGCGAGCGGCCGACGAGTGCGGAGAAGTGGGCGAGCGCGAGGGCGTTGCACCAGACCGCGTGCAGGTCACCGCTGATGACGACGGTCGGGAGGCCCGGTGCGGCCTGATCGAGCAGCTCGCGTCGTGCGGGGGTCGGCCACAACCCGTCGCGGTAGCCGTGTCCGATCAGCACGCGGTCCGGCGCCCCGGTCCGCGCGACCGCTGCGAGGAGGTCGGCGGTCGACTCCGCGGAGTCGCAGCCGGAGACGTCGACGCGGCGGCGCACCAGCGCCCACTGGTCGAAGTGCGTGTGGTGGTCGCGGAGGCCGGGGCCGAGCCACGCGCCGGCGGTCTCGACGACCTCGGTGTCGGGGCCTGCGGGGTCGAGCGTGCCGGCCGGCGCGATCTCGGCGACCCGGCCGTCGGCGATGCGGACGTCGGCAGGGGCCCCGGAGGTGCCCACCCTGCGGACGGTCCTGAGCAGGATCTCCGTCACCGTTCCTCCCGATCGTCAGCGCGCGCAGCGTGCGCTCGTTCCATCTCGTCGGCGAGCGCCGGCGACGCGTAGGGTCCGTCGCCGCGCAGCCCCGCGATGATGCGGTCGACGACCTCGGGCGCCTTGTTCTGCGAGAGCTTCGCGCGGGCGTCGAACCGGGTGATCCGGATGCGGATGCCCACGGTGCCCTTCGCCATCCGGCGCGCGGTCTCCTCGTCGATCTCGAGGGACACCGGCTCGGGCATGACGCGCTCGAAGTGGTCGACGAGTTCGCCGAGCACGCGGAAGTTCTCGTCGTCGGACAGCAGCTCCGGCGTGCCCCACAGGTGTGCGGTGACGTGGTTCCAGGTGGGCACGAACTGTTCCGGCGGGTACCAGGCGGGGGAGACGTACCCGTGCGGACCCTGCACCACGACCAGGACCTCGTGCCGGCCGAGTTCGTGCGCGACCTCGTCCGGACGGCCGACGTGCGAGACGAGCACGATCTCGTCGGGGTCGTCGTCCGGGCCGGGTGCCTCGAGCAGGAACGGGTAGTGCGACGCGACGATCCCGGCGTCGGTGTGCGACACGATCGTGGCCCACGGGTTGCCCGTGACCAGGCGCTTGACCTCGTCGACGTCCGTCATCAGGAAGTGGGGTGTGTGCCGCATGGTCCGAGCGTGGCACACGGCCCCGGCCGAGCGCGACACCTGTCGTTTCGCGAGTGTTTCAGCACGGTAAAAGTTTCAGAGTTCATTGAAAGAAGCATTGTGCCGGGTACTGCTGCGGGCCTAGCTTCACTCATCAACGACGACCCGGAGGAGACCCCATGCGACGCAGGACCATCGCCACGCTGGCCACGGCGGCCACGCTGGCACTCGTGGTGACCGGCTGTTCGGCGAGCGGCACGGCCGACTCCGACGGCGGATCCAGCCTGGTGTACGCCACCGGCGAGCCCGACCACCTCACGCCCGGACGGCAGACCGTCGCGTTCGACCAGGTGCAGAGCCTGTTCGCGCCGCTGACGCAGACCGATGCGAAGGGCGAGCTCCACGACGTCGCCGCGAAGAGCGTCGAGAGCGACGACGCCACCACGTGGACCATCACGCTCCGGGACGGCTGGACGTTCCAGAACGGCGAGGCCGTCACCCCGGAGAGCTACGTGACGGCGTGGAACCACGTCGCCTACGGACCCAACGCGTGGGAGAACAGCGGCCAGCTCGCCGCGATCGTCGGCTACACGGACCTCAACCCGGCGAAGGGCACCCCGAAGACGAAGGAGATGTCGGGGCTGAAGGTCACCGGCAAGGACACCTTCACGGTGACGCTCACCCACGCGGACAGCCAGTTCCCGCTGCAGCTCAGCCAGGCCCAGACGGCGTTCTACCCGATGCCGTCGGCCGCGTACGACGATCTCAAGGCGTACGACAAGAAGCCGATCGGCAACGGCCCCTACGAGATGCAGTCGGCGTGGAAGGCGGACAAGGAGTTCACCGTCACCGCGTGGAAGGACTACGAGGGCACGAAGCCGGTCACGAAGGACGTCACGTTCCGGAGCTACTCCGACATGAACACCGCCTACACCGACGTCCTCGCGGGCAACGCCGACGTGCTGTTCCTGCCGACCGACAAGATGACCAGCGCGGAGGCCGACTTCGGCGACCGCCTGCACTCCTTCGACGCCCCCGGCATCGACTACCTCGGGTTCCCGCTCTGGGACGACCGGTACTCCGACCCCGACGTCCGACGCGCGATCTCGATGTCGATCGACCGCGACGAGGTGAACACCGCCATCTACGGCGGCCTGTACGAACCCGCCACCGCGCTCACGCCGCCGTCGATGTCCGGCACGGAAGAGGGCATCTGCGGCGAGGCGTGCGAGTTCGACCCCGCCGCGGCGAAGAAGCTCCTCGCGAAGTCCGGCGGCTTCGACGGCACGATCACGCTCGTCTACCCCGGCGGCAGCGGCCTCGACTCGCTCTACGAGGCGTACGCCAACCAGATCCGGCAGAACCTCGGCGTCGACACCGTCGCGAAGGCCACCACCGACTGGGCCTCGTACTACTCCGAGCTGACGGACAAGAAGGTCGCCGGCCCGCACTTCGGCCACTGGGGCGCGCTGTACATCAGCCAGCAGAACACCCTCCGCGCCCTGTTCACCACGGCCGGCGGCTGCGCACCCTGCACCGGGTACTACCAGTCCGACACCGTGGACGCCCTGCTCGCGAAGGCCGACTCGGCCGGGTCGCAGGACGAGGCGAACGAGTACTACACGAAGACGCAGGAGGCCGTGCTCGAGGACTTCCCCGTCGTCCCGACCTTCTTCGACAAGTACTCGTACGTCACGAGCGACAAGGTCACGAAGCTCCCCGCGGTCGCCGGCAGCCCGGTCGTCGCACAGATCGCCGTGAAGTAGGGCACCACCACATGGACCAGCGCACCATCCTCCGCCTGGCGGCCGAGGTCCCCGACCGCGACGGCTTCCCGCTCGTCGACGACCTGCACGCCCGGTTCGACGCACTCGCCGCGGCGCACCCGGACCGGGTCACGGTCACCCGGATCGGCACCAGCCGCCTCGGCGAACCGCTGCACTCCTACCGGATCGGCACCGGGTCGCACGCCGCCGTCGTGGTCGGCGGCGTGCACCCGAACGAACCGATCGGCTCGTGGACGGCCCTGCACCTCGCCGAGACGATGACCACCGACGACGAGGCCCGTGCGCTCGACGTCACCTGGCACATCGTCCCGACGATCGACCCGGACGGCATGCGGCTCAACGAGGCCTGGTTCCACGACCCGCACGACCGGGTGTTCTACTCGCGGCACTTCTACCGCCCGGCCCCGGACAGCCAGGTGGAGTGGACGTTCCCGAACAGCTACCGGTCGGTGTACTTCGACCAGGTGCTGCCCGAGACGCTCGCGTTCATGCGGCTCATCGACGACACCGAGCCGGACCTGCTCGTGAGCCTGCACAACGGCGAGATGGGCGGGGTCTACTACTACCTGTCCGAGGACCTGCCCGACGTCGTCGACACCCTGCACGCGGTACCGGCCGCGCTCGGGCTGCCGCTCGACACCGGGGAGCCCGAGTCGCCGTTCCTGCGCGAACTCGCCCCCGCGGTGTTCGCGATGGACGGGATCGAGACCGCGTACGACTACCTCGAAGGACTCGGGGTCGACCCGGGCGAGCACATCCACGGGGCGTCGAGCGCGGCATGGGCGATGCGGCACGGGGCGCTGTGCATGGTCGCCGAACTGCCTTACTGGAGCCACCCGGACGCCGACGACCAGACCCCGACCGACGAGTCGTACGCCGACCTGCTCCGGCGCTGCTCCGCCGAGCTCGGTGCCTCGGGGGAGGAACTCCAGCAGCTCCTCGACGAGGCGTCGCCGATGCTGTCGATCGAGTCGCCGTTCCTCGAGGCGTCGCGCGCCTTCGTGCCGATGCTCGTCAGCACGGCCGACACCGACCGCCGTCGCGCCGACCGCGAGCCGGCCGAGCGGATGGCCACGGTCGCGGAGCGTTTCGGCTGCGAGGACCTGGTCCGCTGCTTCCGACTGCGCTACGGCGGCATGCTGCTCCGTGCGGTCGAGGCGGAGACCACCGCCGGCACGGCGTCCGCGCCGCTCCGGCGCCTGTGCGACCGCCTGGTGGAGCGGTACGCGCGCTGGCAGGCGGACGCGTCCACGGACGCCCAGCCGATCCCGGTGCGGAAACTGGTGGGGGTGCAGTACGGGGCGATCCTCGCCTGCGCGGCGCACGTGGCGGACCCGACCCGCGCCTCCCGTCCGGTGTCGGCGGCCGTGTCGGGAGGCGCGTGATGCGTCCGACGCTCGCCGTCGGTCGCCGGCTCGGCGGCCTGGCCATCGTGTTCCTCGGGGTGACGTTCCTCATCTACGCGATGACCTTCGCGCTGCCCGGCGACCCGATCAAGGCGCTCGGCGGCGAGCGTCCGCTCAGCGACGCGGTCGTCCGCACGCTCCGCGCCGAGTACCACCTGGACCAGCCGCTCTGGCTGCAGTACGTGCAGTACCTCGGCGGGCTGTTCCGCGGCGACTTCGGCACCGACTTCAACGGGCAGTCCGTCGGCGAGCAGATGGCCTCGCGGTGGCCCGTCACGATCACCCTGGCGCTCACCGCCTGGGCCCTCGAGATCGTGCTGGGCATCGGGCTCGGGGTGCTCTCCGCCCTGAAGCGCGGCACCGCCCTCGACAAGACGGTCCTGGTCGGCACCATCGTCGTCGGCGCGATCCCCGTGTTCGTCCTCGGGGTCGCCTTGCAGCTGGTGTTCTCGGTGCGGCTGCACTGGTTCCCGGTCGCCGGCGTCACCGCGGGCTGGCCGACGGCGTACATCCTGCCGGCGTTCGTCATCGCGCTGTTCGGCCTCGCCGCGGTGTCCCGGCTCACCCGCACCTCGATGATCGAGACGCTCGACGCCGACTACGTCCGCACCGCACGGGCCAAGGGGCTCGCGCCCGGTCGGATCGTCGGCGTGCACGTGATGCGGAACTCGCTCATCCCCACCGCCACCTACCTGGCGACCGACCTCGGGTACCTGATGGGCGGCACCGTGATCATCGAGGGCATCTTCAACCTGCCCGGCGTCGGCAACCTGCTGTTCCAGGGCATCCGGTCGCACGAAGGCGCGGTCGTCGTCGGCATCTCGACCGCGCTCATCCTGGTGTTCCTCGTCACGAGCGTGCTCGTCGACCTGCTGCACGCCGCCCTCGACCCACGCGTCCGGACCGGAGCAGCCGCATGACCACCTCAGCGCTCAGCGCCACCGTCGAACCCGTCGTCGGCGGTCGCCGCCGGCCCCTGCTGGCCGCGGCCCGGACTCCCGGCTTCTGGGTGCCCGCCTCGGTCCTGGTCGTCGTGCTGCTCGTCGCGTCGTTCCCGCAGCTGTTCGCCGGACTGTTCGGCCACGGCGACCCCCGGGTGTGCGACCTCGGGCAGAGCGGCGCCTCGCCGACCGGCGGACACCCGTTCGGCTTCGACCTGCAGGGCTGCGACGTGTACGCCAACGTCGTGTACGGCACCCGGTCGTCGATCGCCGTCGCGGTGCTCACCACCGTGCTCGCCGGCATGGTCGCCGTCGTCGTCGGGACGATCGCGGGCATGGTCGGCGGTTGGGTCGACGCCGTGCTCGCCCGCCTGACCGACGTGTTCCTCGGCTTCCCGTTCCTGCTCGGCGCCGTCGTGGTGCTCAACAGCGTGGGGGAGCGCTCGGTGCTCACCGTGTCGCTCGTGCTCGCACTGTTCGGGTGGCCGACGATGGCCCGGCTCGTGCGGTCGAGCGTTCGCAGCGTGCGGAACGCCGAGTTCGTGCTCGCCGCCCGCACGATGGGGTTGTCCACCTGGCGGATCACCACCCGGTACGTCCTGCCGTCGTCGATCTCGCCGCTGCTCGTGCTCGCGACGATCACCGTCGGCGGCGTCATCGTGTCCGAGTCGTCACTGACCTACCTCGGCATCGGGCTCGAGAGCCCCGCGATCTCGTGGGGACTGCAGCTCTCCGCCGCGACCTCGCAGTTCCTCCGCGCCCCGCACATGCTCATCGCACCGGCGACGTTCCTCGCCGTCACCGTGCTCTCCGTCATCGCGCTCGGCGACACGCTGCGTGCCGCGCTCGACCCGCGTCGGCGCTGACACGCCAGACTCGCTGCAGAACCGTTCTCGAAAGGACCACCGTGACCGACACCCTCTCCGCGTACCGGAAGACCCTGCCCTACATCCACGAGTGGGTGTCGTACAAGGTCTGGCAGCTGCGGGTGCCCGGCGTGCAGGTCGCCATCGGGTTCGGCGGCGAGGTGCTGTTCGACGAGGCCTGGGGCTACGCCGACGTCGAGGCCGGGCGTCGCCTGACCACCACCGACCTGTTCCGCATCGCCTCGCACTCGAAGACCTTCACCGCGACGGCCCTGCTCCAGCTCGCCGAGCGCGGGTCACTCCGGCTCGACGACACCGTCGGCACGTACATCCCCGCTCTGGTCGACGGCGGCTCCCCGCTCGCCGACGCCACGATCCGGGAGCTCATGGAGATGGGCGCCGGGGTCATCCGCGACGGCCACGACGGCGACTACTGGTCGCTCCTGCGGCCGTTCCCCGACGAGCAGGAGCTGCTGGCACTCGTGCTCGACCGCGGTCAGAAGGTCCCCACCGGGTCGTCCTTCAACTACTCGAACCTCGGCTACTCCCTGCTCGGACTCGTCATCGCCGCGGTCTCCGGCCGGTCCTACAACGACTTCGTCCGCGAGTCGATCACCGAACCCCTGGGACTCCGCAACACCGGCCCGGACTGGGACCCCACCCGCGCCGACGACTTCGTGGTCGGGTACACCGGGTTCCACACCGCGCGGCGCCGGCAGCGCATCGACCACGTGGACACCCGCGCGATGGCCGCCGCCACCGGGTTCCACGGCACCGCCTCCGACCTGGTCAGGTACTTCTCGCAGCACGTCATCGGGCACGGCAGCCTGCTCGACGACCACTCGAAGCGGCTCGCACAGCGCAAGGCCTGGAGCGCCACCGACGACCCGGCCGCCCGCGGGTACGGCGCCGGCTTCATCGTCGACCGCATCGGAGGCCGTGAGGTCCGCGGCCACTCCGGCGGGTTCCCCGGGCACATCACGCAGTCGCTGTTCGACCCGGCATCGGGCCTCGTCGTCTCCGTGCTGACGAGCGCTGCCGCCGGACCCGCCACCCTCATCGCCACCGCCGTCGTGCAGATGCTCGACGCCGCGGCGGACGCGTCCGCACCCGGCACCCCCGTGCCCGACGACGTCGACACCGCTGCGTACACCGGCCGTTTCGCCAACCCGTGGGGCGTCAGCGACATCGCCCGCATCGGCGACCGGCTCGTCGAGGTCGACCCGTCCGGACCCGAACCGCTCGACACCCCCACCCGGCTCGAGGTCGTCGACGCGGACAGGCTCCGGATGACGCACGGCAACCGCTTCGGTTCGATCGACGAGGACATCACCTTCACGCGCGACGCCGACGGTACCGTCCGGTCGATCCGCGCCGGTGGCGGCATGACCGAGGAACCGTGGACGATCCCGACCGAGTCGCCCGAGGTCGCGGCGGGGCTGGCACCGTGAGCGGCGTCGACGGTCGGGAGGACGGTGTCGGGCACGACGACGTCGTGCTCGAACCCGAGCGGCAGGCGTTCGTCGAGGAGTTCGCCCTGATGCTCAACGACGGTGCCGGCATGCCCCTCACCGACGCCCGCGTGCTCGGCTACCTCATGATGACCCGCGCGCCGCACTCGTCCTCCGCCGACCTGCAGGACGCCCTCGGCGCCAGCTCGGGCTCGGTGTCGATGGCCACGCGACGGCTCGTCGACTCCGGGTTCGTGAAGCGCCACATCGTCGCCGGCGAACGCAGCCACTACTTCCGCGCCGAGGCGGACGTCTGGGGTTCCTGGCTCGCGAGCGAGCGGAAGTACCTCGACCGGCAGCGCGACATCATCGGCCGCGGACTCACCGTCGTCGAGGCCGCGGGCCGCACCGGCGAGGGCGACGTCGACGCCGAGGTCCGCGAGCGCCTGCTCAACGGCCGCGACTACATGCAGTGGCTGCAGGGGTACCACCGCAAGATGCTCGAGGAGTGGGAGGCGTTCAAGGCCGCCCGCGACCACACCGACCGTTCGGAGACCCCATGACCGACGTCCTGACCGTCGACCACCTGTCCGTGACCTTCGACGTCGACGGCGCCGAGGTCCGCGCGGTCGACGACGCCTCGTTCACCGTCGGCCGCGGCGAGGTCGTCGCCGTCGTCGGGGAGTCCGGGTCGGGCAAGAGCATGACCGCGATGACGGCGATGGGGATAGCCCCCGACGGCGCGCGCGCCTCCGGCAGCATCCGGCTCGGCGACCTCGAGGTCATCGGCTCCGACGAGCGCACCCTGCGCGGGGTCCGCGGCCGCAGCGTGTCGATGGTCTTCCAGGACCCGTCGGCCGCGCTCAACCCGGTGTTCACGGTCGGGTTCCAGCTGGCCGAGGCCGTCCGCCGCGCCGACGCCTCGCACGACCGCGCCGCCGTCCGCGAACGATCGCTCGAACTCCTGCGCGCCGTCGAGGTGCCGGAGCCCGAACGCCGGCTCGGCCAGTACCCGCACGAGCTCTCCGGCGGACAGGCGCAGCGCGTGATGATCGCGATGGCGCTCGCCGCCGACCCCGACCTGCTCATCGCCGACGAGCCGACGACCGCACTCGACGTCACGGTGCAGGCCGAGGTGCTCGACGTCCTGCGTGCGCTGCGGGAACGCACCGGCACCGCGATCCTCCTCATCACCCACGACATGGGCGTCGTCGCCGACATCGCCGACCGCGTGGTCGTCATGCGCCGCGGTCGCGTCGTCGAGACGGGCACCGTCGCCGCGGTCTTCGCCGCGCCGTCCGCCGACTACACCCGCGACCTGCTCGCTGCGGTCCCACGCATGGGCACCGGGTCCGGCCAGGAGGCCCGGGTCGACCCCGTCTCGGAGGCCCCCTCGGTCGTCCTCGACGTCCGGCACCTCGTGGTCGAGTACGGCGGTGCGCTGCGCGGGCGGTTCCGCGCGGTCGACGACGTGTCCTTCACGGTCGGTCGCGGTGAGATCGTCGGACTCGTGGGGGAGTCCGGCAGCGGCAAGACCACCATCGGCCGCGCCGCCGTGGGACTCGCACCGATCACGTCCGGATCGGTCGTCGTCGAGGGCACCGACGTGGCGGTCGCCCGGCGAGCAGCTCGTCGCGAGATGCGGCGACACGTCGGTGTGGTCTTCCAGAACCCGCTCCGGTCGCTCAACCCGCGGTACACGGTCGGACAGACCGTCGCCGAGCCGCTCCGGCAGGTCCTGCGCCTGCCGTCGGCGCAGATCGACGAACGGGTGGACCGGCTGCTCGCCGACGTCGGCCTGGACGGCGGGTACCGCGAGCGCTTCCCGCACGAGCTCTCCGGCGGGCAACGGCAGCGCGTCGCGATCGCCCGCGCGGTCGCGCTCGACCCCGCACTGCTCATCGCCGACGAGCCGACGAGTGCCCTCGACGTCTCGGTGCAGGCGCGGGTGCTCGACGTCTTCCGGGAACTGCAGGAGCGCCTGGGCTTCGCGTGCCTGTTCGTCACGCACGACCTGGCCGTGGTCGACACGCTGTGCGACCGGGTCGTCGTGCTGCACGGCGGGAAGGTCGCCGAGCAGGGGACCCGCGACGCCATCCTCCGGTCGCCGCAGGACCCCTACACGCGCCGGCTCATCCAGGCCGCGCCGGTACCCGACCCGGCCGAGCAGGCCGTCCGCCGATCCGAGCGCCTGGCGGCACGGGTCGGCTGAGGGGCACTCGCAGGCTCGGCGCCGCTGCGGGGTCAGCGCAGCTGCGGGGTCGGCGTCCGTGTGGCGTCAGCGCACCTCGGCTGAGACCCACAGGGCGTTCGCGCCCCGACCGACCGGACGCAGGAGCGGGACGGCGACGAGCACCGTCGCCGCCAGGTACGCCACGGTCTGCAGCAGCCCCGGGACGGCCAGCACGATGCCCAGCGCCTCCTGTGGGGTCGCCAGGATCAGCACCGTGTTCGACAGGAGCGCCGCGACGAACCACAGGGACGCCGCCACGGTGACGACCCAGCCGAAGGCCCGCTGCACGCTGTCCTCGTTCCGGACGGTCAGCACGCCGAACGCCACGAGTGCGCCCTGCGCGACCACGAGGAGCACTTCGGTGGCCCAGCCCGGCGCCGGCCACAGGAGCGCGAACGCCAGGACCGACACCGCGAACGCGAGCGCCCGGCGGTCCCGAGCGCGCACCGCTGCGACGAGCACGACCGCAGCTGCCAGCCCGGCGAGCGCCGTGGCGACGAGGAGCAGCCCGTTCGGCAGGTCCCACGACGCGAGCCAGATCGTCCCCACCAGTCCGCGCGCCCCGAACACGACCGCTGCGACGACTGCCGCGGCCGAGACCACCCGAACCCCCGTGATGTTCTGCATGCCCGCACACTACGCGCACCCAGTACGGCAGGGAAAGCACGTTCTGGCCGGGCCGCTGACGGTCCTGGTTCGCGAACCGCGGGATCCGTGAACCAGAACCGTCAGATCGGCCGAGGGATGTCGGTGTCCGGTGCGTGGACCCGCTGCAGCGCGCGCCGCATGGAGGCGGTGGTGCTGAAGCCGAAGCGTGCAGCGACCTCGGCGGGACGGTCACCCCGGGTGAGTGCACTCCGGACACCGAGGCTCCGGAACCACCGCCCGAGCTGGGCCGGCGTGCAGCCCGTTGTCTCCAAGCACCGACGCTCGAGGGTGCGCGTAGACATGCGGACGCCGTCGAGCAGGTCCGCGGTCGAGTGTCCGCCCGCCGGTTCGAAGAGCCGGTCGAGGACCCTCGCCAGACTGTTGTCGCGCAGCAAGGGTGGTGGGTTGTCGTGGAGCACGGTCGTGACCACGAGTCGCGCGAGCGCATCCTGCTGCACGCCGTGCCACCGGCCGCCGTCGAGGTGACCGACGTGACGCAGCGCCAGCACGACGTCCGCCGACGGGAAGCCCGCGGGCTGCGTGGTGGCGATCGGCGGGAGCGCGAGGGCCTCGGCAGCGAGTGGCCCGAGCGACGCGGATCCGACGACGACGCCGGTGTCGGCGAACAGGGCCTCGTGCGGGAAGTCGTACGAAGAAGCAGTACGAGGCGGGCCGTGCCGTTCAGGGTCGGAGCCGATCGACATCGTCGGGTGCTGCTCGACCAGTGCGGCTCCACCCGCCTCGACGAACACGAGCGTGTCGTCGTGACGGACCCAGACCGGCCGGCGCAGGGACGCGACCCAGGCATGCGTGCCGCCCGGATCGGGATCGAGCGTCCAGAGGTCGTCGTCCGAACGGATCTCCTGGCCGGAGCCGACCTCGAGGCCGACGGCGTCGATCAGTGCTCGGAGTGCGTCGCCCATCGCCAAGAGCATGTCCGGCGGGCCGTCCCGCGACGATCGACCTCGGGCGATCTGTGGAGAGGGGGGATAACCCCACCCGGGGTGGGGAGGGGGCAGGATGGGGGAACGGCCCCGTGATCGCGAGGCTGGAGTCATGACCGACACCGACCGCCTCGACCAGGCGCGAACCGTCCCGCTGGACGACGTCACGCCCTCGCCCGACCAGGCCCAGACCGTCCCGCTGGGCGACTCCGTCCCACCTGGAGCCACCAAGCCGATGCCGCAGTACCCACGACAGCACGACCAGCAGACGCCGCCGGCGTCGTGGGGCGCGACCCCGCCGAACGGATCGGCACCCGTCGGTGGCCACGGCCGCGGTCCGGGTTCCGGCATGACCGCCGGTGCGTTCTACCGCGAGTCCTGGAAGCGCCTGCCGCGCGACTTCGGCTACATGGCCCTGACGGCCGTGCTGCTGTGCACCCTGTACGTCGCGTTCCCCGCAGCGATCTTCGGTGGCGGGTTCCGCGACCTGTTCAACCCGTTCGTGCTGCTGATGTTCTTCATCGCGCTGTTCGTGGCGCGGTGGCTCGGACAGTTCGAGAAGCTCCGCATCGGATGGGCAGACCGGCGTCCGATCCGGCCGGTGGACTGGACGCCCCGCTGGCAGCAGAACTGGTGGACCCGCACGGGGTCCGCGGTCGCCAACCCGCACTACTGGCTCTACCTGCTGCACGCAGCGGTCGTGTACCCGCTCGTCGCCCTGGTGACCGTCGGCGCCGGAGCGATCCTGCTCGCTGGGTTCCTCTGGCCGATCGCCGTCGGCGGGTTGTTCCTGCTCAACAACGTCCGGTCCGGGTACTTCCCGGACGGCATCGGGTTCGCCACGGGCATCGGGTTCCTCGGGCTGCTGTCGATGGCGGCCTCGGTCGTGCTGTTCCCGCTGTGGGCCCGCGGCTCGGTCATCGCGCACTACTGGGTGGACTTCGGCCTGCTCGGCGGGTTCCGTGCGGAGCAGCTCGAGCAGCGCGTCGCCGGACTGCAGGCATCCCGTGCCGGTGCGGTGACCGCCGAGGGACAGGCCCTGCGCCAGATCGAGCGCGACCTGCACGACGGCCCCCAGCAGCGCCTGGTGCGGCTCCGGATGGACCTGTCCGCCGCCGAGCGCGCGTTCGACAAGGACCCGCAGAAGGCGAAGCAGCTGATCGGCGAGGCATCGGAGCACGCGCAGGACGCCCTCGACGAACTGCGTGCGCTGTCCCGCGGGTTCGCCCCGCCGATCCTGCTCGACCGCGGGCTCGTGGCGGCCCTCGAGGCGCTCGTCGCCCGCACCCCGATCCCGGTCGGCCTCGACGTCCGTCTGCCCGAGGGCCTCGAGCTCGCGACGGAGATCCAGCGCAACGTGTACTTCACGGTGAGCGAGCTCCTGACGAACACCATGAAGCACGCCGGTGCGACGACCGCCGGGGTGTACCTCGGGCTCGTGGTCGACGCCTCCGGGCTCTGGTACCTGACCGTCAGCGTCACCGACGACGGCCGTGGTGGCGCCCGACCCCAGCAGGGCCACGGCATCGAGGGCCTGATCGGCCGGATGCGCGCGCTCGACGGCGACCTGGTCGTCGCGAGCCCCGAGGGCGGACCCACCGAGGCCACGGCCCGGATCCCGCTCGGTGCCCTGAACGGCGTCCCCACGACGGCGAACCCGCGGTCGTGACCCCACGGGAGCGCCCGCGCTCCCACTAGGCTGGTCGGCATGACAGACGGCCCGGATGCAGCACGCATCCGGGCCGTCGTCGTCGACGACGCCGTCCTGCTGCGCGAGGGCTTGGCCCGCGTGCTCGACGAAGCCGGCATCGACGTCATCGGGCAGTACGCCGACGCCCGCGCGTTCCTCGCGACGCTGCCCGACGGCGCTCCCGACGTCGTGGTCATGGACGTCCGGATGCCGCCGACCTTCACCGACGAAGGCGTCCGCGCGGCCGTCGAGACCCGCCGGATCGCCCCGCGCACCGGCGTGCTCCTGCTCTCGCAGTACGTCGAGGCCACCTACGCCGAAGACGTCCTCGCCGCCGGCGCGACGGGCATCGGCTACCTGCTCAAGGACCGCGTCACCCGGCTCGAGGAAATCGACGACGCCGTGCGCCGGATCGCGGCCGGCGGCACCGTGCTCGACCCCGAGGTCGTCACGCAGTTGATGAGCCGTCGGCGCGACCCCCTCGCCGCGCTCACCCCTCGTGAACGCGACGTGCTCGGCCTGATGGCCGAGGGGCGCACGAACGCAGCCATCGCCCGCGCGCTCGTCATCGGCACCGGCGCCGTCGAGAAGCACGTCTCGAGCATCTTCGGCAAGCTCGCGCTCGAGGACACCGGCGAGGACCACCGCCGCGTCCTCGCCGTGCTCGCCTACCTCGGATGACCCGGGCGCGCGGATGAACCAGGCCCGCGGCACCGATCGGGTCCCGGCTCCGCTGCTCGCCCTCACCGCGATGGTGTCCGTCCAGCTCGGCGCCGCGATCGCGAAGACCCACTTCGACGACGTCGGCGCGGTCGGGGCCGCGGCGCTCCGGCTCGTCATCGGCGCGGTGGTGCTCGCCCTGGTCGTCCGTCCCCGCGTCCGGCACTGGACCCGCGCGCAGTGGGTCGGCGCCGTCGGTCTCGGGCTGGCGCTCGGTGGGATGAACGTCTTCATCTACCTGGCGTTCGCGAGCATCCCGATCGGGGTCGCGGTGACGATCGAGTTCCTCGGCCCGCTCGCCCTGTCCCTCGTGCACACCCGACGCTGGCGGGACGCGCTCTGGGCTGTCCTGGCGCTCGCCGGCGTCGTGCTGCTCGGGGTCGGCCCGAGCGCCGTGACCGAGGTCGGCGGGGTCGTCTGGGCCGTGCTCGCGGCGGCGTGCTGGGCGGGCTACATCGTGATGAACCGGCACGTCGGCGCGGCGATCCCCGGGGTCGACGGCCTGGTGGTGTCGATGGTGGTCGCGATGCTCGTGTCGCTGCCGTTCGGGCTCCCGTCCGCGGTGGACGGCGTGGTCCGCGAACCCGTGCTCCTGCTGGTCTTCGGCGCGGTCGCGGTGTTGTCGAGCGTGCTGCCCTACGCCCTCGAGATGGCGGCGTTGCGGCGGATGCCGACGCGGGTGTTCGGCGTCCTGCAGAGCCTCGGCCCGGCGATCGCGGCGCTGGCCGGCCTCGTGGTGCTCAGTGAGGGGCTGTCGGTGCTGGAGACGGTGGCGCTGGTGTGCGTCACCGCTGCGAGCGTCGGCGTCACGCTCTCGGCGCGCCGCCGACGCCGCTGAACGACCGTCTACTCGTCGCCGAGGAAGTCGGCGTACGTGGGTTCCGTGTGCTCGCCCGACAGCAGAGCGGGGTCGTTGACCCGGGCCTCGACGTAGGCGCTGATGACCTCGGGCGGGGTGAGCACGTGGGCGACCCAGGACGGCACCGCGGTGTTCTTCATGGTGCCTCCTCGTTCCGGAGCGGCACTCGAACGAATGCCTCGATCAGTGAGTTACTTGCCGAACCGGTGTTCGCTAAACCATCCTCGGGGTGCGACCGGAAGTCAACGCGCTGCGTTCTGCGGACTCCGCATCGCGCGTTCCGCCTGGTCGGCACGCAGGGTGCGGTGCTTCACGGCCGACCGCCACACCCACGCGTCCGCCTGCTGTCCGAACTGCGCCCACTCGACCATGACGGCGTCACGGGTCCAGCTCTTCGCGAAGGCCTTCACCCGGACGTGGAAGGTCGGGAACTGGATCCACGCCCAGACCGGCACGGGGGTGACGGCGTGGCAGACGTCGGGCCCGCGGGCGTCCTCGGACAGCGAGTAGGCGCGCGGACGTTCGACCTCCGGGTGTTCCGGGGGCTGCCACCGGTTCTCGCGACGCCGTCCCACGACGGTATTCGAACGTGTGTTCGAACGGGAGTCAAGTCCGCCGCGTGCCGTGGACCTCGGTCGGACGCCCGCTGGGCGTGTCGCGGCGGAGCGACGGTGCGGCGTCTCAGGACCCGGCGCGCGCCGTCGACTCCCGGACGCTCAGTGTCAGCGGTGGCCCGGGGCGTGACGGCAGCGGCGCGTCGGCGTCGATCTGTGCGCGCAGGAGCGTCGCCGCCCGCTGCCCGAGCTCAACGGTGTCGCGGGTCAGCGAGGTGATGGACGGCCGGACCAGCTGGATCATCGCTGAGTCGTCGAACGACACGATCGAGACGTCGGTCGGCACGGCGACGCCCATCTCGCTCGCGACCCCGAGCCCGGCGACCGCCAGGACGTCGTTGTCGTAGACGATCGCCGTCGGTCGGCTGCTGCGGGACAGCAGCGTGCGGGTCGCACTCGCACCGGCCTCGGCCGAGTAGTCGGTCGGGATCGACACCGCGTCGGCGAGCCCCTCGGCCGCGGCGAACGCCCGGACGCGTCCGATCCGCATGGCGGTGTGCTCGAACTCGGGGCGCCCGGCGACGTGCGCGATCCGCCGGTGCCCGAGCGCGTGCAGGTACCGCAGGACCGTGTCGGTCGCGTCGCCGTCGTCGATCCACACGCTCGGCGCGGAGCCCTCGGGCGAGGGGTGGGACCCGACGACGACCGTGGGCATGCCGAGTTCGGCGAGCAGGGTCAACCGGTCGTCGTCGCGCCGCGGGTCGATGACGACCACCCCGTCGACGCGGTGCCCACGCCACCACGCCCGGTAGGTCTCGAGTTCCTCGGCGGCGTCGCGCGCCACGAGCAGGTTCATCCCGACGTGGGTGCCGGCGAGTCCGAGCTGGATGCCGGAGATCAGGTCGCCGAAGAACGACTCGGTGCCGAGGGTGCGGGCCGGCCGGTTCAGCACGAAGCCGATCGAGCCGGCCTTGGCGCCGCCGAGTGCGCGGGCTGCGGTGTGCGGTTGCCAGTCGAGTTCGCGGGCGATCGCGCGCACGCGAGCACGGGTCTCGTCGGACACGCCGGGGCGGTCGTTCAGGGCGAACGAGACCGCGCTGACGGACACGCCGGCACGCGCGGCGATGTCGGAGATCGTCGTTCGACGGTTCGCGGCCATGGGCTTGACTATAGCGTTTTAGTCCTTCATAGTCACTGCCACAAGCGGGTTCAGGGACAGGAACTGAACCGGTTCAGCACGCTGACGAAGCAGGATGACGAGGGAGTCAGACGCCATGAGGACCACCACACGTGCGACGAGGAGCCGTGCTGCGGCGCTGCTCGCAGGAGCTGCCGCCACGGCGCTCGTCCTGACCGGCTGCTCGGGCGGCAGCACCGCGGCCGACAACGGCGGCGGGGAGATCAGCGGGTCGATCACGCTGCAGACGTGGGCGCTCACGCCGACGTACACGGACTACCTGAACGGGGTGATCGCCGACTTCGAGAAGGCCCACCCGGACGCGAAGGTGAAGCTGCAGGACCAGCCGGGCGACGGCTACGCCGACAAGGTGCTCAGCCAGGCGTCGTCGAACTCGTTGCCCGACGTCATCAACCTGCCGCCGGACATCGCCCTGCCGCTCGCCAAGCGCGGGTTCCTGCAGGACGTCGCGAAGGGCGACACCGAGCTCGCGAGCACCTACGTCGCCGGTGCGCTGGACTCGTACGAGTACAAGGGCGTGGACGGCACGTTCGGGTACCCCTGGTACCTCAACACCGACGTCGACTACTGGAACGCGACGATGTTCGCGAAGTGCGGCCTCGATGCGAAGAACCCGCCGAAGACCACCGACGAGCTGTTCACGCAGGCGAAGACCATGCACGAGAACTGCCCGACCGACTACCTGATGAGCCGCAAGCCCGGCCTCGGCGACTTCACCCTGGCCGGCGTGAAGGTCCTCAACGCGGACGGCACGAAGTTCACCTTCGCCGACTCGTCGAAGGCCGCCGACCTGATCGAGCGGTACAAGGACGCGTACCAGGACGGCTACATGCCCTCGAACGTGCTGAACAGCGACTACCTCGGCAACTCGACGCTGTTCACGCAGCAGAAGGTCGCGTGGACCACCGGCGGCGCCACCTCGCTCGCCGACTTCGAGAAGAACAACCCGTCGCTCAAGGGCAAGGTCACCGTCAGCCCCGCACTCGACACCCCGCCGCTGTACGTGCAGGGGCTGTCGGTGTCGGCGAAGTCGAAGCACCTCGCCACGGCTGAGGCGTTCGCGAAGTTCATGACGAACGCGAAGAACCAGGAGGCGTTCGCCCACGAGGTCAACATCTTCCCGTCGACCACGTCGTCGCAGTCCGACCCGTACTTCTCGAAGGACGACGGCACCGTCAACGGTGAGGCCCGTGTCCTGGCGAACGAGGCCCTGAAGACCGCGAAGGTGATCAACCCGGTCGAGGCGAACTCCGCGATGACGGACTTCCTCGACCAGCAGATCGCCCTCGCGATGAAGGGCCAGGTCGCGCCGGAGCAGGCACTGCAGACGGCGCAGACCAAGATGAACAGCCTGCTGGCCAACGGCTGATGCGCGCCAACCGCTGGTTCACGCCCTGGCTGCTCGTCCTGCCGGCCCTCGTCTGGCTCGTCGCGTTCAGCCTCTGGCCGTCGATCAACACCGTCCGGCTGTCGTTCACGAACGCCAGCCCGCTGGGGGGCGTGAGCCAGTGGGTGGGCCTTGCGAACTTCGAGACCCTGCTGGCCGATCCGCAGGTGTGGGAGGCGCTGCTCAACAGCGTCATCTACATGGCGATCTGCCTGCCCCTGCTGACCGTGCTGCCGCTGCTCATCGCGGTGCTCGTCCAGCAGAAGCTCCCGGGGATCGCGTTCTTCCGCACGGCGTTCTACACGCCCGTCATCGCCTCGGCCGTGGTCGTCGGGCTCATCTGGACCTGGATCCTCGACGACCGCGGCGTCATCAACGAGATGGCGCAGGCGCTCGGCGTCGTGCAGGGCAGCGTCCCGTTCCTGACCGACCGGTGGCTGCTGCTCCTCAGCGCCATCAGCCTGACGGTCTGGAAGGGCCTCGGCTACTACATGATCATCTTCCTCGCGGCCCTCGGGAACGTCGGCAAGGACTTGCACGAAGCGGCCGCCCTCGACGGCGCCGGATCGGTGCGACGGTTCTGGTCGGTCACCATGCCGGGGGTCCGCGGCACCATGACGCTCGTCGGGATCCTGGTGTGCGTCTCCGCGCTCCGGGTGTTCAGCGAGCTCTACATCCTCACCAACGGCACCGGTGGACCCGGCGGGCAGGACAACTCGCTCGTCATGCTCATCCAGCAGTACGCCCGCGGTTTCACCGGCAACCTCGGGTACGCGTCCGCCCTGAGCCTCCTGCTCTTCGTCGTGACGCTCATCCCGATGCTCGCCCTCGCGCGGATGAACAGCAAGGCGGACAAGTGACGAACACGACGACCACCGAACCCGCACTGGGCGGGGCGCGCGGTGCAGCCAGCCCGACGCCGGACGTGACCGGCGCGACGGACGCGGGACGGGCCTCCCGACCGAACGGACGAGACGGACGAGACGGACGCAAGCGCCGTCGCGCGGTCTGGGGCGTCATGTCCACCCGCGAGAAAGTGCTGCGCTACGTCCTGCTCATCGTGGTGCTCTTCATCACGATCGGCCCGTTCCTGTGGCAGCTGTCCACATCGCTCAAGGGCGCCGGCGAGGACATCTACACCGCGAACCCGTCCTTCATCCCGACCGAGCCGACCTTCGAGAACTACCTCAAGGTGGCCGCCGCGATCCCGGTCTGGCGGTACATCGGCAACTCGCTGCTCGTCGCCGCGATCGACGTGTTCGGCAACATCGTCTTCGCGACGCTCGCCGGCTTCGCCCTGGCGCGGCTGCAGTGGCGGCACCGCAAGCTCGTCCTCGGGCTGTTCCTCGCCACGCTCGTCCTGCCCGGCGAGGCGACGATCATCTCGCAGTTCGTCACCGTCAAGGACCTCGGCCTCGCCGACAACCTCGTCGGTGTCGCCCTGCCCGGGATGATCGCCGCGCTCAACGTGCTGCTCATGTTCAACGCGTTCCGGCAGATCCCGGAGGAGATCGACCAGGCCGCCGTGATGGACGGCGCGAACGCGATGCAGCGGCTGCGGTACATCTCGCTGCCCGCCGTGCAGGGGACGATCGCCGTCATCGCGATCTTCTCGTTCATCGGGGCGTGGGACGACTTCCTGTGGCCGCTCATCGTGCTGCAGTCGCCGGAGAACCTCACCCTGACCGTCGGGCTGCAGTACCTGCAGGGCACGTTCGCGACCGACCAGCGCATGATCGCCGCCGGCACCATGATCGCGTTCATCCCGATCGCCGTGATCTTCGCCGTCCTGCAGCGCTTCTTCTTCAAGGGCGTCGAAGAGGGCGGTGTGAAGGGCTGATGCGCTTCGGGGTCAACTACACGCCCTCGGTCGGCTGGTTCCACTCGTGGCTCGACTTCTCGCCGTCGGACACCGCCAGGGACCTCGAGGCGATCGCCTCGCTCGGCGCCGACCACGTGCGGATCTTCCCGCTCTGGCCGGTCGTGCAGCCGAACCGGACGCTCATCCGGGCCTCGGCGCTACAGGACGTCGCGACGGTCGTCGACATCGCCGGCTCGTTCGGGCTCGACGTCAACGTCGACGCCCTGCAGGGGCACCTGTCGAGCTTCGACTTCGTGCCCGCGTGGCTGGACAGCTGGCACCGCCGGAACATGTTCACCGACCCGGACGTCGTCGCGTCGACCGCGGCGTACGTCCGGGCGCTCGCCCGAGCGGTCGCGGACAAGCCGAACCTGCTCGGCATCACCATCGGCAACGAGGTGAACCAGTTCGCGCACGCGCCGCACCCCGCGCCGCACGACATCACGGCGGAGCAGGGCCACGCGTGGGCGGCGGCGATGGTCGCGGCGGCGCGTGACGGGCTGTCGGCCGATTCGGCCGGTTCGTCCGGCGGGTCTGGCCTGGAGGCACGGCTCGACCCCGCCACGTCGGCGCCGTCCGGCGCAGGGTCGCGTCCACGGCCGCTGGTCACCGTCGCGCAGTACGACGCCGCGTGGTACGACGACGCCCAGCCCTTCGGTCCGGAGCACGCGGCGGACCACGGTGACGCCACCGTCACGCACTCGTGGGTGTTCAACGGCTCGGCAGCGCTGCACGGCGCACTCGGACCGGGATCGGTGCGGCACGGTGAGTACCTGCTCCAGCTCGCCGCCGCCTGGAACCGCGACCCAGCACGGCCGAACTGGCTGCAAGAAGTGGGAGCGCCCACCAACGTCATCGCCCCGGAGGACGCCGCCTCGTTCACCGAGCAGACCATCCGGCACGTGCTCGGGGCGCAGCAGGTGCTCGGTGTCACGTGGTGGTGCTCGCACGACGTCGCCCGGTCGCTCGCCGACTTCCCGGAGCTCGAGTACGACCTCGGGCTCTTCACCAACGACGGCCGCGTCAAGCCGGCGGGGGAGGCCTTCGCCGCCGTCGCACGGTCAGGCGCCGCCGCCGCTGCTGCGCCGCCGGCCACCGCGCTCGTGCTCGACGACGTGCTGCCCGACGGCTCGGACCGGCACGGGATGCGTGCCGACTGCGCCCCCGGAGGCCGGTTCGCCGCCGCCTGGCTCGCCGTCGCGTCGGCGGAACCGGACGGTCGCGGTCCGCAGGTCGTCCTCCGTTCCCGACTCGGCGACACCGAGATGCTCGCCGCCCGTGGCATCGACCGCTGCGTGGACGTGCCCGCCGACCTCGACTCCACCACCATCCGCGTCGCGCACCCCGCGACCACGCCCTGACCTGCGACAACGCCCCGACCCTGGAAGGCCCCATGCACGACGACATCCCCCTCACCACCGGACGGGCCCGCCGGGTCCTCGACGAGCGGATCACGCCCGCGGTGCACGCCACCGCCGTGCCGCTGGAGACCGCGTGGCACGAACTGCCCGGTGAGCCCATCCCGCCGACCGAGGGCTTGCAGCTCGCCTTCGAACCGTACGAGGTGGGCACTCCGTGGGGCGCGGCGTGGGGCACCACGTGGTTCCGGCTGACCGGGACCGTGCCGACCGAGTGGGTCGGACGTCGGGTGGAGGCCGTGATCGACCTCGGGTTCGACAAGAACATGCCCGGGTTCCAGTGCGAGGGGCTCGTCTACCTGGCCGACGGCACACCCGTGAAGTCGATCAACCCGCGCAACCAGTGGGTCCTGGTCACCGAGCGGGCCGAGGGCGGCGAGACGATCGAGCTCTTCGTCGAGGCCGCGTCGAACCCCGTCCTGCTCGACTACCACCCCTTCCTGCCGACGCAGCAGGGGGATGTGCAGACCTCGTCGTCGAAGCGGCTCTACACCTCGCGCCGGATGGACCTCGCCGTCTTCGAGTCCGAGGTGCACGAACTCGCGCTCGACATCGACGTCCTGCTCGAACTGCAGGCCGAGCTGCCCGAGGGACCCCGACGCATGCGGATCCTGCAGGCCCTCGACGATGCGCTGGACCGGCTCGACCTGCAGCACATCGCCGCGACCGCGGGTGACGCACGCGCGGCGCTCGCCGACGTGCTCGCCGCCCCGGCAGAGGCCTCGGCGCACACGATCTCCGCGATCGGCCACGCCCACATCGACTCCGCGTGGCTCTGGCCCGTCCGCGAGACGATCCGCAAGGTCGCCCGCACCACCTCGACGATGACCGAGCTCATCGACCAGACCGACGACTTCCTGTACGGCATGTCGAGCGCGCAGCAGTACGCGTGGATCAAGGAACACCGCCCCGAGGTCTACGCGCGGGTGCAGGCCGCGGTCGAGGCCGGCCGGTTCCTGCCGATCGGCGGCATGTGGGTCGAGTCCGACACCGTGATGCCGACCGGCGAGAGCATCGTCCGGCAGTTCTCGCAGGGACAGCGGTTCTTCGAGCGCGAGTTCGGCATCCGACCCAAGGGCGTCTGGCTGCCCGACAGCTTCGGGTACTCACCGGCCCTGCCGCAGCTCATGCGCCGTGCGGGCTTCGAGTGGTTCTTCACGCAGAAGATCTCGTGGAACCAGGTGAACAAGTTCCCGCACCACACGTTCCTGTGGGAGGGCATCGACGGCTCGCGGGTGTTCTCGCACTTCCCGTCGATGGACACCTACAACTCCCGCCTGTCCGGCAGCGAGGTCGCGAAGGCCTCCCGCCAGTTCCGTGAGAACCGGCTCGCCACGGGCTCGATCGCACCGGTCGGCTGGGGCGACGGCGGTGGTGGCACCACCCGCGAGATGACCGGCACGGCCGCACGCCTTGCCGACCTCGAGGGGAGCGCGAAGGTCCGGTGGGAGCACCCGGACACGTTCTTCGACCGCGCGAAGTCCGAGCTGACCGACCCGCCGCTGTGGGTGGGGGAGCTGTACCTCGAGCTGCACCGCGCCACGCTGACCAGCCAGCACGGCACGAAGCAGGGCAACCGCCGGTGCGAGCAGCTGCTCATCGAGGCCGAGCTCTGGGCCGCGACCGCCGCCGCCCGCACCGACTTCGCCTACCCGTACGACGAGCTCGACGCCCTGTGGCAGCAGGTCCTGCTCCAGCAGTTCCACGACATCCTGCCGGGCACCTCGATCGCGTGGGTGCACCGGGAAGCGGTCGAGCGCTACGCCGAGACGGCCGCGGCCCTGACCGCGATCATCGACCAGGCGCTCTCGGCGCTGGCCGGTACCGGGCAGGCAGCCGTCGTCGTGAACCCGGCCCCGTTCCTCCAGGCCGGCGCACCCGCGCAGGGCGCGGTCCTGGCGACCGACGTGCCGGAAGCCACCGCCGTGACCCTGACCGAGCAGGACGGCGGGTACGTGCTGGCGAACGAGCTGGTGCGGATCGTCGTCGACGCGCAGGGGCTCGTGACGAGCGCCGTCGACCTGGCGAGCGGCCGTGAGGCGATCGCTGCCGGACAGTCCGCGAACCTGCTGCAGCTGCACCAGGACTTCCCGAACATGTGGGACGCGTGGGACGTCGACCGGTACTACCGGAACCGGGTCGAGGACCTCGTCGCGCTGACGTCGCTCGACGCGTCCGTCGATGCCGACGGCGTCGCGCGCGTCGTCGTCTCGCGGGCCTTCGGCGACTCGACCGTGCGCCAGGAGATCACGCTCGCGCCGGACTCCCGCACCCTCGAGTTCGACCAGACCACCGACTGGCACGAGACCGAGAAGTTCCTCAAGGTCGCGTTCCCGCTCGATGTCCGCGCCGAGCACACCGTCGCCGAGACGCAGTTCGGTGCGCAGAAGCGGGTGACGCACACGAACACCTCGTGGGAGGCCGCGAAGTTCGAGACGTCGATGCACCGCTACGTGCTCGTGTCGGAGCCGGGCTTCGGCGTGGCGCTCGTGAACGACTCGATCCACGGGTTCGACACCACCCGCGACGCGGTCGACGGGCACGTCACCACCACCGTGCGGCTGTCGCTGCTGCGGGCACCGCGGTTCCCGGACCCCGAGACCGATCAGGGTGTGCAGACGCACCGGTACGGCATCGTCATCGGGACGGACCAGCTCGGGGCGACGGCGGCCGGCGTGCGGATGAACGCCGGAGCGCGGACGATCACCGGGGCGCACGGCTTCGCACCGCTCGTGCGGGTGTCCGGCGGGGTCGTGCTGTCGAGCGTCAAGCTCGCCGACGACCGCTCCGGTGACCTGGTCGTGCGGGTGTACGAGCCGGTGGGGCGGCGGGGGACCGGTGGGGTCGCGGTGGACGGGCCGTTCGGTCCGGCTGCCGAGGTCACCCTGCTCGAAGAGCCGTTGGCCTCGGCCGGGACCGTCGACGCGTCCTCGTTCGCCGTCGACGCCTACGAGGTCCGCACCTTCCGCTTCCCACACAACTGAACGACCGACCCATTCAAGGAGGAATGACATGAAGAAGTCCATGAAGTTCGGGATCGTGGCGGCCATCGCCGCGATGGTGGCGGCACCGCTCGTGCCGACCGCAGCGACGGCCGCGCCCGGTGCGGCCGCCGCGACTGCCATCGGCACTGCCGCCGGAACCAAGTCCGGGCCGACGAGCATCGCCTACGTCGAGGTCAACAACGACCAGCTCGCCAACGTCGGCCGGTACACGCTGTCCGGCGGGGCGAACGCCTTCGACGTCGCGATCATCTTCGCGGCGAACATCAACTGGAACGGCTCCAAGGCCGTCCTGGTCAACAACGACAAGGTGCAGGCGACCCTCGACAACGCCGCGACGCAGATCAAGCCGCTGCAGGCGAAGGGCATCAAGGTGTCGCTGTCGGTCCTCGGCAACCACCAGGGCGCGGGCATCGCCAACTTCCCGACCCAGGCAGCGGCGTCGGACTTCGCGTCCCAGATCGCCGCCACCGTGTCGAAGTACGGACTCGACGGCGTCGACCTCGACGACGAGTACTCCGACTACGGCGCGAACGGCACCCCGCAGCCGAACCAGCAGTCCATCGGTTGGCTCATCACCGCGCTGCGTGCCCAGATGCCCGGCAAGCTCATCTCGTTCTACGACATCGGCCCGGCGTCGTCCTCGCTGTCGCAGTCGAGCAGCACCATCGGCTCGAAGCTCGACTACGCCTGGAACCCCTACTACGGCACGTACTCGGCGCCGTCGATCCCGGGGCTCGACAAGTCCCGGTTGTCGGCTGCCGCGGTGGACATCCAGAACACCTCGCAGTCGACCGCGGTGTCGCTCGCCTCGCGCACCAAGGCCGACGGGTACGGCGTCTTCATGACGTACAACCTGCCGGGAGGCGACAAGTCCGCCTACGTCTCCGCGCTGACGCAGAAGCTCTACGGGCAGGCCGCGTCGTACCGCTGACACGTTCGCGCTGACGGCAGCGGCTGGGGGCTCGGCCTGGTGCGAGGTTCCGCACTCGGTGCGAGCCCCCCGCCGTCGCACCGAGTGTGGAACCTCGCACGGAGTTCCGTCGACCTCGCACCGTGCGAGGGGTGCGGCCGTACGATCGCCGCATGGAGCTCGAGTTCCGCGGCGAGGTCGTCGAGTGGCGCGGCCCGTCGCCGTTCTTCTTCGCCGTCGTGCCGCCGGACGCCGCCGAGGTCATCGCCGACCTCGCGCCGATGCTCACCTACGGGTGGGGTGTGATCCCCGCCCGGGTGACGATCGGCGCCGTCACCTGGACCACCTCCTTGTTCCCGAAGGACGGCGGGTACCTCGTGCCCCTTCGTGCTGTCGAGCGTCGCCGTGCTCAGGTGGAGGTCGGCGAGGCCCCGCAGATCACGCTCGAACTCGGCGGCTCCTGACCACCCACGGTGCGCTCGTGTTCGCACCGTGCGGGGACGGCAGGCAAGGGAAGAAGTACTACAAGGCGTACTGCCCGTGCGGCGAGCACCTGCACACGGTCCACGTGACGCCGTCGAACCCCTGGTACGTTGTGCATCTGAAGTATCGGTTCGAGAGAACAGGCTGCTGGGACAGGAGAAGCTCATGACGAACTACATCGTGCGCGTCGAGTGCGCAGCACAGCTCGAGGCAGCGGACGACCTCCGCGCCGAGCTCACGGCGGACTTCGACGTCATCGCGGACGCGCTCTTCGATCTCGACGACGTCCACGATCAGGACCTGGCCGTCGACATCGCGACCGGCACCCTCAACTTCTCGATCGGGGTCGTCTCGGACGACGAGTTCGGTGCGCTCGACCGTGCGCTCGGGGCAGTCCGGACTGCGCTGCACGCCGCTGGGCGCGGCACCCCTGGTTGGGAGCGGCAGTACCGGATGCTGCGACAGGAAGTCGACGAAGAGCCGATCGGCGCGCTCTGACAACCGAGCATCGGTGCCGCTACCAGCAGGCATGTGTCACAGCCAGACGGCGACGCCTCCGTGCCCAGAGCAGGTTCCTCGCCGTGACTGGCTGAAGCTGTAAACACCGTCGACGCACTTGGCTGTCGCGCCAGCGGGCGCACTCGAAGCCGCTTCTGGTCGACAGACCGTTGCTCCCGCCGCGTTGACGTAGGTGCCGTTCGTGCACGTCGGGGCCGCGGGAGCGGCAGGTGCTGCTGGGGCGACGTAGGTTCCGACCGTGGTGACCTGCGTCACCGGCGGCGTCGTGACGCGTTCGCTCCGCAGAACACGGTCGGTTTCCACACCGTCCGTGTACGTGACGAGGTACGTCTTCGTGTTGACACCGCGGACCCCGGGCGTCGTCACTGAGGTCGTGCCCTGGGCCAGGGTCGAGCTCTGCACCGTCGTGGAGCCGAACGCGACCCGTGAGGTCTCTCCGCCGCCCCATCCCCAGTTCAGGGTGGTGCCGAGATGCACGGTGCGCGCGTGTTCGCTGCGTGCGGGGTTGATCGCTCCGTGCGCCAGAACGATCTCGCACCGAGCAACCCACCGTGCACGGGCTGAAGAACACCGCACCGTGCGGCGACGGCAGACAGGGGAAGAAGAGAGGGGATGACGGGAATCGAACCCGCGTGGCCAGTTTGGAAGACTGGGGCTCTACCATTGAGCTACATCCCCGCGCCTGCGCACCAGGCGCAGCCAGACCATCGTAGCGGACGAACGAGCACCGAACGAACGAGCACGACATGCCAGGGCGCGTCCTCCCCAAGCCGGACGCCGGCGCCGAGCGCACGATCCGCTGGTCGCGGGTGGTCTCGTACGTGCTGGTGGTCCTCGCGGCGATCGTGTTCTCGATGCGCCCGGAGCTGTTCGGTGATCCGCAGTCGCAGCCCGCGCACGCCCTGCTGCACGTGTGGCGGATCGTCGTCGGGATCGTGCTCGGGGTGGCGGCGCTCGGGGTCCAGGTGCTCGTCGGTGTGCGGTGGCGCAACGGCCTGCGACGCGCCGCAGCGGACGAGTGACGTTCCTCCCGGGAACCGCCCGGCCCCGGACCGCTAGACTCATCGGCGTCGCGTGCGCCCTTCGGCGTGCGCGAACACCCTGGCCCAGTCAAACGGGGCGTAGCTCAGCTTGGTAGAGCGCCCGCTTTGGGAGCGGGAGGTCGCAGGTTCAACTCCTGTCGCCCCGACCAGGTCCTCGAGAACCATCGACCACACGAACGTCAACCAACAGGAGAACATCCCGTGGCCACCAGCACCGTCGACAAGGTGAGCGACACCCGCGTCAAGCTCACCGTGAACGTGACGCCGGAAGATCTCAAGCCGAGCATCGACCACGCGTACAAGCACATCGCCGAGCAGATCAACATCCCCGGCTTCCGCAAGGGCAAGGTCCCGCCGGCGATCGTCGACCAGCGCGTCGGCCGTGGCGAGGTCCTGAACCACGCCGTCGGTGACGCCATCGACAACTTCTACCGCCAGGCGGTCGAAGAGCAGGAGCTGCGCATCCTCGGCCGTGCCGAGGCCGACGTCGCCGAGCTGCCGAACCTCGCCGACTTCGCCGGCGACCTCGTCCTCACCTTCGAGGTCGACGTGCGTCCCGAGTTCGACCTGCCGGACTACTCCGCGTACGAGCTCACCGTCGACGCCGTCGAGGTGTCGGACGACGAGATCGAAGAGGAGCTGCAGAACCTGCGCACCCGCTTCGGCACGCTCGTGACGGTCGACCGTCCGGCGAAGACCGGCGACTTCGCGCAGATCGACCTCACCGCCAGCATCGGCGACGACGAGGTCGACTCGGCCACCGGCGTCTCCTACGAGATCGGCTCCGGCGACCTGCTCGAGGGCATCGACGAGGCGCTCGAGTCCCTGACCGCCGGTGAGTCGACGAACTTCGAGTCGAAGCTCGTCGGTGGCGACCGCGAGGGCGAGACCGCCCAGATCGCCGTCACCGTCACCGCCGTCAAGGAGCGCGAGCTGCCCGAGGCCGACGACGAGTTCGCGCAGATCGCCAGCCAGTTCGACACGATCGACGAGCTCAAGGCGGACCTGAAGGAGCAGATCGCGAAGTCCAAGACCTTCGGTCAGGGCGCCGCGGCTCGCGACAAGCTCGTCGAGAAGCTCATCGAGGACGTCAACATCCCGATCTCGGCGCAGCTCATCGAGGACGAGGTGCACCGTCACCTCGAGCAGGAGAACCGCCTCGAGGACGACGAGCACCGCAAGGAGGTCTCGGAGTCCAGCGAGACGGCCTTCCGCTCGCAGATCCTCCTCGACTCGATCGCCGAGAAGGAAGAGATCCAGGTCTCGCAGGAGGAACTGACCCAGTACCTCATCCAGGCTGCTGCGCAGTACGGCATGGAGCCGGCCGAGTTCATCAAGGTCATCGACCAGAACGGCCAGATCCCCGGCATGGTCGGCGAGGTCGCCCGTTCCAAGGCCGTCGCGACCGTCCTGTCGAAGGTGACCGTCAAGGACACCAACGGCGACGCCGTCGACCTGTCCGCCTTCACGGCGGGCGTTGCGCAGGCTCCTGCTGAGGACGCCGAGTAACGATCTCGACGCCACCAGAACGACGGACGGGAGGCACGGTGCCAGCTGGCACCGTGCCTCCCGTCTCGTATTTCCGCACCACCGCATTGCTGTCGGCGAACACACGCGAAGTGGTGCGTTGCAACCGATAAGTTCGACAACAAGCGACAACTGAACGGGAGCTTTTCCATGGCCGAAGCAACACTGAACCCCAGTGTTTTTGACCGCCTTCTGAGAGACCGGATCGTGTGGCTCGGCTCCGAGGTCCGCGACGACAACTCGAACGAGATCGCAGCCAAGCTGCTGCTGCTCGCCGCCGAGGACCCTGAGAAGGACATCTACCTCTACATCAACTCGCCCGGTGGTTCGATCACCGCCGGCATGGCGATCTACGACACGATGCAGTTCGTCCCGAACGACATCGTCACCGTGGGCATCGGCCTGGCCGCGTCGATGGGACAGTTCCTGCTGTCCTCCGGCACGCCGGGCAAGCGCTACATCACGCCGAACGCCCGCGTCCTGCTGCACCAGCCGTCCGGCGGGTTCGGCGGTACCGCTGCCGACATCCAGACGCAGGCCAAGGTCATCCTCGACATGAAGCAGCGCATGGCGGAGCTCACGGCCGAGCAGACCGGCAAGTCGATCGAGCAGATCCTCAAGGACAACGACCGTGACAACTGGTTCACGGCGCAGGAAGCGCTCGAGTACGGCTTCGTCGACCACCTCCGCGCCTCGAGCGCCGAGGTCATCGGTGGCGGCGGCACCGTCGCCGACGGCGAGACGCCCACCAGCGCGGCCGAACCCGACGCCCAGTCCTGATCCCCACCGAAGAAAAGGAAACGAGAATGCATCTCCCAATGCTCGGTGGCGCGCAGAACGTCCCGGCTCCGTCCAATCGGTACATCCTGCCGAGCTTCGAGGAGCGCACGGCCTACGGCTACAAGCGCCAGGACCCGTACGCGAAGCTCTTCGAGGACCGCATCGTGTTCCTCGGTGTCCAGGTCGACGACGCGTCGGCTGACGACGTCATGGCCCAGCTGCTCGTGCTCGAGTCGATGGACCCGGACCGCGACATCGTCATGTACATCAACTCGCCCGGTGGCTCGTTCACCGCGATGACCGCGATCTACGACACGATGCAGTACATCCGTCCGCAGATCCAGACGGTCTGCCTCGGCCAGGCCGCCTCGGCCGCGTCGGTGCTCCTCGCTGGTGGCACCCCCGGCAAGCGCCTCGCGCTGCCGAACGCCCGTGTGCTCATCCACCAGCCCGCGACCCAGCAGGGTGGCGGTCAGGCGTCCGACATCGAGATCCAGGCGGCGGAGATCCTCCGCATGCGCACCTGGCTCGAGGAGACGCTGTCGAAGCACTCCAACAAGACGCCGGAGGAGATCAACCACGACATCGAGCGCGACAAGATCATGTCCGCGCAGGAAGCCGTGGAGTACGGCCTGATCGACCAGGTCCTCACCAGCCGCAAGAACCTGCCGGCGCTCGTCAAGTAGCACCAGCAGGAACGACGAAGGCCCCGCACCGATCGGTGTGGGGCCTTCGTCGTGCAGCGGTGTCAGTCGTCGGCGTCGTCCGTCTCGGGCGCGGGGCGGCGCCGCAGGAGCAGAAGCACCGCGACGACCGCGGCGACGAGGACGACGCCTCCGGCGCCGATCCAGAGCGCGTCGGTCGCGGCCGAGTCGGTGTCGCCCGAGGCAGTGCCGGTGGTGGCGGCCTCGGTCGAGTCGTCGCCCGCGGTGGCGCAGGTCGGCGGCGTCGACGATCCCGTCGCAGCTGAGAACCCGGAAGGGGCCTTCCACGTGAAGGCGTACTCGTCGGAGACGGTGTGGCCGTCGGCGGAGACGATCTGCCACTCGACGGTGTACTTCCCGGAGTCGCCGAGTGCGGCGGGCGTGGTCATCGAGGGGCCGTCGACGTCGACGCAGCCGTCCTCGTAGTACTTCCGGTCCGGACCCACGACCCGGAAGGCGAAGCCCGACCCGGAGTCGCCGATGTCGAGCAGCTTGTCGTTCGTGGTGATCTCGAACGTCTTCGGCAGCGCGGTGAGCGTGCCGTCGACCTCCGGGGTGGACGCGATCAGGTAGTTGTGCGCGCTGGCGGGCCCCGCGAGCCCGAGGACCGCACCGCCCGCGATCGCGACGGCCGCGGCGGACCCGGCCACGAGCCTCCAGGCAGAGGACCGAAGTCGGGTCCGACGCGAGCCGCGCTGCGTCACTTGGCGGAGCTCCGGCGGCGCGTGCCGGCGACGGCGACGACCAGAGCGACGGCGCCGAGGACCAGGCCGCCCAGGCCGAGGAAGCGGCCGACCAGGTCGGGGTCCGCGGGGGCCGTCGAGCCGGCTGCGGCCTCGGCGGTCGGGGTGGCGGCGACCGGGTCACCGTCGTCGTCGGTCGCCTCGGCCGCGGTCAGCGTGATCGAGGGGGCCGGGTGCTCGGGCTCGGCCTCGCCGGCCTGCTGCTCCTGGTTCCACTCGACCGAGCCCTTCTCGCAGGTCTGGATCGCGGGGAACTCGACGAGGTCGCCGGCCGTGCCGTCGGGCAGCGAGAAGGACAGCGCGAAGGTGTCGCGCTCGTCGGCGGGGAGCGGGGTCTTCGCGGTGTAGGTGATGCTCGTGACGCGCTCGGCGGCGTCCTCGGCGTGCTCACCGTCGGTCGCGGCGGAGGGGCTCGTGTACGGCTCGGTCGCCTTCGTGATCTTCCAGTTCGGGTTCACGGTGGGGGTGACCTCGATGACCGACTCCGGCACCTGGAACTCGATCTTCGTGGTGGGGGAGCCGTCGCAGCCGTGCGGCACCGAGAAGGTCGCCGTGGTGTACGAGTTCGCGGCGGTCGAGGTGGCCGTCGCGGACACGTGCGCGCTGGCTGCGCCGGCGGTGCCGAGGACGATGACGGCCACTGCTCCGAGGGTGACGACGCCGCCGGCGGCGAGACGCTTCTGCATGGGGATCCTTCGGGGGTTGGTTCGACGGGGTTTCTACAACTTGTAGAGACGACGGGATCACGGTAGCAGGCCCGAACGCCCTGGGCGAACGCGCGCGCGAAATCCCGCGGCGCCGCACGGTCGGTGTCACCGGTTGCGGTTAGGCTCGTGTCCACGACGAGGTGCCCACCAGCAGCGGTGCACCAGCGGCCGGTGCGAGCGCGCGGGCCGGCATGTCCAAC
This sequence comes from Curtobacterium sp. PvP017, assembly GCF_054060195.1. Lineage (NCBI taxonomy): Bacteria > Bacillati > Actinomycetota > Actinomycetes > Micrococcales > Microbacteriaceae > Curtobacterium > Curtobacterium sp. PvP017. The sequence goes on from NZ_JBSSCY010000005.1 coordinate 104,741, forward strand.
CAGGGAGGCACGGCAATGGCACGCATCGGAGAGAGCGGGGACCTCCTCAAGTGCTCCTTCTGCGGCAAGAGCCAGAAGCAGGTCCAGCAGTTGATCGCCGGTCCGGGTGTCTACATCTGTGACGAGTGCGTCGAGCTGTGCAACGAGATCATCGAGGAGCGCCTGGCCGAAGCCGGCGAGGACACCTCGAGCGGTGACTTCGAACTGCCGAAGCCGCGCGAGATCTTCGACTTCCTGCAGGAGTACGTCATCGGGCAGGACCCGGCGAAGCGCGCCCTCGCCGTGGCCGTCTACAACCACTACAAGCGCATCCGGGCACAGGGGCAGATCACCGCTGCTGAAGACCGCGACGACATCGAGATCGCGAAGTCGAACATCCTGCTCATCGGCCCGACGGGTTGTGGCAAGACGTACCTGGCGCAGACCCTGGCCAAGCGCCTCAATGTCCCGTTCGCCGTCGCCGACGCCACTGCCCTGACCGAGGCCGGCTACGTGGGCGAGGACGTCGAGAACATCCTGCTCAAGCTCATCCAGGCCGCCGACTACGACGTCAAGCGCGCCGAGACCGGCATCATCTACATCGACGAGGTCGACAAGATCGCCCGCAAGGCCGAGAACCCGTCGATCACGCGCGACGTCTCGGGCGAAGGCGTGCAGCAGGCACTGCTCAAGATCCTCGAGGGCACCGTCGCCTCCGTCCCGCCGCAGGGTGGTCGCAAGCACCCGCACCAGGAGTTCATCCAGATCGACACGACGAACGTCCTGTTCATCGTGGCCGGTGCGTTCGCCGGGCTCGAGGACATCGTGTCCTCGCGCGTCGGCAAGCGGGGCATCGGCTTCGGGGCGCCGCTGCACAGTGCGACCGACCACCAGGACCTGTACTCCGAGGTCCTGCCGGAAGACCTGCACAAGTTCGGCCTGATCCCCGAGTTCATCGGTCGTCTGCCCGTCGTCACCACGGTGTCGCAGCTCGACCAGGCGGCGCTCATGCAGATCCTGACCGAGCCGAAGAACGCGCTGATCAAGCAGTACCAGCGGATGTTCCAGATCGACGGCGTCGAGCTCGAGTTCGACCAGGGCGCGCTCGAGGCGATCGCCGACCTGGCCGTGCTGCGCCAGACCGGTGCCCGCGGCCTGCGTGCCATCCTCGAAGAAGTGCTCGGCCCGGTGATGTTCGACGTCCCCTCCGACGACGACGTGGCCCGCGTGGTGATCACCCGCGAGTCCGTCCTCGAGAACGCCGCGCCGACCATCGTGCCGCGGCCTCGGGCGAAGCGCGTCGAGAAGTCGGCGTAGCGCTCCGGAACGCCGCGAAGGCCCGCACCGTTCGGTGCGGGCCTTCGTCGTGGTGGGGCGGTCGGCGCGGTGCGCGGAACGACGTCTGGTACTTCCCATGACGGCTGCGTTGGAGGGTGAGATCGGGCGTACCTGGTCGAAAGTTCCGACCAGGTATGCCCGATTCGAGGCGGTACGCCCGGAAGCGCCCGCCCCGCCCCGCGCGGCGCCCGCGCGGGGCCCTACTCCAGCCCGCGGCGCCGCAGCAGCGGCCCGACCTCGGCGTCACGGCCGCGGAAGTCGCGGTACGCCTCGAGCGGGTCCTTCGCTCCGCCGACACCCAACAGCCGCGTTGCGAACCGACGGCCGGCGTCCCGGGAGAGCCCGCCGTTCTCACGGAACCACTCGACGGTGTCGGCGTCGAGCACCTCGGACCAGATGTACCCGTAGTACCCGGCGTCGTACCCGCCTGAGAACGTGTGCGCGAAGTACGTCGACGAGTACCGCGGCGGGACGGCCTCGACGGCGATCCCGGCCGACTCGAGTGCCGAACCCTCGAAGTCCTCGACGGACGTCACCGCCGCGGCCTCCGCGGCGGAGAGGCGGTGCCACGCCTGGTCGAGCAGTGCTGCGGCCAGGTACTCGGTCGTGCCGAAGCCCTCGTTGAAGCCCTCGGACTCGCTCAGGCCCAGGACGAGCTCGGGCGGCAGCGGGGCACCGGTCTCGTGGTGCTTGGCGTAGTTCGCCAGGACCGACGGCCACGACACCCACATCTCGTTCACCTGGCTCGGGAACTCGACGAAGTCGCGTTCGACGTTCGTGCCGGAGAAGCGGGGGTAGGTGGTTCGGGCGATGAGGCCGTGCAGCGCGTGGCCGAACTCGTGGAAGAGCGTCTCGACCTCGTCCTGGATGAGCAGCGTCGGCGACCCGGGTGCCGGCTTCGCGACGTTGAGGTTGTTCACCACGACGGGCAGCGTGCCGAGCAGCTCGGACTGCTCGACGACGGGGTTCATCCAGGCACCGCCGCGCTTGCCGTCGCGCGTGTACAGGTCGAGCAGGTAGAGCCCGACGGGCTCGTCGTCGTCGCCGGTGACCTCGAAGACACGGACCTCGTCGTTGTAGCCGTGCAGGTCCGGACGCTCGGTGAACGTCAGGCCGTACAGTGCTCCGGCAGCGTGGAAGACGCCGTCGTGCAGGACCCGGTCGGCCTCGAAGTAGGGCCGGAGCGCGGAGCTGTCCGCGGCGAACTGCTCCCCGCGCAGGATCTCGGTGGCGTACGCCCAGTCCCACGACTCGATGTCGTACCCGACGGTGCGGGACCGGACGGCTCGTTCGTCGTCGGCGTTCCGTGCCGCGGCGCCGACGAGCGACGACAGCAGCCCGTCGACGGCCTCGGGGGTCTTGGCGGTCTCGTCGGCGGTGACGACGGCGGCGTGGTTCGGGAACCCGAGCAGTTCGGCACGCTCGGCCCGGAGTCGCACGATGCGCAGCAGCACCTCGCGGTTGTCGTACTGGTTCCCGCGGCGACCGCGGGCGAGCGAGGCGCGCATGATCCGCTCGCGCAGATCGCGGTTCGCCAGCGACGGCAGCCACGGGTGTCCGGTGTAGAGCGGCAGCGTGATGAGCCACCCCTCGAGCCCGCGGTCGGCGGCGGATCCGGCGGCGGCGGACTTCGCACCGTCGTCGAGGCCCTCGAGCTCGGCCTCGTCGGTCACGTGCACGGCGGAGTCGTTGGTGTCCTCGAGCAGGTTGCGCTCGAAGGTGGTGGTGAGCGTCGACAACTCCTGGTTGATCGCGGTCAGGCGCTCCTTGCCGGCGTCGTCGAGTCCGGCGCCCGCCAGGGTCATCTCGGCGTGGGTGCGCTCGACCAGTCGGAGCGCTTCGCCCTCGAGCCCGGCCGCTTCGGCGCCGTCGAGCACGGACTGCACCCGGGCGTAGAGCCGCGAGTCCAGCGTGATGGCGTCGCGGTGGGCGGCGAGCAGCGGCGAGATCTCGGCTTCGAGGTCGTGCAGCTCCGGCGTCGAGTCCGCCGACGACAGCGTGAAGAACACGTGGCTGACGCGGGTCAGCAACTGCCCGGAGCGCTCGAGGGCGATGAGGGTGTTCTCGACCGTCGGTGCGTGCGGATCGGTGGCGATGGCCTCGACCTCGGCGCGCTGCTCGGCCATGCCGGCCTCGAAGGCCGGCCGGTAGTGCTCGAGTCGCACGTCGCCGAAGGGCGGCAGCGCGTAGGGGAGGGTGCTCGGGACGTCGAACGGAGTTGCCATGGTCACCACCCTACGGACGTCGCGCCGGGACGGGACGGACGGGAGGCCCGTGGCGGCCCGGCCCCGCGCCTCCCGTCCGCCCTGTGGGTGCGTTCCTTCCCATCGCGACCGGTCTGGAAAGCGGAATCGGGCGTACCGGATCAGAAGAAACGACCCAGTACGCCCGAAGCGACCAGCTAGGCGCGGGACGGCCCCGTCGCGGCGTCGATCAGCGTGGAAGCCGCACGGCGGGCGTGCGCGGCGGGCACCGTGGTGCCGGCGATGGCGGCCGTGGTCTGCGCGCCCTCGGCCAGCAGCGCGAGCTGGGCGGCGAGCTCCTCGGCACGCTCCGGATCGGTGACGACCTCGGCGGTGAGCTCCTGCACGAACCGCTGGAACGAGTCCTTGTGCTCGCGGGCGATCTCGGCGACCGCGGGCGACGTGGCCCCGAGCTCCCCGAAGGCGTTGATGAAGCCGCACCCGCGGAAGGTGTCGTCCCCGAACCACGACTCGAGGAAGTCGTACACGGCGAGCAGTTTGTCGCGCGGGGTGGTGGCGGCCTCGACCGCACCGTGCACGCCGCGCTCCCACAGGTCGTGCCGCCCGGACAGGACTGCCGCGATGAGCTGCTCCTTGCCGGGGAAGGCCGCGTAGAGCTTCTTCAGCGAGACGCCGGCGCCGGTGCGGATCTCGTCCATGCCGACCGACTGGATGCCGCGCGCGTAGAACAACTGGTCCGCGACGTCCACGATGTGGGCGCGGACATCCGGTTCGACGGTGCTGGTTGCCATGACGTACCCCGTTCGCTGTGTGTTCACCGTTCCCGAGTTGCGCCGGGAACGATCGTTCTCTAGTGTAATCCACATCGGCGGAGAACGATCGTTCTCCGCGATACTCAGGGAAGGAACGATCATGGGTGCCATCACCGTCGGAACCGAGAACAGCGTCGACATCGAACTCCACTACGAGGACAAGGGGACCGGGCAGCCGATCGTGCTGATCCACGGCTTCCCCCTCGACGGCAACTCGTGGGAGGGCCAGACCCCGGCCCTGCTCGAGGCCGGCTACCGCGTGATCACGTACGACCGCCGCGGCTTCGGGCAGTCCTCGCAGCCGAGCACCGGCTACGACTACGACACCTTCGCCGACGACCTGCACACGGTCCTCGAGACCCTCGACCTGCGCGACGTGATCCTGGTCGGCTTCTCGATGGGTACCGGCGAGATCGCCCGCTACATCGGCCGCCACGGACAGGACCGGATCGCCAAGGTCGCGTTCCTCGCCTCGCTCGAGCCGTTCCTGGCCATCACCGAGGACAACCCGGACGGTGCCGGCCCGATGTCGTTCTTCGAGGGCATCGCCGCCGACGTCGAGAAGGACCGGTACGCGTACTTCACGAACTTCTACCAGGACTTCTTCAACCTGTCGGAGAACCTCGGCTCGCGCATCTCGGAAGAGGCCGTCCGCAACGCCTGGAACGTCGCCGCCGGTTCCGGTGCGATCGCGTCCGCCGCAGCACCGCTGACCTGGCCGACGGACTTCCGCCAGGACATCCCGAAGGTCACCGTCCCGGCACTCATCGTGCACGGTACGGCGGACAACATCCTGCCGATCGACGCCACCGGTCGCCGCTTCACCAAAGCCCTGCCGGCCGCGAAGTACGTCGAGATCGAGGGCGCCCCGCACGGCCTGCTCACCACGCACACCGCTGAGGTGAACGAGGTCCTGCTCACCTGGCTCGCCGAGTCCTGATCCCTCGGCGATCACGCGGGTGCCTCACGGTCCCCGCATCGTGAGCAGGAATGGTCGGGTCCCCACCAGGGACCCGACCATTTCTGCTCACCAAGCGAACCGCAGACCGCGGACTGCGGACCGCGCGCTAGTCCTCTTCAGCCGCGTCGTCGGGGTTCGTGACCTGTGCGTGCCCGGCATCGTCGAGGTGGATCGAGGTGCCGTCGTCGAGCTCGACGATCGGCTTGCCCTCCAAGAACGTCAGGGTCCAGCCCCACGCCCCGGTGTCGACCGACTCCGCAGCGAGCTCGTCCTCGACCCCGCGCACGGCGACGACCATCGCCTCGGGCAGTCGCGCAGGTGGTTCCGCACCCACGCCCCATCGTGTGCCCAACTGCATCCGTGCCTCCTGTCCGGTGGTGGACGGGCCGGGTCGCCGACGCGACCCGGCCCGGACGGCCGACCTTACGCCTGCTGCTCCGCGAGCTCGATCTCGGTGACCGCGAGCTCGTCACCGTCGACGAACGACAGGTTCTCGATGCGGCCGACGGCCGCCAGGTCGACCGCCGCGCGCTCGATGAGCACCCGCGTCTCGGTCGGCGCTGCGACCACGGCGCGCGTCACGGGCGTCTTCTGGGACGCCTTCGCCGCCGTCTTCGCGCCGCGGATCCCGATCAACGCCTGCCCGACGGCCGCGAGCAGCCCGGTGGGGGCCGCGTCGGTCGGCAGATCGGCAGCGGTCGGCCAGGAGGCCCGGTGCACGCTCGTCTCGTGGGTCCAGGCCCACACTTCCTCCGTCGCGTACGGGAGGAACGGTGCCAGCAGCCGGAGCAGCACGTCGATCGCGCCGCGCAGCGCCAGGACCGCGCTCGCCTGGGTCTCGTGCGTCGCGTCGGCCGCCGTGCCGTAGGCACGCTCCTTCACGAGCTCGAGGTAGTCGTCGCAGAAGGTCCAGAAGAACCGCTCCACGATCTCGAGCGCACGGGCGTGGTCGAACCCGTCGAACGCGGCGGTGGCCTGCTCGACGACCGCGCCGAGCTCGGCGAGCATGTCGACGTCGAGTGCCTCGGTCACGTCGCTCGCGCCCTCCGGCAGCGGGAAGCCGTAGACGAACTTCGCCGCGTTCAGGACCTTGATCGCCAGACGACGACCGACCTTGATCTGCTTCGGGTTCTGCGGGTCGAACGCCGCATCGGTGCCGAGCTTCGACGACGCCGCCCAGTAGCGGACCGCGTCGGCGCCGTGCTGCTCGAGGATCGACAGCGGCGTGACGACGTTGCCCTTCGACTTCGACATCTTCTTGCGGTCGGGGTCGACGATGAAGCCGGAGATGCTCGCGTGCTTCCACGGCACGGTGTCCGCTTCGAGCTGGCTGCGGAGCACCGTCGTGAAGAGCCACGTGCGGATGATGTCCTGCGCCTGCGGGCGGACGTCGTACGGGTACACCAGGTCGTAGAGTGCCGGGTCGGTCTCCCACTTGCCCGCGAGCTGCGGGGTGAGCGACGAGGTGGCCCAGGTGTCCATGACATCCAGCTCGCCCTGGAACCCGCCGGCGACGCCGCGCTGGTCCTCGGAGTAGCCCGGCGCCGGGTCGGACGACGGGTCGACGGGGAGCTGCGCCTCGGTCGGGACGATCGGCTGGTCGAACACCGGGTTGCCGTCGGCGTCGAGCGGGTACCAGACCGGGATCGGCACACCGAAGAACCGCTGGCGCGAGATGAGCCAGTCGCCGGACAGGCCACCGACCCAGTTGTCGTACCGGACGCGCATGAAGTCCGGGTGGAACGCGATCTCCTCGCCGCGGGCGCGGAGCGTCGCCTTCAGGGCTTCGTCGCGGGCGCCGTTGACGATGTACCACTGGCGGGTCGAGACGATCTCGAGGGGCTTGTCGCCCTTCTCGAAGAACTTCACCGGGTGGTTGATCGTCTTGACGTCGCCGACGAGCTCGCCGGACTCGGTCAGGGCGTCGACGACGACCTTCTTGGCCGAGAACACGGTCTTGCCGGCCATCTCGGCGTAGAGCGCCTTGCCCTGCTCGCTCTCGATCCACGCGGGCTCGTCGGAGCGGACACGGCCGTCGAAGCCGAGGATCGCGCGGTTCGGCAGCTGCAGCTCGCGCCACCACACGACGTCGGTGGTGTCGCCGAAGGTGCAGACCATCGCGATGCCGGCGCCCTTGTCCTTCTGTGCCAGGTGGTGCGCCAGCACCGGGACCTCGACGTCGAACAGGGGGGAGCGGACCGTGGTGCCGAACAGGTCCTGGAACCGCTCGTCGTCCGGGTGCGCGACGAGGGCGACGCACGCCGGCAGCAGCTCGGGGCGGGTCGTCTGGATCACGACGTCGTCGCCGCCGTCCGCACGGTGGAACGCGATGCCGTGGTAGGCGCCGGGCATCTCCTTGTCCTCGAGCTCGGCCTGCGCGACCGCGGTGCGGAACGTGACGTCCCACAGGGTCGGGGCGTCGGCCTGGTAGGCCTCGCCGCGCTCGAGGTTGCGGAGGAAGGCACGCTGGGCGCTCGCCCGCGAGGTCTCGTCGATGGTGCGGTACGACTGCGTCCAGTCCACCGACAGCCCGAGGGTGCGGAAGAGCTCCTCGAACTGCTGCTCGTCCTGCACGGTCAGCTGGTCGCACAGCTCGATGAAGTTGCGGCGCGAGATCGGCAGCTGGTCGGCGGCCTTCGACGACTTGCCGTCGCCGCCCTCGAACGGCGGCGTGAAGTCGGGGTCGTAGGGCAGGGTCGGGTCGCAGCGGACGCCGTAGTAGTTCTGCACGCGTCGCTCGGTCGGCAGGCCGTTGTCGTCCCAGCCCATCGGGTAGAACACGTGCTTGCCCCGCATGCGCTCGAACCGCGCCTTGAGGTCGGTGTGCGTGTACGAGAACACGTGGCCGATGTGCAGCGACCCGGAGGCGGTCGGCGGCGGGGTGTCGATCGAGTACACGGCGTCGCGGTGGCCGGCGGCGTCACGGTCGAAGCGGTACGTGCCGTCCTGCTCCCAGACCGGCCCCCAGACCTGCTCGAGTCCGTCGACGCTGGGCTTCTCGGGCATGGGCTTGGTCATGGCTGCGCCTTCCGTACGTGTGTGCGGCACCGAGTCCGTGATGAGGTGCCTGAGTGTCCCCGCGCGATGCGAGGTGTCCCAATCGTAGCGGGCGGGGCCGACGCCGCTCGCGGGCGGTCGGAGCGGTGATTACCACACGGACCTGTCGGACACGCCGGACACCTGGTAGTCTGTCGGAGTTTGTCCGGCGAGCGCGGGTTCGCAGGAACTGCACCGTTGCCGTCCGCCGGACGCCCGAAGGACGCACCGCACACCGGAGGAACGACTTGGCACCGAACGACGCACCCCACCCGCACGGCGATCGGCCGTTGCCGCACGGCGACCGACCGCTGCGCTCGAAGGGCGCTGCGAAGCGCGCTCGGCGCAAGCTCACGAAGGACGACGTCACCGTCGTCGAGGAGTCGCTGCTCAAGCGCGCCGTGGCGGCCGCCGCCCTCGGCAACGCGATGGAGTGGTTCGACTTCGGCATCTTCGCGTACCTGACCGTCACGATCTCGCAGGTCTTCCTGCCGCAGGGCGACCCGGCCGCGAACATCGTCGCGACCTTCGGGTTCTTCGCCGCGGCGTTCATCGTCCGACCGATCGGTGGCGCCGTGTTCGGCCCGATCGGCGACAAGATCGGTCGGCAGAAGGTCCTCGCACTGACGATGATCCTGATGGCCGCCGGCACGCTGATGATCGGCCTGATCCCGTCGTACGACTCGATCGGCTTCTGGGCTCCGGTCCTGCTGCTCGTGGCGCGCTTCGTGCAGGGCTTCTCGACCGGTGGTGAGTACGGCGGCGCCGCGACCTTCATCGCCGAGTACTCGCCCGACAAGCGCCGCGGGTTCATGGGTTCGTGGCTCGAGTTCGGCACCCTCGCCGGCTACGTGCTCGGTGCGTCGATCGTCACCGGCCTGCAGTTCGGCCTGTCCGAGGACGCCCTGCTCAGCTGGGGCTGGCGCATCCCGTTCATCATCGCGGGCCCGCTCGGTCTGATCGGGCTCTACCTGCGCCTCAAGCTGGAGGAGACGCCGGCCTTCCAGAAGCAGCAGGAGCAGGCCGCCGAGCGCGAGGGGCAGAAGACGCCGTTCCTCAAGCTCTTCGCCGAGAACTGGCGCTCGCTCATCATCTGCATCGGCCTGGTCCTGGTCTTCAACGTGACCGACTACATGCTGCTGTCGTACATGCCGACCTACCTCGAGCAGAACCTCGGCCAGAACGCCACGTTCGGCCTCATCCTGATCGTCGTCGTGATGCTGCTCATGATGGTCGTCATCACCTTTGGTGGCCGGCTGTCCGACAAGTTCGGCCGTCGTCCGGTGCTCGCTGCCGGCTGCATCGGCTTCATCCTGCTGTCCTGGCCGGCGCTCAAGCTCGTCCAGACCGGCACGGGCGTCGGGGTGTTCTCCGGCCTGCTGATCCTCGGTGTCGTGCTCGTCACGTTCACCTCGACCATGCCGTCGACGCTGCCCGCGCTGTTCCCGACGATCATCCGCTACGGCGCCCTCGCCATCGCGTTCAACGTGTCCGTCTCGCTGTTCGGTGGGACGACCCCGCTCGCGACGTCCGCGCTCATCAACGCCGCGAAGGACGCCGGCTACGGCTGGGCCGAGGACATCCCGGCCTTCTACCTGATGCTGGCCGCCGTCATCGGGCTCGTCGCGGTGTACTTCACGAAGGAGACCGCGGCCACGCCGCTCATGGGCTCCGGTCCGACGGTCGGTTCCGAGGACGAGGTCGCCGGCGTGATCGACGACTACAACGACCCGAACTCGGAGTTCGCGCAGTCCGACTGGGCGAAGGAGTTCGCGACGAGTGAGATCCCGATCATCTCGGGTGACACGCCGAAGAAGGAGTCCGCGGACTCCTGACCCCGGTCAGACCCGCCCTGGAGGCCCGGTGCACGTCCGTCACGGACGCGCACCGGGCCTCCGGTCACGTCCAGGGCCGTGGTGCGGCCCCGAGACTCGGCGTCAGCGACCCGACTCGGGGCCTGCGGCCCGAGTCGGGTCGCCCTGCGCGAGACTCGGGCCTGCTGCCAGCCGCTCCGCGGCGTGCAGCAGGTGCGCGGTCACCGGGTGCGCCGGGCGCGCGAACACCGTCGCGGCGGGGCCGTGCTCGACGACCGCGCCCTCGTGCACGACGAGCACGTCGTCCGCCATCCGCCGGACCGCCAGCAGGTCGTGCGACACGAACACCATCGCGACCCCGGTGTCGTCGCGGAGCCGTTCGAGCAGGGTGAGCACGGCGTCCTGCACGGTGGCGTCGAGGGCGGTCACCGGCTCGTCGAGGACGATCACCTCGGGGTCGGTCGCCAGCGCCCGGGCGATCGCCAGGCGCTGCCGTTGCCCGCCGGACAGCGTGCGCGGGGAGCGCGGTCGGAGCGCCGGGTCGAGGTCGACCTGCCGCAGGGCTGCGTCCACCCGGGCGGCGAGCGGACCCTGGGCACGTCGAGCGCCGCCCCGCGAGAACGCGTCGGCGAGGACCCGCTCGACCGACCACCGCTCGTCGAAGGTGGCTCCGGGGTCCTGCACGACGGCCGACACCCGGTGTCGCCGAGGGCGTCGGTCGTGCTCGGGGAGCGGCACCCACGGTTCGCCGTCGAGTCCGACGGTGCCGGCGTCGGGTGTCTCGAGCCCGAGCAGCACGCGCGCGAGGGTCGTCTTGCCCGACCCCGAGGCGCCGATCACGCCGAGCACCCGTCCGCGGTCGAGTCCGAACGACACGTCGTCGACCGCGCGGACGCCGTCGAAGTCGCGCGCGAGGCCCTCGGCGACGAGGACGCCCCTCGCACCGTGCGAGGTTGCGCGCTGGGTGCCGCGGTCGCCGGTCGGCGCACGGTGCGTGGTGGTGCGCTCGGTGCGAGGTTGCCCGCTCGGTGCGTCGTCAGAGGACTGCACGGAGCCATCAACCTCGCACCGGTCGACCAGATCGGCACCGTGCGAGGCAGCGCGCACCAGGGCCTGCGTCGCGGCGTGCTGCGGATCCTGCAACACCGAGGCGACCGGACCCTGCTCGACGATCCGCCCCTCGTGCATGACGGCCACGCGGTCGGCCCACCCCGCGACGAGCCCGAGGTCGTGTGTGATCACGAGCAGCCCCGCCCCGCGCTGCTGCGCCGCCCGCAGTTGTTCCATCACGGTGACCGCGACCCCGGCGTCCAGTGCGGTCGTGGGTTCGTCGGCGACCACGAGCGCGGGCGACCCGATGGTGGCCGCGGCGATGAGGGCCCGCTGCCGCATCCCGCCCGACAGCGTGCCGGCGAGTCGGCCGTCGGTCGCGATGTCCGGATCGAGGCCGACCGCTCGCAGGGCATCGCGCACGGCGTCCACGCGCTCGGCCGCACCCATCTCGGTGTGCAGGCGGAGGCTGTCGGCGACCTCGCGCCCGACCGGTCGCAGCGGGTCCAACGCGCCCAGGGCCTCCTGGCCGACGTAGCCGACCCGCGACCCGCGCACCTGGCGCCACCGCCGGTCGGAGAACGCCCGGACGTCGAGACCGGCGACGGTGAAGGCGTCGGCGCGGACGGCGGAGCCGGGCGCGGACAGGCCGAGTGCGGCGCGCGCGGTGACGGTCTTGCCGGAGCCGGATGCGCCGACCAGCGCGACGCACTCGCCGGCGTCCACCCGCAGGGCGACGTCGTGCACGATCGGCGTGCCCGCGATGGCGACGTGCAGCCCCTGGACCTCGAGGACGGTGGTCATCGGACGACTCCTGTTCGGCGGATCGCGCGACCGAGCACGGTGACGGCGGTCGCGAGCACCACGATGGCGAGTCCGGGGAAGGTGCTCATCCACGGCGCGGTCTGCAGGTAGGTCCGGCCGTCGGCGAGCATCGCGCCCCACTCCGGAGCCGGGGGCGGTGTGCCGACGCCGAGGTAGCTCAGTGCCGAGGCCCAGACGATCGCCTGACCGACGCCGAGCGTGGCGACGGCGACGACGGGCCAGAGTGCGGTCGGCAGGACGTGCCGGACCACGATGCGGACGGGGGAGCGACCGAGCAGCACCGCCGTCTCGACCACCTGCGACGACCGGGCGGCACGGACCAGTCCACGGACGATGCGGGCGTAGCCGGGGGCGGTGGCGAAGCCGACGGCGAGCACGGCGGGGACCGGGCCGGGTCCGGTGACCGCGATCACCACCAGGGCGACGAGCAGCAGCGGCAGGGCGAACGCCACCTCGGTCACGCGGCCGATCACGGCGTCGAGCAGGCGGCCGAGCCGTCCCGCCCCGGCACCGAGCCCGGCGACGACGCCGAGCAGGACGCCCACTCCGCCCCCGATCAGGGTCGCGGCGACGCCCACGACGAGCGATGCGCGGGTCCCCGCGACCACCCGTGCCAGGACGTCGCGACCGGACTCGTCGGTGCCGAACGGGTGGACGCCGCTCGGGGCGGCCAGGGCGTCCGTGGGGTGCACCGCGAGCGGGTCGCCGCCGCCGAGCAGCGCCGGCCAGGCCGCCGCCACGACGGCGACGAGGACGACCACCGCCGCGGCGGTGCCGCCGACGCCGAGCGTCCCCCCACGGACGCGCTCGGTGCCGGCGGCGGTCTGGCGGCCGGGCGCTCCGGTCTGGAGGCCCGGGTCGGCGATCCCGCTCACCGCGCGTCCGCCGGTCGGCCGGGTCCACGGCGTCGCGCGGTGCCGCCGCGTGCGCCGCCGTTCCGCGCACCACGACTCGCCGACGTGCGCGGGTCGACGACGCGCTCGACCAGGTCGGCGACGGCCAGCACCACGACGTACGCGGCTGCGGACACCAGCGCGATCCCGGCGACGAGCGGCATGTCCCGCTGCGTGACGGCGGTCACGAGGGCGCGGCCGATGCCGGGCAGGGCGAAGACGGACTCGACGACCACGGCCCCGGACACCAGCGATCCGAAGGCCCAGGCGGACAGGGCGATCCCGGGCAGCGCCGCGTGGCGGAGCAGGTGCCGGGAGAACAGCCCGAGGCGGGTCTCGCCACGGCCACGGGCGGCGAGCGCGAAGGCGGACCGTTGCGCGTCGACGACCCCGTCGCGGACGGTCTCGGCCAGGTACCCGGCGACCGGGACGGCCACCGTCAGCACCGGGAGCACCCAGCCGCGGGCAGTGCCGTCGCTCACCGCGGGCACCCAGCCGAGGGCGCTCGCGAACACCACGATGAGCACGCTGCCGAGCCAGAAGTGCGGCATCACGCTCGCGGTGACACTCAACGCGCTCGTCAGTCCGGCCGCGAACCGGCCGCGCTGCGTCGACCACCAGGCCGCGACGATCGCCAGGACCCACGCGACGACGAGCCCGGCCACCGCCAGGGTCAGCGTGACCGGGAGCTGCTGGCCGAGCAGGGTGGCGACGGGGGTGCGGAAGGCGTAGGAGTCACCGAGCTGCAGGGTGGCGAGGCGACCGAGGAACACCGCGTACTGCACGAGCACGGGCTGGTCGAGGCCGTACTCGTGGCGGACCCGGGCGACGGCCTCGGCGGAGGCCTGCGAACCCGGACCCCCGAGGATCGCGAGTGCGGGGTCGCCGGGGATGAGCCGGATCGCGCCGAAGACGATCGTCGCGACGGCCCAGAGCACACCGATGCCCCCGGCGAGCCGCCGGACGGCCCACCAGACCCATCGCATCCGTGTCAGCGGTCGATCCAGGCGGTGCCGAACCAGGGCGTCGAGACGGAGGTCGTCTGGATGCCGTGCACGGCCGAGCGCACCAGGAAGTGGTTCTGCTGGTCGTACAGGGGGAGCACGGTGTCGCTCGCGAGGATCGCCTTCTGGGCCTGCTCGTACAGGTCGGCGCGCTCGTCGGCGTCCGAGGTGCGGGCCGCCTGCTCGAGCAGGGTGTCGAGCGCGGGGTCGTCGAGCTGGGCCAGGTTCGCGAAGTAGCCGGACGGTGCGGGTTCGATGCTCGCGCTGTCGTACAGGATGCGCAGGACGTCGGGGCCGACCTTCGTGTACGGGGCGCTGACCACGTCGTACTCGTTCGCCGCGAGGGCCGCGTACCAGCTGGACAGGTCGAGCTCGTCCAGCACGACCTTGAACCCGACGGCCTTCTCGGACGCCTGGATCTGCTGGAACAGGCTGCGCTCGGCCGGCACCGACTGGTTCGTCGACACCGGGAACGTCACGGTGAGCTGCTGGCCGTCCTTCTGCCGGATGCCGTCCGACCCGACCGTCCAGCCGGCGTCGTCGAGCAGCTGCTTTGCCTTGGTGGGGGAGTAGTCGAACCGGCTCTTCTCCGAGTACGCCAGGGGCTCGGCGCTCGAGAGCACCGAGTACGAGCGCTTCGCGGTACCGAGGAACAGCGACTGCAGGCCCGGGTCGATCTCCGCGCCGGCGATGAAGGCCTGGCGCACGGCCTCGTCGCGGAACACCCCGTGCCCGGAGTTCAGCTCGAGACGGTTCGAGGCGCCGGGGCGTGGGGCGTCGAGGTCACGGATCGCGCCCTTCGCCGACGCGGCCTTGAGCTGGTCGGGCTGCGCGTTGTCGATGACGTCGACCTGGCCGGACTGCAGCGCGGCGTAGCGCGAGGTGGAGTCGGGCAGGAACCGCCACGTGATGCCGGACAGGCGCGGCTTCGTCTTCCCCCAGTAGTCGGTGTTCTTCGTCAGGGTGACGCGGTCGCCGTGCTTCCAGCCGGTCACTTCGAAGGGCCCGGTGCCGACGGGGGACTCGCAGTTCGTCGCCTGCTTGCGCTCGAGTGCCTTCGGGGACTCCATGCCGACCCAGGGCTGCGAGAACGACTCGAGCAGCGCGCTGTCCGGACGGCTCAGCGAGAGCGTCACGGTGTGGTCGTCGGTGGCGGTCGCCTTCGTGATCGACTGCAGCGCGAGGTAGCCGGTGCTCGACGCGGTGGCCGGGTCCTGCACGTGCTCGATGTTCGCCACGACGGCGGCGGCGTCGAACGGGGTGCCGTCGGTGAAGGTGACGTCGTCGCGCAGCGTGAAGGTGAGGGTCTTGCCGTCGTCGCTCGTGGTCCACTTCGTCGCGAGCTCGGGCGTCGGCTCGCCGTCCTCGAGCCCGACGAGCTCCTCGATGTACTGCGTCGCCAGGAGCGCCTGCGGGTAGTTGCCGCCGACGTGCGGGTCGAGGCAGGTGGGCTCGGCGTCGCCGGACGCGTACGTCAGGGTCCCGCCGCTCACCGGCTTGCTGCTCGTGGTGCTCGTCCCCGCGCCGCTGCAGGCGGCGAGGACGAGGACGACGGCGGTGGCGCTCGCGACGGCGGCGACGGTTTTCTGTACTGAGTCCAAGATCATGGCTGGACGAGTCTAGCGGTTTACTGGGGCCCATGGACGAACCGATCCGCCGCGGTGGGCGGCCCCGACGCTCGAGCGCCGAGGTCCTCGCGGACGCCGCTGCCGAGCTGTTCCTCGAGCAGGGGTACGGACGCACCACGGTCGACCAGATCGCCGTGCGTGCCGGGGTCAGCCGAGCGACGTTCTTCAACTACTTCACGGCGAAGTCCGACGTCATGTGGCTCGAGCTCGACGCCGCGGTGGCGGGGCTGCCCGGGTACCTGGCGTCCTCGACCGAGGCGAGTGCGGTGCGTGCGGTGGAGCAGGCCCTGCTCGCCGCGGCCCGGGACCACGACCCCGAGCGGGTGCCGTGGGCGGTCGCGCAGGCCGAGGTGATGGGCATCGGATCCGAGCTCGTCGCCGGCGTCGCCGTCCGGGTGATGGCGCAGCACGGGGCCGTCGCCGCCTTCGTGGCGGGGCGCACGGGGGAGCAGCCGGGGTCGCTCTGGCCGCAGACCGTGTCGGGGGCGATGCTCGGTGCCGCCGCGGCGGCGTTCGGGGTGTGGGTCGCCGACGGTGTGGCGCGCCGGCCGCTCGTCGAGTACGTCGCCGCCGCGTTGACGCCGGTGGTCGCGGGCCTCGACGCGCGCCGACGCGCGGACGCTCACTCCGTGCGCAGGGTCCCCGCACCGCCGGACGCCACGTCCTCCACGGTGCCGTCCCGCACGACCTCGGGTACGTCGTCGTCGGTCGGCACCAGGGACTCGTCACCCGGGTAGCTCAGGGTGAGGACGGCCTCCTCGATGTAGGGGCTGTCCTCGAGCGACTTCTCGACGTCGCGCAACCGCACCGCGACGTGCTCCTCGTTCTCGTTGCCGGTCAGGTCGACGGCGGCGACGAGGTACACCCGCGACGGTCCGACGAACTCCAGGTGCAGGTAAGTGACGCGTTCGACCTGCGAGCGGCCGAGCAGCTCGACGAGCACGGCGTTCTCGAGCTCCGGCGACGTGCTCTCGCCGAGCAGGAAGCGGCGGTTGCGGTCGATGAGGACGATCGCCACGACGCCGAGCAGCACGCCGATCGCGATGGACCCGATCGCGTCGAAGACCGCCAGGCCGGTGACCTGGTGCAGGAACACCCCGAGGAACGCGACGACGAGGCCGATGAGCGCGGCGGCGTCCTCGGCGAACACGGCTCGCAGCGTCGGGTTCGAGGACTGCAGCACGTGGCGCAGCACCGGCACCTTGCGCTTCGTCGCGGCACCGTGCGCCTGGCGGTACGCCTGCAGGAAGCTCGTGCCCTCGAGGCAGAACGACAGCGCCAGCACGATGTAGTTGAGCAGGACGTCCTCGGCCGGGCCGGTGTCCCCGAGCTCCGAGATGCCGTGGTAGATCGACACGATGGCGCCGGCGGTGAACAGGCCGAACGCGGCGAACATCGACCAGATGTACGTCTCGCGCCCGTAGCCGAGCGGGTGTGCGGTGTCGCGCTTCCGCGCGCCCCGTCGTTCGGCGACGAGCAGGAAGACCTCGTTGCCGGTGTCCGCCCACGAGTGTGCCGCCTCGGCCACCATCGATGCCGAGCCCGAGAGGAGCGATGCGATGGTCTTCGCGATCGCCACGAGCAGGTTCGCGCCGAAGGCGATGATGACGGTGAGGGAGGACTCCGGGCGTTCGCCGGAGGCAGAGTCGTCGGGCATCCCTCCAGCATGCTCCCGTCCGCTAAACTCGTGTCACACGAGCGTCGATCCGGCCATCACCGGGGAGCTCCCGGAAGAACGCGGTCCGCGCGAGCGGCTCGTCAGTAGAACCGGGCGGACCGGGCCGCGCCGAACCCGAACACGAGCGGTCGCGTCGCGCCGAACAGCGCGCCGCGGCAAGCGAGGTGGTACCGCGGAGTCCGCTCCGTCCTCGTGGTCCGAGAACCGGCAACCCACAGGAGCCCCGCGGTGCGCTACCCCTTGAACCGTCCCGACGAGCACGACGGCGCCGCAGGCGTCGTCCCCTCGCCGTCCTTCCCCGCCGTCGAGCGGGGGATCCTCGCCTTCTGGAAGCGCGACGACACGTTCCAGGCGTCCATCGACCAGCGCCAGGGCTGCGACGAGTGGACCTTCTACGACGGCCCCCCGTTCGCGAACGGCCTGCCGCACTACGGCCACCTGCTGACCGGGTACGCGAAGGACGTCTTCCCGCGCTACCAGACCATGCGCGGCAAGCAGGTGCACCGCCGCTTCGGCTGGGACACCCACGGCCTGCCCGCCGAGCTCGAGGCGATGCGCCAGCTCGGCATCACCGAGAAGCACGAGATCGACGCCATGGGCATCGACGTGTTCAACGCCGCCGCCAAGAAGTCCGTCCTGCAGTACACCGACGAGTGGCAGCAGTACGTCACCCGCCAGGCGCGCTGGGTCGACTTCGAGGACGACTACAAGACGCTCGACACCACGTTCATGGAGAGCGTGCTGTGGGCGTGGAAGCAGCTCTGGGACAAGGGCCTGGCGTACGAGGGCTTCCGGGTCCTGCCGTACTGCTGGAACGACCAGACGCCGCTGTCGAACCACGAGCTGCGCATGGACGACGACGTCTACAAGATGCGCCAGGACCAGTCCGTCACGGTGTCGTTCCCGCTGCACGGCGACCGCGCTGCCGCGCTCGACCTGACGGGTGTCCGCGCGCTCGCCTGGACGACGACCCCCTGGACGCTGCCGACGAACGCCGCGTTGGCCGTCGGGCCTGCGGTCTCGTACGTGGTGCTGCCGGCCGGACCGGGAGGCGCGGCTGACGGTGCCGACGCCGGTTCCGTCCACTACCTGCTGGCTTCGGACACCGTGGCCGCCTACGCGAAGGACCTCGGCTACGAGAGCGCCGAGGACGCCGCTGCCGCGGTCGTCCGCACCCTGACGGGCGCGGAGCTCGACGGCGTGGAGTACGAGCGCCTGTTCGACTTCCTGGCCGATGCCGAGGGCATGGAGCACGCCTGGCGCATCCTGGTCGCCGACTACGTCGAGACCGGCGAGGGCACCGGCATCGTGCACCAGGCGCCGGCCTACGGCGCCGACGACCAGGAGGTCTGCGCCGCAGCCGGTATCCCCGTCGTGCTGTCGCTGGACGAGGGCGGGGTGTTCACCTCGCAGTTCGGCGAGGTCGCCGGCATGCTCTGGTCCGACGCGAACAAGCCGCTCACCAAGGCCGTGCGCGACGCCGGACGCCTGCTCCGCCAGGCGTCCTACGAGCACAGCTACCCGCACTGCTGGCGCTGCCGGAAGCCCCTCATCTACAAGGCCGTGTCGTCGTGGTTCGTCCGGGTCACGGAGCTCCGCGACCGCATGGGCCAGCTGAACCAGGACATCAACTGGGTGCCGGACAACGTCAAGGACGGCCAGTTCGGCAAGTGGGTCGGCAACGCCATCGACTGGTCGGTCTCGCGCAACCGCTACTTCGGTACGCCGATCCCGGTGTGGCAGTCGGACGACCCCGAGTACCCCCGCACCGACGTGTACGGCTCGCTCGCCGACATCGAACGCGACTTCGGTCGCCTGCCGCTGAACGCCGACGGCGAGGTCGACCTGCACCGCCCGTTCATCGACGACCTGACCCGTCCGAACCCCGACGACCCCACGGGGAACTCGACGATGCGCCGGATCACCGACGTGTTCGACGTCTGGTTCGACTCCGGGTCGATGCCGTACGCCCAGGTGCACTACCCGTTCGAGAACCGCGAGTGGTTCGAGTCGCACAACCCCGCCGACTTCATCGTCGAGTACATCGGGCAGACCCGTGGCTGGTTCTACGTCATGCACGTGCTGTCCACGGCGCTGTTCGACCGGCCGGCCTTCAAGAACGTCATCAGCCACGGCATCGTCCTCGGCTCGGACGGCCAGAAGATGTCGAAGTCGCTGCGGAACTACCCGGACGTCTCCGAGGTGTTCGACCGCGACGGTGCCGATGCCATGCGCTGGTTCCTGATGTCCTCGTCGGTGATCCGCGGCGGCAACCTCGTCGTCACCGAGGAAGGCATCCGCCAGGGCGTCCGCGAGTTCATGCTCCCGCTGTGGTCGACGTACTACTTCTTCACCCTGTACGCGAACGCCTCCGGGCCGGACGGCTACCAGGCCACCCGCCGGACGGACAGCACCGACGTGCTCGACCGCTACCTGCTCGCGAAGACCCGGGTGCTCGTGTCCGACGTGCAGCAGCACCTCGACGCGCTCGACACCCCGCTCGCGGCGCAGGCCGTCCGCGACTTCGCCGACGTGCTGACGAACTGGTACGTCCGCCGGTCGCGCGACAAGTTCTGGACCGGAGCCGACGGCGTGGCAGCGGACGACGCCCGTGCCGCGTTCGACACGCTGTACACCGTGCTCGAGACCCTGACCCGTGTGGCGGCCCCGCTCGCCCCGCTCGTCACCGAGGAGATCTGGAAGGGCCTGACCGGCGGTCGGAGTGTGCACCTGACGGACTTCCCGGACGCGGCCGAGTTCCCCGCCGACGACGCCCTCGTCGCGGCGATGGACCGCGTGCGCGACGTCGCCTCGAAGGGCCTCGCGCTCCGCAAGGCGACCGGCAAGCGCGTCCGGCTGCCGCTCGCCACGCTCACCCTCGTGGTGCCGGACCCGGCGGCGGTCGAACCGTTCGCCGACATCCTGCGCGACGAGCTGAACGTCAAGCGGGTCGTGCTCGAGGCGCAGGCCGAGGAATCCCTGGCGCAGTACGGCATCGAGCGGAAGCTCACCGTCAACGCCCGTGTCGCCGGTCCCCGGATCGGCAAGCAGGTGCAGCAGGTGATCCCGGCCGCCAAGAAGGGCGACTGGACCGCGACCGAGTCCGGCGTCACCGTCGGCGGTGTCGACCTGGTCGAGGGGGAGTACACGCTCGACCTCACCGTCGCCGACCCGTCGGTCGCCGTGGCGTTCCTCGACGAGGGCGGTTTCGTGGTGCTCGACACCGTGACCACGCCCGAGCTCGAGGCCGAGGGGCTCGCCCGCGACGTCGTCCGCGCCGTCCAGCAGGCACGACGCGACGCCGACCTGGACGTCAGCGACCGCATCGTCCTCACCCTCGGGGTCGACGAGGCCGCCGACGCGTCGGTGCGCACTCACCAGCAGCTCATCGCGGGGGAGACCCTGGCGACGAGCGTCGAGATCGTGCCCCTCGGGGCAGGCGCCACCACCGATGTCGGTGACGGCGCGAAGGTGACCGTGGAGGTGTCACGCGCATGAGCGACGACGACCAGTACGACGAGCACGACCAGCACGACCAGCACGACGAGGACGGCATCCGGATCCCGGTGGGTCCGTCCGGTGACGCCCCGGTAGAGGCCGTGCCGTACGGCGGTGACGACGACGAGGTCAAGCGCGTCGAGGCCGCCCTGTACGCCCGGATCGGCGAGCAGTCGCCCGAGCACCGCCTGACCGCGACCCGTCGCGCCGTCGAGCTGCTGGGCGACCCGCACCTGGCGTACCCGGTGATCCACATCACCGGCACGAACGGCAAGACCTCGACGGCTCGGACGACCGAGAGCATCGTCCGCGCGCACGGTCTGCGCACCGGCCTGATGACGAGCCCGCACCTGGTGTCGATCCGGGAGCGCATCGTCATCGACGGTCAGCCGATCGCCGCCGAGCGGTTCGTCGAGAACTGGGACGACATCGCCCCGGTCCTCGAGCTGACCGACCAGGAGCTCACCGACAGGGGCGAGCTCCCGCTCACCTTCTTCGAGGCACTGACCGTGCTGGCCCTGGCCTGCTTCGCCGAGGCCCCGGTCGACGTCGCCGTGATCGAGGTCGGCATGGGCGGCGAGTGGGACTCCACGAACGTCGTGCAGAGCCAGGTCGCGGTGTTCACCCCGATCGCCATCGACCACGCGAAGCAGCTCGGCAGCACCGTGGCGGAGATCGCTCGCACCAAGTCCGGGATCATCAAGCCGTCGTCCGCCGTGGTGTCGAGCGAGCAGGTCCCCGAGGCCCTCGTCGAACTCGAGCGGGCCGCCGAGCTGACCGAGTCGACCCTGGCCGTCGAGGGCGCCGGATTCAGCGTCGTGGACGTCACCCCGGCCGTGGGCGGTCAGCTCATCACCGTGCAGGGGATCGCCGGCCGCTACGACGACCTGTTCCTGCCGCTGTTCGGCCGGCACCAGGCGCACAACGCGGCCGTCGCGATCGCCGCTGTCGAGTCGTTCCTCGGTCGGGGCACCCAGGCGCTCGACGAGGACGTCCTGTCCGAGGGCCTCGCCGGTGCCACGAGCCCCGGCCGCCTGCAGCCGATCGCCACCGAGCCGACCGTCGTGGTCGACGCGGCGCACAACCCGCACGGCGCCAAGGCCCTGGCCGAGGCCCTGCCGGTGGCGTTCCCGTCCGAGCACGTCGTCGGCGTCGTGGGGATCCTCGGCGACAAGGACGCCCGCGGGTTCGTCCGCGCGCTGAAGGGCACCGTCGAGACCTTCGTCGTCACGCAGCCGCCGGGGGACCGTGCGCTCGACGCGGACGCCTTCGCGAAGGTCGTCGTGGACGAGATCGGCGCGGACCGTGTCGTCGTCGAACCGTCGCTGGCCGCCGCGCTGCAGCAGGCACGCGACCTGGCGGACGAGGCGGACGCCGAGGACGCCCTCGTGCTCGTCGCGGGCTCCATCGTGATGGTGGGTGCGGTCATGGACCTGGTCCACCGGGAAGGCGAGACGAAGTGACGGACGCACCACGTGCCTCCCGGCCGGGGCGTCCACCGCGCACCCGGAAGCCGCGACGCGACCGCGGGGCACAGGAGAGCCTGCTGTCGATCGCGCTCGTGCTCGAGGCGATCATGTTCTTCTTCCCGATGCTCGTCGTGTTCGGCAAGGGGACCCTGCCGCCGGCCCTGGCGTTCGGCGGCGGCATCGGTGCGATGGTCGTGCTGGCACTGGCCTCACGCCTGACCGGCAACCCCGCCGGTGTATGGTTCGGGTGGCTGCTGCAGGCGGCCATCCTCGCCACCGGGTTCATCGAACCGTTCATGTTCGCGGTCGCCGTGGTGTTCCTGGCGCTGTGGGTCTTCTGCTTCGTCAAGGGCGGTCAGCTCGACCGTCAGAACGCCGCGCGCCGGGCCGCCATGGGCGAGGACTGACCACCCCTCCGATCCCGCGAACACACTAGGAGTACTGCGTGTCCGACCTCGAAGAGACCCTCGTCCTCGTCAAGCCCGACGGCGTCGCCCGCCAGCTCACCGGTGAGATCCTCCGCCGCATCGAGTCGAAGGGCTACGAGATCGTCGACCTGAAGATGCTCACCGCGCCGCGCGACCTGCTGGACGCGCACTACGAGGAGCACCAGGGCAAGCCGTTCTTCGAGCCGCTCGTCGAGTTCATGCAGTCCGGTCCGGTCGTCGCCGTGCGCGTCGCCGGCAACGGCGTGATCGCCGGCTTCCGGTCGCTCGCCGGCACCACCGACCCGACCAGCGCCGCACCCGGGACCATCCGTGGCGACCTCGGTCGCGACTGGGGTCTCAAGGTGCAGCAGAACCTGGTGCACGGATCCGACAGCACCGAGTCGTCGGCGCGCGAGCTCGCGCTCTGGTTCGCCTGAGCGACGGGGAGAGCATGACGAACAACGACCGACCCACCAAGAACGAACGTCGTCAGCACGCGCGCGAGGTCTCGCGACAGCGCGCCGACGCCGAGAAGCGCCGCAAGCGCCGCAACAAGTGGTTCCTGCAGGGCGGCATCGGCCTGGGGATCATCGCGATCGCCGCGATCATCACGCTCGTCGTGGTGAACGTGAACAACGCGCCCGCCGTGTCCGCTGCCGGGCCGAAGAACATGGCCACCGGTGCGATCCAGTTCACCGGCGAGGGCGGCGAGGTCACCCCGGTGACCACGAAGGCCGTCACCGCGAAGGGCACCCCGTCGGCGGTCCCGACGTCGAACACCGACGGCGCCGTGGCGGTCACCGAGTACGTCGACTGGGCCTGCCCGGTCTGCAAGCAGTTCGAGGCCGCCTACGCCGACCAGATCCTGGACAAGGTGAAGTCGGGCGACGCGACGCTGGCCATCCAGCCGGTGTCGATCCTCGACCGCAGCTACCAGAGCTCGCGCTACGCCAGCCGGGCCGCGAACGCCGCGATGTGCGTCGCGAACTACGCGCCGGACAAGTTCCTGGACGTCCAGACGCAGTTCTTCGACAACCAGCCCGCCGAAGGCACCTCGGGCCTGACGAACGCCGAGATCGCGAAGCTCGTCAAGGCCGGGGGCGCGACCGGGTCGAACGTCTCCGAGTGCCTGTCGACCGAGCAGTTCAAGGGCTGGGTGACCAAGTCCACGAAGCTCGTCACCGCGGACGAGGCACTGCAGGGCACGCAGGGCTTCGGCACGCCGACCGTGGTCGTGAACGGCAAGCGCCTGGACAACCTCAGCACGGTCATCACCGCGATCGACGCCGCGGCGAAGTAGCGCCACCCGCACGAGCGAAGGCCCCCGCTTCCATCCGGAAGCGGGGGCCTTCGCTCGTGTCGGGCGCCTTCGGGTCAGGCGGCGCCACCGTTCTGCTCGACGAAGGACGCGAAGGCGTCGGTGTCGGTCAGGGAGCCGGTGAACTGCTTCCCGTTCACGATGATCGTGGGGGTGCTCGTCACCTTGTCGAGCGACGAGTTCGGGATCGGGTCGTTCATCACCCGGTTCGTGGCGTCGGCGACCCACCCGGCGAAGTGCTGCCCGGTGATGCACGAGGCGACCTTGCTGCTCGTCGCGCCGGCCTTCTTCGCCAGGGACGCCAGCTCGTCGTTCGTGAGCCCCTTGGTGCTCTCGGACGGCTGGTTCTCGTAGAGCGACGTGTTGTAGGCCAGGAAGGCGTCCGGGTCGTCGTTCGCGACACAGGCGGCCGCTGCCGCGGAGCGCGTCGAGTACTTCGACCCGAGGGACACTCGGTCGAGCAGGTTGAACGGGTGTAGTTCGAGGGTCGCCGAGCCGTCCTCGACCCATTGCTGGATCTGGTCCATCTGCGCCGTCTCGAACTGGTTGCAGTACGGGCACATGTAGTCCGAGTACACGGTGATGTTCGCCACCGAGTCGTCCTGCTTCGTCGCCGTCGGGGTGCCGCCGTCGGGCGTCGCCTTCGTCTCGACGGGCACGATCTTGCCGCTCTGGCCGGTGAACAGGATGCCGTCGCTCGCCATGTTGCGCGGCCCCGGCCCGGCGGGTTGCACCGAGTTCGCGATCACCAGGACGACCACGGCGACGACCGCCAGGCTGCCGACGATGATGCCGCTGATGCCGAGCGTCTTGTTGCGGCGGCGTCGCGCCCGTTCCTTCACCCGGGCTTCGCGCGCGCGCTCTCGGGCGGCGTCGCGACGGACCTTCTTGCTCTCGTTCTCGCTCATCGAGATCGAGCGTAGGTGCTGCCCGGACGCCGATCGGGCGTCCTGCCTGGGAAGCGCCCAGGAATTCGGTGACGCGTCATCGACACGTCATCGACACGTCATCGAGGCGTCATCGTCGCCGCATCGGGAACGTCCAGCAGTGGATCAGAAGACCGTGAGGATGGTCGGGAACTTGATGATGATCGTCACGATGATGAACAGGTAGTTCGCCAGCGGGAACGCCCAGCAGAAGGGGAGCAGCACCCGGCCGACGCGCTGGGTCTTCGCACCGAAGCGACCCTGCGCGGCGTTCCAGATCGTGAACACCCAGAACATCGGGATCGTCATCGACCACACGAGCATGCACCAGGGGCAGAGCGCGCCGATGAACCACACGGTCTGGGTGAAGAGCCACGTCACGAAGACCCACGCCAGGAACACGCCGGCGTTGAACGCGATCCAGAACCACCGCGAACCGTTCCGGAAGCCCGCGAGCATCAGCGCGGCGACGGCGATCGGCGCGACGAAGCCCATCACGCCGAGCAGCGGGTTCGGGAACCCGAACAGGTGGCCCTGCCAACTGGCCATGACGTCCGAGCAGCTGATGAACGGGTTCACGTCGCACGACAGCACGGTGTCCGGGTCTGCGTACTTCTTGAACTCGTCGAGCACCAGGGAGAACGACCCGAAGAGGCCGACGAACCCGGTGATCAAGAGGAAGACGGCCATCGCGACCGGACGACGGGGGGCAGGCGCTGACGTGCTCACGCCGTCATCATCGCACGCGGGTTCCGGTCCTTTCCGGGAGCGGCGTGCGATACTGGCCGGAGGTCGTGCGGGCAACCGCAGACCGAAGAGAGCTTTCCGGGCGGTGCCCCACGGGGCAGTGTCCGGACGATCAGGTGCGGTGAGAGCGCACCGTGGTCGGGACAGCGTCACTCCGACGCCGAGCCGACCCGGGCCGGGTGCCCGGACCGGAACGGCCGCGGACGCAACGAGAAGTTGACGCAGACCGGTCACGAAGACAGCGAGCGCGGGGCGTCGACGCCACCGCCACAACCAAAGAATTCCCGCCGCCTGACAAGGGTGCGAGTGGGGCCGAGGAGTGCGCCAGTCCATGGTGGAGCAGAACAACGACAACACGACCAACGACGAGAACGCCCCGAAGCGTCGGACCCGCCTGTTCGGCGGACGCCGCGCCCGGTCGTCCGGCCTGCAGGGTCAGGCCGGTGCCGTGCAGGTGCCGGCCGTCGACGAGGCCTCCGCGCTGACGGACGGTTCGTCCGCCGACGCAGCGGACGCGGCCGAGCCGACCGGAGCCGAGACGGTCTCCGTCGCGGTCGAAGCCGTCGCCGCCCAGAGCGCCGAGCCGGACGACGTGAGCACGCTGACCGGCGACCTGCCGGTGGTCACGGCCGAGCCGACCGAGCCCGCGACCGACGTGACGGAGGCGAGTGGTGCCTCCCGTCCGACCGAGACCGAGCCGACGACCGAGGCGAGCGAACCCGCCGCCCCGGCCGAGCCGTTCGTCCCGAAGGCGACGAGCACGCTCAGCCTGATCTTCCACGCCCCCGTCCTGCCGGAGCTGCCGCGCCGCGCCGCGCGGTACGAGCGTGACGAGGACGACCGTGACGACCGCTTCGACCGTTCCGAGCGCGAGGACCGGTTCGACCGCGAGGACCACGACGAGGAGCCTGGCGGCTCCCGCCGTCGTTCGCGTCGTCGGGGGAGCAGCGCCGACCGCGAGTCCCGTGCGCCGCGCGAGCCGCGCGACCACCAGGAGCCCCGCCGTCGCGAACCCGAGCTGATCACCGAGCCGCAGCGCATCAAGGGTTCGACCCGGCTCGAGGCGAAGAAGCAGCGTCGCCGCGACGGCCGTGACGCCGGACGTCGTCGCCAGGTCGTGAGCGAGGACGAGTTCCTCGCCCGCCGCGAGAGCGTCGACCGTCAGATGATCGTCCGCTCCAGCTCGT
This sequence comes from Curtobacterium sp. PvP017, assembly GCF_054060195.1. NCBI lineage: Bacteria > Bacillati > Actinomycetota > Actinomycetes > Micrococcales > Microbacteriaceae > Curtobacterium > Curtobacterium sp. PvP017. The sequence continues at coordinate 131,536 of NZ_JBSSCY010000005.1, forward strand.
CGACGATCGAGATCGGCGTGCTCGAGGACGGCATCCTCGCCGAGCACTACATCACCAAGTCCGAGAACGTGTCGCTCATCGGCAACGTGTACCTCGGCAAGGTGCAGAACGTGCTGCCCTCGATGGAGGCAGCCTTCGTCGACATCGGCCGCGGCCGCAACGCCGTGCTCTACGCCGGCGAGGTCGACTGGAACTCCGTCGACACCAGCCACGGCCGTCGCATCGAGGCCGCGCTCAAGCCGGGCGACAAGGTCCTGGTCCAGGTCACCAAGGACCCGGTCGGCCACAAGGGCGCCCGTCTGACGAGCCAGGTCTCGCTGCCCGGTCGCTACCTGGTCTACGTGCCGAACGGCTCCATGAACGGCATCTCGCGCAAGCTGCCCGACACCGAGCGCGCGCGCCTCAAGAAGATCCTGAAGGAGGTCCTGCCGGAGCACGCGGGCGTCATCGTGCGCACCGCTGCCGAAGGTGCGACCGAGGAGCAGCTCACCCGCGACGTGCAGCGCCTGACCAGCCAGTGGGAGGCCATCCAGAAGAAGGTCGCCGGTGGCCAGGCCCCGGTCATGCTGCACTCGGAGCCCGACCTGCTCGTCAAGATCGTGCGCGACGTCTTCAACGAGGACTTCACGAAGCTCATCATCGACGGCGAGGCTGCCGGCGGCACCATCGACGAGTACCTGTCGGCCGTCGCACCCGACCTGAAGGACCGCGTCGTCCGCTACGAGGGCCCGGACTCCTTCGAGGAGTACCGCCTGAACGAGCAGATCGACAAGGCGCTCGACCGCAAGGTCTGGCTGCCCTCCGGTGGTTCGCTCGTGATCGACCGCACCGAGGCCATGACGGTCGTCGACGTCAACACCGGCAAGTTCGTCGGCTCCGGGGGCAACCTCGAGGAGACCGTCACGAAGAACAACCTCGAGGCCGCCGAGGAACTCGTCCGCCAGCTCCGCCTGCGCGACATCGGCGGCATCATCGTCGTCGACTTCATCGACATGGTGCTCGAGGAGAACCGCGACCTCGTGCTCCGTCGCCTGATCGAGTGCCTGAGCCGCGACCGCACGAAGCACCAGGTCGCCGAGGTCACCTCGCTCGGCCTCGTGCAGATGACCCGCAAGAAGATCGGTGTCGGCCTGCGCGAGTCGCTCGACGAGGTCAACGCGAAGGTCAACGACAACAACGCCGACCCGGGCCCGAGCAAGGGGCGTCGCAAGGGGCGCAGCGGTGCGGCCGGGAACGGCGGCAACGGCGGCAACGGGAACGGCGGCAACGGCGGCAACGGGCACGGCAACGGCGGGGGCAACTCCGGCGGTGGCTCGGGTTCGTCGAACGGGCAGTCGAGCCAGGCGCACCAGATCACGGACGACGTGAAGAACGCGCTGTCCCGGATCGCGGCCTCGACGATCCCGCACGAGGAGTCGCCGGCATCGCCGACCTCGGCAGCGGCCCCGACCTCGGCCGACGCGCCGGCGGGGACCGCCGAGTCCGCAGACGCCGGCGAACAGCCCAGCGGCTCGAAGCGTCGGCGCCGTGGCGGCCGTGGCGGACGGAGCGGTGAGCAGTCGAACGCTGCCACGACCGAAGCCACCGAGTCGGCATCCACCGAGTCGGCATCCGCCGCGGTCGAGCCGGAGCCCGTCGTCGAGCCGAAGCGCGACGAGCCGAAGCAGGCCGCGCGGAGTCAGGCTCTCGACCAGTCGGCGGCTGCCACTCCTGCTGCTGAGCCGAAGGCCAAGGCCCCGGCCCGCCGTCGGGTCAGCTCCAGCGCGACGGTGACCCCGACCGAGAACACGGTCGCGATCCTGGACATCCCGCTGAACGCCGCACCGAAGCGCGAGCCCCGCCAGGTCGCCCCGGACGCCGAGTCGCTGTTGGACTCCGTGCTCCAGGCGCTGCCGGAGCCGAAGCAGCCGGGCCAGGGCCGTTCGCGGTCCCGCCGCGTGTCGTCGCCGAGCATCAGTGCTCCGGCCACGACCGAGGACGCATCCGGCGACGACACCGACGGCTCCGTCATCCTGGGGAACTGAGCGTGGCGAACCCCGGTGACCCGCAGCAGGATCGTGGGTACTACGGTGCGGGCTGGCAGCAGCCTGCACCGCCCGGACCCGGGGGAGCCGCCGGTCCCGTGCCGCCGTACGGTGGGCAGCCTGGAGGGCAGCCGCTGCGCGGTGGGCAGCCTGGTGGGCAGCCGCCGCACGGCGCGCAGCCGACCGCCGGGGTGCCGTACGCCCCGCCACGGCCGCCGCGCACGCCGGCCGACCCGCGTCGGGCCTTCGCGCCCGGCGCCTCGGTGAACAACACGGCCGGGGCGCTCATCGCCGTGGTGTCGCTCGTGCTCGTCGAGTTCGTGTCCGGCGTCGTCGGCCTGATCGGGACGTCGCTCGTCGTCAGCCCGTTCGCGCACTACGGTGCCGGTGCGAGCCTCGTCGGCAGCTTCATCGCCGGGGTCTTCCTCGCGCCGTTCCCGTTCTACGCCGGGGCCTTCCTGGCGCTGGCGTTCCTGACGCCGATCGCCCGTCGCAGCCCGCTGCCGACGGTGCTGCTCCGAGCGGTGCTCGCCGGCGCCGCGGGGACGATCGCACTCGCCCTCGTCGGGGTCTTCACCGGCGCGTTCGGCGCGATCACCTCGGGCGGGTCCCGCCTGGTCATCGACGTCGTCACGAACCCGCTCCGCAACGGGGTGCCGTACACGGTGATGCTCCTGGCGACCGCCACCGCCGCGTGGCTCTGGCTCGGCCGCCCGCGACGGAACCGCGGTGCAGCGCCGACCTCCGGCCTGCCGGGCACGGTGCGGCCCGCAGACGCCGTCCCGCCCGCGACGGTGCAGCCGGGGCCGCAGCAGCCGCAGCAGGGCCCGTACGGACAGGGTCTGGTCCAGCCGGACCCCCACGGGCAGTACGGCGGTCAGTACGGCGCACAGCCCCGTCCGGACCAGCAGCGGCCACCGGCCGCGCCGTGGGGTGGTCCAGCGCCCCGCTGACCCCCGGTCGTCGACGCGCGGTCGCTGCACGGTGCGAGTTTCTCCGGGCGGTGCGGCGTTCGCGGCTCGGTGCAAGCCTCCGGCGCCGCACCGAGCCACCAACCTCGCACGCTGCGGGGAACCTCGCACGGTGCGGCCGGGAGGCCCGGTGTGCGCCCGCCACGCGCCTCACCTCGCACGGTGCGGCGCCACGTCCAGGGCACGTGCGCACCGTGCGAGGTTCCGGACACCGTGCGAGCCGCCACACGCCGCACCGAGTCGGGAACCTCGCACCGTGCGTGCCGGACGCACGTGGCCCGCGTCAGTGCGCGCGCTTGTCGCGCTGCGCCACGCGCAGCCCGCTGCGGATCAGCCGCAGCACGAGCTCGCGTCCGGACACCGCCGACGCCCCCGCGGCGACGAGTTCGTCGTACTTCGCGAGCGGCACGTCGTAGTGGTCGTGGTCGAACGCACGACGCGGCACACCGGCACGTGCAGCGAACGCGTGGAGTTCCGCGTAGGATTCATCACTGACGAGGTGCGACCACAGAGTGTCGTGAGCGGGCCACGTCGGTGGGTCGATCAACACGGTCACCGTGCAATCGTACGTGTGTCGCCGTTTGACCGGACCCATGGGGATCGAGTATTCTCGATCCCTGGTGTCAGCGGGCCGTTCTGCCTGCGTCGCCGATCGGGCCCGGCCTCCCGGGAGCCGCTCGTGCAGAAGTGGGCACCCGAGACTTCCCTCAAGCAGAGTTACGTAAGGATTTCCACGTGGTTTACGCAGTAGTGCGCGCCGGCGGCCGTCAGGAAAAGGTCGAGGTCGGCACCATCCTGACCGTCGACCGTGTCAAGGCGGACGACAAGGGCAACATCGACCTCGCCCCCGTGCTCCTCGTGGACGGTGACAAGATCACGTCGGCGGCTTCCGAGCTCGCCAACGTGACCGTCACCGCCGAGGTGCTCGACGACCTGCGCGGTCCGAAGGTCATCATCCAGAAGTTCAAGAACAAGACCGGGTACAAGAAGCGCCAGGGTTTCCGCGCTGAACTGACCCGCGTCAAGATCACCAAGATCGCGTAAGGGAGTCAGCTCATGGCACACAAGAAGGGTGCGAGTTCCACTCGCAACGGTCGTGACTCGAACGCACAGCGCCTCGGCGTGAAGCGCTTCGGTGGCGAGGTCGTCAACGCCGGCGAGATCATCATCCGCCAGCGTGGGACCCACTTCCACCCGGGCGCCAACGTCGGCCGCGGTGGCGACGACACGCTGTTCGCCCTCTCGGCCGGTTCGGTCGAGTTCGGCACCAAGGGTGGCCGCAAGGTCATCAACATCGTCAACGCGTAGTCGCGACGATCAGCTTCAGCGGGAGGGGCGGGCCGAGTGCCCGCCCCTCCTTCGCTTTTCCCGCCGACGGATGCCGTCGGCACAACGCGCTGACGGATCCCGTCGGCACAACGACCTTCCAGGAGTGGAACCATGGCGACCTTCGTCGACCGCGTGACCCTGCACCTCAGCGCGGGGAAGGGCGGCAACGGTTGCGTCTCGGTCCGCCGTGAGAAGTTCAAGCCCCTCGCCGGGCCCGACGGTGGCAACGGCGGTGACGGCGGCGACATCGTGCTCGTGGCCGACCCGCAGGTCACCACGCTGCTCGGCTACCACCGCTCGCCGCACCGTTCGTCCAAGAACGGTCAGCCCGGCATGGGTGACCACCGCAGTGGTGTGAGCGGCGAGGTCCAGGAGCTCCCGCTCCCGATCGGCACCGTCGTGTACGACGAGGCCGGCGAGGTCATCGCCGACCTGACCGAACCCGGGATGCGCGTCGTCGTGGCCCCCGGTGGGCAGGGCGGTCTCGGCAACGCGGCGCTCTCCACCACGAAGCGCAAGGCCCCCGGCTTCGCGCTCCTCGGCACCGAGGGCTGGGCGGGTGACATCAGCCTCGAGCTGAAGACCATCGCCGACGTCGCCCTCGTCGGGTTCCCGAGCGCCGGCAAGTCCTCGCTCATCGCGGCGATCTCGGCCGCGAAGCCGAAGATCGCCGACTACCCCTTCACCACGCTCACCCCCAACCTCGGCGTCGTCGAGTCGGGCGAGAGCCGCTTCACGGTCGCCGACGTCCCCGGTCTGATCGAGGGCGCGTCGGAGGGCAAGGGCCTCGGCCTCGAGTTCCTGCGGCACGTCGAGCGCTGCGAAGCCCTGCTGCACGTCATCGACTGCGCGACGATGGACCCGGGTCGCGACCCGATCAGCGACCTCGACGTCATCCTCGGTGAGCTCGAGCGCTACCCGGTCCCCGAGGGCCAGGTGCCGCTGCTCGAGCGTCCGCAGCTCATCGCGCTCAACAAGATCGACGTGCCGGACGCCGCCGAGCTCGCCGAGTTCGTCACCGCCGAGCTCGAGGGCCGCGGCTACCGCGTGTTCCCGATCTCCACCGCGTCGCACAAGGGCCTGCGTGAGCTGACGTTCGCGCTGGCCGAGGTCGTCGAGCAGGGTCGTGCGAAGCGCGCGGCCGAGCCGGTCGTCGAGCGCATCGTCATCCGCCCCCGCGCGGTCAACGACCAGGGCTTCACGGTCCGTGCCGAGGGCGGCGAGGAGCACCGCTTCTACCGCGTGCGCGGTGCGAAGCCCGAGCGGTGGGTGCAGCAGACCGACTTCACCAACGAAGAGGCGATCGGCTTCCTGGCCGACCGGCTCGCGAAGCTCGGTGTCGAGGACGGCCTGTTCAAGGCCGGCGCCGTCGCCGGCTCGACCGTCGTGATCGGCGGCGACGGCGGCATGGTCTTCGACTGGGAGCCGACGCTCACCTCGACGGCGGAGCTCATCACGAGTGCCCGAGGCACCGACGCCCGCATCGGCGCGACGTCGCGTCCGACCCGCAACGAGCGTCGCGAGGAGTACTTCGAGCGGATGGACGCCAAGGCGGCCGCCCGTGCCGAGCTCGAGCAGGAGCGCGTCGCCGGCCTCTGGGTGAACGACGACGTCGTGACCAGCGACGACCTCGAGACGAGCGACGACCTCGAGACGACCAGCGACCAGAAGGACTGACCGCGGCATGACCGACACGACCGCCCGCACCGACCTCGGACCCGTCACCCGGCGCGAGGACATCCCGCGTGCGCGGCGGATCGTGGTGAAGGTCGGCTCGTCGTCGGTCAGTGGTGACGCCGCCGGTCAGATCGGACCACTGGTGGACGCCCTGTCCGCGGCGTACGGCCGGGGCACCGAGGTCGTGCTCGTGTCGTCCGGCGCGATCGCCACCGGGTTCCCGTTCCTCGGGCTCGAGGGCCGTCCGGACGACCTCGCCACGCAGCAGGCCGCCGCGGCCACCGGCCAGAACGTCCTGATGTTCCGGTACCAGAAGGAACTCGACCGGCACCGGGTCGTCGCGGCGCAGATCCTGTTGACCGCCGGTGACCTGCAGAACCCGACGCACCGGGTGAACGCGCAGCGCGCCGTCGACCGCCTGCTCGCCCTGCGGGTGCTGCCGATCGTGAACGAGAACGACACCGTCGCCACGCACGAGATCCGCTTCGGCGACAACGACCGGCTCGCTGCCCTGGTGGCGCGGCTGCTCGGTGCGGACGCCCTGGTGCTGCTGTCCGACGTCGAGGCCCTGTACACGAAGCCCCCCGAGCAGCCCGGTGCCGAGCGCATCGACGAGGTCCCGTTCGGCGACGAGCTCGCCGGCGTCACCTTCGGCTCCGTCGGCAAGTCCGGCGTGGGGACCGGGGGTGCCGGCACGAAGGTCGCGGCCGCACGGCTCGCGGCCGAGGCGGGCACGTCGGTCCTGGTGACCGCCACGGCGCTCGTCGACCGCGCCCTGTCGGGCGAGCACGTGGGCACCTGGTTCCACGCGGCGCCCCGTTCCTGACACGCGTCGTCCACAGCGGTCGGGAGGCCGGGGTCGCGTCCGTCACACGGGATCGCGTCGGGCCTAGGATCGGTCCATGTCGTCGATCGCGCCCGCCCCGACCCTGACCGACACGCTCGTGGCGGCCCGCACCGCTTCGTCGGCCCTCGCGACCGCGACGACGGCGGTCAAGGACGCCGCCCTCGTGGCGATCGCCGCCGGCGTCCGCGCCGCCACCGACGAGATCGTCGCCGCGAACCACGGTGACCTGGTCGCGGGCGAGGAGAGCGGCCTGTCGTCCGGGCTCGTCGACCGTCTCCGGCTCGACCCCGCACGCATCGAGGCGCTGGCCAGGGCGGTCGAGGACGTCGTCGGTCTGCAGGACCCGGTGGGGGAGCACCTCCGCGGCTCGCTGCTGCCGAACGGCCTGCAGCTGACGCAGGTGCGGGTACCGTTCGGGGTCGTCGGTGCCATCTACGAAGCACGCCCGAACGTCACGGTCGACATCGCCTCGCTCGCGCTGAAGTCCGGCAACGCCGTCGTGCTCCGCGGTGGATCGGCGGCCCAGCGGACGAACGCCGTGCTCGTGGCCCGCATCCAGGACGCGGTGGAGTCGGTCGGCCTGCCGCGCGAGCTCGTGCAGACCATCGACGAGTTCGGCCGCGCCGGCGCCACGGAGCTGATGCGCGCCCGGGGCCTGGTCGACGTCCTCATCCCGCGTGGCAGCGCCTCGCTCATCCAGACCGTCGTCACCGAGTCGCAGGTCCCCGTGATCGAGACGGGTGCCGGCGTCGTGCACGTGTTCCTCGATGCGTCCGCCCCCGAGCAGCGCGCCGTCGACATCGTCCTGAACAGCAAGGTGCAGCGGCCGAGCGTGTGCAACGCCCTCGAGACCCTGCTGGTGCACGAGCAGGCGGCCGAGCGGCTCCTGCCCGTGCTGGCGGACCGGCTCCGCGCCTCCGGGGTCACGCTGCGCGGCGACGACGCCACCCGGGCGATCGTGCCAGGCGTGGTCCGCGCCACCGACGAGGACTGGGCGACCGAGTCGATGGACCTCGACCTGTCGATCCGCGTCGTGCCGGACGTCGACGCCGCGATGGCGCACATCGCGCGCTGGTCCACCCACCACACCGAGTCGATCGTGACGAACGACGTCGACACGGCCGAGCGGTTCCTGGCGACGGTGGACTCGGCGGTCGTGATGGTGAACGCCTCGACACGCTTCACCGACGGCGGCGAGTTCGGCTTCGGCGCCGAGGTGGGCATCTCGACGCAGAAGCTGCACGCCCGTGGTCCGATGGGGTTGCCGGAGCTCACGAGCACCAAGTGGATCGTGCGCGGGAACGGCCAGATCCGCGGCTAGACTGAACGGCGTCTTTCCCCGACCGAACGGAGCACCGAACGATGACCTTCCTCGCAGAAGCTGCTGAGCACGCCTCCGGGGCCCCGGCGTTCGTGTTCCCGCTCGTCGGTGCGCTGTTCTTCGTCTTCCTGGGCTTCGTCACCTGGAGCTTCCGCGACGTGGCGTACCGCCACTCGCAGAAGTTCGAGGCGACCCGCCACCACGAGACGGGTGTCGACGAGTTCGGCCACACCAAGATCTGATCTGCACTCGATGCTCGAGAGCACCGGACGACCGCGCATCGGGGTGATGGGCGGCACGTTCGACCCCATCCACCACGGTCACCTCGTCGCGGCGTCCGAGGTGGCTCGGGCGTTCGACCTCGACGAGGTCGTGTTCGTCCCCACGGGGCAGCCGTACATGAAGTCCGGCGTCACGGATGCCGAGCACCGCTACCTGATGACGGTCATCGCGACCGCATCGAACCCGATGTTCACGGTGAGCCGCGTCGACATCGACCGCCCCGGCCCGACGTACACGGTCGACACGCTCCGCGACCTGCACGAACAGCGGCCCGACGCGCAGCTCGTCTTCATCTCGGGCGCAGACGCCGTTCAGCAGATTGTCGACTGGAAAGACCATGATGGTCTTTGGGACCTCGCGCACTTCGTCGCTGTGACGCGTCCGGGACACGACCTGAGCATCAGTGGACTCCCCGAGCGAGACGTAAGCTTGCTCGAAGTCCCCGCACTGGCCATCTCGTCGACCGACTGCCGCGACCGGGTGAGACGTGGTTCCCCCGTCTGGTACCTGGTCCCCGACGGGGTCGTCCAGTACATCTCCAAGCACCACCTGTATCGGAGCGTTGCATGAGTTCGTCCGACGCGCAGCCGCCCCTGTCGCGGCGCCAGGCGCGCGAGCGGGAGCGTGCCGCAGCAGCCGGTTCGCAGCCCGCGACGCCGCCACCGACCGTCGCCGCACCCGCCGAGTCGACGGAACCCCGTCCTCGGCCCGGTTCGCACGTGGCACCCGCTCCCGGCGGTCCGACCCAGTCCGCTGCCCCGGCATCCGCCGCGACGGGCACGCCGGCCTCGGCGCCCTCCGTGCCGGTGACCTCCGTGCCCGCGGCCGGGGTGTCGCCGTTCCCGCCGGCCTCCGCGACCGAGATCATCCCCGGCAGCGGTGGTCTGACCCGCCGCCAGATCCGCCAGCAGCGCGCCGCCGAGAACCAGGCGGTCCTGCCGGTACCGCTGCAGAACCCGACGCCGCAGTCCTCCGACCGCACCGTCGAGGACGTCCTCGGCTCCGTCGACACCATCGAGCCGACCTCGGCGCCGCGCGCCGCGGACGAGCCGTCCGGTCCCGAGGGCCCCACGGTCCTCGACGAGGCTGCGGTCGCCCAGGCCACCGAGGCCGACGGGTCGCCCGACGCCCTCGAGCCGCTCGACGAAGCCGCTGCGCACGCCGAGGAGCCCCGGCGCCACCGGTCGACCTGGTCACCGCCCGCCGACGACGCTTCCGACGCACAGCCCGCAGCTGGGTCCACGGACGAGGTTGCCGCAGGGACGCCCAGCGACCAGTCGAACACCGACCAGACGGGCATCGACGAGACGGGCTCTGACGAGACGGGCGCCGACGAGGCGCAGACCGACGCGGAGACACCGGCCGACGTCGCCCCGCTCGAGCACCCCTCGGCCACGCCGCTCCCGGGGATCCCGGACGGCGCGCCGTCGACCCCGGCGGTGTTCCCGCTGTCCCTCGACCCAGAGGACGACGACACCAACGAGGTCCCGATCCCGGAACCCGCACGGACCGAGCCCCCGAAGGTCCCCGCGTCCTTCCAGCGGCCGTCCGAGCCGAAGCCCGTGACGACGGCCTTCGAGCCGCCCGTCGGGCACTGGTCGCAGCAGGCGCACGGCTCGAACGACGCCGAGGTGCACGACGACTCGACCGGCACCCGCCGGATCGCGGTCACCGACACCAACGCGATCATCCTGCCGAACTCGGCCCTCGCCGACCCGACCGGTGCGCTGAACGCGACGGGCGAGGTGATCCTCACCGGATCGATCGACCTGCCCGCGTCGCTCTCGTCGACCGGGTCGCACCGGCCGATCGACGGCGCCGAGGTCGACCGCCTGCTCGAGCAGCACGACGAGCAGCCGGAGACCGACGCCAGCCCGGTGCGCGCCAGCCGTGCCGTGTCCAGCCACACCTCGACCCGCCAGGTCGTCCTCGCCGCCGCGAAGCCGAAGGAGTCGCGCACGCCGCTCATCCTCGGTGTCACGGTGGGTGCGGTCGGACTGGCAGCGGCCGGTGTCATCATCACCGCCCTCCTCACCACCCACATGGGCGGCTGACCGCCGCCCTCCCCGACGTCCGTCGTGCACCACCCCGCCGCCCCTGGCCTGGCCGCTGTCGGCGGGGTGGCTTATGATCGTGACCCACCAAGCGATCCGGCTCCCTGCCGGGTCGACGACCGGAAGGAATCCGTGACCGCCTCCACTCGCGCACTGGAACTCGTGCAGGCCGCCGCTCTCGCGGCCGACGCCAAGCAGGCCGAGGACCTCGTCGCGCTCGATGTGACCGGGCCGTTGCAGCTCACGGACGTGTTCCTGCTCGCAACCGGTCGGAACGAGCGCAACGTGCAGTCCATCGCCGATGCGGTCGAGGAGCGCCTCCTCGAGCTCGGCGCCAAGACCCTCCGCCGCGAAGGCCGGAGCGAGGGCCGCTGGGTCCTCATCGACGTCGGCGACATCGTGGTGCACGTCTTCCACGACGAAGACCGCCAGTACTACTCGCTCGAGCGTCTCTGGGCCGACTGCCCGACCATCCCGCTCGAGCTCCCGGTGGACCACACCGCCTGATCAGCGACGCGCCCGGGTGACGGCTTCGATTTCGTTGCCCGGCGTTCGCATGGTGTACGCTTCTATGGTGCCTCCGGGGAACCGGACAGCACGAAAGCAAGACATCTGGGTCTGTGGCGCAGCTGGTAGCGCACCTGCATGGCATGCAGGGGGTCAGGGGTTCGAGTCCCCTCAGATCCACCCTCAACCCCCGTCGTTCCCCGGAACGGCGGGGGTTTCCTCGTGGTGCGTGTGGCCGCACGCGCCCGATACGCTGAGCGCATGAGCAACGATGCGCCGCTGTCCGGGACCCCGCTGACGATCTCCGCCGCCGGGTACACGGCCGACATCGCCACGGTCGGAGCGACGCTGCGGACGCTCCGCCACGAGGGCCGCGACCTGGTCGTGCCGTTCGACGCCGACGAGGTCCGCCCGGCCTTCCGCGGTGCGGTCCTCGCCCCGTGGCCGAACCGCGTCGTCGACGGCGAGTACACCTTCGGGGGCGTCGACCACGAGCTCGCGCTCACCGAGCCGGCACGGCACCACGCCCTGCACGGACTGGTCGCCTGGACCGACTTCCGGGTCGATGCCCAGGAGCCCGACCGCGTCGCACTCACCACCACCGTGCAGGCCCAGGCGGGCTACCCGTACCGCGTCGAGGTGCTGGTCGAGTACCGGCTCGACACCACCGGGCTGCACACGACGATCACCGGCACGAACTCCGGTGCCGACGACGCCCCGTGGGGGACCGGCCCGCACCCGTACCTGGTCGCGGGCACCGGCACGGTCGACGACTGGACCCTCACCCTGCCCGCGGCCGAAGTGCTCGAGGTCACCCCGGACCGGCTCGTCCCGACCGACCTGGTCCCCGTGCACGACGAGTTCGACCTGCGCACACCCACGCTCATCGGCGACCGGTTCATCGACCACGCCTTCACGGGCTTCGACCGCGACGCCGACGGGACCGCGACCATCGCGCTGACCGCCGCGGACGGCCGTGGTGTCCGCGTGGCCTTCGGGCCGGAGTGCCCGTGGGCGCAGGTGCACACGGCCGACCACGTGGTCCCCGAGTACCACCGCGCCGGGCTGGCGGTCGAACCGATGACGTGCGCGCCCGACGCGTTCAACGACGGGGTCGACCGTGGTCTCGTGGTGCTCGCCCCGGGTGCGTCCCACGCCGCCGCATGGACGATCTCCGCGATCTGACCGGTCCGTCGGCCGGCGTGCGCATCGAGGTCCGTCGGCTCGACCCGGCCCCCGACCTCGGCGTGCTGGCCGCACAGGCCGGCGGCGACCTGGTGTGGCTCGACTCCGCGTTGCCGGACGGCGCGCCGGACACCGCTCGAGCACGCGCGCGGTGGTCGGTCCTGGCATGGACGGACGGGCCGTTCCGAGCGCGGTTCCGGCACGAGGACCGGCAGGCGTCCGTCGACGTCGCCGCGCCCGCCGCCGGGTGGTTCGGTCCGTCGTCCACCGATGGCCGTCCGGCCTTCGCCGTGCTGGCGGAGCTGCTGGACCGGACGCCGCCCCTGCCCGAGCCGATCGTCGGCTGCGGCTTCGCGCTCGGCTGGGTCGGGTTCCTCGGGTACGAGCTCGGTCGCGAGTCCGACGGCCCGGACCGCACCGCCGACGGCCACGCCGACGCCGACCTGCGGTTCGTGGACCGCGCCGTGGTCCTCGACCACACCGGCGGTGCCTGGGCGCTGACGCTCGTCGCCGACACCGAACCGGCGGCCAGCGCGCGGAACCGGGTGTGGCTCGAGACGGTGACCGGGGTTCCGTCGCAGGCCGCCGTGGCGGACGCGGCCACGGGCCTCCCGGCCGGGGTGTCGTCAGCGGTCGGACGCGTGTCGCGTGCCGACCACGAACGCGCGGTCGACGCGTGCCGCGCCGAGATCCGCGAGGGGAACGCGTTCCAGGTCTGCCTCACCACCTCCTTCTCCGTGCCGGGCGGGGACCGGGAGGCCCGGGTCGGCCCCGGCAGTGATCCGCACCTGGACGACCCGCACCTGTACGACTACATGCGGATGCGGGCGTCGGACCCGGTCCCGTTCGGTGCGTACCTGCGGCTCGGCACGCTGCGCGTGGCGAGCCGGTCGCCGGAGCGGTTCCTGCGGATCGACGCGGACGGGAGCGTGCTCGCGGAGCCGATCAAGGGCACGCGGCGCCGCCTCGCCGACGCTGCCGCCGACGCGGCCGTGCGGGCCGAACTCGCGCTGAGCGCCAAGGACCGTGCCGAGAACGTGATGATCGTCGACCTGCTGCGGAACGACCTGCTGCGGACAGCGGTCCCCGGGTCGGTGCACGTCGACCGGCTGTGCGCGGTCGAGACCTACGCGAGCGTGCACCAGATGGTGTCCACGATCGGTGCCGTGCTGCCGTCGGGGACGTCACGAGCGGACGTGGTGCGGGCGGCGTTCCCTCCGGGGTCGATGACCGGGGCGCCGAAGACCAGCGCGATGGCGATCGCCGACCGGCTCGAGGGAGTGCCGCGCGGGGTGTACTCGGGCGTGATCGGGTACTTCTCGGCGAGTGGAGCGGTCGACCTGTCGGTGGTGATCCGGACACTGGTGACGGTGGTGGACGCCTCGGGTCGGGTCCGGTCGCGGACGCTCGGGGCCGGGGGAGCGGTGACGTGGTCGTCGGTGGCGGCGGACGAGGCGGACGAGGTCGTGACGAAGACGCGGTCGGTGCTCGGGGCGGTGGGTGCGGTGGCCCGGTGGTGAGCTGACCGAACACGTCTTCGATCGGATTGTCCACCGATGTCGGACGCGATTGACATCATCGAACACATGTTCGAATATGAGGGCATGCAGACGGCGGCGGCACTCCGGTCGCCCGGCCCGGACCGGGTCGGGCGGAGCGGTGCTGCGCGTGGGGGTGCTGCGCGTGGCGCCGGAGCCGCCGACCACCTCGGCGACGCCCGGGCGGCGCTCGACCGCATCACGTCCCTGCGGTCCCGGGTCACCGACATGGAGTCCACCCGCGTCGACACCGCGGGGCTCCCGACCGCCTCCGCCCTCGAGCCCCTGTTGCCCGGCGGGGCGATCCGGGTCGGCGGCACCTACGCCGTCCCCGAGTCGGTGCTGCTCGCGATCACCATGCTGCAGGCTGCCTCGGCGTCCGGTGCGTGGTGCGCGGTCATCGGGGTGCCGTCCTTCGGGATCGAGGCGGCCGCCGCCGCGGGCATCGACCTCGAGCGGCTCGTGCTCGTCCCCGACCCGGGCGACCAGTGGCTCGCGGTGACCGCGGCGATGGCCGACGTCGCCCAGATCGTCCTCACCCGACCGCTCGGCCGGGTCGTGCCGGGTGACGTCGCCCGGCTGTCGGCACGGCTCCGGCAACGCGGTGGCGCCCTCGTCGCGCTCGGCTCCTGGCCGGGCGCGGACGTCACGCTGCGGATCACGTCGTCGGTGTGGAGCGGCATCGGACAGGGCCACGGGCACCTGACCGAGCGTCGCGCCACCGTCACGGCGACCGGTCGTGCGGGTGCGGTGCGCCCCACGAGCACCGAGCTGCTGCTGCCGGCGGCCGACGGCTCGGTCCGGGCAGCCGCCCCGGTGCCGAAGGTGGGCTCCGGCGACACCCGGGTGCTGCGGCCCGTGGCGGTGGCGTCGTGATCGCCGTGGTGTCGTGGTGCGCGGCGGTGGCGTCGTGATCGCGCCGGGGCGTGTCCGGGCCGACGCGATCGCCCGCGGCGGTGCGCTGCCCGAGCCGCCACCGACCCGCACCATCGTGCTCTGGTGCCCGGACTGGCCGGTGATCGCGGCAGCCCGCGCAGCCGGTGCGCCGCCGGAGCAGCCCTTCGCCGTGGTCGCGAAGGGCCTGGTGTTCGCGAGCTCCGCGTCCGCACGGCAGCACGGCGTCGTCCGGGGCCTCCGGGTGCGCGAGGCGCAGGCGCGCTGTCCGGAGCTCGTCGTGCAGCCCTACGACGACGCGCTCGACCACCGTGCGTTCGAACCCGTCATCCGCGCGGTCGAGGCGGCAGTCCCCGGGGTCGAGGTGCTCCGGCCCGGCACCCTCGCCCTGCGTGCCCGGGGGCCGGCGCGGTACTACGGCGGCGAGCGGGCAGCCGCGGCGACCCTGGCGGGGATCGCGGCCGACCACGGTGCCCCGGCGGTGCGGGCCGGTGTGGCGGACACCCCGTTCGCGGCGGAGCAGGCAGCACGGGCCCGGCCGGTGCGTCCCGGTGAACGGGTGCGGATCGTGCCGGTCTCCGGCTCGTCGGACTTCCTGGCGGACCTGCCCCTCGGTGTGCTCGGCGACCCCGAGCTCGCGACCGTCCTCGACCGGCTCGGCATCACCACGCTGGGCGCGTTCGCATCGCTCAGCGACGAGCAGGTCCGCGACCGGTTCGGGGTCGCCGGGGCGTTCCTGCACCGGCTGGCGGGCGGCCGCGACCCGCGGGAGATCTCGGCGCGCGCGATCCCGCCCGAACTCCGGATCGAGGCCGCCTTCGAGCCCCCGCTCGACCGCGCCGACCAGATCGCGTTCGCGTTCCGGCGCTCCGCCGACGACTTCGCCGCACGCCTCCGCGCTGCCGGGCTGGTCGCGACGACCATCCGGGTGGGGATCGTCGACGAGCGGGACATCCTGCTCGAACGCACGTGGGCGCACCCCCGCTGGTTCGACGCCGCCGACGTCGTCGACCGGGTGCGGTGGCAGCTCGCCGGCGGGGTCGACCCGACCGGGCTCGAGGCCCCGGTCACGTCGGTCGTGCTCGAACCGGTCGCCGTCGACGACATGGCGAACCACGAGCGCGGGCTCTGGGGCTCCGGGCCGGACGAGCGCGTGCACCACGGGCTGGCGCGGATCCAGGGCATGGTCGGACACGACGGTGTGGTGAGCCCGCGCGTCGGTGGTGGTCGGACCCTGTCCGAGCGGGTGGTGCTCGTGCCATGGGGCGACGCCCCGCCCGGCGGCGAACGTGCCCTGGCCACCGTGCGCGACCGACCGTGGCCCGGCAAGCTGCCCGGGCCGCCGCCCGCCACCGTCCTCGAGCGTCCCCGTCCCGTCGACGTGGTCTCCGGCGACGGCGCGAGCGTCGACGTCGACGACCGCGGCGTGCTGTCCGGCGCACCCGAAGGCTTCCGCGCCGAGGGGGACCGGGGCGGCGGGTTCGCGCCCGTCACCGCCTGGGCCGGTCCGTGGCCGCTCGTCGTGCGGTGGTGGGAGTCCGGCGGTCGACGGCTGCACCGGCTGCAGCTCGTCGACGCCGAGGGCCGTGCCTGGTACCTGGTGCTGGCCGACCACCGGTGGTGGGCGGAGGCGATCGCCACGTGAACCGATCCAGGAGCAGGAGCTGATGGGCTACAGCAACCCACCCATCCCGTGGTCGCAGTTCGAGCGCGCCCTGTCGGACAAGCGGAGCCCCGGATCGGGCAACGCGGGCGACGGCGGGGACAGCCCGGCGTGGTCGCGGAAGCGCGAGCCGTACGTCCCCACGGATCCGCCGGCGTCCACGGACGACGGCCCTCCGGTGGTGCCGTACGCCGAGCTGCACGCGCACTCGGCCTTCAGCTTCCTCGACGGTGCGAGCCAGCCCGAGCAGCTGTTCGAGGAAGCCGCACGGCTGCGCCTGCACGCCCTCGCCCTCACCGACCACGACGGCTTCTACGGTGCTGCCCGGATGGCCGAGGTGGCCGAGGCGTACCCGCAGGTCGGGACCGTCTACGGCACCGAGCTCTCGCTGGGACTCACCGAACCGCAGAACGGCGTTCCCGACCCCGAGGGCTCCCACCTGCTCCTGCTCGCCGACGGGCAGGACGGCTACCACCGGCTCGCGGGCGCGGTGACGAGCGCGCACCTCGCGGCCGGGTCCGAGAAGGGCAGCCCGCGCTACGACCTCGACGAGCTCGCGGCGCGGGCCGACGGACACTGGCGGGTGCTCACCGGGTGCCGGAAGGGCGCCGTCCGACAGGCGCTCGAGCAGGGTGGGGAGTCCGCGGCGGAGACCGCCCTGCGCGTGCTGCTCGACCGCTTCGGCCGCGGCAACGTCGTGGTGGAGCTCCTCGACCACGGCGATCCGCTCGACAGCGCACGGAACGACGTGCTCGCGACCCTCGCCGAGCGGTACGCGCTGCCCCTGGTCGCGACCGGCAACGTCCACTACGCCACCCCGGACCGGTTCCCGGTGGCGACGGCGCTGGCCGCGGTCCGAGCCCGGCGCAGTCTCGACGAGATCGACGGGTGGCTGCCGGCCGCCGACACCGCGCACCTGCGTTCCGGTGTCGAGATGACACGGCGGTTCGGGCGCTACCCCGGAGCGATCGAGAACACCGTCACGCTGGCCGACGAACTCGGGTTCCGGCTGCGTACGGTCAAGCCCGGGCTGCCGGACCTCGACGTGCCGGACGGGCACACCGCGATGTCCTGGTTGCGGGAACTCACCTGGACCGGAGCCCGCCGGCTCTACCCGGGCAGCGCCGACGGGGTGGACCCGCAGAAGCGCGAGCGCATCGAACGCGAGCTGGCGGTGATCGAGGACAAGAACTTCCCCGGCTACTTCCTGATCGTGCGCGACATGGTGCAGTACGCCCGTGGTCGGGGGATCCTCTGCCAGGGGCGGGGCTCCGCCGCGAACTCCGCGGTCTGCTACCTGCTCGAGATCACCGCGGTGGACTCGATCCGCTACGGTCTGCCGTTCGAGCGGTTCCTGTCGGCGATGCGTGACGAGGAACCCGACATCGACGTCGACTTCGACTCGGACCGCCGCGAAGAGGTGATCCAGTACGTCTACGAGAAGTACGGCCGGTACAACGCCGCCCAGGTCGCGAACGTCATCACGTACCGGCCGAAGGGCGCCGTCCGCGACATGGCGAAGGCCCTCGGCCACAGCCCGGGGCAGCAGGACGCCTGGTCGAAGCAGGTCGAACGGTGGGGCTCGGTGACCGAGAGCCAGGACCACGACATCCCGCCGGCGGTCGTCGGGTTGGCGAGCGACGTCCTGGGGTTCCCGCGCCACCTAGGGATCCACTCGGGTGGCATGGTGCTCACCGACCGGCCGGTGGGCGAGGTCGTGCCGATCGAGCACGCGCGGATGGACGGCCGCACGGTGCTGCAGTGGGACAAGGACGACTGCGCCTTCATGGGGCTCGTGAAGTTCGACATGCTCGGCCTCGGCATGCTCGCGGCGCTGCAGTACTCGTTCGACCTGGCGGCGGAACACTGCGGGGAGCGCTGGGAGATGCACTCCATGCCGAAGGAGGAACAGGGCGTCTACGACCAGCTCTGCCGTGCGGACACGATCGGGGTGTTCCAGGTGGAGTCCCGCGCGCAGATGGGCACGCTGCCCCGGCTGCTCCCGCGGCGCTTCTACGACCTGGTGATCGAGGTCGCCCTCGTCCGCCCCGGTCCGATCCAGGGCGGCGCCGTGCACCCGTACATCCGACGGCGCACCGGCGAGGAACCGATCACGTACATCCACCCGTCGCTCGAGCCGGTGCTCGAACGGACCCTCGGGGTGCCGCTGTTCCAGGAGCAGCTCATGCAGATGGCGATCGCGGTCGGCAACTGCTCGGGCGACGACGCCGACCTGCTGCGGCGGGCGATGGGCTCGAAGCGCGGCCACGAGAAGATCGACCGGCTGCGCGACAAGCTCTACGCCGGCATGTCCGACAACGGCATCCACGGCGAGGACGCCGACGCGATCTACGCGAAGATCCAGGCGTTCGCGAACTTCGGCTTCGCGGAGAGCCACTCGATCAGCTTCGCCCTGATCGTCTACGCGAGTGCCTGGATGCGGCTGCACTACCCGGGGGCGTTCCTGGCCGCGCTGCTCCGGGCGCAGCCGATGGGGTTCTACTCGCCGCAGACCCTGGTCGCCGACGCCCGGCGGCACGGCGTCCAGGTGCTCCGGCCGGACATCCTGCGGTCGGGCGTCGACGCGACGCTCGAGCCGCTCGGCGACGACCAGGTGCTGCCACCGTGCGGCGACGACGCCTGCCTGGTCACGGAGCAGCCGCCGGTGCTGCCCTTCGACAAGGCACTGCCCGACGACACCGCCAGGCACCGCCGCGACGGCGCCTTCGCGGTCCGGCTCGGGCTGGCCGAGGTCGCCTCGCTCAGTCGGAAGAGCGCCGAGAAGATCGTCGCCGAGCGCGACGCGAACGGCCCGTTCACCGACATGTCCGACCTCGCCCGCCGGGTGGGCCTGACGACGGCGCAGCTCGAGGCACTCGCCGCGGCCGACGCCTTCGCCCCGTTCGACATCGACCGCCGCGGCGCGATGTGGTCGGCGGCCCAGGCTGCGGCGGAGCGCGCCGACCAGTTGCCGGACACGCAGGTCGTCGTCCAGCCGCCGCTGTTCGGGCAGATGACGAGCGGCGACGTCCTGATCGCCGACATGTGGTCGACGGGGATGACGACCGACGACCACCCCGTGCGGCACGTGCGCGACCGGCTCGCCGCCCGCCGGGTGCTCAGCGTGCAGGACACCGCGACCGCCGAGACGGGGCGGCGGGTCGAGATCGGCGGGATCGTCACGCACCGGCAGCGTCCGGCGACGGCGTCGGGGATCACGTTCCTGAACGTCGAGGACGAGACCGGGCTGGTCAACGTGATCTGCAGCGTCGGCGTCTGGGGACGCTACCGGCGGGTCGCCCGCGAGTCCCCGGCGGTGATCGTCCGGGGCATCCTCGAACGGTCGCCCGACGGCGTGGTCAACCTGGTGGCGGACCGGATCGAGCACCTGTCGCTGTCCGTGCGCACGCGGTCGCGGGACTTCCAGTGAGTGGTCGCAGGTGAAGGGCGCGGAACGGGCGCGGCTACTCGACCTCGGGCAGTCGCACCGTGACCTCGAGCCCACCGGAGCGCACGTTCCGCAGCGACGCCGTGCCACCGGCGCGCTCGGCCACCGCGCGCACGATCGCGAGCCCGAGTCCGGACCCGCCGGGCAGCGCGATCGCGCCGGTGGCCGGATCGGGGCTCGGGCGTGACTTCCGGGCTTCGTCCGGTCGGGTGAACCGGTCGAACGCGACCGGGATGAACGACTCGGGGACACCGGGGCCGTCGTCGGTGATCTGCAGGACGCCCTCGCCCCCGGTGCTGCGCCAGGACACGAAGATGCCGCCACCGCGGGGGAGCGCCGACACCGCGTTGCCCGCGATGTTCGTCACGAGCTGCGCCATGCCGCCGGTGTCCAACCGGTAGCGGGGCTCGTGGGTCCCGCCGCCGATGCCCGGCCCGGAGCCGCCGACGGCCACGGGGGCCTCGAGGTCGAAGTCGACCGTGACGTCCTTGGCCGACGCGATGAGTCGCACCCGGTCGACGGCGGCCATGACCTCGTCGCCCAGGTCGGACCAGCCGGTCTCCGGCCGCTGGTCGCCGTCCTGCTCCCGTCGCTCGGACTCCTCGATCCGCGACAGCGCCAGCAGGTCGTTCGCCAGCCGCGAGAGGCGGGCGACGCTGTGCTTGGCGCGCTCGATGTGGGCGGCCAGCGCAGCGGCGTCGTCACCGTCGAGCGATGCCAGGTCGAGCTGCGTGGTGAGGATGGCGAGCGGGGTGCGGAGCTCGTGACTGGCGTCCGACACCATCTGCCGCTCTCGCTCGGTGGCCTGCCGCGTGCGGGCGAGGAACGCGTTGAGGGTCGTGGCGAGGGACGCGAGTTCGTCCTGGGCGGGGCCGACGGGCAGCTCGGCGCGTTCGGGCGCGACGGACAGCCGCTCGGCTTCGCGGCGCATCCGGTTGACGGGGCGGAGCGCCGCGGTCGCCAGGATCCAGGACGCGATCCCGAACGCCAGCAGGATCGCGACGCCCGTGAGCGACAGCGTCGAGGTGAGGTCGTCGACCACGATCGCCTCGGCCTGCGAGTTCCGGGCGGCGACCACCGTCCACCGTCCGGCCTGGTTCACGGGGTGTTCGACGACCACGCGGTACTCGGACCCGGACACCCGGATGATCGAGGTGCCGGCAGCGGTCGAGGTCAGGCTGCCGAGGGCGCTCTCCACCCGGGTGGGCATCGTCGACAGCACGATGTCGCCGGACGGGGAGACCACGGCGACGAGCTGGGCGTTGCCCGGTGGGGACAGGTCGGGGTCGCTGTCGACCTCGAGCGTGGCGACGTACGGGTCGGCGTCGGCGTCGAGCAGGGTCCGGGTCGCACTGGCGACGACGCTGACCACCTGGAACCGCATCACCAGCACCAGCAGCACGATCACGACCGCCGCGATCGCCGTCGAACCGATCGTGATCCGTGCTCGCAGGGACAGCAGGCGCAGGGGCCGGACCAGACCGCGTCGTGGGCGGTCCGGATCGGGGCGAGCGGACGCCCTGCTCACGCCCCGAGCAGATCCAGGCGGTACCCGCGGCCGCGGACGGTGGCGATCGCCACGGTGGCCTCGTGCGAGGTCAGCTTCTTGCGGAGGTACGAGATGTACTGCTCGACGACGTTCGGGTCGACGTGCTGCGAGCCGTCCCAGACCTCCTCGAGGATCTTCGGACGGTCCACCACGCTGCCGGCGGAGCGTGCCAGCAGTCGGAGCAGCGCGAACTCGGTCGGGCTGACGGCGACGCGCTGACCCTTGATCGAGATGCGGCGGGCCTCGGAGTCGATCGAGACGTCGCCGACCTCGATCGTGCGCGGCGCCCCGGCGGACTCGCGGCGACCGAGGGCGCGGAGCCGGGCGGTGAGCTCGGCGAACGCGAACGGCTTGGTGAGGTAGTCGTCGGCGCCGGCATCGAGCCCGAACACGCGGTCGTCCACGGCGTCGCGCGCGGTGACGAGCAGGATCCGCACGGGGTCCTCGCGTTCGCGGATCCGGCGTGCGAGCTCGAACCCGGACATGCCGGGCATCATGACGTCCACGACGGCCAGGTCGAACGCCTGCTCGCCGAGGGCGATGAGCGCCTCGACCCCGTTCTCCACCGCCGTCACGCGGTACCCCTCGGCAGCGAGACCGCGCTCCATCAGGGCACGCATCTCGTCGTCGTCCTCGACCACCAACAGCCGCATAGTGGACCTCCTCGGACCCATCGTGGCATCGAACCGGCGCCGTGGGCCGATGCCGGGGCCGAACTCACTGAATCTCGTCACAGGAGCGGGTACCGCTGCTGCGAGTCCACGGGGCAGAACGGTCTGTCCCGCGTTCTAGGGACATGAGGACTTCTTGCGTCGTTGCTAGGCTCCCGGAGCGGACAGCGCTTACCCGAAGCGCGGTCCGTTGCACCAGGGGGCACCATGAACGACCCGTCCGACCACCCGTCTGTCGACCATCCGGCCATCGTCCGTCTCCGCGCGGAGCTCGATGCCGCGTGGAAGGGCATCGGTGCCCTCGGCCAGATGGAGGTCGTCAGCCGCGACCGCGTGGTCGCCGAGCTGCGGACGGCCGTGCCCGACGTGGCGAGCCGTGCGGCGCGCGAGGTCGGCACCGAAGCCGTCGTGGCGGAGATCGACCGGTTCGCCGACGCCGGTGTGCCCGGGACGGACCCCGCCGTGCCGGCCGCGGTGATCTGGGAGGACGTCGTGCAGACCGCCGCAGAAGCGGCCCGCGCCACGCGCTGATCCGAGGACCGCGTCAGTCGTCCTCGCCGAGCAGCTCCTCGCGCACACGCCGGACGTCCTCGAGCAGGGCGCCGATGAGCACCCAGTGCCGTGAGTTCGGTCGGACGATCTCCATCGGCGCGGTCAGTGCGGGTTCGGTGGTCGACACCTCGGCATCGCCGCCGCCGGCACCCGCGGTGGACGACGGGTCCAGCCGCGTCGACTCGACCCGGGCGCTCAGGGCGCGGACGTCCGCGCCGATCCGGGCCACCTCCGTCGCGATGCCGCCGACCACGGGGTCGGCGCGCAGGTCGGGCGCGGTGTTGTCGCGGATCGCCCGGGTCATGCCGGTCACGCGCGTGACCAGGACCCGCAGGTGCTCGGTGATGGCGTCGTCACGGTCGAGGATCGTGCGGTGCCGTCCGCCGCGCGGGTTCATCGTCAGGGACTCGCGGGCCGCGTTGAGGGACGCCTCGGTCTTCGCGTGCTGCGCCCGGAGTGCGCGGGCGCGGACCAGGGCGTCCTGCCAGCGGTCGTGGTCCCAGCCCTCGGTCAGGCCGATCGCGACCCGTTCGAACGCCACGGCGGTGTCGCGGGCGAGTCGCGCGACGGCCAGGTGTGCCGGCTCGAGCAGCACCGGCGGGATGATCAACGCGTTCACGACGAGGGCGACGACCGCACCGATCACCGTCTCGAGGATCCGGTCCGCCGAGTAGTTCGGCGTGACGACCCCGGCGGTGAGCACGAGCATCCCGCTGATGCTGACCTGGGTGGCCGAGGTCGGGGTCAGACGAAGCGCCCAGGCGATCAGGATCGCGAGCACGACCACGAGCAGCACGACCCACACGGAGTCGCCGAGCAACAGGTGGAACCCGGTGGCCAGCAGCACCCCGAGCACGACGCCGGCGCTCCGTTCGAGGCCCTTCACGAACGACTGGTTGATGCTCGGCTGCACGACGAGCAGCGCGGCGATCGCGGCGAAGGTCGGGAACGGCCCCTGGATCAGCAGCCGGCACAGCAGCACCGCCGCCACGACCGCGACCGCGGTCTTCACGACCTGCAGGAACGGCGTGCGACTCGAGCTGCGGAGACGCGCGACCGGGTTCACCCGGACCACGCTAGCCATCGCCCGCACGCCGAGCCGTGCACGAACGCGACGAAAACGCCCGGACACGGTTGACTGATGTCGTGTGGCCCAACCATGAGCGCGTCATCCCGCAGGCCTTCGCCGGCTCCGGGACCTCCGTCGTGGCCGCACGGGCGCACTCCGTCGAGCCCTCGGGCAACGGCTACCTGTACGGCTACGAGGTCGACACGGTCGACCGGAACGGCCAGCGTGCCACCGTCCTGACCTACGTCGACACCGGCGGCACGCACGACCAGAACAGTGCGATCGTCACCGATCCCGCGACCGGCGAGCCGGTCTCGGTGTGGGCCTACCCGAACGACCCCGGCCTGCCGGTGCTGCCGCAGGTGACCTACCGCGATGCGGTCGCCGAGCTCCTGACGACGCTCGGCATGCCCGTCACCGACCCGGTGCTCACGGTCGCCGCCTACCGACCCGGCAAGCGCGCGGTCGTGCGCGTCGACGCCCCGGAGCGCACCCTGTTCCTGAAGATCGTCCGCCCGCACCGGGTCGCGCCGATCGTGACGTCGCACGAGCAGTTCGTGGCGGCGGGCCTTCCCGTGCCCCGCGTGCTGTCCAGCCGCGGCGACGGACTCCTCGTGCTCGAGCGGATCCGTGGTGTGCCGGCCGGCAGCCGCATCCTCGACATCGCCGACGACCCCCGGTTCGTCGCGTCGCTGGCCGCCCTGAGCGGTCGGGTCGCCACCGTGCCGATGACCCAGCAGGCTCGTGCCGACGCGATGGACCACGCCGACTGGCACCGGCGCACACTCGTCGCCGCGCTGCCCCAGGACGCCGAGGAGATCGACCGCCTGTACGACGCCATCGGCCGGCGGTCGATCGGGTGGACGAGCGCGACGAAGCAGGTCGTGCACGGCGACCTGCACCTCGAGCAGGTCTTCGTCGACGAGGACGAGCCGTGGCGGATCTCCGGGCTCCTGGACATCGACACCGCCGGCTGGGGCTTCCCGGTGCGCGACATCGGCGCGGTCGTCGCGCACCTGGTCGTGACCGGTCTCTGGCACCGATCGCGCGGCGACGCCGAGCGGGGTGCGGCGGCCGAGCGCCTCGCCGACGGGATCGCCCGCGACTGGGTCGCCCGCAACCACGGCGAGGCCGACCGCATCGGACCGGCCATCGGCGCCCAGCTGCTGGCACACGCCGGTGGCCAGGCGACCACCGGCTCCGCGAACGGGATCCAGACCGCCGAGCAGCTCCTCGCGGCGACGCGGGCCGCGCTGGCGGACGCCGCACCGGTCCCGCCGGCGGCCGGCCTGGTCCGCCCGCGGTCCGCACCCCGCGTCTGACGGCTCGCGTCCCCGGTCGCGAAAGCGACACATCTGCGCGGACGGTCGGCGTGGATCTGTCGCTTTCGCGGGGTGGTCGGCGTGGGGATCCGGGATCTGTCGCTTTCGCGGGGTGGACGCGCCCGGCGTCGGACGGGAGGCGCGTGGCGGGCCCGCACCGTGCCTCCCGGCCGTCCTGCAGCAGGATCCAGGGCACGCGACGCGCGCGGGCGACGCGGAGTCGCCGCTGTCGGGGGTCGGGGAGTAAACTGACCCCGCACGCACCGCGTTCCCGCGTGCCGCGTCGATTCCGGACGCAGCCGTCGATCACTTGATCGACGCGGGAACCGGGCCGTGACCGCCCCGCGGGGGCGTCACGTGCGTGTGACGACGCCGGATCCCGGCGCGGACCGTCGCACCCGGCGCCGAGCAGGCGCTCGTGGTGGAACGGACCGCGGGACTCCACCGGACGTCCCGAAGCGGGGACCGGCGATGCGGTGGGCCACGGTGGCCCGCAGCCGAACCGGAGCCGTGTCAGGACCCGGTGCAGGACTTCCGCCCCACGGGCGGCTCGCCCCGATGCGTGGGCGGAACAGGAGGAGCGTTGGCTCGATCAGGCACCCGGCGAGCTGCCGGCGGGACGCGGACCGCGTCACGTCGGACGAGGCCGCTGGACAACGATGGCGTGATCCCCGTCCTCGCCCGCGCAGTGCGCGAGGTCGAGGCGGCGGCGCAGCGTGGACCGCTCAAGGCGACGAACCGGACGAAGTTCCAGGCCGTCGCACTGCTCATGCGCGAAGAGCGCGCACGGGTGAAGGGCGACACCGAACTCACCGACTCGCAGCGCGCCGAGCAGCTCAAACGGCTCGACGGCGTCGCGACGATCCTGGCGAAGACGGCGGCGCGCGACACCAGCGTGATCCAGCTGCTCGCCGAAGAGGTCCAGGTCTCCGAGGCGACCCGAGCCGTCAAGCGCGACATGATGATCGCCGGCGGCATGGAGCTGCAGCCGGAGGACCTCGTCATCGCGACGGAACCCGCCCCGGTCGCCGAGACCCCGGTGCGCGCGGTCACCCCGCAGGCGGTCGTGCAGCGCCAGCTCGCGAACCCGTTCCTGCCGCCGGACTTCGCGCTCGCCGACCAGCCCGTCGCGCATCCGCGCCGCCTGGCGAACTGGGAGCTCTTCGGCCCGCTGTTCAAGTCGTTCGAGTACGGCGCAGGCGGGGGAGCGGCGACGATGCCGTTGCCCGAGCCCACGTCGCTGCACTCGCGCTCGGGCACCACCCTCATGAAGCACCAAGCCGAACTGGTCGCCGCCGCGTCGCAGGGGCACCGCACGTTCCTGCTCGCCGACGAGCCGGGTCTGGGCAAGACGGCGCAGTCGCTGCTCGCCGCCGACGCCGCGAACGCGTTCCCGCTGCTCGTGGTCGTGCCGAACGTCGTCAAGACGAACTGGGCGCGCGAGGCCGAGCGCTGGGTGCCGAACCACCGCGCCACCGTCATCCACGGCGACGGCAACGACCTCGACGGGTTCGCCGACATCATCATCGTGAACTACGAGATCCTCGACCGGCACGCCGGCTGGCTCGGGAGCTTCGGCTTCAAGGGCATGGTCGTCGACGAGGCGCACTTCATCAAGAACAAGGACTCGCAGCGCGCCCGGTTCGTGCTGCAGATCGCCGACCGCATCCGACAGCGCACCGCAGCGCCGCTGCTCATGGCGCTGACGGGTACCCCGCTGATCAACTCGGTCGAGGACTTCCGCACCATCTGGGAGTACCTCGGCTGGATCGACGACAAGAAGCCCCGCGCGAAGCTCATGAACGAGCTCGAGGAGATCGGGCTGACCCCGGCCGACCAGGGCTTCTTCGTCGAGGCCCGTCGTGCCGTGATCGACCAGGGCATCGTCCGACGCCGCAAGGTCGACGTCGCCGCGGACATCCCTGCCCGCCGGATCGCCGACATCCCCGTCGAGCTCGACGGCGACGAGGGGCGCTCCATCCGCGACGCCGAGCGGGAGCTCACCGCGAAGCTGGTGCGCCGGTACCACCAGGCGCTCGACGCCCGCACCGGGCAGGACCCGGTCGTCGGCATCGACCACAAGCTCGTGCGGCAGGTCGCCCGCTGGGAGCTCGAGGACCAGGACGCCTCGTCGACCGGCGAGAACGTGTTCTCGATGGTCCGCCGCATCGGTCGTGCCAAGGCCCAGCTCGCCGCGGACTACGCCGCGCAGCTCGCGTCGAACGTCGGCAAGGTCGTGTTCTTCGCCAAGCACCTCGACGTCATGGACCAGGCGGAAGAGGTCTTCGCGCGTCGGGGCCTGCGCACCGCCACGATCCGTGGCGACCAGACGGCCACGCAGCGCACGGCGCAGATCGACTCGTTCGTGAACGACCCCGACGTCGCCGTGATCGTCTGCTCGCTCACCGCGGCCGGCGTGGGCCTGAACCTGCAGGTCGCGTCCAACGTCGTGCTCGCCGAGCTGTCGTGGACGAGCGCCGAGCAGACCCAGGCGATCGACCGCGTGCACCGCATCGGGCAGGAGGAGCCCGTCACCGCGTGGCGCATCATCGCCGCACAGACGATCGACACGAAGATCGCCGAACTCATCGACTCGAAGGCGTCCCTGGCCGCCCGCGCGCTCGACGGGTCGGACGAGGAACTCGTCGACTCCGGCGACATCCAGCTCGACGCGATGGCCGCACTGCTGACCGAGGCGCTCGGCGGCTAGCGACCGGGTCCGGCGGCGCGAGTCGCGGCGCGAGTTCGTCTCGCACAACCAAAGTCCGTCCGAACCACGCGGTTCGGACGGACTTTGGTTGCGTGGGGCTTCGCGCCGGGGGGCGCCGGGGCGCCGCTGCTCAGATGCGGGACTGCACCTCGGCCAGGGACGGGTTCGTCGCCGTGCTGCCGTCGGGGAACACCAGCGTCGGCACGGTCTGGTTGCCGCCGTTGACCTCGGCGACGAGTTCCGCCGTACCCGGGGTCTGCTCGATGTCGACCTCGGTGAAGGGCACACCGGCCTTCGTCATCTGGTTCTTCAGGCGGGCACAGTAGCCGCACCACGTGGTCGTGAACATCGTGACGCCGCCGGCTCCGGGGGTGAACTGCTCGCGCGTGATCGTGTCGCTCATGGCGCCAGGCTAACCCCGCTTTCTGGACGCCCTTGACGCGCTTATCCGATATAGCTAGGTTAAGCCGCATGGATCCGATCCAACGCATCACCGCCCCGACGCTCGACGTGCTCGACGCACTGCTGACCGTCGACGGCCCGGCATGGGGGCTGCTCGTCATCAAGGCCACCGGGCGCCAGGCCGGCACCGTCTACCCGATCCTCGAACGACTCGAGCGGCAGGGGTGGATCACGTCGTCGTGGGACGACGAGACCGATCGACCGGGTCCGCGTCGTCGGCTCTACGAGTTCACGCCCGACGGGGTCGACGCCGCACGCGACCTCGTCGCCGCGCGTCCGTCCGCCGCGACGCCCGCGCCGTCCGCCGCGACGCCCGCGCGTCCGGCTCGCTCGGCCCGGCCGGTGACCTCGTGAGCGCGCTCGACCGGGTGCTCGTGGGGGTCGCCGTCGCGGTCTCACCCGCGGCACACCGCGCCGCCCGCCGCGAGCAGTGGCTCGCCGACGTCCGCGATGCCCACGAACTCGACCTCTCGCCGACCGCACTCGCGTTCGGCGCGTTCACCACGGCGCTGTTCCACCGACGCGCCGGCCACCGTTCCACCTGGGAGGACACCATGACCGCACTGCCGACGCCCGTCCGTTCCGCACCGCACACCATCCGCACGATCCCGGTGCTCGTCGCGTTCGCGGTGCTGTCCTTCGTCGTCTCGGTGGGCGTCCTCGCACTCCTGCAGCGGTACAACGGCCTGCCGGAGGCGCGTCCTGTCTTCGACATGGTGGGGATCGGGCTCGCGGTGGTGCCGGGAGTCGCCGTCGCGACGAGTGTCCTGCTGGTGTCGGACGTCGCACGCCGCCGCCGGGTCCTCGGCGCTGTCGCCGTGTTCGCCGTCGCCGCCGTGTGGTGGGCGATCACGAACGGTTCGCTCAACGTCCCCGTGTACGCCCCGGTCCAGGTCGGCGTCATCGCGGCTGGGCTGCTCGCGGTCTGGCTCGTGGTGCTCCACCGGCCGGGATGGACGTACTCGCTCCTCCTCCTGCCCGTCGTCGCTGCCATCCTGGTGTTCCCGCTCACGGAAGCAGCGAACGGCACGGGCATCCCGTACTCCGTCATGGCGCTGGTGTCGTGGGCCGGGCAGCTCGTCCCGTTCCTGGTCGCCGTCGTCGGAGCCGTGGTGGCGTCACGGTTCTCCACAGATGCGCCCGCGGTGGTCGAGGCGCACGGCGAAGCCCTGGTAGACAAGACCCCGTGAGCGACACCCACCTCGAGATCGAGCGCACCTACGACCTGCCAGAGGGCGGTGCCCTGCCCGACCTCGTCGGCGCCGGGGGCATCCTCCGCACCGAGCACCAGGAGCCGTTCGAGCTCGATGCGACGTACTGGGACACCGAACGGTACGACCTGGTGGCGGCGCGGGTCACGGTCCGCCGCCGCACCGGTGGCCCCGACGCCGGGTGGCACATCAAGCGCTCCGAGTCGGACACCGTCCGCCACGAGCAGCACTTCCCGCTGACCGACGACGCCGACGCGGTGCCGACCGAGGTCCTCGCCGCGCTCTTCACCGAGCGCCGCGGCCGCGGCCTGCGACCCGTGGTCCGCATCACCACCACCCGCACCGTCACCCGCCTGCTCGACGAGGACGGCGACCAGGTCGCCGAGCTCGCCGACGACCAGGTCACCGCCCAGCGCCTCGACGACGACGCACCGGAGACGCCACGCACCTGGCGCGAGGTCGAGGTCGAGGCCGTCGCGGGTGTCGACCCGCAGGTCGCACACGAACTCTTCACCGCCCTCGACGGGCGCTTCGCGGCCGTCGGCGCCGGCCCCGCCGCCGTCGCGTCCAAGCTGGCACGCGGGCTGGCAGGAGCACCGGCACCGCGCCTCCAGACCGAGGAGAAGCCGGACAAGGGCACGACCGCCCGCGTCCTGGCGAAGCGGCTGCGGAAGCTGCGCGCTGCGCTGCTCGGCCAGGAATCGCGCCTCCGCTCCGGCGATGCGGCCGACCTGCGTCAGACGGCCGAGACCGCCCTCGAGGTCGCTGCGATCCTGAGCGCCTACCGGCCGGCGTTCCCCGCCGGCGACGCCGTCGACCGCGCCGCCGAGGCAGCGGACGGGCTGGCCGCCGTCACGGCGCGTGCCGCCCTGAACGAGTACCTGATCGACCGGCTGCCGCGCGCGTCGACCCCGGCGCAGGACGACCTCGTCGACTCGATGACCCGCGAACGCATCCTGGCCTCGACCCGTGAGCGTCGCGACCAGTCGGTGCGGGACGTCGTCGCGTTCGTGCACGGCGAGCCGTTCCTCGAGCTGCTCGACGCGCTCGACGACGCGGTCGAGCGGCCGGCCCCGACCGAGTGGTCGCTCCGTTCACCGAAGAAGGTCGCGCAGGACGTCGGGGCGGTCGTGAAGCCGCACATCCGGGAGCTCGTCCGGGCCGCGGTCGCCGACGACACCTCCGACACCGCCGCCGAGCGCGAGGCCGCCGACCGCGCGACCACCGAAGCCGCGTGGCAGGCCACGATGCGGGCGCGGATGGCGATGGACGTCCTCGGCGACGACGCGTTCCCGCACGCCCTCTGGAAGCGGATCGGCAGCGCGGCCGACGTCCTGACCGAGCGGGTCCGGTCGCTGCACGCCCTCGACGCACTGCGGACCAACGCGGCGATCGCCGAGCGCGGTGGCGAGGGGACGTTCGGGTACGGCGTGCTCGCGGGGGACCGGGTGCGGCTGGCCGAGGAGTCCTACGACGAGGCGGTGCACGCGCTCAACCGCGTGTGAGCCGTGCGATGCGCCGCGCCGCGCCGCTGGCGTTCGCGGGCGTCCGTGGGCGTTCGCGGAGGATCGCTTGGTGAGCAGAAATGGTCGGGTGCCCACGGGCAACCCGACCATTTCTGCTCACGAAGTGGTCAGGACGCGGCAGGTGCCTCGTCCGCCAGACCCAGCACGTCCAGCAGCCAGGCCAGCTCGAACGCCCGCTCCTTCCACGAGGCGTACCGACCGCTCACGCCACCGTGGCCCGCGGACATCTCGGTCTTCAGCAGCACCGGCGCTCCGACCTCGCGCAGCTTCGCGGTCCACTTCGCCGGCTCGACGTACAGCACACGGGTGTCGTTGAGCGACGTCACGGCGAGGATCCGCGGGTACTGCACGTCGTCGCGGACGTTCTCGTACGGGGTGTACTCGCTCATGTAGCGGTAGACCTCGGCGTCGTGCAGCGGGTCGCCCCACTCGTCCCACTCGATGACGGTCAGCGGCAGGTCGGGGTCGAGGATGCTCGTGAGCGCGTCGACGAACGGCACCGCGGCGACGATCCCGGCGAACCGGTCCGGCGCGATGTTCGCCACCGCACCCATCAGCAGCCCGCCGGCGCTGCCGCCCTCGGCCACGAGCCGGTCCGCGGTGGTGCGGCCGGACGCGATCAGGTGGTCGGCGACCGCGACGAAGTCGGTGAACGTGTTCTTCTTCGTCAGGGTCTTGCCGTTCTCGTACCAGTGGCGGCCCATCTCGCCCCCACCGCGCACGTGGGCGACCGCGAAGACGACACCGCGGTCGAGCATCGACAGGCGCATGACGCTGAAGCCGGGGTCGATCGAGTGCTCGTACGAGCCGTAGCCGTACAGGTGGAGCGGCGAGGGGGTGTCCGCGTCGACGGCGTCGCGGCGCCACACGAGCGAGATCGGGACGCGGGTGCCGTCCGAGGTGGTGGCCCAGTCGCGCTCCTGCGCGTAGTCGGCCGGGTCGTAGCCGCCGAGCACGGGCTGGCGCTTGAGGACCGTCACCTGGCCGGTCGCCAGGTCGAGGTCGCTGACCTCGGACGGGGTGACGAAGGACGTGAACCCGATGCGGAGCGTCGGCTGGTCCCACTCGGGGTTGCCGCCGAGCCCGGCCGAGAACAGTGCTTCGTCGAACGGGACCTCGTGCGCGTCGCCGTACCCGTCGCCCTCGATGGGGATGATCGCGATGCGGGGGAGCGCCTCGGATCGGTACTCGAGCGCGAGGTGCCCGGCGAAGGCGTCGACGGACTCGATGCGGCGCTCGCTGTCGTGCGCCACGACCACGCGGCGATCACGTTCGGACGTCGGGTCGTCGGCGGGGACGTCGACGAGCTCGAAGTTCTCGGCGCCGTCGTTGTGCAGCACGAGGAACCGGTCGCTGCCGCCGACGATGGCGTGCTCGATCTCGTACTCGACACCGTCGCGCCGCGGCCAGACGACCTGGAACTCGCCGGTGGGGTCGGCTGCGTCGAGCACCAGGGCCTCCGAGGTGATCTTCGACCCGAGCTCGATGACGATGTACTGCGACGATCGGGTCACGCCGACGCCGACCCAGTAGCGGTCGTCCGGTTCCTCGAACACCAGGACGTCGTCGGACGCAGCCGCGCCGACCGCGTGCCGCCAGATCTTGTCCGGGCGCCACGACTCGTCGACCGTCGGGTAGAAGACGTACCGGCCGGCGGGGTCGAAGGTGGCGCCGGCCCCGGTGTTCGGGATGGCGTCGCCGAGGTCGGCGCCGGTCGTCAGGTCGCGGACGTGCAGGGTGTACCGCTCGTCGCCCTCGACGTCGATGCCGTACACCAGGCGGGTGCCGTCGTCGCTGATGTCGTAGGTGCCGAGCGAGAAGAACTCGTGGCCGTCGGCCAGGGCGTTGCCGTCCAGCACGACCTGCTCGCCGGGCAGGGTGGACTCGCCCTCGACGACGGCCGGCGGGGTCCAGTCGTCCGGACCAGCGATCGGCGCGCGGCAGTGCACGCCGTACTGGCTGCCCTCGGCCGTGCGGGTGAAGTACCACCAGTCGCCCATGCGCACCGGCACCGAGAGGTCGGTCTCCTGGACGCGGCTCTTGACCTCGGCGAAGACGCGGTCGCGCAGCGGCGCGAGGTGCTCGGTCGCGGCGTCGGTGTACGCGTTCTCGGCCTCGAGGTAGGCCAGGGTGTCCGGCGACTCCTTGTCGCGCAGCCACTCGTAGTCGTCGACGAAGTCGATGCCGTGGTGGGTCCGCGTCACGGGCCGCTTGGCGGCGGTGGGAGGGGTGGCCTGGGAGTGCTCGGTGCTCACCGTCCCACCCTATTCGCACCGCCCCGCGGCGAGCCGGGCGTCATGCCACCGCACGGACCGGGTCCGATCGCCCGGTGACCGCAGCCTGCACGCGCTGCTCGAAGGCCTCGAGCTCGTCGACCACCGCCGGCACCACCCAGGCCCGGTCGCGCCGCCGCTCGGTGACCGGACGCAGCACCCCGGTCCGCACGAGGTCCGCGGCGACGGCATCAGCGGCCCCGGCCGGGACGAGCTCGTGCAGGTGGGCTTCCGTCAGGACCGGATCGTCGGAGAGCGCCCGGCCGACGACCGCGTGCAGCCCGTCGGCGCACGGCCCTGCAGCCCGGTCGGCCGCGTGTTCGTCGAGGAGCAGGGCGGTCACGATCGCCTCGTCGCACACGGTACCGATGGCGATCGCGACGTCTGCCACGAGGGCGTCCACGACCCCGTCGCGGTACCGCTCGAGGTGCCGGAAGTACCGGCCCCGATCCGCTGCGAGCGCGGTGGCGATCGGTGCCGTCACCGTTGTCGTGACGCCCCGGCGGCGCAGCACGGCGCTGATCAACGCACGTCCGATCCGGCCGTTGCCGTCGGTGAACGGGTGGATCGACTCGAACTGGGCGTGCCCGATCGCAGCCTGGGCGATCGGGTGCAGGTCCGTCCGGTGCAGGAACGCGAAGAGGTCGGTCATGAGCGGCGCGACGAGCTCCGGCGGAGGCGGGACGTACGTCGCCAGCCGCGGGGTGTCACCGCCACCGATCCAGTTCTGGACGCTGCGGTAGCGCCCGGCGTACCGCCCGTCGACCGGGTCGTCGCGCATGAGCAGCCGGTGCGCCTCGAGCAGCGCGGCCTCGGTGATCACGCCCGTGTCCGCTGCTGTGACCAACCCCTCGATCGCACCGGCGGCGCGGACGACGACGGTCGCAGTCGGGTTCGTGCGGACGCCCACGAGCGCTCGCGCGCAGTCGTCGAGCGACGCGGACTCGTCCTCGATCCGTGAGGACGCCACCGCCTCGGTCCGGCCGATCACCGAGCCGAGCGGCGTGAGTCGGGAACCGTGGTGGACGTCGAGTGCACGGAGCGCGGCCGCGGCGCGGTCGAGCAGCGCCTCGGTGGCATCGCCGGGCACCCACCGGACCCGGGCGATCCGCGGCGGCAGCGACACCCGCACGGACGTCGTCATGCGGTCGTCGCGGGAGCCCCGACGGGAACTGCGCCACGGACGCTCCGCACTGCCGTGCACGGGCCAGCTGCCGGGCGCGGGCGACGTGCCGAGGAGGTCCGCGGGGTCGATCCGATGTGCCATGCCGCGAGCGTAGAGACCTCCGGACGCCCGACGCCAGGAGTTCGTATTTCGCGTGTGTGCCGCCCGCGTAGCGTTGGTGGCATGCGCAACTCCTTCGCGATCACCGGTGCCCACGTCGTCCCCGTCTCCACCCCCGCCTTCGACGGCGGCGCGGTCGTCGTCGAGGACGGCCGCATCACGGCGGTCGGTCCGGACGTCACACCGCCACCGGGAGTCACCGTCGTGGACGCAGCCGGCGCCTGGCTCGTGCCCGGGTTCGTCGAGTCGCACGGCCACGTCGGCATCCACGAGGAGGCGAACGGCGAGGCCGGCAACGACACGAACGAGATGACCGGCCCCAACATGGCCGGGGTCCGTGCGATCGACGCGATCGACATCGACGACGAGGGCTTCCGCGATGCGCTCGCCGGCGGCATCACGAGCATCGTCGTGAAGCCCGGCTCGGGCAACCCGATCGGCGGCCAGACCGTCGCCATCAAGACCTGGGGCGGCCGGACCGTCGACGAGCAGCTCATCTCGGACTCGGTGAGCATCAAGAGCGCCCTCGGCGAGAACCCGAAGCGCGTGTACGGCGGCAAGGGCCAGACGCCGTCGACGCGCCTGGGCGTCGCGAAGATCATCCGTGACGCCTTCGTCGAGGCGCAGAACTACCGTGCCGCCCGCGACGCCGCCGCGGCCAAGGGCGAGCCGTTCGCGCGGGACCTGTCGAAGGAGGCCCTGGTCCGGGTCCTCGACGGCGAGCTCGTCTGGGACCAGCACACCCACCGCCACGACGACATCGCGACCGCCATCCGGCTGTCCGAGGAGTTCGGGTACCGACTCGTCGTGAACCACGGCACCGAGGCGCACAAGATCGCGAGCCTGCTCGCCGAGAAGGACATCCCGGTCATCTACGGCCCGCTGTTCACGAGCCGATCGAAGGTGGAGCTCCGCGACCGCGGCATCCCGAACCTCGCCACCATCGCCGCGGCCGGCGTCCGGGTCGCGATCACCACCGACGCCCCCGTCGTGCCGATCGGCATGCTCGTCGACCAGGCGACGGCCGCGGTGAAGGAGGGCCTCCCCGCGCAGACCGCGCTCGAGGCGCTCACCGTCAACCCGGCCGAGTTCCTGGGCTTCGGCGACCGCGTCGGACGGCTGGCCGAGGGCTACGACGCCGACCTCGTGCTCTGGGACGGCGACCCGCTCGACGCCACCAGCCGCGCGACGCGCGTCTGGATCGACGGCGAGCCCGTCTTCGAGTGGGCGGACGGCGTCGGCGTCACCACCCCGCGCTGGTAGCGGGGGAGAGCCGGGAGGCGCGGATCGCGACGTGCCCGGACGTCGCGATCCGGGCCTCCCGTCCGTGGCGCCGGGGCGCTGGGTGGTGACGGTCGGCGGACCCGGCCGGCTCAGACCTCGCGCGCCAGCAGGAACTCGTTGATGCGGTCCGTCAGGTCCGCGTCGATCGCCCGGGTGTCGCCGTTCACCGAGCGGATCGGCGCCGCCTGACGGACGCTCGACACGAGCCAGAGCGCGTCGGCGGCCTGCAGGTCGGCGAGGGTGACGAGCTCGTAGGCGGTCTCGATGCCGGCCTGCTCGGCGAAGCGGAAGACGTCGGCCTGCGTGGTGCCGGCGAGGATCCCGATGTCGGTGCGCGGCGTGACGAGCCGGTCGCCGACCTTCAGGATCAGGTTCGCGCGCGTGCCCTCGAGCACGTAGCCGTCGCTCGACACGAACAGGGCGTCGTCGGCCCCGCGGCGTGCGGCTTCGCGCAGGGCGGCCATGTTGACGGCGTACGAGAGCGTCTTCGCGCCCTGCAGCAGCCACGGCGAGGTGCGCTCGACGTCGTGCCGGTACCCGCGGTCCAGCACCACGACGGAGATGCCCTCGGTGCGCGCCGCGGTGGAGTCGACGGACGGCGCGGCGTACACCCACCCGGTGGGGCGGTCGGTGCCCTCGACACCACGGGTCAGGACGGTCTTGACGAAGGCCTCGCGGACCGGGTCGAGCCGGGCGCAGACGGCCTCGATCGCCTGCCGCCACGCGTCGGGGTCCGGCGCGGGCAGGTCGAGCATCGCGGCGGAGCGGCCGAACCGGGCGAGGTGCGCCTCGAGTGCCTGGGGGCGACCGTCGACCACCGTGATGGTCTCGAACACGCCGTCGCCCCGGGTGATGCCGAGGTCCTGGACCTGCAGGTGCTCCTCGAGCGGCTTCGCCCAGGTGAAGGCGTCCGCTGCGGGGTCGTGCGGCGCGGCGTCGCGGGAGGGCTGGTTGAGGATCGCGAGCACGGTTTCGGTCATGTGCCCATCCAACCGCACGGGCGTCCGTGCGCGGTGTGCGGCCGTCAGCTCGCGTCGGGCAGCGCGCCCATGAGCTTCCACACCGCCTGCGTCAGTTCGGGGTGCTGCAGCGCGATCCGGCGCAACCGGTGGTACTCCTCGCCGAGGGCCGTGCCCTGACCGGACGCGGGGTGCATCGACCACTGCGCGTTCCGCTTGCCGATGGCCGCGTCGAGGTCGACCGCATCGGCCCGGAGGATCAGCACGACCTGCTCGTCGACCGTGGGGAGCGTGGGCATGAACTCCCAGGGGTCCTCGCCCTGTCGGCTCCGGTGCTCGACGAGCATCGAGATCTCCTCGGCCGCCTCGGCGCGCAGCACTTCGAGGCTGCGCCCGGTCCTGCGGGGCTCAGCCATGGTGCCCCCGCAGCCCGCCTGCCATGGGAAGAGCGTACGGCACTTCTTCGGCCACACTGGACGGGTGACCCCGCGCGACGAGAGCAAGTCCCAGCACCCCCGAGTGGTCGTCGTCTACCTGCTCCGTGATGGTGCGGACGGCCCCGAAGTGCTGCTGGGCGAGAAGCGCCGCGGCCTCGGCACGGGCCGACTGGTCGGCCCCGGCGGCAAGCGTGAGCCCGGCGAGACGGCGGTCGAGACCGCCGTGCGCGAGGTGCGTGAAGAGGTCGGCCTGCGGCTCGACGCGGTCGACCTGGAGGCCCGTGGCACGTTGGACTACCGGTTCCCGTACCGACCGTCCTGGTCCCAGGTCTCGGACGTTTTCGTGTGCCGCCGCTGGCAGGGCAGCCCGTCGGGCTCCGACGAGCTCGAACCGCGGTGGATCCCCGTCGCCGACGTCCCCTTCGGGGCGATGTGGGACGACGCGAAGTACTGGCTGCCGGGGGTGCTGCGTGGGGGTTCGGTGCGTGCACGCTTCACGTTCGCCGACGACGACGCGACGGTCGCGGGCTTCACCGGGACGGGCGTCGAGACACCCGCGTAGTCCGCGTCAGCGGGTCTGCTGGTGGGTGCGGGTGCTGCCGGTGCGCGCCTCTTCGGCAGCGGCGATGACCTCGGCGTCGCCGCTCCGACCACCGAGGGGCCGGACGAAGAAGTCGATGATCCCGAACACGATCGCGCCGACCATGGCGAACATCGCCCAACCGACGAAGAGCCCGGCGGTGTTCCGGCCGTCGGCGGGGGCGAGCACGATGCTCGCGACGTAGAAGCCGACCGTCAGCACGAGGAGCACGACGACGACGGTGACGAGGACGCGGTGCCAGGTGATGCGGGGGTTCATGCGACCCAGGATACCCGGCCGCCGTGGCTCACCGGTCGGCGTGCCGGCCGTGCGGCTGGTCGTCCGTGGCCTCGACGCGAGCCGACGTGTCGGACCGGACCGGGGCCCTGGAACCCTCGGTGCGTGGGACGGGACGGGTGCGTGGTCCGGTCCCCGCTCCTCCCGGCCGCTGCACCGGGATGCGGCCCGTGGGGGTGGTCTCGGTCTCGAGGCCGTCGCGGCCGCCCGTGAAGACGTCGCCGCCGACGCGG
Source organism: Curtobacterium sp. PvP017 (assembly GCF_054060195.1). Taxonomy (NCBI): domain Bacteria; kingdom Bacillati; phylum Actinomycetota; class Actinomycetes; order Micrococcales; family Microbacteriaceae; genus Curtobacterium; species Curtobacterium sp. PvP017. Next base: position 169,696 of record NZ_JBSSCY010000005.1, read on the forward strand.
GCGTCCTCCCAGTCGTCGTCGCTCAGGACGCTCAGGGTGCCCGTCTCCGTCGACTCGAGGCCGTGGCGCTCGAGCTCGGCGTCGCGCTCCTTGCCGAGGAACTCGCGGTTCGCGGTGTTGGCGTCCTGGAACATCGTGGTCCGGCCGGTGACGATGGCGCGGATGCGGCGCCGTTCCCACCACTTCTTGCCGAAGTACATGAGCACCAGGCCGGCCGCGGCGTAGCAGCCCATCGTGATCAGGCCACGCGCCGGGCCCGGACCGACGCCGTAGATCTGGTGCTTGATCATGTCGACCATGCTCGACCCGACGACGACGTTGTTGAGCCAGGCGAACGGCTCCGGCATGAACCACTTCGGGTACGCGCCCCCGGACGACGGCATCGACAGGAACACGAAGCAGATCATGGCGGGGGCGGCGATGAACCGGCCCACGAAGTAGCTCAGCCCGTTGACGGCGAGACCGATCGCGACGATCCACCCCCACGCGATGAGCACGAGCTGGATCCAGTGGCCGTGGATCGCACCGACCACCGGTCCGGCGAGCGTGTTCGTGATGAGGGAGATGACGAGGCCACCGACGACGATGACGGCCATGCGGGTGCGGTGCCGGAGCGGACCGCCCATGATCCCGATGAACATCGCGACCATGTAGCCGCCGATGCACCAGGCGAGCATGACGTACATCGGCACGGTGCCGTACTCGTCCCAGGCGGGCAGGGGAGCGAGCTCGGTGACCGTCGGACTCGCGACCCCGATGCCGGTCAGGACCGCGGTCAGCGTCGCCGGGACGAGGCTCGCGACCTGGAACTGGTGTGCGCTCGCCTTGAAGAACTCGTTCGTCGCGGGGTCGTAGGCGACCGCCATCGAGCCGGCGAGGACGTCACGCTTCGCCGCGGCCAACGAGTCGTACGTGTGGAAGACGAACTCGCCCGGCAAGGCCTTCTGCACGGCCGCGACGAGCGTCGGGTCGCTGCCGACCAGTGCGATCGGCACGTCGTGCGGGTGCGGTGCGTGGAAGGCGAAGACGTAGCAGAGGCAGAAGCCGACGATGAAGAAGAGCGGCATCCAGAGCTGCAGGCCGATGAGCTGGAGCGACGGGTGCAGGGTGGCGTACCAGCGGCGGTAGGCGCCGTGCTGCTGCGGCTCCGGGACGGGCGCCTGACGACGCGGGGCCGGTCGGGATGACCCGGCGACCTTCGCACCGCGACGGGGCTTCGTCCCGCGGGCCGAGGGCCGGGTGCTGCGTGGCTTCGGTGCCGACGTCGGCCGGGACGCTCCGGGACGTTCCGGGGTGTCGTCGTTCCTGGGGACGTCGTTCCGCGGCGTGCTCACTCGGCGCTGTGCTCCTGTTCTCGGACGGAGCGCCAGGATACGCCGGGGCCCTCAGGAGCGGCTGCGTGAGGCCTGCGCCGAGTCCATCGCGAGCTCTTCGGCGTCGAGGGTCACGAGCACGCGGCGCATGACCTCCTCGTCGAGGTTGCCCTTCTCGCGCTCCTCGAGCACGATCTCGCGGCGGCGGTCGAGCAGCTCGCGCCGGATGTCCTGGATCTGCGAGCCGCGCAGCCGCATCGGGGCGTTCCGCTCCTCGTCCTCTTCCTCGAGAGCGTCCTGGCGGAAGGTCTCGACCTGCCGCTCGAGCCGGGCCTTCAGCCGGTTCACCACGGAGTCGACGGCGACGGCGCCGTACTGCTTCGACCAGTCCGGGCGGCGCTTCTCGAGCAGCTCGATCGCCGCCTCGGTCGTGCGCTGGTTGAGGCGCATCTCGCTGCGGACGTCCTCCTCGCCCTCGGCCGGGTCCTGCACCTTGAGGGCGCGGATGACGAACGGCAGGGTCAGGCCCTGCAGCAGCAGGGTGCCGACGGTGACGAAGAACGCGATGATGAAGATCGTGTCCTGTGCGGGGATCTGCGTCGGGCTCGCGACCACCGACACCGCGGCGGCCAGGGTGACCACGCCGCGCATGCCGGTCCACGAGATCACGGTCAGCTCGCGCCAGTTGAGCTTCGGTTCGGCCGTACCGCGCATCCACCGCAGGGACGGGTGCCCGCGGGACAGCTTGATGCGCAGTGGACGGAGCCACCGCCCGTTGAAGCGGTTGCGCACGTACGACTCGAAGATGAAGAGGGGCCGCACCAGGATCACGACGCCGAGCACCACGGCCGCGGCGGTGAGGGTCTGCCCGAGGCTCCGCTCGCTCTCGACCAGGTCCTGCACCACCGTGTTGAGCTGCAGGCCGATCAGGGCGAAGACGAAGCCCTCGAGGATGACGTCGATGCTGGTCCACAGCGGGCGCTCCTGCAGCCGCGTGGCGTAGCCCTCCTTCGGCGAGTTGTAGCCGATGTACAGGCCGGCCGTGACGACCGCGATGACGCCGGAGCCGGAGAGGTCCTCGGCCAGGATGTACGCGACGAAGGGCAGCAGGATGCTCATGATCGTCTCGACCACGGGGTCGTTCAGACGCATCCGGATCCAGTGCACGACGACGCCGAGCACGATGCCGACCGCGAGCCCGACGCCGATCGCCAGGCCGAAGATGCCGAGGTCCTGCCAGATTGTCAGCGACGTGCCCGCGATGATCAGCGTGAACACGCGCACCAGGGTCAGGGACGCGGCGTCGTTGATCAGGCTCTCGCCGGACAGCACCGTCATCACCCGGCGGGGGAGCCCGAGCTTGCGGCCGATCGCGGCGGCCGACACGGCGTCCGGCGGGGCCACGATCGCACCGAGCAGGATCGCCGCCGGCAGGGTCATGTCCGGGATGAGGAAGTACGCCACCGCGCCGACGACGAGTGCCGTCACGATGACCAGGAAGATGCCGAGACGCCGGATCTGCTTGATCGACGTGCGGAAGCTCTGCCACGACACGTCGAGGGCCGCCGAGTAGAGCAGCGGCGGCAGGATCACCGTCAGGATCACCTCGGAGTCGATCTCCATCGCGGGGAGCCCCGGCAGGAACGACGCTGCGAGCGCGACCGCCGTCACGAGCAGGGGAGCGGGGAGTCCCTTCGCCCGTGCGAACCCGGTCACCGCGAGCGATCCGACCAACAGGATGAGGAGCTCGACGGTGTCCATGGGACTCATTCTCGCATCGGCATGGTTCCGAATCTGAACGAGTCTGAAGCTCCGGTGAACAACGGGTTGCCGATCAGGTTTGCTCCGGAGGCCGTCGATGGGGAACACTGGCCCGCGGTGGACATCACACTCATAGTCGTCCTGGTCATCGCGTTGGCCCTCTTCTTCGACTTCACAAACGGTTTTCACGACACCGCCAACGCGATGGCGACTCCGATCGCGACCGGGGCCATGAAGCCCAAGGTCGCGGTCACGGTCGCCGCGGTGCTCAACCTCGTCGGCGCGTTCCTCAGCACCGCGGTGGCGACCTCGATCTCGCACGGCCTCATCAACGAGGGCCCGGGCGGCGTCGCGATCTCACCGGAGATGATCTTCGCGGGGCTCATCGGAGCGGTCGTGTGGAACATGATCACGTGGCTCCGCGGGCTGCCCTCGTCGTCGTCGCACGCGCTGTTCGGCGGACTGATCGGAGCCGCGATCGTCGGCGCCGGGTTCCAGTCCGTGAACTACGTCGCGCTGCTGACGGTGGTGATCATCCCCGCCTTCGCGTCCCCGGTGATCGCGTCGCTCGTGTCGTTCCTGTCGACACGCATCGCGTACCGGATCACGAAGCGCCCGGTGTTCCCGAACGAGCGCGGTGGCTTCCGCGTCGGGCAGATCTTCACCTCGTCGATGGTGTCGCTCGCACACGGCACGAACGACGCCCAGAAGACGATGGGTGTCATCACGCTGACGCTGATCGCGTCGGGGGCGCAGTCGTCGAACCAGGGCGTGCAGTTCTGGGTCGTCGTGGCCTGTGCCCTGGCGATCGCCCTCGGTACCTACACGGGCGGGTGGCGCATCATCCGCACCCTCGGGTCCGGCATCACCGAGATCCGTGCGACCCAGGGCTTCGCGGCCGAGGCGTCGACCGCCGCGACGATCCTGGCGTCCAGCCACCTCGGCTTCGCGCTCTCGACCACGCAGGTGTCCTCGGGCTCGATCATCGGTGCCGGGCTCGGCCGCCGCGGCTCGAAGATCCAGTGGTCCACCGCCGGCAAGATCGTCATCGCCTGGTTCATCACGCTGCCCGCCGCCGCAGCCGTGGGCGCCGTGGCGTCGGGCATCGCACGCCTCGGCGTCGTCGGGCTCGTCATCGACGCGGTCGTCGGTGCCGCCGTGATCCTCGGCCTGTACCTGTGGTCGCTCCGGAAGCCGCACGAGCAGGCATCGGCCATCGAGGTCGACGTCGCCGCGAACGCCGTGTACACCCGCAAGGAACTGCGCGACCTGCAGCGCAAGAAGCGTGCGGACGCCGTCGCCGACCGTCGCGCCGCACTGAGCCGCGAGCGCACGCTCCGCCGCATGGCCGCACGCAAGGGAGGCCGTCGCTGATGGGCATCGACTGGTTTGCATTCCTCACCGTGGCGCTCGTCGCCGTGGTCTCGTCCTGCTTCGTCGTCGCCGTCTACTCGGTCGGCCTCCGCTTCTGGAGCGCCGCGGACACCCGCGCCGGCAAGTTCACCGTGAAGGACGACGGGACGATCGGTCCGGCGACCGCCGGGTTCCCGAACCCGGCCGGAGCGTCGACCGCGGTGCGTGCCTTCCGGGCGCTCGCGATCCTCTGCTACGCGGTCTGCGGCGCCGTCGTCCTGTACGGCATCTACCTCATCGTCCCCCAGTTCCACTGACTCCGGCGCGGGCCCGCACACACCCCGAGCTCGTCCCGGACCGGCCGGACGGACTGGGCTAGCCTCGACGTGTGACCGGCAACGAAGCAGCACAGGCCCCCGCAGGGGCGCAGACCCGTACCGAGAGCGACTCGCTGGGGTCGCGCGAGGTCCCGATCGACGCCTACTGGGGCATCAACACCCTGCGCGCGCTGGAGAACTTCCCGATCACGTCGGTGCCGATCTCGGTGTACCCGGACCTCATCGAGGCCCTCGCCACCGTGAAGCAGGCGGCGGCGCGGGCGAACCGGGCGATCGGGGTCCTCGACGAGGAGCGCGCCGACGCCATCGACCGTGCTGCGCAGGAGGTGCGTGACGGTGCCCTGCGTGAGCAGTTCGTCGTCGACGTCGTGCAGGGCGGCGCGGGCACGAGCACGAACATGAACACGAACGAGGTCCTGGCGAACCGGGCCCTCGAGCTCCTCGGCCGCGAGCGGGGCGACTACGGGTACCTGCACCCGATCGACCACGTGAACCGCAGCCAGTCGACGAACGACACGTACCCGACGAGCATCAAGATCGCGATGATCTTCTCCGCCCGGCGGCTCATCGAGCAGCTCGAGCAGCTCTCCGCGGCGTTCGCCGAGCGGGGGAACGCCTTCGCCGACGTGCTGAAGGTCGGCAGGACGCAGCTGCAGGACGCCGTGCCGATGACCCTCGGGCAGGAGTTCACCGGGTTCTCGCACACCATCCAGGAGGACGCCGACCTGCTCCGCAAGGTCCTGCCGCTGTTGGCCGAGATGAACCTCGGCGCGACGGCGATCGGCACCGGGATCACCGCGGACCCGCTCTACCGCGACGAGGTCCGCCGGCAGCTACAGGACGCCAGCGGCATCGACGTGGTGACGGCGCCGGACCTGATCGAGGCGACGAGCGATGCCGGCGCCTTCATGACCCTGTCCGGCACGGTGAAGCGCAGTGCCGCGAAGCTCTCGAAGATCTGCAACGACCTGCGGCTGCTCGCGTCGGGGCCGCAGGCGGGGCTCGGCGAGATCACCCTGCCGGCGCGCCAGGCGGGCTCGTCGATCATGCCGGGCAAGGTGAACCCGGTGATCCCCGAGGTCGTGAACCAGATCGCGTTCGCCGTGGTCGGCGCCGACACCACGGTGACGATGGCAGCCGAGGGCGGCCAGCTGCAGCTCAACGCGTTCGAGCCGATCATCGCGCACTCGATCCTCCAGTCGCTGCAGTGGATGTCCCGGGGCTGTGCCACGTTGCGCGAGCACTGCGTGACCGGCATCGAGGCGAACGAGGCGAAGCTCGCGGCGCAGGTCGACACGAACGTCGGGGTGGTCACGGCGCTCACCCCGTACATCGGCTACGCGGCGGCGGCGTCGATCGCGCACACGGCACTGACGACGTCGACGCCGATCTCGACGCTCGTCGTCGCGGCCGGCCTGATGGACGAGGACCAGGTGCAGCGTGTGCTGAGCCCGGCGCGGCTGTCCGGCATCGAGCTCGCGACCGGTGCGATCCCGGTGGTCACCGAGGAGATGCTGGACCGAGCGGCGCGCGAGCGCTGAAGCCCACGCGCGACCGCCTCACGGCATCGGTGCCTCGCCGACGCGCACCTGCTGCGCGACGTCGCGCAGGTGCTCCTGCGCCGGGGTCGGCTCGGCGTCGTCGTCGGCAGCGACCTGCGCCGCGACGCTCCGGACGTGCCGAGCAGCCGCGATGTCGGCGTCGCGCCAGCGGGCCAGCGTGAAGTTCCGCGTCACGTCGCGCAGCGGCAACCGGATCGACTCGTCGGCCTCGATGCCGGCGAGGAGCTGCCGCATCCGGATCACCTCGGAGTCGAGTTCGCCGCCGACCACGAGCACGAAGTTCGAGATGTACAGGTAGACGAGCAGCAGGATCCCGCCGCCGAGCCACCCGTACGCACGGTTGCCGCCGCCGATCGTCTCGACGTAGACCGCGAAGCCGACCGTCGCCAGGGCCCACGTGACGATCGCGAACGCGGCACCGGCGGACACCCACCGCAGCTGCGGCGTCTTCACGTTCGGGGTCGCGTAGTACAGGACCGCGACCATCACGACCAGGTCGGCGGCGAGCACGGGCCACTTCACCACGTTCCACACGTCGTCGATCCACGGCGCCCAACCGAACGAGGCGACGATCGCCGCCGAGATCGTCGGGGTGCCGAGCAGGATGACGATCGCGATCGCCCCGCCCACCATCACGAGCAGCGTGACGAGCAGCATCATGCTGCGGAACTTCCAGATCCGCCGCCCCTCCTCGACCTCGTACGAGGTGTTCATGGCGCGCCCGAACGCCGTCGCGTACCCGGACAGCGACCACAGCGTCAGCACGACACCGATCGCGAAGCCGAGCCACGGGTTGTCGAGGGTCAGCAGCTGCCGCAGCGGGGTCTCGAGGTGCTCCGCCGTCTCCGGTCGCAGGATGAACCCGAGCACGCCGATGATGTCGGACAGGCTGTCGCCCTCGCGGTCCACGATCGAGAGCGCCGACACGACCGTCAGCGCCGTCGGGAACACGGTCAGCAGTGCGAAGAACGTCAGCGACGCGGCCGCGTCGACGACGCGGTGCCGGATGACCGAGTGGTAGGTGCGCCGGACGACGGCGCGGACTCCCGTCCGCCTCGCGAAAGCGACAGACGTCCGCGGAAGGTTCGCGCAGATCTGTCGCTTTCGCGGAAGGGGGTGGTCCGGTGCTGCGGCCGCGCGCCCGTCAGTCGGCGTGGGGGTGCAGGGCGTCGTAGCGGCGGAACGACGGGACCAGGCGGAGGAGCAGCGCGACGAGCGCGACGATGAGCACGCCGCCGATGATCGGCGGGTACGCGATGCCGGCCGCTACGACCAGGCCGGCGTACAGGTCACCGAGCCGCGGGCCTCCGGTGACGACCACGATGAAGATGCCCTGCAGTCGACCGCGCATGCCGTCCGGCGACGCCGCCTGCAGGATCGTGTTCCGGAACACCGAGCTGACGTTGTCCGCACCGCCGGCCATCGCCAGGAACAGCGCCGCGAGCCCGAGTGCCGGCAGGATCTCGACACCGAACGCCTCGCCCGAGCGCCCACCCAGCACGTGCGCCAGCGCGATGACCACACCGAACGCGGCGATCGCGCCGCCGTACGCGGTGATGGCCCAGCCGACGGCCTCGCCCTGGCGGCGCACGTGCCCGAGCGGGCCGGAGAAGACGCTCGACAGCAGTGCACCGATCGCGTACGCGGCCGTGAGCGTGCCGACGGTGATCGATCCGCCGCCGATCACCAGCGCCCCGATCGCGGGGAACAGGACGCGGGGCTGCCCGAACGTCATCGCGACGATGTCGAGCACGAACGTCATGGTGATGTTGCGCGACCGCCGCAGGAACTTCGCACCCTCGATGAGCGAGCTGAGCCCGGGGCGGAGCGCACCGTGGTCGGCGGCCATCCGCGGCAGCGTGAACACCCCGAGGAACGCGAACGTGAACAGGACGACGTCGATCGTGTAGGTCGGCGCGAACCCGACGCTCGCGATCAGCACACCGGCGACCGCCGGACCCACCGTGACCTGGAAGCCCGAGGCGATCCCGCCCAGGGCGCTCGCCGCGGGCAGCAGGTCCGTGCCGACCAGTCGCGGGACGATCGCCGAGCGCGAGGCGTTGCTCACGGTCGCGGCGACGGCGTTCACGGTCGCCAGGACGTAGAGCAGGGCGACGCTGTGCAGCCCGAGCCACGAGTGGGTGGCGATCAGGGCGACCGCGACCCAGGCGATGATCGACGACACGAGCGCGACCGTGCGCCGGTCGAAGGCGTCGGCGAGCATGCCGCCGTACAGGCCCGCGACCACCATCGGCAGCAGGGCGATGACCCCCACGAGCGCCACGGCGAAGGTGGAGTGCGTGATCTCGTACACCTCGAGCCCGACCGCCACCGTGGTCATCTGCGTGCCGATCCCGGCGATGGCGGTGCCCGCCCAGAGCCGGGCGAAGGCGGGGGATCGGCGGAGCGGGGTGAGGTCGGCGAGCAGGCGGCGGCGCGGCGGTGCGGGAGTGGGTCGTGTCACGGTGGAACCATTCTGCGGCCTGGACGGTCGTTGCGTCTGCCCTTGCCGCGCTCTGGTTGACTGGATCGCATGACTGACCTCAACAGCAAGCCCGAGTTCGACGCGCCCGAGGGCCCGGCCCCCACCGACCTCGTCGTCACCGACATCGTCGAGGGCGACGGCGACGTCGCGAGCGCCGGGTCGACCGTCAAGGTCCACTACGCCGGCGTCGAGTACGAGACCGGCGAGGAGTTCGACAGCTCGTGGAACCGCGGTGAGCCCATCGACTTCCCGCTCGCGGCGCTCGTGCGCGGCTGGCAGGAGGGCATCCCCGGCATGAAGGTCGGCGGCCGCCGCAAGCTCGTCGTCCCGCCGGAGCTCGCCTACGGTCCCGCCGGTGGCGGCCACTTCCTGTCCGGCAAGACCCTGATCTTCGTGATCGACCTGCTCGGGGTGCGCTGATGCAGGTCGGTGCCCCGACCATCGAGCTGAACGACGGCCACCGGTTCCCGGAGCTCGGCCTCGGCACCTACGGGCTGAACGGCGACGAGGGTGCGGCCGCGGTCGGCACCGCCATCGCCAGCGGCTACCGGCTGCTCGACACCGCGCTGAACTACGGCAACGAGGACGCCGTCGGCCGTGCCGTCCGCGAGTCCGAGGTGGCGCGCGAGGACCTCGTCGTCACCTCGAAGCTCCCCGGCCGGCACCACGGCTACGACGAGGCGCACCGCTCGATCGACGAGACCCTGGGCAACCTCGGGCTCGACCACGTCGACCTGTACCTGATCCACTGGCCGAACCCGTCGGTGGACAAGTTCGTCGACACCTGGAAGGCGTTCGTCGACCTGCGCGACAGCGGCAAGGTCCGCTCGATCGGCGTCTCGAACTTCACGCCGGAGCACCTGCGCCGCATCATCGACGCGACCGGCGTCGCACCGGCGGTGAACCAGGTCGAGCTCCACCCGTACTTCCCGCAGGCGGCACTGCGGAAAGTGCACCAGGAGCTCGGCATCGTCACCGAGAGCTGGAGCCCGCTCGCGGTCCGCTCGGAGCTCCTCACCGAGCAGCCGATCACCGACGCCGCAGCGGCCCACGGCGTGACCCCCGGCCAGGTCGTGCTGCGGTGGCACGTCCAGCTCGGCGCCGTGCCGGTGCCGAAGTCGGCCGACGCCACCCGACAGCGCGAGAACCTCGACGTGTTCGGCTTCGAGCTGACCGACGCCGAGGTGCAGGCCATCTCCGGCCTCGAGCGCGGCCGGCTCTGGGACGCCGACCCGGACACGCACGAAGAGATGTGAGCGACGACCCTTCGGGAACTGCGGGGCTCCAGCGGGCAGTACACTGGATTCCCCTCTTCCCGAAGGGTTGCGTGTGTCCGAACCGACCGAGATCGACCGCGAGCGCGGCTACGTGGACGGCCTCTTCCGCCGTCTCGACGAGCTGACCGCCGAGGCCGAGCAGCGTCTCGCCGAGACCCGTCGTCAGGCGGTCGGCGGGAACCACCAGAGCCGCAGCGAGCGCGATGCGTACGCCCGGCTCTACGAAGACACCGTGGCGACGCTCGAGCGTGTGGGGGACCGTCTGGTCTTCGGCCGGCTCGAGGTCTCCGAGCCCGACAGCGCCGAGGACGCCTTCCGGTACATCGGCCGCGTGGGGCTCCGCGACGCCGACCACCGCCCGCTGCTGCTCGACTGGCGCGTGCCCGGCGCCAGTGCCTTCTACCAGGCCACCGCGGCGCACCCGATGGGGATGCGCTCGCGCCGCCACCTGTCACTCGAGGGTCGTCGGGTCGTCGGTGTCGAGGACGAGGTGTTCGACGCCGCCCTCTACGACGACGAACGCACCCACCTGCAGGGCGAGGGGGCGCTGCTCGCCGCGGTGACCGCGGAACGCACCGGCCGGATGACCGACATCGTCGCCACGATCCAGGGCGAGCAGGACCGGATCATCCGCTCCCCGCTCGAGGGCGTCCTGATCGTGCAGGGCGGCCCCGGCACCGGCAAGACCGCCGTGGCGCTGCACCGTGCCGCGTACCTGCTGTACTCGTACCGCGAGCGGCTGCGGGGCTCCGGGGTCCTGATGGTCGGTCCGTCGCCGGCGTTCCTGACGTACATCGAACAGGTCCTGCCGTCGCTCGGCGAGACCGGCGTCGTGATGGCCTCGCTCGGGTCGCTCTACCCGGGTGTGCACGCGACGACGCACGACGCCCGCGACGTCGCGGCCGTGAAGGGCTCCGCGCAGACGGCCGCGCTCCTGCGCCGCGCGGTGCGCTCCCGTCAGGTGGTGCCGACCGAGTCGGTGACGCTCGACGTCGAGGGCGAGCGGCTCGTCGTGCTGCCGCAGCTCGTGGCCGACGCGATGAAGCGCGCACAGGACCGCGGCAAGCCCCACAACGCCGCGCGTGTGACGTTCAACAAGCTCGCACTCGACGCGATGACCCGGCTGCTCGCCGACCAGCTGCGCGAGCGTGGGACGACGGTGGACGAGGCCGACGAGAAGGTCCTGCGCGAGGACATCCGGAGTTCGTACGACGCCCGGGTGCTGCTCAACACCGCGTGGTTGCCGCTGCCGCCGGAGAAGTTCCTCGAGGACCTGTACGCCCGCCCGAACTGGCTCGCGTCGCTGACCCCCGACTGGACCCCGGAGCGCCGCGCCCTGTTGCACCGTGCCCGTGGTGCGGCGTGGACGGTCGAGGACGTCCCCCTGCTCGACGAGGCCGCCGAGCTGCTCGGCCCGTTCGACCCGACCGGCGGCGCCGCCAAGCGCGCGGCGAAGGCCAGCCGGAACCGTGACATCGAGAACGCCCGCCAGGCGATCGAGAACATGGGCGTCGAGGGCATCGTCACCGCCGAACAGGTGGCCGGCTCGTTCGCCGAGGGCGGCGACCCCCGGTCGACGGCCGAACGCGCGGCCGACGACCGTGAGTGGACCTACGGGCACATCGTGGTCGACGAGGCGCAGGAGCTGTCGCCGATGCAGTGGCGCGTGCTCGCCCGCCGCAACCCGCTGCGGTCCTTCACGATCGTGGGCGACATGGCGCAGGGCTCCTCGCCCGGGGCCGCGCGCACCTGGGACGACGTGCTCGGCGCGTTGGCCCGTCGTCGCCGTGGCCGGGCGCCGCTCGTGCCGCTCGACCACCGCATCGAACAGCTCACCGTGAACTACCGCACCCCGCGGTCGATCGTCGAGGCCGCCGGTGTCTTCGCCGACGGTGCCGGCCTGACCGTCACCCGGAACGAGGCCGTGCGCGACGGCGATCCCGTCGAGCGCGTCCGCGTCGCCCGCGCCGACCTGCTCGACACCGTCGTGTCGGTCGCCGATGCCGAACGCGAGCGGATCGGGGCGGGCACGATCGGCGTCATCGTCCCCGAGTCCGAGGTCGACGCCGTCCGGCAGCGCCTCGCCCGCACGGAGGCCGACGTGCGCGGGCTCGCCGCGCCGCACGCCGGGTCGCTCACGGTGCTGACCGGGGCCGACGCCAAGGGCCTCGAGTTCGACGGCGTGCTGCTCGTCGACCCCGACCGTGTCGGTGGAGACGCCGCGCGCCCCGCTGCCGCGGTCTACGTCGCGATGACCCGCCCGACACGGCGCCTGACGGTCATCGACGTCGCCTGACCCGCGGGTCGCGCGCTCCCGCGGCCACTTCGTGAGCAGAAATGGTCGGGTCAGCAGCGCGGACACGACCATTCCTGCTCACGATCCGCGGCGGTACGGCGGACGCGGTGCGGACGGGAGGCTCGTGGCGACTTCGCCACACCCCCGCCGTCTCAGGACGGGTCGCCTGCAGATCGGACGCGCGCGACGAGGTCGGCCCACGGTCCGTCCAGGCGTCGGCCCGGGATCGTCACGGTCGTGCGCTCGACGGTGATCGTCCACGTGAAGTCGTCGGGGACCGGTGCCCCGGACGGCGACTCCGTCGCGGCGGTGCGGGGGAGCGCGTCGACGACCTCGGACCACGCCGCGGGGTCACCGCTCGTGTCGGTGTCGACCCGCCAGCGCCGCGTGGTGCCGGCGAAGCCCCCGGAACGACGGACCTCGATGCGCATGCTCCCGACCGTACGCGCCGGTGGCGTGCTCAGGCGAGCACGCCCACCGTCCGCCAGGCGTCCTGCACCGCGGCGTGCTCCGCTGCCCCGTCGCCGAACCGGGTGGCGGCGGCGCCGATCGTGACGGCGGCGAACCCGGCGAAGTCGATCGAGGCGGTGACGGCGTCCGAGGTCAGGGCGTCCCACCACACGGCACCGGCACCCTGCCAGGCGTACCCGCCGATCGCCGTCGCCGCCAGGAAGAACGCGTGGTTCGGGATGCCGGAGTTGGTGTGCACCCCGCCGGCGTCGTCGGTCGTCACGACGAAGTCGGCCATCGTCGCGGGCTGCGGGTCCTTGCCGAGCACCGGGTCGTCGTAGGCGGTACCGGGTGCCCGCATCGACCGCAGGGCGTCGCCGCGGACGGCGTCGGTGAAGAGCCCCTCGCCGATGAGCCAGCTCGCCTGTTCGGCGGTCTGCCCGGCCGCGTACTGGGCCACGAGGGAGCCGAACACGTCGCTGACGGACTCGTTGAGCGCCCCGGACTGCCCCTGGTAGGTGAGGTCGGCCGTGTACTGCGTGACGCCGTGCGCCAGCTCGTGACCGATGACGTCGAGGGCGATCGTGAACCGCCGGAAGACCTCGTCGTCGCCGTCACCGAACACCATCCGGCTGCCGTCCCAGTAGGCGTTGTCGTAGTCCTGCCCGAAGTGGACCGTGGCGTCGAGGGGGAGCCCGGCGCCGTCGATCGACGCCCGGCCGAAGACGTCGAGCCAGAAGGCGTGGGTCGCGCCGAGTCCGGCGTACGCCTCGTCGACGGCCGCGTCACCGGTCTCGGGGTCGCCCTCGTTCCGGACGACCGTGCCCGGCAGGGTCGTCGTGCCGCGGGCATCGGCGATCGTGCGCTGCGGTGACCGGTCGGCGGTGCCGCTGACGCCGCGCGGGGCGACCAGGTGCCGGTGCTTCGGGGTCTGCACGAGCTCGAGCGACGCCAGTGCGGTGCGGGCGGCCGATGCTGCGCGGGGGAACTCGGCCGCCTGGGCCACGGCGTGGAGCAGGTAGGGCGGGACGACGGAGCGCCGGCTGTCGGTCGGGGTCATGCGCTCATGCAACCACCGGGCACCGACACCCCGGCCACGGGTCAGTCGCGCTTGCGGTTCTCGACGAGACCGAGCGCGTAGGACTCCCACCACTGTCCGGCGGCCGGTCCGCCGTTGCACGTGCCGTCGCTGAGCCCCGGCGTCTTGACCCACAGCAGGGCGTCGAGTCGGCTCGATCCACCGGTGACGTGCGGGGCCTGGCCGAGCCCCGCGCCCTCGGGGTTGCACCAGGTCCCGCGCCAGCCCTGCCCGTTGCGGGAGACGTCGATGACGAAGTGCGGATCACCACCGATCGCGTCGGCGAGCTCGTCGGCGTAGGCGCGTTCCTGGTCGACGCGGTAGAAGTTCGACACGTTCGTGAAGAAGCCCTGCACCTGATCGACACCCGCCTGCCGCAGCCAGTCGGCCATCGTCGCGGTCGGGACGCGGTTCTCGTTGCCGCCGTCGAGGTACACCGTCAGCCCGTGCCCGGTCAGCGCGTCCACGGCCTTGCGGAGCAGGGGGAGCCGGGAGTCGCGCAGGCGCTGGCAGTTCTGGATCTGCGCGATCGCGTCCGGCTCGACGAGCACGACGGCCCCGGACCCGGCCATCGCCCGCACGGCGGACCGGACCCACGGCAGGTAGGCGTCGTCGGTCGTGCCGCCCTTCGAGTAGCTGCCGCAGTCGCGGTCCGGCACGGTGTACAGCACGAACACCGGGGTGGCCCGCTGCTGCTCGGCGTTCCGGACGACCGCGCGGATGGTCGCGCGCGTCTCGGACCGCGAGGTGTTCGTGAGCCAGGTCGCGATCGGCTGGTCGGCGATGCGGGCGATCTGCGCCGCGGTGTCGTCGTGTCCGGCGGCTCGTGCCTGGCGCTCGCGGATGCCCGGCTGGTTCACCGCCGACGGCTGGTGCGCGAGGCCGCCGGGGAACGCCTGCTCCACGGTCTTCCGCGTCACGACGTCACGTCCGCTCGCCGTCGGGTCGGCGTCCGGCCCGCTGCCGTGCGGCACGACCACGACGAGCGTCGTGACCACCGCGGCGACGGCGACGACCGCGGCCGCGATCCACAGCCACTGCCGGCGCGCCGACCTGCGCATCCCCTGGTCCTCCGGCATCCGGCGGTCCTCCCTGTTCGCTCTCCATGCTGACAGGTGCGGGGGAGTCCTGACCAGGGCACCGGGGCGTTCGTCCAGGTCCGCCGACGGCTTCTGCCAGGAGCGCTCCAGCGACCGCGCAGGACGGTGTTGCACAATACCCGGATGTTCCGTCGACTCCTCCTCCTCGCCGTGACCGCGGCGTACGCCTGGGTGATCTGGCGGATGACGCTGACCCCGCAGGTGTTCACATCGGCACAGAACTCGTTCGTGCTGCACGCGATCGCCTGGGTCCAGCAGCTGCCGCACGGTGCCTGGTTCACGTACGAGCGCACCGAGTTCCTCGCCAACATCGCCATGTTCGTGCCGGTCGGCATGCTCGCCGCGCTCTGGTTGCCACGGCGCTGGTGGATCCTCGGGGCCCTGGTCGCGGTCGCCCTGTCGACCGGCATCGAGTTCGCGCAGGCCACCTACCTGCCCTACCGCGTCGCCGACCCCCGCGACGTGCTGTCGAACGGCCTCGGCGGACTGCTCGGCGCGACGCTCGTCGGGCTCGTCCGCAGCCTGCTGCCCGCGCCGCGTCGTCGTCGCCTGCGCGCCAGGACGGCCTAGGACTCTGGTAGTCTTGCGCGGTTGCCGTCGAACGGCCGCGGACAAAGAGCGCTCGTGCATCAGGCACGGGCACCGCGCAACGGACTGAAAGGGGATCTACGCATGGCACTTGACGCGAAGGTCAAGCAGGAGATCATCGAAGAGTACGCGACCCACCCGGGCGACACCGGTTCCCCCGAGGTCCAGGTCGCCGTTCTGACGCGTCGTATCAACGACCTGAACGAGCACCTCAAGGAGCACAAGCACGACCACCACTCGCGTCGTGGTCTGCTGCTCATGGTCGGTCAGCGTCGCCGTCTCCTCGGTTACCTCTCCGACGTCGACATCGCCCGCTACCGTGCGCTCATCGAGCGCCTCGGCCTGCGCCGCTAGTCGACGCCCCACGGCTTGACCGAACGCCCCGGTCCTCCTCGAGAGGACCGGGGCGTTCTCCGTTCTGCGGGAATGGTTGCGCGTGGCGCACGGTTCGGTACGATGTTCATGCAAACGCATCGAAAGTCGGGAACCACCATGACCACCATCGCCGTCGTCTCCGCCGGACTCTCCGAGCCCAGCTCCACCCGCCTGCTCGCCGACCGCCTGGGCGAGGCCGCCGTCGCCGCGCTCGTCGCCGAGGGCACGCCAGCCCACGTCCTGCACGTCGAGCTCCGGCCGCTCGCCCACGAGATCACCGACGCGATGCTCACCGGGTTCGCCGCACCCGCGCTGTCCGCCGCCATGGCCGCCGTGGTCGAGGCCGACGCGGTCGTCTTCGTCACGCCGATCTTCACGGCCGGCGTGAGCGGTCTCGCGAAGTCGTTCCTGGACATCCTCGACAAGGACTCGCTCGCCGACCTGCCCGTCCTCCTCGGCGCCACCGGCGGGACCTCGCGGCACTCGCTCGCCATCGACCACGCCCTGCGCCCGGTGTTCGCGTACCTCCGCGCAGCGGTGGTGCCAACCGGTGTCTTCGCCGCGACCGACGACTGGGGGAGCGACGGTGACGCCGCGGCCCTGGACGGACGCATCCGCCGGGCCGGAGTCGACCTGGCCTGGGCGATCCGGGCCTCCCGTCGGTCCCCGCAGGAAGCCGACGCGCTCCCCGCGACCGCGGACTTCGCGAGCCTGCTCGGTGGCCTCGGCCACTGATCCGGATCGCTGACCCCGCGGCCCGCTCTTAGGCGGGCCACAGGGTTCGTGGGGTCGGAGTGCGGCCGGCTGGCGGCTCGCTCATCGGTGGCCTCGGGAACCTCGTCATGACGACGAGGAGGACCGATGGACACCAGAGGCACCGGTAGGCGATCCGCACGGATCACGAGTGCGCTCGTGAGCCTGGGCGGACTCGCGGTCGCGACGGTCACGGGCGCCGGGCTGTGGTTCGGGCACGAGCAGGCCGGCACGACGACGACCGACACGTCCACGAGCACGAGCACCACCACGGATTCCGGTTCGGGTACCGGGACGTCGAGTGATGCCGCCACCGACTCCGGGTCCTCGTCCTCGTCGTCGTCGACCGACACGTCGACCGACACCGGGGTCTCGCAGGGCACCACCGGTGGGTCGTCGGACGCGACGACGACGGGTTCCTGACCGTGCGCGCCGCCGCCGAGTGGGACCTCTGGACCACCACCGCCCGGGTCGTCCTGGACCACCGCGACCGCCGCCACCTCGCCGCCGCCGAGTCGTGCGTCCGCGAGGTCACGGCGGCGGTCGACGCCGCGTGCAGTCGGTTCCGCGACGACTCCGAGCTCCTGTCCCGCGCCGACGACCTGGTGCGCGGCACCGAGGTCTCGCCGTTGCTGGCGACGCTCGTGCACCAGGCCGTCGACGCCGCGCGACTGTCGGACGGGGACGTCGACCCGACGCTCGGCCGGCGGATGGCGTCCCTCGGGTACGACGCCGCGTTCGCCGACGCGCCCCCGGTCCCGTCGCCCGACACCGTCGCCCGAGCGCTCGACGGTCGACCCGCCTGGCAGCGCATCCTGTTGTCCGGCACGTTCCTGCGGGTCCCCGCGGGCGTCACGCTCGACCTCGGCGCCACGGCGAAGGCCGCCGCCGCGGACATGGCCGCCGCGAGCATCACCGCGCGGCTCGGCATCGGCGCCCTCGTCTCGCTCGGCGGGGACGTCGCCACGGCCGGCCCGGACCCCGCCGGCGGCTGGCAGGTGCGCGTGCAGGACCAGGAGGGCGACCCCGTCGACCACGTCCGCATCGCCTCCGGGTGGTCCGTCGCGACCTCGAGCACGCAGAAGCGCCGCTGGGAGCAGGACGGGACCGTGCGGCACCACATCCTCGACCCGCGGTGGGGCCTGCCCGCCGACCCGGTGTGGCGGTCGGTGACGGTCGTCGCCCCGTCGTGCACCACGGCGAACACCATGACCACCGCCGCGGTGGTCCGGGGGCACGGCGCCGTGGAGTGGCTCCGGCAGAGTGGCCGTGCTGCCCGACTCGTCGCGGCCGACGGCTCGGTGCTGCGGATCGGCGGCTGGCCCGACGACCAGGTCGACCACCTCGACGGGGCGGACGCCGCCTGATGGACACCGCGCTCTGGGTGGTCGGCCGTGGGACGGGCGTCGCCGCGGTCCTGCTCCTGACCCTGACGGTCCTGCTCGGCATCGTGACCCGCGGCGGACGACCGCTCCCCGGCCTGCCACGGTTCGGCGTGCAGCTCGTGCACCGGGACGTCGCCCTGGCGTCCACCGTGTTCGTGGTCGTGCACGTGGTGACGCTGCTGCTCGACACCGAGGCCGAACTCCGCCTGCTCGACGCCCTCGTGCCGTTCGCCGGTGCGTACCGCTGGTTCTGGCTCGGGCTCGGCACGCTGTCGGTGGACCTGCTCGTGGTGCTCGTCGTCACGGGGATGCTCCGCCGGGTGATCGGGCCACGCGTGTTCCGCGCTGTGCACTGGGCCGCCTACGCCATGTGGCCGATCGCGATGGCGCACGCGATCGGTACCGGGACCGACGGCACGTCGGCCTGGTTCCTGGTGATCGCCGGGGTCTGCGCCGCAGCCGTCCTCGGTGCCGTCGCCTGGCGCTGCACCGCTGGCGTCACCGCGTTCCGTCCGACCCCGAGGGAGGCCCTCCGATGACCCTGACCCACCCGCTCACCGTCCCGCCACCGACCGGCACACAACGCCTCCTCGCCGCCCCGGGGCCGGGACTCGACGACCACCACCGGACGCACGGACCGCTCCCGCACGTCGGGCCGACCACCGTCGGCGAGATCGCCCTGGCCGGCGTCGACGGCCGCGGGGGAGCCGGGTTCCCGCTCGCCCGGAAGCTCGAGGCCGTCGCGGGACGGCGCCGCCGACGCGGTGCCCCGATCGTCATCGCGAACGGCGCCGAGGGCGAACCCGCCAGCCGCAAGGACGCCGTCCTGCTCGAACGAGCACCGCACCTGGTGCTCGACGGCATCGTGGTCGCGGCGCTGGCGATCGGTGCGACCGAGGCCGTGGTCGCCACGAGCGAACGGCTCGCCGACCGGGTCCGGCAGGCCCTGGTCGAACGCACCGACGCCCGGGCCGGCACCGACCCGGTCGCGATCACGGTCCGCGCCCTGCCGCATAGCACCTTCGTCGCCGGGCAGGCCACGGCGCTCGCCTCGGCCGTCGCCGGTGGCCGAGGTCTGCCGGAGGACCGCGCCGTCCGGCTGGCCGAGCGTGGACCGGGCGGACGACCGACCCTGGTGTCGAACGTCGAGACCCTCGCGCAGGCGGCGCTCGTCGCACGGTACGGGGCGGCGTGGGCGCGGAGCGTTGGCAGCCTGGGCGCTCCCGGCACCCGCCTCGTGACCGTCAGCGACGTGACGGACCCGGCCGGTGCCGTGGTGCTGGAGACCGCCGGGGGTGCGCCGCTCGGGCAGCTGCTGGGTGCCTCCCGGCTGCCGGCGGCCGATCCGGGACGGACGCGAGCCGTCCTGGTCGGCGGGCGGGGCGGCACCTGGGTGCCGGCCGCAGCGCTCGATGCGCCCTTCGACGTCGACGGACTGGCACCGTGGGGTGCGGCGCCCGGGGCCGGCGTGCTGGCCGTGCTCGACGACCGGAGCTGCCCGGTCGGGGTCACCGCGGGACTCGCCGCGGCGCTCGCCGGAGCGTCCGCCGGGCGCTGCGGGCCGTGCGTGAACGGGTTGCCGCGGATCGCCGACGTGGTCGCCGACCTCGCATCCGGGCACCGGGCGGGCGACCTGCCCGGCGAGGTCCGGCGGATCGCTGGCCTCGTCGACGGACGTGGAGCCTGCCACCACCCGGACGGCGTCGCCCGGATGGTGCGGAGCGCGCTCGACGTGTTCCACGACGACGTGCAGGCGCACCTGCGGGGCACGTGCCTGGTCGGGGGACGACCGTGAGCGGCGCACCGGGCGGTGCCGCCGCCGGACCTGTTGCGCTGCACGTCGACTGGACCCGTTGTCGGGGACGCGGCCTGTGCACCGAGCTGTTCGCCGAGCGGCTGGCGCGCGACGAGTGGGGCTACCCGATCGCGCGGGACGGCGGCGGCACCCGCGACGTGCCGGTTCGGCCGGACGAACGCGCCGCCGCCGCGGACGCGGTGGCGATGTGCCCGCTGCAGGCGCTGCGGCTGGTGGGGCGGTGAGCGCGGGAGCTCAGTACCAGTGCGGGTTGACGCTCATCTCGTGCCCCCAGGCACCGCACGGCGACCCGTACGCGCTCTTGATGTAGGCGAGCCCCCAGTTGATCTGCGTGTTCGCGTTCGTCCGCCAGTCCGCTCCGGCCGCCGACATCTTCTCGGCCGGCAGCGACTGCGGGATGCCGTAGGCGCCGCTCGAGGCGTTCAGTGCGTTCGCCCGCCAGCCGGACTCCTGCGTCCAGAGCGACACCAGGCACGAGAACTGGTCGTCGCCCCAGCCGTAGGAACCCAGGGCGCTCCGGGCGTAGGCCTGGGCCGCGGCGGGGTCCACGACGACCCCGCCGGTGCTCGGGTAGCTCGTGCCCGAGCCACCGCTGGCGCTGGTGCTCCCGCCACCGGTGTCGGCGCTCGCCGAAGCTGCTGCCGCCGCCTGTGCTGCGGCCGCCGCCGCGCGCTTGCGCTGCTGTTCGGCCTTCTGCGCCGCGACCTTCTGCCCGAGCTCGTACCCGGCGGCCTGCTCGGCGGTGGTGTCCCGGAGCGACGCCAGCTGCGCGTACAGCTCGTCGCTGTGCTGCTCGGTCGACTCGACGGCGGCGTTCGCCACGGCCTCGGCCGACTTCGCCGCCGCGGAGCGTTCCTCGGCTGCCTGCGCACGTGTCGCGCGCTCGGCCTCGGCGCGTTCGGCCTGTTCGTGCAGCGACGACGCCGTGCCGGCCGCGACGGACGCCTCGTCCATCACGCCGGACCAGGTGGACGACAGCTGGTCGAGGGCGCCCAGCTGGTAGAGCAGCTGGTCCGGGTTGCCGGCGGTCGCGATCCGGGTGGTCATCTGGTTCGTGCTGCCGTCGCGGTACAGGTTCGCCGCCAGCTGACCGGCGCGCGTCTGCGCGCGTTCGGCCGTCTCTGACGCGCGTCGCGCCTGGGCCTGGAGGCTCGTGGCGGCCTGGGTGGCCTCCGCCAGCTCCGCCTCGGCCGCGTCCGCCTTCGACGAGGCCGTCAGCGCGGCCTGCGACTTCGCTGCGGCCTCGTCCTGCGCCGACTGCAGCGCGGCCTGGACCTTGGTCACCTCGGCACGCTTGGCGGTCTCGTTGCCCTTGGCCCGCTGCACGTCCTGCCAGGTCGGGTACTCCGTCGCGGTCGCCGGGACAGCGGTGAGGACCGGGGCGACGAGCGCGCCGACGACCACGGCGGCCGCGACGAGCACGCCCCGCGAGGGGGTGAGACGCATGGCAGCAGGCTACCGAGGCTCGCCCGGGTGTCAGCGAGCCGCGCCGCCGATTCCCTGTGGACTGGTAAAGTCCATCGTGTCCGGGGACCGTTTCCCCGGACGCACGAAAAAACACTGCGCAGGCCGGGCACGGAGCTGGTCATCGGTGGTGGCTCGCGGGCCGGAACGGTTTCCCGAGTGCTTCTACTGCTGGCCAGACATGCGTCCGGAACGATCGGCGCGCACGCACCATCGAGTGCCGTCGCCAAGGCCTGCCGAACACACTTCAAGGAGGCACCCTTTTGGAGGGTCCCGAGATCAAGTTCGCCGAAGCCGTCATCGACAACGGCAAGTACGGCAAGCGCACCGTCCGGTTCGAGACCGGTCGGCTCGCACAGCAGGCGCAGGGCGCGGTCGCCGCGTACCTCGACGAGGAAACGATGCTCCTCTCGGCCACCAGCGCCGGCAAGCACCCGCGTGAAGGATTCGACTTCTTCCCGCTGACCGTCGACGTCGAGGAGCGCTCCTACGCCGCCGGCAAGATCCCCGGCTCGTTCTTCCGCCGCGAAGGCCGCCCGTCGACCGAGGCCATCCTGGTCTGCCGTCTGATCGACCGGCCGCTGCGCCCGTCCTTCGTCGACGGCCTGCGCAACGAGGTCCAGATCGTCATCACCGTCCTGAGCATCGCTCCGGACGAGTTCTACGACGCGCTGGCCATCAACGCCGCGTCCGCCTCGACGCAGATCTCCGGTCTGCCGTTCTCCGGCCCGATCGCCGGTGTGCGCCTCGCGCTCATCGGTGACCAGTGGGTCGCGTTCCCGAAGGCGTCGCAGCTCGCTGACGCCGTCTTCGACCTCACCGTCGCCGGCCGTGTCGTCACGGACGAGGCGGGCAACGAGGACGTCGCCATCATGATGGTCGAGGCCGAGGCCACCGAGCACAGCTGGGAGCTCATCCAGGGCGGCGCCACCAAGCCCGACGAGGCTGTCGTCGCGCAGGGCCTCGAGGCGGCCAAGCCGTTCCTCAAGTCGCTCGTCGACGCCCAGGCCAAGCTCGCCGCGCAGTCGGCCAAGGAGATCCAGGACTACCCGGTCTTCCCGCCGTACGCGCCCGAGGTCTACTCGGCCGTCGAAGCCCTCGCGCTCTCCGAGCTCGGTGACGTCTACAAGATCGCCGCCAAGACCGAGCGTCAGGACGCCGACGACGCGCTCAAGTCGCGCGTCAAGGCCGCCATCGCGGAGCAGGTCACCGCGGGCGAGCTGCCCGAGGTCGCCAACTCGCAGGTCAGCGCCGCGTACAAGTCGGTCACGAAGAAGGTCGTCCGCGGCCGCATCCTGACCGAGCAGATCCGCATGGACGGCCGCGGCCTCGCCGACATCCGTCCGCTCGACGCCGAGGTCGCCGTGATCCCGCGCGTCCACGGTTCGGCGATCTTCCAGCGCGGCGAGACGCAGATCCTCGGCGTCACCACGCTGAACATGCTCAAGATGGAGCAGCAGATCGACTCGCTGTCGCCCGTCACGAAGAAGCGCTACCTGCACCACTACAACTTCCCGCCCTACTCGACCGGTGAGACCGGCCGTGTGGGTTCGCCGAAGCGTCGCGAGATCGGGCACGGCTTCCTCGCCGAGCGCGCCCTCGTGCCGGTGCTGCCGACGCGTGAAGAGTTCCCGTACGCCATCCGTCAGGTCTCCGAGGCGCTCAGCTCCAACGGGTCGACCTCGATGGGTTCCGTCTGCGCCTCGACCCTCTCGCTGCTCAACGCCGGTGTGCCCCTCAAGGCCCCGGTCGCCGGCATCGCGATGGGCCTGGTGTCCGACACCGTCGACGGTCAGACCCGCTACGCGGCGCTGACCGACATCCTCGGCGCGGAAGACGCCCTCGGCGACATGGACTTCAAGGTCGCCGGTACCTCGGAGTTCGTCACCGCGATCCAGCTCGACACCAAGCTCGACGGCATCCCGTCGACGGTGCTCGACGCGGCGCTGAAGCAGGCCAAGGAGGCCCGCTCGGCCATCCTGGGTGTGCTCAACGAGGCGATCGACGCTCCCGACGAGATGGCGGACACCGCTCCTCGCGTCATCTCGGTGCAGATCCCCGTCGACAAGATCGGCGAGCTGATCGGCCCGAAGGGCAAGACGATCAACGGCATCCAGGACGAGACCGGTGCCGACATCTCGATCGAGGACAACGGCACCGTCTACATCGGTGCCGTCGACGGTCCGTCGGCCGAGGCCGCTCGTGCGTCGGTCAACGCGATCGCGAACCCGACCAACCCGGAGATCGGGGACCAGTTCCTCGGCACCGTCGTGAAGATCGCCACGTTCGGCGCCTTCGTGTCGCTGCTCCCGGGCCGTGACGGTCTGCTCCACGTCTCCGAGGTGCGCAAGCTCGCCGGTGGCAAGCGTGTGGAGAACGTCGAGGACGTCCTGGGCGTCGGCCAGAAGGTCCTGGTCGAGGTCACCAAGGTGGACGACCGCGGCAAGCTGTCGCTCGCGCCGGTCGTCGCCGAGGAGTCGGACACCGACTCCAGCGGTGCGCGCGAGGAGTCGACGGACGCCACCGTCTGATCCACCCCTGGCACACGAACGGCCGTCGTCCCTCGCGGGACGGCGGCCGTTCGTCGTTGCGGGATCGTCCTACGCGGCGGGGGTCTCCTGCGTGCCGACGAGCTGGGCTCGGCCGAGCAGGTGCTCGCGCAGCACGAACCCGACGACCGCGGGGGTCGCGTCGGCCGGCGCCTCGAGCAGCGGCACGTCGAGGGCGCTCAGCGTGAAGAAGTAGCGGTGCACGCCGTGGCCCGCGGGCGGGGCGGCGCCGAGGAACGTGTCGGTGCCGAACTCGTTGCGCCGGCGGAGTGCCTCGGCGGGCAGCAGGGCGTCGTCGGTGCCGGCGCCGGCGGGCAGCGAGGTCGCGGAGCCCGGGATGTCCGTCAGGCTCCAGTGCCAGAAGCCCGAGCCGGTGGGGGCGTCGGGGTCGTACACGGTGAGGACGAAGCTCTTCGTGCCCTCCGGTGCGCCGGACCACTCGAGTGCGGGGGAGCGGTCCTCACCACCGGCGTCGGTGCCGCGCGCCGAGGTCGGCAGCTCGCCGCCGTCGGTGAAGTCGGGGCTGGTCAGGGTGAACGAGGGGACCTCGGGGAGGTTCCAGTTGGGGTCGTTGGCCATGCCACCAGCCAACACCCGCAGCCTCAGTGGGTGCCCGAAGCCCGATGCGCGGGGCTCGTTTTGTCAGCTGGTGTGGCGTTGGTGGGTGGGTGCGGTGTTGTAGGCGTGCACGGGGCGGGGAAGCTCACACGGGGTGTGGAAGTGCGCACGGTGCGGACGGGAGGCGCGGTGCTGCCCCGTCACGTTCCTCCCGTCTGCACGGTGCCGCCTTCTCAGGCTGGTGCGGCGTTGGTGGGTGGGTGCGGCGTTGTAGGCGTGCACGGAGCGGGGAAGCGCGCACGGGATGTGGGAGCGCGCACGGTGCGCCCAAGCCCGTGCCCGCGCGCGTCGCGCGGCGCGCGGACCAGCCGGACGTCAGTCGGCGAGGACGCGGTCGACGACGCGACCGAGGGCGGCCGTCGCGGCGATCGCGTCACCGGCGTAGGCACCGGCCATCGCGCCGTCGCGCGCGAGCATGAGCTCGTCGGCGCCGTCGCCCGGCAGCTGGTGGCCGGACTCCTGCAGCAGGGTGGCGAGCCGGTCGGTGTACCAGTCGCGGTGGGTGGCGACCACCTCGCGCACGGGGTCACGGGGGTCGTGGTACTCGGCGGCTGCGTTCAGGAAGGCGCACCCGCGGAAGTCGGGGTCGTTGACCTCGTCGGCGAGGGCGGCGACCCAGGCGCGGACGGCTGCTGCGGGGGAGCCGGCATCGGCGACGAGTCGCTCCATGCGTTCCTGCACCCGTTCGTGCTGGGTGCGGATGTAGGCGAGGATCAGGTTGTCCTTCGACCCGTAGTGCTTGTAGAACGTCGCCTTCGTGACGCTCGCCTCGGAGATGAGGCGGTCGACGCCCACGCTGTGGATGCCCTCTTCGTAGAAGAGTCGCGTGGCCGTCTCGAGGACGCGGACCTTCGCGCCGCCGGAGCGGGGAGTCGGGGGGACGCTCGACCCGTCCGGCGACGCGAGGTTCGTGCTCGGACCGAGGAGACGCTGGACGGCCGGTTGGGGGGAATCGACCGTCACAGCGTGGCTCCTTGGTTCATCGGCTCCGCGGACGAGTGGGGGGACTCGTGGCCGCGAGGACTGATGTCCCGAGCCGCCGGATCGGAACTTAGGGGGGCTTTCGATCCGGCGAGAACGACTGTACCACAAGGAGGACAGACAGACGAGTCGGTCTGTCCGCAATTTCTGTACCCCTCTTCGAGTGACAGTCGGCAGGCCTGTGGAAACTGGGATGCGGGCTCCGGAGCATCAGTAGGCTCGTCTGCGATGAACCAGCCAGTGCCACTGCCGCTCGGGGCCCCGGACACGTCGTTCCTGACGTCCGGCGGGGCCTTCGTCCGCCGCACCGTGCTGCCGTCGGGTGTGCGTGTGCTGACCGAAGCCGTTCCTGGTGCCGCCTCCACGAGCATCGGGTTCTGGGTCGGCGTCGGCTCGCGGGACGAACGCGACGGGCAGTTCGGATCGACCCACTTCCTCGAACACCTGCTGTTCAAGGGCACCGAGACCCGGTCGGCGCTCGACATCGCCATCGCGTTCGACTCGGTCGGCGGCGAGCACAACGCCGCGACGGCCAAGGAGTACACCTGCTACTACGCACGGGTGCGGGACGCCGACGTCCCGATGGCCGTGCAGGTCATCGGGGACATGGTGACCGGCTCGGTGCTCGACCCCGAGGCGTTCGCCGTCGAGCGCGGCGTCATCCTCGAGGAGCTCGCGATGGCCGCCGACGACCCGGCCGACGTGGCGGGCGAGGCGTTCTTCGCCGCGGCCTTCAGCGGACACCCGCTCGGTCGCCCCATCGGTGGCACCCCGGACAGCATCCGTGCGGTCCAGCGCGACGAGGTCCTGGCCCACTACCGCGAGCACTACGCACCGAACGGCATCGTCGTGACCGCCGCCGGCGCCGTCGACCACGACCGGTTCTGCGACGCGGTCGCCGCGGTGTTCCACGACGCCCCGCGCGCCGAACCGCTCGCACGCCGCACACCCCAGACCGTCGCAGACCCCATCGAGCCGAAGCTGTCGGTGGTGCACCGGCCGACCGAGCAGGTGAGCATGCTCCGCGGCTCGCAGGGACTCGACCTGCGCGACGACCGCCGGCCGTCGCTCAGCGTCCTGAACGCCGTGCTCGGCGGGGGCATGAGCTCCCGGCTGTTCCAAGAGGTCCGCGAGCGCCGCGGTCTCGCCTACGCGGTGTCGTCGTTCGCACCCGCCTACCTCGACAACGGTGCCTTCGGCGTCTACGCGGGCTGCGCGCCCGACAACGTCCCCGGGGTCATCGAGATCATCGACGCCGAGTTCCGCCGCATGGTGGACCACGGCATCACCGACGACGAGCTCCGCCGTGCGAAGGGCCAGATCGAGGGTGCCCTGACCCTCTCGCTCGAGGACTCCGACGCCCGGATGACCCGCCTCGGCCGGTCCGAGCTCGGCACCGGGGAGTACACCGACCTGTCGACCGCACTGGAGCGCGTCGACCGGGTCACCACCGACGGCGTGCTCGAACTCGCCCGCGACCTCCTGACCCGTCCGACGATCACGTCGGTGGTCGGAGCGGTGCAGCAGGACGAACTCGCCGCAGCGATCGGGATGGGCAGCTGAGCACGGACATGTCCCACTACCTGTACCTCGTCCGGCACGGCGAACACCAGGACGCCGAGCACGGCCTCCGCGACGGCAAGCTGTCGGAGCGCGGCAAGCGGCAGGCGATGCTCGTCGCCGACCGACTGGGTGGCCTGCCCTTCGACGGCGTGTACCACTCCCCGTTGCAGGCCCCGAGCGAGACGGCTGCGTTCCTGGCGCAACGGCTGCCCTCGATCCAGCCCGAACCGTCGACACTGCTGTTCGACTGCGTCCCCTCCGGCCCGACCCCGGACATGCCGCACGCCTACCAGGGCTGGTACGGCGGCGTCACCGAAGAGGAGATCGTCGCCGGACAGGCCCAGATGGGCGATGCCGTCTCCGAGTGGTTCACCCCGGCGCGCGAGGACCGGCACGACCTGCTCATCACGCACAACGCCGTGATCGGCTGGTTCGTGCGCGAAGCGTTCCAGGCCCCCGAGTGGCGCTGGATGGGCACGAACGTCGCGCACACCGCACTCACGATCATCCGGATCCGCTCCGCGAAGCCGGCCGAGGTGGTCGCCCTGAACGACCTGGCCCACCTGCCGGTGGAGCTGCGGACCGGGCTGCCGGTCGACCAGCCCGTCTAGCGGGTCGTCGGCTTGCGGTACCAGGCGGTCGCGTTCGGGTTGTCGTTGAACGCTGTGACGCGCTCGTAGCCCCGACCGCGGTACATCGCGCCCGCGGCGACGAGCGAGTCGTTCGTGTCGAGCACGATGCTCGTCGCTCCCAGCGCCGTACCTTCCCGTTCGAGCAGGTCCATCAGCGCCGACGCGATGCCCTTGCCCCGTCCGCCAGGGGTCACGAAGACGTGCTTGACCTCGAACCGGACGTCGTCGGCGCCCGTCTCGTCGACCCCGGCCGGGATCCGCCGGAGCCCGCCGCACCCGACCGCGGTGCCGCCGTCGTAGGCCACCGCGAAGACCCCGTTCGGCGGCGTGAACTCGGCAGCCGGTGTCCGCTTGCGCGAGTAGGCGCCCTGCGCGCTCGGGAACGTCGCCTCGCGCTCGTCCAGGTACGCGTCGAGCAGGACGTCGACCTCGGGCAGATCGGCGGGCACGGTCCTGACCTCGACTGACATGGGTCGATCCTAGGATGGACGGCATGGTCACTCCCGTCGCCGTCGTCGGCGCCACCGGTCGTCTCGGGGGCCTCGTGGCCTCCGTCGTCGAGGAACTCCCGGAGTTCGAGCTCGTCGCCCGTCTGTCGTCGAAGGACGGTGCCCACGAGGCGCCTCCGTCGGTGTTCGGCGGCGCCGCGCTCGTCGTCGACGTGACGGTGCCGGCGCTCAGCCCCGCGATCGTCGAGAACGCCCTGTCGAGCGGGGCGAACGTGCTCGTCGGCACCTCGGGTTGGTCGGCCGACCGTCTCGCGAAGCTCCGCACCGCGCTGCAGGAGCGACCCGACCAGGGCGTCCTCGTGGTCCCGAACTTCTCGATCGGCTCGGTGCTCGGCACCCACCTCGCCACGATCGCGGCGCCGTGGTTCCCCTCGGTCGAGATCGTCGAGACGCACCACGCCGGCAAGATCGACTCGCCGTCCGGCACCGCGGTGCGCACCGCCGAACTGATCGCCGAGGCGCGGCGCGACGTCGGTCCGGTCGAGGCCCCGCACGTCGACCAACGCGCCCGCGGTCAGCAGGTGGCGAGCGTTCCGATCCACTCGCTCCGGCTGCCCGGGGTGAAGGCGGTGCAGGACGTCCTGCTCAGCGGCCCCGGCGAGACCCTGACCATCCGGCACGACACCAACGACGACGTCGCCTACGTCGCCGGGATCCGGGCGGCACTGTCGGCACTCGGGTCCGCCCGCGGACTCACCGTGGGCCTCGGCAGCGTCCTCGGCATCGGCTGACCCGGTGGGACGTGCAGCGCGGGCCGGGCGCGCGATCCGGTCGCCGTTCTGGGGTGCGGCGCTGATGACCCTGCTGCTGGCGCTCTACATCGTGCTCGTCGGGCAGCGGGCCGTCGCGTTCATCGCGACCGGCATCCCGATCGGGATCGGCATCGGCGTCGCCCTGTTCGTCGTCGCCGCGATCGGGGCACTCCTGCTCGTGCTCGAGTTCCGGTTCGGTGTCCGGATCACCCGGCTCGGTTCCCGGCTCGAGGCCGAGGGCGGTGCGCCGGAGGACGTCGTGCCCGTGCGACCGTCGGGACGTCCGACGCGCGAAGCCGCCGACGAGGTCTTCCCGAAGTACCAGGCCGCCGTCGAACAGGATCCTGCCGACTGGCGCGTGTGGTACCGGCTCGGGGTCGTCTACGACGCCGCGGGAGACCGGAAGCGCGCCCGCGCCGCGATGCGCACCGCGCTGTCGCGGGCGAGCGCCTGACCTCCGGTCAGAGGACCGCGTCGACCGCGTCCGACGCGTGGGTGTAGCGGAAGGCGTAGCCGGACTCGAGCAGCTTCGTCGGCACCATCTGCTGACTCGACAGCAGCATCTCGTCCGCCGCGTCCTGCAGCGCCAGTCGCAGTGCGAACTCCGGGATCCGGAACAGGTACGGACGGTGCAGGTCCTCGGCGACGCGCTTCGTGATGCGGTCGGCCACGACGGGTTCCGGTCCTGCGAGGTTCACCGGGCCGCTGACCCCGGACGCCGACGGGCTCGTGGCCAGGTGCACGATGGCGCCGACCTCGTCCTCGAGCGCGATCCACGGCCAGTGCTGCCCGCCGGTGCCGAGGCGGCTGCCCAGTCCGAACCGGGTCAGCGGCAAGATCGGTGCGAGCGCGCCGCCGCCCTCGCCGATGACGATGCCGGTGCGCAGGGTGATGACGCGCACGCCGTCCGGCGCCGCGTTCGCCGCGGCCTCCCATGCGGTGCAGACCTCGGCGAGGAACCCGGTGCCGGGCGCCGCGTCGTCCTGCAGGACGTCCGCCGGGCGGTCGCCGTACACGCCCGAGGCCGATCCGGACAGGAACAGCGCCGGGGGCGTGCTGGCGTGCCGCATCGCCTCGACCAGGGTGTCGGTCGCGTCGACGCGCGAGCGCCGGATCTCCTCGCGGTACTTCGCGGTCCACGGCAACTTGCCGATGTTGGCCCCCGCCAGGTTGATCACCACGTCGGCGCCGTCGACGATGGCCGGGTCGAGCGGACGCTGTCCGGGGGCCCAGCGGAACTCGGTGGCCGTGTGCGGCTCGCGTCGCACGAGCGTGGTCACGTGGTGGCCCGCCTCGCGCAGGGCGCGGACGAGCGGGGTGCCGATGAAACCGGACGCGCCGGCGATCAGGATCGAGAGCGGCTCTGCCGCCGTGTCTGCCATGCCGCCAACGCTACTCATGCCGACGTAGTCTTCTGTGTGTGAGCGACAGCGAGACCGTGCAGCCCGACCCCACCGTGCCGACCCCTTACGAAGACCTGCTCCGCCGGGTCCTCACCGAGGGCACGCCGAAGGGCGACCGCACCGGCACCGGGACCCGCAGTCTGTTCGGTGCGCAGCTCCGCTACGACCTGTCGAAGGGCTTCCCGCTCGTCTCCACGAAGCGCGTGCACTTCAAGTCGATCGCGTACGAGCTGCTCTGGTTCCTGCGCGGCGACGGCAACGCGACCTGGCTGCAGGAGCACGGCGTCCGGATCTGGAACGAGTGGGCGGACGAGGACGGCGACCTCGGCCCGGTCTACGGCGTGCAGTGGCGCTCGTGGCCGACCCCGTCCGGCGAGCACGTCGACCAGATCGCCCAGGTGATCGACCAGATCCGCACGAACCCCGACAGCCGACGGCTCATCGTGTCGGCCTGGAACGTGGCGGACATCCCGGACATGGCACTCGCGCCGTGCCATGCGTTCTTCCAGTTCTACGTCAACGACGGCAAGCTCTCGTGCCAGCTCTACCAGCGCAGCGCGGACATGTTCCTCGGGGTCCCGTTCAACATCGCGTCGTACGCCCTGCTCACCCACATGATCGCCGCGCAGACCGGGCTCGAGGTCGGTGACTTCGTCTGGACCGGCGGCGACTGCCACGTCTACGACAACCACGTCGAGCAGGTGGAGGAGCAGCTGTCCCGCACGGCGTACGCCCTGCCGACCCTGGAGCTCGCACCGAGGGACTCGATCGACGACTACGAGTACGAGGACTTCACGGTCGTCGGCTACCACCACCACCCGTCGATCAAGGCCGCGGTCGCGGTCTGATGATCGGCATGGTGTGGGCCCGGTCGACCGGCGGGGTCATCGGGGCCGACGGCGGCATGCCCTGGCACGTGCCCGAGGACCTCGCGCACTTCAAGCAGGTCACCGGTGACGCCACGGTGCTGATGGGCCGGCGCACCTGGGAGTCCCTGCCCGAGCGGTTCCGTCCGCTGCCCGGTCGGCGCAACGTGGTGCTCACCCGCGACCCGTCGTGGTCGGCGGACGGCGCCGAGGTCGTGCACGAGCTGGCGGCCGCCCTCGACGGTGCCGACGGTGCCGACGAGACCGTCTGGGTCATCGGCGGCGGGCAGGTCTACGCCGCAGCGCTGGACCGTGCCGAGCGGGTGTCCGAGACCGTGATCGACGTCGACGTGCCCGGCGACACCGTCGCTCCGACGCTCGCCGGGTCGGCCGACTGGTCGCTCGTCGACGAGGGCCCGTGGCAGGAGTCCCGCACCGGGACCCGCTACCGCTTCCTCGAGTGGCAGCGCCCCTGAGCGTTCGGAACCAGGTTCCGGACACAGCACCGCGCAATCGCGTGGTGTGGTGTCCGGAACCTGGTTCCCACCGGACGGGCAGCGCCTGACGGACGCGATCCGGGCCTCCCGTCCGCGCCGCAGGCAGGCGACCGTCCACCCGGACGGCGGCCATCGCGCCCATCCCCGGTACGCTGGTGCCCGTGTCCCCGCGTGAGAATCCCTTCGGTCAGGTCCTCGTCGCCCTCGTGACCCCGTTCACGGCCGACGGCGAGGTCGACTGGCCCGGCGTCGAGCAGCACATCGACGACTGCATCACGGCCGGCGCCGACGGCATCGTCGTCACCGGCACCACCGGCGAGACGAGCACCCTGACCGACCCCGAGAAGCTCCGTCTGGTCGAGGTCGGCAAGTCCGTCGCCGCGGGCCGCGCGAAGATCATCACGGGCGGTGGCTCGAACGAGACCGCGCACGCGATCCACCTCTACAAGCAGAGCGAGCGGGCCGGCGCCGACGGCGTCATGATCGTCACGCCGTACTACAACAAGCCGACCCAGTCGGGCGTGCTCACCCACTTCCGGATGATCGCCGACGCCACCGACCTGCCGGTGATCCTGTACGACATCCCCGGGCGCACGGGCATCCCGATCACCTACGACACGATCCTGCGCGCGTCGAAGCACCCGAACATCCTCGCCGTGAAGGACGCCAAGGGCGACTTCGCCGAGGTGTCCCGCGTGCTGAACAACACTGACCTGATGTACTTCTCCGGCGACGACACCAACGTGCTCCCGCACCTGTCCATCGGCGCGACGGGCCTGATTGGCGTCACCGCGAACATCACGAGCACGCCGTACCGCACCATCGTCGACGCCGTGAACCGCGGCGACCTGGCGACCGCCACCGCCGAGCACAAGCGCGTCGAGCCGCTCGTCCGCGCCGTGATGACCCACGTGCCCGGCACCGTCGCGGCGAAGTACATCCTGCACGGGCTCGGCCGCATCGGCAGCCCGCGCGTCCGTCTGCCGCTCGTCGGCCCCGAGGACTCCGAGGCGTACGCCATCGAGACCTCGCTCGAAGCCGTGCGCGACGTGCCCGGCGCCGACTTCTCGAACTTCCGCCCCGACCGCAACGCAGCGGCCGGCGGCGCACTGCCAAAGGTGCCAGGCACCACCCGCTAGCGAACACCGCGGCGCGCTCCCCGCGCGTCGCCCGAATCCGTAGGACCGAATGCCCACACAAGTCTCCACACCGCAGCCGCTCGAACCCGGCACCCTCCGCGTCATCCCCATCGGGGGACTCGGCGAGATCGGTCGCAACATGACCGTCTACGAGTACGAGGGCAAGCTGCTCATCGTCGACGCCGGCGTGCTCTTCCCCGAGGAGCACCAGCCCGGGGTCGACCTGATCCTGCCGGACTTCGCGCCGATCCGTGACCGCCTCGACGACGTCCTCGGTGTCGTGCTCACGCACGGTCACGAGGACCACATCGGCGCCGTCCCGTACCTGTTGAAGCTCCGCGACGACATCCCGCTGATCGGCTCCACGCTGACCCTCGCGCTCGTCGAGGCGAAGCTCAAGGAACACCGGATCAAGCCGTACACGCTCGTCGTGGCCGAGGACCAGACCGAACAGCTCGGCCCGTTCCACCTCGAGTTCGTCGCCGTGAACCACTCCATCCCGGACGCCCTCGCCGTCGCGATCACGACCCCCGCCGGTCGTGTCCTGCACACGGGTGACTTCAAGATGGACCAGCTCCCGCTGGACGACCGCATCACCGACCTCCGTGCGTTCGCGCGTCTCGGTGAGGCCGGCGTCGACCTGTTCCTGCCGGACTCGACGAACGCCGACGTGCCGGGCTTCACCGCGCCCGAGCGGGACATTGGACCGGTGCTCGAGAACATCATCATGCGGGCACGCAAGAAGGTCGTCGTGGCGAGCTTCTCGTCGCACGTGCACCGTGTGCAGCAGGTCCTCGACGCCGCCGCGGCCGCGAACCGCAAGGTCGCGTTCATGGGGCGCTCGATGATCCGCAACATGACCATCGCCGCCGACCTCGGCTACCTCCGGGTGCCCGAGAACGTCCTCATCGACACGAAGAAGGCGAAGAACGTCCCCGACGACCAGATCGTCTACATGTCGACCGGGTCGCAGGGCGAGCCGATGGCCGTGCTCGCGCGGATGGCGAACCTCGAGCACCAGATCGAGATCGGCGAGGGCGACACCGTCATCCTCGCGTCGTCGCTCATCCCCGGCAACGAGAACGCCGTGTACCGCGTCATCGACGGGCTGACGAAGCTCGGCGCGAAGGTCGTGCACAAGGGCAACGCGAAGGTGCACGTCTCCGGACACGCCTCGGCCGGCGAACTGCTCTACTGCTACAACATCCTGCGTCCGCGCAACGTGCTGCCCGTGCACGGCGAGCACCGTCACCTGTACGCGAACGCCGACCTGGCGATCCAGACGGGTGTGCCGCCGCGCAACGTGATCCTCGGGCAGGACGGCATCGTCGTCGACCTGAAGGACGGCGTCGCGACGGTCGCCGGGCAGCTCGACATCGGCTACGTGTACGTCGACGGCTCGACCGTGGGCGAGATCACCGACGCCGACCTCAAGGACCGCCGTGTCCTGTCGGAAGAGGGCTTCATCTCGGTCTTCGCCGCGGTGGACTTCACCACCGGCCAGTGCGTCATCGGCCCGGAGATCCAGTCGCGCGGCTTCGCCGAGGACGACTCCGTGTTCGACGACGTCCGTCCGCAGATCGCCAAGGCGATCGCCGAGGCGGCCGCGAACGGCACGCGGGACTCGCACGCGTTCGCGCAGGTCGTCCGCCGCACGGTCGGCCGGTGGGTCAACACCAAGCACCGCCGCCGTCCGATGATCGTCCCGGTGGTCATCGAGGCGTAGCGCGTCAGTCGCGTCAGTCGCGTCAGTCGCGTTCATCGCGGTCGACCGGGAGGCCCGTCCAGCGTCCGTCACGGACGCTGCGGCGGGCCTCCCTTGGTTTGTCCTGAGTGGGGATTAGGGTTCTGCCCATGGCCGGAGGCACCAAGTCGACCACGCGCTCGCGCGCGTCCACGTCGTCCCGTGGGAACGGGACGCGTGGTTCGTCGCGCACCCAGGCCACGACGAAGAAGCTGCCGCAGGCTGCACCGACACCGGTGTTCCGCGAGCAGAACCCGCTCGTGACCTTCTGGCTCGCGATGGCGCACGGCGTCGGCGCGGTGTTCCGGCTGCTCGGCAAGGAGTCGCTCGAGAAGGACCAGCGGCGCGACGGGTTCCCGTTCCTGCTGTTCGTGCTGGCCATCGCCGGTGCGGTCGTCGAGTGGCTCAACCCGACGAACGACGTGTCCGTCGCACTCGACGCCTACACCTTCGGTGGACTGTTCGGCCGGTTGGCGTTCGCGCTGCCGGTGATCATGATCGTCTTCGCCGGATGGCTGTTCCGGCACCCGGCCTCCGTGCACGACAACACCCGCATCGGCATCGGCCTGGGGATCCTGCTCGTCTCCATCGCCTCGCTCTGCCACGTCTTCGGTGGTCAGCCGAGCGCAGCCGACGGCATGCCCGCGCTGGCCGCGGCCGGCGGGGTGCTCGGCTGGGTCGTGATCGGCTGGCTCGTGACCATCGCGACCGCGTGGGTCGCGGTCCCGGTGGCGATCGTGCTGCTCGTGCTCTCGCTCTTCATCATCACCAAGACGCCGCCGAACAAGGTCGGTCGTCGCCTGCACGAGCTGTACGCGTACCTGTTCGGTGCGCCGGCCCCGGCCCCGGCTGCCGAGCCCGAGGCCGCCGCGGCCGTGGCCGAGCCCGCCACCCGCACCCGCACGTCGAAGCGCGGCAAGAAGGGCGACACCGACTTCCAGCTGTTCGACGACCTCGGCTTCGGCGACGAGCAGTCCGCTGCCGAAGGCGCGGCGGACGGCGACAACGTGCCGTGGTGGCGCCGGAACAAGTCCGGGCGCGAAGAGGACCCGGCGTACGACAGCCCCGTCCTGCCCCCGGCGACCGGTGTCGCTCCGACGGCCCCGCCCACGGCTGCGGCTGCTCCCGCGACGGCCGCACCGACCACGAACCCGAACGCCGGCGCCGCGGCCGGCCTGGTCGACCTGACACCCGCCGAGCCCGCGTCGGTCAACCTCAACGACTCCGTCGAGCAGGACCTGCAGGACGCCGAGCAGGCGCTCCGGGCGTTCGGCACCGACGTCCCCGCGCGTCCGGAACCGACCGCCGACATCCGACCGGCGGTGCCTGCGGTCCTGTCCGAACCCGAGGTCGTCGACGAGCCGGACGACGCCGCCGCCGAGCTGAGTGCGGCCGCAGCCGGGTCCGACGAGGACCCGTCGAAGCCGTACCGCCTGCCCGCCGCCACGACCCTCAGCTCCGGCACGCCCTCGGTCGCCCGCAGTCAGGCGAACGACGACATCGTCGCCGCCATCACCGGTGTGCTCACCGAGTTCAAGGTC
This sequence comes from Curtobacterium sp. PvP017, assembly GCF_054060195.1. NCBI lineage: Bacteria > Bacillati > Actinomycetota > Actinomycetes > Micrococcales > Microbacteriaceae > Curtobacterium > Curtobacterium sp. PvP017. The sequence continues at coordinate 205,884 of NZ_JBSSCY010000005.1, forward strand.
GACGCGAAGGTCACCGGGTTCTCCCGTGGGCCGACGGTCACGCGGTACGAGATCGAGCTCGGTCCGGGCGTCAAGGTCGAGCGGGTCACGGCGCTGTCGAAGAACCTGTCCTACGCCGTCGCGTCGAACGAGGTCCGCATCCTCTCGCCGATCCCCGGCAAGAGCGCGATCGGCGTCGAGATCCCGAACACCGACCGCGAGATCGTGTCCCTGGGCGACGTGCTGCGCTCGAACGCCGCGCGCAAGTCGAAGCACCCGATGACGATCGGCGTCGGCAAGGACGTCGAGGGCGGCTTCGTCGTCGCGAACCTGGCGAAGATGCCGCACCTGCTCGTCGCCGGTTCGACCGGTTCGGGCAAGTCGGTCTTCATCAACTCAATGATCACGTCGCTGCTCATGCGCGCGAAGCCGTCCGAGGTCCGCATGGTGCTGGTCGACCCGAAGCGCGTCGAGCTCTCGATCTACGCGGGTGTCCCGCACCTCATCACGCCCATCATCACGAACCCGAAGAAGGCGGCCGAAGCGCTGCAGTGGGTCGTGAAGGAGATGGACATGCGGTACGACGACCTGGCGTCGTTCGGGTTCCGCCACGTCGACGACTTCAACAAGGCGATCGAGAACGAGGAGATCGTCCTGCCGGCAGGCAGTGAGCGGAAGCTCAAGCCGTACCCGTACCTGCTCGTCGTGGTCGACGAGCTCGCCGACCTCATGCTCGTCGCCCCGCGCGACGTCGAGGAGTCGATCGTCCGCATCACCCAGCTCGCCCGTGCAGCCGGCATCCACCTGGTGCTCGCGACGCAGCGTCCGTCGGTGGACGTCATCACCGGCCTGATCAAGGCGAACGTGCCGTCCCGCATCGCCTTCGCGGTCACGAGCGTCACGGACTCCCGCGTCATCCTCGACCAGCCCGGTGCGGACAAGCTCATCGGCCAGGGTGACGCGCTCTTCCTCCCGATGGGGTCGTCGAAGTCCCTGCGCGTGCAGGGTGCCTGGGTGCAGGAGGGCGAGGTCGCCGAGGTCGTCCAGCACGTCACGCGGCAGGCCCAGCCCGAGTACCGCCAGGACGTCCAGGCCGTGGTCGAGCGCAAGGAGATCGACGCCGACATCGGCGACGACCTCGAGTTGCTCCTCGCGGCGGTCGAGCAGGTGGTCTCGACGCAGTTCGGGTCCACCTCGATGCTGCAGCGCAAGCTCCGTGTCGGCTTCGCGAAGGCGGGTCGCCTGATGGACCTGATGGAGTCCCGCGACATCGTCGGGCCGTCCGAGGGGTCGAAGGCCCGCGACGTGCTCGTCACCGCGGACCAGCTGCCCGCGGTGCTCGCGAAGCTCCGTGGCGAGGAGCCGCCCGCCGCTCCGGCGCCCGTGGCCCCCGCGCCCGGTCCGAGTGACGACGGCGACCGGTACGGCGCCGACCCCGTGGGCGACATGACCCGCGGGTACGATGAAGTGCACGACGAGCCCGATGAGGACGCGTGGGGACTGACGGGCAGGGAGTGAAGGCGATGACCGCCTCGGACGGCACGGACACGACACACGGCGCGAAGTTCCCCTGGCGCGGGCGACTGCTCCGCAAGGGCCCCGGCCCCGCATCGACGGCCAACGTCGCGAACATCATCACCGTCGTGCGCATCCTCATGGCGCCGCTGTTCTTCGTGCTGCTCCTCGCCGACGCCGGCAACGACGGCCCACTGCGCATCTGGGCCGCGGTCGTCTTCGTCGTCGCGATCGTCACCGACAGTGCCGACGGCATCATCGCCCGCCGGCAGAACCTGGTCACCGACTTCGGCAAGCTCGTCGACCCCATCGCCGACAAGGTCCTGATCGGCGGCGCGCTCGTCGCCCTGTCGATCCTCGGGGAGCTGCCCTGGTACGTGACCGTCCTGATCATGGTGCGCGAGATCGGCATCACGGTGTTCCGCTTCGCGGTGCTGTCGGACCGGGTGATCCCGGCCAGCCGCGGCGGCAAGATCAAGACCGTGCTGCAGGCCGTCGCCCTGACGGCGGCACTGTTCCCGTGGTGGGAGCTCGTCGGCGACTGGGCGCACTGGGTCAACGGCATCCTGATGACCGCCGCCTTCCTGGCGACCGTGCTGAGCGGCATCGACTACCTGTACCAGGCGTGGAAGCACAACCGGACCACCGCGTGACGCAGGCCGACGACGCGACCGGCACCGTGCCTCCCGGTCCGGCCGACACGGTCGACGCGATCGCGCAGTCCCTGGTCGCCGAGCTGACGCGTCGCGGTGAGACCGTCGCCGTGGCGGAGTCGCTCACCGGCGGATCGGTGGTGTCGACGCTCGTCGGCGTACCGGGGGCGAGCGCCGTGGTGCGCGGGGGAGTCGTGGCCTACGCGACGCCCGTCAAGCACAGCGTGCTCGGGGTCTCGGCCGAGTTGCTGGCCGCCAACGGCGCCGTCGACCCGGAGGTCGCGCGGCAGATGGCTGCCGGTGTCCGGACCGCGCTGTCCGTCGACGGCGAGCCGGCGACGTGGGGGATCAGCACGACCGGCGTCGCGGGGCCGGACCCGCAGGACGGCAAGCCCGTCGGCACCGTGTTCGTCGGGATCGCGTCGGCGGACGGCGCCACTGCCTGGGAACTCCACCTCGACGGGGACCGCGGTGCAATCCGGACGGCGTCCGTCTCCGAACTCCTGACACGGATGTCGTCCGTGGTCCGGGGCCGGGAATAGGTCCCGTTTCCACTGGGTTACATCTCACGCAATCTCCAGCAGGACGGCAGCCAGCCTGGTTAGCATGCTTCAACCGGCAACGCTAAAGTTGCTGAACCCGAACTCGATCCTCCGGATCGGGCGGGCGCGGAGACGACAGAGAGGAGGAGTTCTCATGGTTCTCGTTCGTCAGGAAATCGGCGATGTGCTTCGGGACTTCCGCTTGCAGAAGGGCCGGACCCTCCGTCAGGTCGCGTCCAAGGCCAGTGTGGCCCTCGGGTACCTCAGTGAGGTCGAGCGTGGTCAGAAAGAGGCCAGCTCGGAGATCCTCGCGTCCGTCGCGGATGCGCTGGACACCCCCATCTCCACGATCATGCGCGAGGTGGGTGACCGTCTCGCGATCGTCGAGGGACTCACTCCCGTCCCCGACACGCTCCCGGACGACCTCGTCGCAGAGTTCGACAACGACCTCGCGGTGCGCTGAGCGCCTCGCACTGAACGCCCCCGCCGGAACCTCCCGGCGGGGGCGTTCTGCGTCCGGGGGTACTGCGCGTGCGGGGAGGCCCTGCGTTCGCGGACGCTCTAGGCTTGGTGGATGCGGGTGAGTGAGTTCTGGCGTGCCGTCGACCAGGTGTTCGGCGAGGCCTACGGATCCGTGGTCACCCGTGACGTCGTGCTCGAGGACCTCGGTGGCCGCTCGGCCGTGGACGCGTTGGACGCCGGCATCGACGCCCGCCGGGTGTGGGACGCCCTGTGCGATTCGCAGGACGTCCCGCTGGACCGGCGGCACGGCAAGGGGCTGGCCGAGCCGCAGAACTGAGGCGCGTGCTCCTCCGATCGTGCCGGCTCCGTCGCCCGAAACTCTGTTCGGCGTGTTGCTCGAACGGGTGTTCGATCGGTGGTACGTTCCTCCACAGCGGCGTCGCCCGGGTGTTCCATCCACAGATCGCGTGACCGTCGGCAGTGATGTCGGTGGCCAGCCATAGGTTGATGGACATCGGGAACAGCCCGAAGCCTTGTCGCAGAACCATCGGCCTTGCACCACCGGCCGGCGTGGACGCGACAGCCTACAGGCGGCCGAACACGAGCACGAAGGAGCACCCCATGCCATCACCGGCAGACCGCGAAAAGGCCCTCGAGACCGCACTCGCACAGATCGACAGGCAGTTCGGCAAGGGTGCGATCATGCGCCTCGGTTCGGACGAACGCGCCCCCGTCAACGTCATCCAGACCGGGTCGGTGGCGCTCGACGTCGCGCTCGGCATCGGCGGACTGCCCCGCGGCCGCATCGTCGAGATCTACGGTCCGGAGTCGTCGGGTAAGACGACCCTCACGATCCACGCCATCGCCAACGCCCAGCGCGCCGGTGGCATCGCAGCCTTCATCGACGCCGAGCACGCGCTCGACCCGGAGTACGCGAAGAAGCTCGGTGTCGACATCGACGCCCTGCTCGTGTCGCAGCCGGACACCGCCGAGCAGGCGCTCGAGATCGCGGACATGCTCGTCCGCTCCGGTTCGATCGACCTCATCGTCATCGACTCCGTCGCCGCACTCGTGCCGCGCGCCGAGATCGAGGGCGAGATGGGTGACTCCCACGTCGGTCTGCAGGCCCGCCTCATGTCCCAGGCCCTGCGCAAGCTCGCCGGTGGGCTGAACCAGACGCAGACCACGATGATCTTCATCAACCAGCTGCGCGAGAAGATCGGTGTGTTCTTCGGTTCCCCGGAGACCACCTCTGGCGGTAAGGCGCTGAAGTTCTACGCGTCCGTCCGCCTCGACATCCGTCGCATCGAGACGCTGAAGAGCGGGACCGACGCCGTCGGCAACCGCACGCGCGTCAAGGTCGTCAAGAACAAGATGGCGCCGCCCTTCAAGCAGGCCGAGTTCGACATCCTGTACGGCGTCGGCATCTCGCGCGAAGGCTCGCTGCTCGACTTCGGTGTCGACCACGGCATCGTCAAGAAGTCGGGTGCCTGGTACACCTACGACGGTGACCAGCTCGGGCAGGGCAAGGAGAACTCGCGTTCCTTCCTGATCCAGAACCCGGACACGGCTGCTGAGATCGAGGGCAAGATCCTCGCCAAGCTCGGCGTCGGCGGTGCCAAGGCCGAGGACGCCCCGGTCGAGTCGATCGCGCCGAAGCTCGCGGAGCGCAAGGGCGCGTGAGCACCGACCACGACGACGACGGCCTCGCACCGGTCACCGACCTGTTCGGTGCGAGGTCCCGTCGTCGGGCCCCGGCACCTGCGGAGCCCACCTCTCCTCCCACGCCCGAGCGGCTGCTGTCCGACGTCTCGGATCCCGTGCTCGAGGACGACGCGGACACCCCCGTCCCACTGCCGATCCGCGGGCCGCGTGCGCAGGCGGACTGGGTCTCGCCGGTCATCGGTGACGGGTCCGGCCGGAGCGCTCGGGCCGAGCAGGACGGCTACGCCGACGACGGCGCGGACGCCACCACGGCATCGGTCTTCTCGATCGCCGGTGGCGGGGAACTCGACCCTGCGGATGCTCCTCGTCCGCTCGACGAACAGCGTGCCGACGCCGAGCGGCTCAGCATGCGCGCGCTCGGTCGCAAGGGCGTGAGCGAGTCCGAGATGCGGACGCTCCTCACGCAGCAGGACCTCGACCCCGACGTGGTCGAGCACGAGATCGAACGCCTGACCCGCGTCGGGCTGCTCGACGACGTCGCGCTCGCCACCGACCTGGTGGACCGCCTGCACGCCCGCAAGGGTCTGGGGCGGCAGGGCGTCGTGACCGAGCTCCGGCGACGCGGCATCGACCAGATCGCGATCGACACCGCGCTCGACGAAGCAGCAGACGACGAGGACGACGAGTTCATCCGCGCCCAGGAGCTCGCCGACAAGCGCGTGCCGCAGATGCGCGGGCTCGACCGAGCGACCGCCGAGCGTCGGTTGTCCGGCTTCCTGATGCGCAAGGGCTACGGCTCGGGCGTGGTGCGGATCGCCGTCCAGCGCGCCCTCGACGGCGGCGGACGTCGGCCTCCGACGGGCCGCGGGACCGTGCGCTTCGAGTAGTCGCCCCGACCTACACTGGGACGACCATGGCCACCGTCGCAGCGCGCCAGCGCACCTACGAAGTCCGCACCTACGGGTGCCAGATGAACGTCCACGACTCCGAGCGACTGAGCGGGTCGCTGCAGGCGGCGGGCTACACGGCGGCGGATGGCGAGCAGGCCGACGTCGTCGTGATCAACACCTGTGCTGTGCGCGAGAACGCCGACAACCGCCTGTACGGCAACCTCGGGCAGCTCGCCGGCATCAAGCGCGACCACCCCGGCATGCAGATCGCCGTCGGTGGGTGCCTGGCGCAGAAGGACAAGAACGTCATCCTCGAGAAGGCGCCGTGGGTCGACGTCGTCTTCGGGACGCACAACATGGGGTCACTGCCGACGCTGCTCGAGCGTGCACGCCACAACGACGAAGCACAGATCGAGATCCTCGAGGCGCTCGACGTGTTCCCGTCGACGCTGCCCACCAAGCGCGACTCGACCCACAGCGGGTGGGTGTCGATCTCGGTCGGCTGCAACAACACCTGCACGTTCTGCATCGTCCCGTCGCTCCGTGGCAAGGAGAAGGATCGCCGCCCCGGCGACGTCCTCGCCGAGATCCAGGCGCTCGTAGACGACGGTGCGATCGAAGTCACCCTGCTCGGACAGAACGTGAACTCGTACGGGGTCGAGTTCGGCGATCGCCAGGCCTTCGGCAAGCTGCTGCGCGCGGCCGGCACCATCGACGGCCTCGAGCGCATCCGCTTCACGAGCCCGCACCCGGCGGCCTTCACCGACGACGTCATCGACGCCATGGCCGAGACCCCGAACGTGATGCCGCAGCTGCACATGCCGTTGCAGTCCGGCTCGGATCGGGTGCTCAAGGCGATGCGCCGCAGTTACCGGAGCGAGCGGTTCCTCGGCATCCTCGACCGGGTGCGCGCGAAGATCCCGAACGCTGCCATCTCCACCGACATCATCGTCGGGTTCCCCGGCGAGACCGAAGCGGACTTCGCGGACACGCTCCGCGTCGTGGAGCAGGCACGGTTCGCCAGCGCCTTCACGTTCCAGTACTCGATCCGCCCCGGCACCCCCGCGGCGACGATGGACGACCAACTGCCGAAGCAGGTGGTGCAGGAGCGGTACGAGCGGCTCGTCGCCCTGCAGGAACGCATCACCGCCGAGGAGAACGCGGCGCAGGTCGGCCGGAGCGTCGAGGTGCTGGTCGCGACGGGCGAAGGGCGGAAGGACGAAGCCACCCGCCGGTTGTCCGGACGCGCCGAGGACTCCCGGCTCGTGCATTTCGCCGTGCCGGAGGGTTCCGCGGTCCCGCGCCCCGGTGACGTCGTCACCGTCCAGATCACCCGGGCTGCTCCGCACTTCCTCATCGCCGACGACGATGCTCCGCTGCGCATCCGACGCACCCGGGCGGGTGACGCCTGGGACCGTGCCGAGGCCGAGAGCTGCGGTGTGCCGACGCCGGCGGCGCCCGGCGACGGCCCACGCCCGGTGTCGCTCGGGCTGCCCACGCTCCGTGTCGGGCGCTGAAGCCCTCGTCGGACCGGACGACCTCGGGCGCGACCCGGTCCCGGACCACGGGCACCCCCGCGACGCGACCGATGCCGACCTGATCGCGGTCGTCGGTGCGACGGGGACGGGCAAGTCCGACCTCGGCATCGCCATCGCCGAGCGCCTCCGCGCCGCCGGCCGGAACGCCGAGATCGTCAACGCCGACGCCATGCAGCTGTACCGCGGCATGGACATCGGCACCGCGAAGCTGTCGCTCGACGAACGGCACGGCATCCCGCACCACCAACTCGACGTGCTCGACGTCACCGACGAGGCGAGCGTCGCCGCCTACCAGGTGGCTGCCCGAGCCGAGGTCGACCGGATCCGTGCCGACGGCGGCGTCGCCGTGCTCGTCGGCGGCAGCGGGCTCTACGTGTCGTCGGTGCTGTTCGACCTGGCGTTCCCCGGCACCGACCCCGAACTCCGCGCGCGGCTCGAACGCGAGCACGACGAGCTCGGTCCGGGCATCCTGCTCGAACGGCTGCGCGGCATGGACGCGGCAGCCGCAGCGACGATCGACGCACGCAACCCACGGCGGTTGATCCGCGCACTCGAGATCGCGAGCCGATCCGAGGTCGTGACCCCGAGCCTCCCGTCCGCGCCCCGCGCGTGGCGACCGTCCCGGATCCTGCACCTGCGACGGGACCGCGAGCAACTCGTCGCGGCGCTGCACGCGCGCGCGGCGGGCATGTTCGCCGCCGGGCTCGTGGACGAGGTAGCCGCGCTGCGCGAGCAGGGCATCGAGCAGGGCAAGACGGCGCGGGCCGCGATCGGGTACTCGCAGGCGCTCGACGTGCTGCGGGGGAGCTCCACGGTCGAGGCCGCGGTCGAGGCGACCGGCATCGCGACGCGCAAGTACGCGCGGCGGCAGGTGTCCTGGTTCCGCCGCTACGCCGACGCCGAGACCCTCGACGTCACCGGAGCGGACCGCGGGGACCTGTCGGAACTGGCCCGTAGGATCGTCCCGTGACCGAGCTGCACTTCACCAAGGGCCAGGGGACCGGCAACGACTTCGTCCTGTTCGCCGACCCCGACGCCACCGTCGACCTGACCCCCGAGCGGATCCGCGCGATCGCGGACCGACGCTTCGGCGTGGGCGGCGACGGCGTGATCCGTGCGGTGCGGTCCGAGGCGATCCCCGAGGGGCGCGCCCTGGTCGCCGTCGAACCCGCCGCGACCTGGTTCATGGACTACCACAACGCCGACGGCACGATCGCCGAGATGTGCGGCAACGGGATCCGGGTGTTCGCGCGCTACCTGACCGAGTCCGGCCTGGTCGAGGTGGCGCCCGGCGAGACGCTGACCGTCGGCAGCCGCAAGGGCCTCGTCGACATCCAGCGCACCACGAACGGCTTCGCTGCCGACCTCGGCCGGTGGGGACTCGGCATCGAGGACGGCGGCTCCGACGACGTCATGGTGCGCGCCAAGAACCTCGACGGTGCTCGTCCCGGGATCGGCATCGACGTGGGCAACCCGCACGTCGTCGTCGCCGTCGCGACCGAGGACGAACTCGCCGACCTCGACCTGACCTTCCTGCCGGTGCTCGACCCGGCGCCCGAACACGGCGCCAACGTCGAGTTCGTGCTGCCCGGCGACCCACTCATCAACGACGGCGTCGGCGAGATCACGATGCGGGTGCACGAGCGGGGCAGTGGCGAGACGCTGTCGTGCGGCACCGGTGCGGTGGCAGCGGCCCTGGCGACGCGGTACTGGGTGGGCTCCGGCGCGCCGGACACCTGGCGCGTACGGGTGCCGGGCGGGGTCGTGACGGTTCGGATGTTCGCGGCGGAGGACGGCGAGCACGTCTCGTTGTCCGGGCCGGCCGAGCTCGTGTTCTCCGGGGACCTGACGGTCTGACGCCGGCGCTCGGTGCCGTCCCTACGCCGTCCGGCGCACGCGGATGACGCGGAACCCCTTGTCCGTGGACGCCCGCGCGACGTGGAACCCGGTGCCGAGCGCGCCGACGAGCCACTTCTGCAGCGAGTCGCCCCCGAGGTCCTTCGACACCACCAACCAGGCGTCGCCCTCGACCTCGAGCCGGGGCAGCCAGGTCAGCAGGATCTCGTGCAGCTCGTCCTTGCCGACGCGGATGGGCGGGTTCGACCAGATCGTCCGGAACCGCAGGTCGGCCGGCACGTCGTCGGGCAGGGCGATCGTGACGTTGGCGGTTCCGGTTGCCTCGGCGTTCGCACGCGCCAGTCCGAGCACGCGCTCGTTGACGTCGACGCCCCACACCTGGGCGTCGGGGGAGTGCAGCGCCATCGTGATCGCGATCGGCCCCCAGCCGCAGCCGATGTCGAGCAGGGCGCCGTCGTGCGCGGGCGGCGGGACGGCACCGAGCAGCACGCGGGTGCCGCGGTCGAGGCCGTCCGGGCTGAAGACCCCGGCCGCGGTGGTCAGCGTGAGCGGCCGGCCGGCGAGGGTGACGTCGATCTGGCGTTCGCGGGTGTCCGATGACGGGTTCGCGGAGAAGTAGTGGTCGTTCGCCATGGATGAACCGTAGCGGGAACCCGGTGTGTCCGAGGGCCGCCGGAGGTACCCTGTGGACAGGATGACGGATACCCATCAGCAGAACGACCAGACCAACGACGACAGCGCAGACGGTGTCGTCGAACGGGTGTTGCGCAACGCCGACCACCGCGCAGCATCGTCCATCTTCGCCCCCGCCCAGGCGATCCAGACCCGCTCGGTCGACGACCCGAGTTGGGACGGCGACGGCGACCAGTACGACCGCGAGGACCGGGCGGCCCTGCGCCGCGTCGCCGGCCTCTCCACCGAACTCGAGGACGTCACCGAGGTCGAGTACCGCCAGCTGCGGCTCGAACAGGTCGTCCTGATCGGCGTGTACCCGCACGGCGATGCGCAAGAGGCCGAGAACTCGCTGCGCGAGCTGTCCGCCCTGGCCGAGACCGCGGGCGCTGTCGTCCTCGACGGACTCCTGCAGCGCCGGCCGAACCCCGACCCGGCGACCTACCTCGGCAAGGGCAAGGCCGAAGAGCTCGCGATGGTCGTCAAGGCCACCGGCGCCGACACCGTGATCGCGGACACCGAGCTCGCCCCGTCGCAGCGCCGTGCGCTCGAGGACGTCGTGAAGGTCAAGGTCATCGACCGCACGGCCGTGATCCTCGACATCTTCAGCCAGCACGCGAAGACCCGGGAGGGCAAGGCCCAGGTCGAGCTCGCGCAGCTCCAGTACCTGCTGCCACGACTGCGTGGCTGGGGCGACTCGATGTCCCGCCAGGCCGGTGGCCAGGTCTCCGGCGGTGCCGGCATGGGGTCCCGTGGCCCCGGTGAGACGAAGATCGAGCTCGACCGTCGTCGCATCCACACCCGCATGTCGAAGCTCCGCCGCCAGATCGCCGGGTTCCGGCCCGCGCGCGAGGCGAAGCGTGCCGACCGACACCGCAACGAGGTGCCGAGCGTCGCGATCGCCGGCTACACCAACGCGGGGAAGTCCTCGTTGCTGAACCGCCTGACGAGCGCCGGTGTGCTGGTGCAGAACCAGCTGTTCGCGACGCTCGACGCCACGGTCCGCCGGACCGAGAGCACCAAGGGCCGCGAGTTCACCTTCGTGGACACGGTGGGCTTCGTCCGGAACCTGCCGCACCAGCTGGTCGAGGCGTTCCGCTCCACCCTCGAGGAGGTCGGGGAGGCCGACGTCATCGTGCACGTGGTGGACGGCTCGCACCCCGACCCCGCGGCGCAGCTCGCCACCGTGCGCGAGGTCATCGGCGACGTCGGTGCTCACGACATCCCCGAGATCGTCGTGTTCAACAAGGCCGACCTGATCGACGACGCCCAGCGTCTGGTGCTCATCGGTCTGGCGTCGGACGCGGTCTTCGTGTCGGCGCGCACGGGCGAGGGCATCGACGAGCTGCTCCGCGTCATCGAGGACCGTCTGCCGGAGCCCGACGTCGAGCTCACGGTCGTCGTGCCGTACGACCGCGGCGACCTCGTGTCCACGCTGCACGACACCGGTGCGGTGGAGTCCGTCGACTACGTGGAGGACGGCACGCGCCTGCGCGTGCGCGTCTTCCAGCGCCAGGTCGCGGAGCTCGACCCGTACGTGGTCGCCCCCGTCACGTCCTGACGGCCGGCGACGGCTGACGGCTGACGGCCGGGAGGCCCGCCCCGCGTCCGCCGCGCGGGTCCGGTCCGGCCGCGGTTCCGTTCAACGCCGCACAACGCACATCGGCTCGAACCACGAGATCTCGTGGTTCGAGCCGATTCTGGTTGTGCGCGGGTCTGGACCCTGCGCGGGTCAGTGCGGCCGGCGTCCGGCGCGGGTCAGAGGGAGCGGAGGACCGCGACGACCTTGCCGAGCACCGATGCCGCGTCGCCGAGGATCGGTTCGAACGCGGTGTTGCGGGGGAGCAGCCACGTGTGACCGTCGCGCTGGCGGAAGACCTTGACGGTCGCCTCCTCGTCGAGCATCGCGGCGACGATGTCCCCGTTCTCGGCGGTCTGCTGCGAGCGGACGACCACCCAGTCGCCGTCGCAGATCGCGGCGTCGATCATGGACTCGCCGACGACCTTGAGCATGAAGAGGTCGCCCGAACCGACGAGCTGACGGGGGAGCGGGACGATCTCGTCGACGTGCTGCTCGGCGGTGATCGGCACACCGGCGGCGATCCGGCCGACCAGGGGGACGAGCGTGGTGGCGTCGACGTCGGGTCCGGTGACGTCGGGCGTCGGCTCGTCGACCAGGACCTCGAGCGCGCGAGGGCGGTTCGGGTCACGGCGGATCCAACCGCCGAGCTCGAGCTGGCCGAGCTGGTGGGACACGCTCGACAACGAGGACAGCCCGGCCGCGTCGCCGATCTCGCGCATGCTCGGCGGGTACCCCCGCGAGGCGATGGACGCACGGATGGCGTCGAGGATCGTCTGCTGCTTCGCGGTCAGCGGCTTCTGGCCCCGCAGTTCGTCCACCACGTCGTCTCGCTTTCGTCGGTGCTGAGCGGCCGTGGCGGGAATGTCGGTGGTCCCCGCTTGACTTGTCCCAGTCGATCGAAACAGTATCCGACCGGTCAACCCCGGACAAACACCTGTTCGAGCGTGTCGCAAGAAAACCCCGCAGAAATCCTCTCCCAGGACTTGTGCGACGTCCGATTCGAAACTATGTTCGGTACACGACTTCGGTTCACCCGAACGGGAAGGCAAGAACGACATGAGCACCATCGCCATCGCTGACATCCAGCGCACCGCGGCCCCCGCCGCACGCGTCCGCCTGCGCCTGACGCGCCGCGGGCGCATCGTCTTCACGACGCTCGCAGCACTCCCTCTCCTCATCGTCGTCGCCTTCTTCGTCCTGAACGGCGGGCAGGCGTCCGCCGGTGACGCCGCCGCCGGTGGAGCCCGGACGCACTTCGACACCGTCACCATCCAGCCGGGCGAGACGCTCTGGCAGCTGGCTGAGGACACCGCGCCGAACGCCGACCCGCGCGACTTCGTGCAGGACGTCATCAGCCTCAACGCTCTCGACGGCTCGGGGCTGCAGGCCGGCGAGCAGATCGCCATCCCGACGAAGTACACCTCCGGCCAGTAGTCGCCGCCCGTCGTGGTGGGCAGTCCCGTCCAGACGGCTGGTCGCGGGTCGCGCTCAGCGGCCTACGATGGATCGGTGGCATTCACGCTCGAAGACCTCCCGATCCGAGACGACCTCCGCGGTCAGAGCCCGTACGGCGCTCCGCAGAAGCACGTCCGCGTCCAGCTGAACGTCAACGAGAACACGCATCCGGTGCCGGACGACGTGGCTGACGACATCGTCGCCTCGATCCGACAGGCGCTGGCAACGGTCAATCGTTACCCGGACCGCGAGTTCACCGAGCTCCGCGAGTCATTGGCTCGCTACCTCGGGCACGGCCTGTCGGCAGAACAGCTGTGGGCAGCGAACGGGTCGAACGAGGTCCTCCAGCAGCTGCTGCAGGCGTTCGGCGGCCCGGGCCGGACGGTCCTCGGGTTCCCGCCCACGTACTCGATGCACTCCATCCTGGCGTCCGGCACCGGCACGACGTGGATCCCGGCGGAGCGCGATGACGAGTACCGCATCTCGCCGGAGACCGTGGTGGCGGCGATCGAGCAGCACCGGCCGGACATCGTGTTCCTGTGCGGGCCGAACAACCCCACGGGCACGCCGCTGCCGATCGAGACGATCGAGGCCGCGTACGCCGCGAGCGACGGCATCGTGATGGTGGACGAGGCCTACGCCGAGTTCATGCCGTCCGACGTCCCGAGCGCGCTCACGCTGCTGCCGGGTCGTGAGCGTCTCGTCGTCTCACGCACCATGAGCAAGGCGTTCGCCTTCGCCGGGGCCCGTGTCGGCTACATGGCCGCGCACCCCGCCGTGATCGACGCCCTCCGGCTCGTTCGGCTGCCGTACCACCTCTCCGTCCTGACGCAGGCTGCGGCCGTCGCGGCGCTGCGGCACGCGCCCGAGATGCTCGCGATGGTCGACGACATCAAGCAGCAGCGCGACCGGATGGTGACGGAGCTGCAGGCCATGGGCTACCGGACGTACGAGACGTGGTCGAACTTCGTCCTGTTCGGTGGGGTCGCCGACCCGCACGCCGCGTTCGAGTCCCTGCTCGAGCGGGACGTCATCGTGCGCGACCTCGGCATCCCGCACCACCTGCGGGTGAGCGCCGGAACGGAAGAGGAGACCACCGCGTTCCTCGACGCCATGCGCCAGGTCGCCGCCGAGCAGCCGCCGGTTAGGGTTGGGGCATGACCGCCCGCACCGCCTCGATCAGCCGCAGGACGAGCGAATCGAGCGTCGAACTCGAGCTCGACCTCGACGGCACCGGCTCGTCCGACATCTCGACGAGCGTGCCGTTCTTCGACCACATGCTGACGGCGTTCAGCAAGCACTCGCTCATCGACCTCCGCGTGCGTTCGACGGGTGACACCGACATCGACGTGCACCACACGGTCGAGGACACCGGCATCGTGCTCGGCCAGGCCCTCAAGCAGGCACTCGGCGACCGCTCCGGCATCGGCCGGTACGGCGACGCCCTCGTGCCCCTCGACGAAGCGCTCGCCCAGGCGGTCGTGGACGTCTCCGGGCGCCCCTTCCTCGTGCACTCCGGCGAGCCGGCCGGGTTCGAGTTCCACCGGATCGGCGGGCACTTCACCGGGTCGATGATCCGCCACGTGTTCGAGGCGATCACGTTCAACGCCGGCATCACCGTGCACGTCCGCGTGCTCGGTGGTCGCGACCCGCACCACATCGCCGAAGCCGAGTTCAAGGCGTTCGCGCGAGCGATGCGCAAGGCGGTCGAACTCGACCCGCGCGTCGACGGCATCCCCTCCACGAAGGGCGCACTGTGACCGCGAAGCCGAACGTCGTCGTCCTCGACTACGGGTCGGGGAACGTCCACTCCGCGGCGAAGGCGCTCGAGCGGGCCGGTGCCGACGTCACGCTGACCTCGGACAAGCAGGCGGCGCTCCGAGCCGACGGGCTGCTCGTGCCCGGGGTCGGGGCGTTCGCCGCGGTCATCGACCAGCTCGAGGGCGTCCAGGGCGGCGAGATCGTCGACCACCGTCTGGCCGGCGGCCGTCCCGTCCTCGGCATCTGCGTCGGCATGCAGGTGCTGTTCTCGCGGGGCATCGAGCGCGGTGCCGACGTCGAGGGGCTCGGGCAGTGGCCTGGCACCGTCGAGCAGCTCGAGGCCGAGGTCCTGCCGCACATGGGCTGGAACACCGTCCAGGCGCCGGAGGACTCCGTGCTGTTCGACGGGCTGCACGACGAGCGGTTCTACTTCGTGCACTCGTACGGGGTGACCGACTTCCCGCTCGACGCCTACGGGCCGTTCCGTGCTCCCGGCCTGACCTGGGCCGAGCACGGGCAGCGGTTCATCGCCGCGGTCGAGAACGGGCCGCTCACGGCGACCCAGTTCCACCCCGAGAAGTCCGGCGAGCCGGGCATCCGCCTGCTGACCAACTGGGTGCGCTCGCTCTGAACCCGGCCCGCGACGGGCGCGACGGCGCCGCCGGACGCGCCACGGGCCTCCAGTCCGAACACCGCACCTTCTCCACCGCGACGAAACCGACAGGACCATGACCGACCTCACCGACACCTCGCCCCTCGTCCTGCTGCCGGCCGTCGACGTCGTCGACGGCCAGGCGGTCCGGCTGACCCAGGGCGAGGCGGGCAGCGAGACCGGCTACGGCGACCCCGTCGCCGCCGCACGCACCTGGCGCGACCAGGGCGCGGAGTGGATCCACCTGGTGGACCTCGACGCGGCCTTCGGGCGGGGCGACAACCGCAAGGTCATCGCGCACGCGATCCGCGAGGTCGAGGGCGTGTCCGTCGAGCTGTCGGGCGGCATCCGCGACGATGCCTCGCTCGAGGCGGCCCTCGCGACCGGTGCCGCGCGCGTCAACCTCGGCACGGCGGCCCTCGAGAACCCGGGCTGGGCCGCTCGGGTGATCGGCGAGTACGGCGAGCAGATCGCCGTCGGGCTCGACGTCCGGGGCACGACCCTCGCCAGCCGCGGCTGGACCGAGGACGCCGGCGACCTGTGGGAGGTCCTGGACCGCCTCGAGGCCGCGGGGTGCGCACGCTACGTCGTCACCGACGTGACGAAGGACGGCACGCTGCAGGGCCCGAACGTCGAGCTGCTGCGCCAGGTGTGCGACCGGACCGACCAGCCCGTGGTCGCCTCGGGTGGGATCTCGACACTCGACGACCTACGGGCCCTGCGCGAGCTCGTGCCGTTCGGGCTCGAGGGCGCGATCATCGGCAAGGCGCTGTACTCCGGGGCGTTCACGCTGCCGGCCGCGCTCGACATCGCCTCGGAGTAGCGGCGTGGCGGGGATCTCCAACGGGCGCGGAACCGGGCCCGACGCCGACGACGCGCACACCCCGGGTGGCGCGGCGGACTCGGCCGGCTTCGCGTGGGAGGGCCGCACGTTCGACCACCACGACACCGCCTTCGCCGACGACGACGGTCTGTCCGACCCTGCGGTGACGGCAGCGATCACGGGCCTGGCCGCCGGTGCCTCGCAGGCGGCGGTCATCGAGGCGCTGCGCACCGCCCGACTGCTCATCCCGCTCATCGCCGAGGCCGGTGACCTCGGCGAGACCGACGCCGGCAAGGTGGTGGACAAGACCCAGGAACTCTCCATCGTGACGGTCGCAGGGCCGGACGGGCGGAGCGTGATGCCCGCGTTCACCTCGGTCGACGCGATGCACGTGTGGGACGCCGATGCCCGGCCCGTGCCCGTCGAATCACGCCGGGTGGCGATGGCCGCGGCGAGCGAGGAGACCCAGCTCGTCGTGCTCGACCCGAAGTCCGACACCGAGTTCGTGCTGCGCCGTCCCGCGGTCTGGGCGCTCGGCCAGGACCTGCCGTGGACACCGTGCTTCGAGGACCCCGAGGTCGCCCAGGCGTTCGCGGACTCGGTCGTGGGGGAGCGCAGCGTCGCCCGCGTCGAACTCACCCCCGGGGACCCGGTCGGTCGTTTCGCCGGACCGGAGCTGACCGTCGGGCTGGCGCTGCACCCGGGGCTCGACCGCGAGCAGGTCGGCGACCTCGTCGGCCGGCTGCAGCAGCGGTGGTCGACAGACCCGGTCATCGCCGAACGCGTCGACAGCATGCGCGTGGCCCTCCGCGCAGCCTGAGCCGCGCGCGGCGGTGCGGCCTCGGCCCGGGCGGCGTCGCCGGTACGATGGCCGGGTGAGCACGAACCCGACGACCAACCCCACCGGCGCGACCTCCATCGGTCCGACGGGTCGTCCTGTCCGGGAGTTCCCCGTGCCCGAGGAACTCGACAGCACCGGCCCCGCGCGCATCATCGCCCTCTGCAACCAGAAGGGCGGCGTCGGCAAGACCACGACGGCGATCAACCTCGGTGCAGCGCTGGCGGAGTACGGCCGCAAGGTCTTGGCCGTCGACTTCGACCCGCAGGGTGCGCTCTCGGCGGGTCTCGGTGTCCGCACGCACGACATCCACACCGTCTACGACCTGCTCATGGGCGCCGTGAAGGACCCGATCCAGGTCATCCAGCCGACCAACACCCCGGGGCTCGACGTGATCCCCGCGAACATCGACCTGTCCGCGGCCGAGGTGCACCTGGTCAACGAGGTCGCCCGCGAGCAGATCCTGGCGAGCGTGCTGCGCAAGGTCGCGAACGACTACGACGTGATCCTGGTCGACTGCCAGCCGTCGCTCGGTCTGCTCACCGTCAACGCCCTGACCGCGGCGCACGGTGTGCTCATCCCGCTCGAGTGCGAGTTCTTCGCCCTGCGCGGTGTCGCCCTGCTCATCGAGACGATCGACAAGGTGCGCGACCGACTCAACCCGGCACTGACGCTCGACGGCATCCTGCCCACCATGTACGACTCCCGCACCCTGCACTCGCGCGAGGTCATGGAGCGCGTCGTCGACACGTTCGACGACCGGGTCCTCGACACCGTCATCGGACGCACCGTGAAGTTCCCCGACGCCACGGTCTCCGCGCGGCCGATCACCCAGACGGCGCCCGACCACGCCGCCGCCCACGCCTACCGGCAGCTCGCACGAGAGCTCGTCCAGCGTGGCGCCGTCGCCTGAGCCGGGGTTCCGGGTCCGACTCGCCAACTTCGACGGCCCGTTCGACCTCCTGCTGTCGCTCATCACGAAGCACGAGCTCGACATCACCGAGGTCTCGCTCGGCGCGGTCACGGGGGAGTTCATCCAGTACGTGCGCCAGGCCGAGTCGGCGGACGAGCTCGACGAGGCCAGCGAGTTCCTGGTCGTCGCCGCGACCCTGCTCGACCTGAAGATCGTCGGGCTGCTGCCGCAGGGTGAGCTCGTGGACGCCGAGGACGTCGCCCTGCTCGAGGCCCGCGACCTGCTGTTCGCGCGGCTGCTGCAGTACCGGGCGTTCAAGCAGGCCGCCGACTGGTTCGGCGAACGCTGGGGCGTGGAGTCGCGTCGGCACGTCCGCAGCGTCCGGCTCGAGGAGCGGTTCCGCGCGCGCACGCCCGAGCTCGTGTGGACGCTGTCGGTGCAGGACTTCGCTGCGCTGGCGGCGCTGGCGTTCGCCCCGCGGGAGATCCCGACGGTCGGTCTCGACCACCTGCACGCGCCGCTCATCAGCATCCGCGAGCAGGCCGCGATCGTCGTCTCGATCCTGCGGACACACGACGGCGAGGGCGTCTCGTTCCGCGAACTGGTCGCGGGCGTCGACCAGACGGGTATCGTGGTGGCTCGCTTCCTCGCGATCCTGGAGCTGTACCGGAACGCATCGATCTCGTTCGAACAACTCGAGCCGCTCGGGGAACTCACGCTCCGGTGGACCGCCGAGGACTGGTCCGACGAGAGCCTCGCCAACCTGGGAGCCGACTATGACGGATGACGCACACGACGCGTCCAGCGCCGAACCCGGCGGCGCCGACGAGATGGCCGATGCCCGCGCGATCGAGCACGCGATCTACGAGCGCGCCGAGCACGACCGCGCCCCGCAGGCGCACCCGGCGATTCCGCTCGACCGCCAGCTCGAGGCGATCCTGATGATCGCCGACGAGCCCCAGTCGCTCGTCGCACTCGGCGCCGCCGTGGACGCCCCGGTGCCCGCCGTCCGCCAGGCGATCGAGCGCCTCGTCGCGGACTTCGACGGTGTCGACGGCACGATCCGACGCGGGTTCGAACTCCGCGAGGTCGGCGGCGGCTGGCGTTTCTACGTCCGCCAGGACCTGGACGCCGTCGTCGAGCAGTTCGTCGAGGCCGAGCGCCCCTCGCGTCTGTCGCAGGCCGCGCTCGAGACCCTGGCGGTCGTCGCCTACAAGCAACCGATCACGCGATCCCAGATCGCGGCGATCCGTGCCGTCAACGTCGACGGCGTCGTCCGAACGCTGGTCGCGCGCGGTCTCATCGAGGAGTCGTTCACCGACTCCGAGACCGGCGCCATCAACTACGTCACGTCCGATCTGCTCCTGCAGCAGCTCGGCATCAACTCGCTCGACGAGCTGCCGCTCATCTCGCCCCTCCTGGACGACGGTGCGGACGGCTTCGGGCAGAACGAAGGGATCCCCGATGGCCGGGTTTGACGACCGGGGGCGCGGCGCGCCCCGAGACCGAGACGACCGCAACGGACGCTCAGGAGGCCCGGATCGCCCCGGGCGTTCGGCTCCCGGCCGCGGCGGGGCCGGCTCCAGTGCCGGTGGCCGCTCCGGCGGGTACGGGCGCGACGACCGCGGGGGCGCACGTCCGCCGCGCGACGACGACCGTCGTGGCGGGTACCCGTCGCGCGACGACCGCGGTGGTGACCGTGGTGGGTACCGGGGTCGCGATGACCGCGGTTCGGCGCCGCGTGATGATCGTGGTGGCTACCGCGGTCGTGACGATCGCAGCTCGGCGCCGCGCGATGACCGTGGTGGGTACCGCGGGCGCGACGATCGCAGCTCGGCGCCGCGCGATGACCGTGGCGGCTACCGCGGGCGCGACGATCGCAGCTCGGCGCCCCGTGATGACCGTGGTGGATACCGGGGCAACTCGGCTCCGCGTGATGACCGTGGTGGGTACCGGGGCAACTCGGCGCCGCGTGATGACCGTGGCGGATACCGGGGTCGTGATGACCGCGGCTCGGCTCCGCGTGATGACCGTGGTGGGTACCGGGGCAACTCGGCGTCGCGCGATGACCGTGGTGGGTACCGGGGTCGCGATGACCGCAGTTCGGCGCCGCGTGATGACCGTGGTGGGTACCGCGGGCGCGACGACCGCAGCGCCCCGCCCCGTGATGACCGTGGCGGATACCGGGGCAACTCGGCTCCGCGTGACGACCGTGGTGGGTACCGGGGTCGCGACGACCGCAGTTCGGCTCCGCGCGACGACCGTGGTGGGTACCGGGGTCGCGACGACCGCAGCTCGGCACCGCGTGACAACCGTGACGACCGTGGTGGGTACCGCGGCCGCGACGACCGCAACGCCGCGCCTCGCGACAACCGCGACGACCGCCGCTCGGCCCCGCGTGACAACCGCGACGACCGCCGCGGCCCCGACGGCCAGCAGAGCCGCGTGTGGCACAACGGTCGTCGCTACGTCGGCGGCACCACGAGCGTCCGCAACAGCGACCGCCCCGGCAAGAGCAGCAACGCCGCCAACGGCCGCACCACGCCGAAGCCGAGCGGTGAGCGCGACAGCAACGGCATCCCGGTGGAGGGCACGCCCGAACGGCCGATCATCGAGGACTGGGACGCGGCGGACGGGACGGCGACTGCCGGGGCCGAGCCGGGCCTCCAGGCAGAGGGGGAGCGCCTGCAGAAGGTGATCGCCGCTGCGGGCGTGGCATCTCGCCGAGTCGCGGAGAACCTGATCGTCGAGGGCCGCGTGACGGTCAACGGCCAGGTCGTGGACGCCCTCGGGCGTCGTGTCGACCCCGCGACCGACGCGATCTCGGTCGACGGCGTGCCGGTGCAGATCGATTCCTCGCGGCGGTACATCGTGCTGAACAAGCCGACCGGTGTCGTCTCGAGCCTGCAGGACGAGCGCGGTCGCCGCGACCTGACCGAGTTCGTGGACCGCTACGAGGAGCGCCTGTTCAACGTCGGCCGCCTGGACACCGAGACCTCCGGGCTGCTCGTCCTGACGAACGACGGTGACCTGGCGCACGTGCTGGCGCACCCGTCGTTCGGGGTGCAGAAGACGTACATCGCGAAGGTGCACGGCAACGTGAACCCCGCCGTGGTGCAGCGTCTGACCGAGGGCGTCGAGCTCGAGGACGGTCCCATCAAGGCCGACAAGGTGCGGTTGCTCGAGTCCTCGCGGGGTGAGTCGCTCGTCGAGATCACGCTGCACTCCGGCCGCAACCGGATCGTCCGACGCATGCTCGAGGCCGTCGACCACCCGGTCCTCGAACTCGTCCGTCGTTCGTTCGGGCCGCTGCACCTCGGCAGTCTGCCGCCGGGCAAGATGCGTGAGCTCGGCACGGTCGAGGTCGGCAAGCTGCTCGGAACGGTCCGTGACGCCAAGCCCTCCGCTCGTGACGACCGCGACGTCGCCCTCGACCAGGGCGAGGACGACGAGTGGGACGACGAGACGGCGGACTGACCGTGCTCGGTCGGTAGGCTTGCCCGGTGACCGACGTGACCCCGACCGACATCGACCGCCGTCTGCGCGGCCCGGTCCGAGTCGTCGGTGCCGGGCTGCTGGGCGCCTCGATCGGGCTGGCCCTGCGCGAGAAGGGCGTGGACGTGGTCCTCGACGACGTGTCGCCGGCCGCGTTGGCGCTCGCCGTGGACTACGGTGCCGGGCGTCGACCGGCAGCCGGCGACCAGCCGGAGCTCGTCGTCGTCGCGGTGCCGCCGGACGTCGTCGCGACCGTGGTGGAGCGTGAGCTCGCCGCCCACCCGAGCGCCGTGGTGACCGACGTCGCCAGCGTGAAGTCCGGTCCGTTGGCCGCCCTGGTTGCCGCCGGTGCCGACGTCACCCGCTACATCGGCTCGCACCCGATGGCCGGACGCGAGCGCAGCGGTCCGACCGCCGCCCGCGCCGACCTGTTCGTCGGACGCCCGTGGGTGATCGCCGGGCACGACGGCATCACGTACCAGCGTGCCGCGGTGGTCGAGGACCTCGCGCTCGACGTCGGGGCCACCGTCGTCCCGATGGACCCCGAGTCGCACGACCTCGCCGTGGCGTACGTCTCGCACGCACCGCAGCTCGTGTCGACCCTCATGGCCTCACGTCTGCGGGACGCCCCGGACGGTTCGCTCGGCCTGGCCGGCGGCGGCGTCCGCGACGTCACGCGCATCGCCGCGAGCGACCCCGGACTCTGGGTGCAGATCATCGGGGCGAACGCCGGGCACATCCGGCCGGTGCTCACCGACCTGCGCGACGACCTCTCGCGTGTGATCGACGCCCTTGGCGACCCGGACGGCGTCGGCTCGCCGCGCACCATCGCCGAGACGATCGCCGCCGGCAACCGCGGTGTCGAACGGCTGCCGGGCAAGCACGGCACCACCAAGCGCTTCGCCCAGGTGGTCGTCCTCGTCGACGACACCCCCGGGCAGATCGCCGCGCTCCTGACGTTCATCGGGGAGATCGGCATCAACCTCGAGGACATGCGCCTCGAGCACTCACCGGGCGCGCAGATCGGCATCGTCGAGGTGTCGGTGCTGCCCGAGCAGGAACAGCGACTCGTCGAGGAACTCGAGGGGCGCGGATGGAGGATCGCAGCAGCATGGGCCTGAACGACGACACGAACGCAGCGACGAACGAATCCGGTGTGACCGGCGGCCCGGACGGGCCCGACACCGGTCTCCCGACCCCGGGCCAGGGTGGTGCCGGCGGTCCGCTCAGCGGCAGCGGCGACGGCGGCGCACTCGGCGGTCCGGCCGGCGGCCTCGGCGAACCCGGCGGCGAGCCCGGTTCGACCAGCGCCCCGGTACCGGCCGGTCTCACCGACGGCGCCTACGTCGCGAAGATCGTCATCGCGGTCGACGGTCCCGCGGGCAGCGGCAAGTCGAGCGTGTCCCGCGCGGCCGCCCGTGCCCTCGGCTACGGCTACCAGGACACCGGCGCCGCCTACCGTGCGCTCGCCTGGCACGCCCTGCAGCAGCGGGTCGACCTCGACGACGCGGCGGCGATCCTGGCGAGCTGGGACACCTTCGACTACGCAATCGGCACCGACCCCGACGACTACTACGTGCGCGTGGGGGAGACCGACGTCACCGACGCGATCCGCACCCCGGACGTGACGGGTGCGGTCGCCCACATCGCCAAGCTCCCGGACGTCCGGCACCGCCTCGTGCAGCTGTTCCGGAACGTGATGCGGAAGACCGACGCACCGGGCATCATCACCGAGGGACGGGACATCACCACGGTGGTCGCACCCGACGCCGAGGTCCGGATCCTGCTGACGGCCGACGAGTCGGTTAGAATGGCCCGGCGCTCGGCGGAGGTCACGACCCAGTCGGCCGCAGAGACCTCCGCCGCACTCGCTCGCCGAGACGCGGCGGACGCGAAGGTCGTCGACTTCATGAACGCCGCGGACGGCGTCACGACGCTCGACTCCACCGACCTCGACTTCGACCAGACCGTGCAGGCGGTCGTCGACCTGGCCCGCGCGGCCACGCACTGACGCACGACCGGACGGCCTCGGCCGCCTGGTCACACCACGGCCGGAACTCCGGCCCGGCCGGGAACGGCCACCGACACCGCGGCTCCGGCCGCTCGCGAGGAACCCACCATGGCTCAGTTGGACAACCCGGACAACGACGACTTCCCCCAGTACGACGACGCCCTCGGCGAGCGGCTCGCCGGACTCGACGAGGCCGAGGCCGAGCAGCGCGCCACCGCGCTCCGCGCCGGGCTCGAGGAGTACGACCTCGAGGACGAGGACCTCGCCCTGCTCGAGGGCGGCCAGGTCGGCGAGGACGGCGTCCACTACCTGCCCGCCTACCCGGTGCTCGCGATCGTCGGCCGCCCGAACGTCGGCAAGTCCGCGCTCGTCAACCGCATCCTCGGTCGTCGCGAGGCCGTCGTGCAGGACGTCCCCGGCGTCACGCGTGACCGCGTCAGCTACAAGGCCGACTGGAACGACAAGCGCTTCACGCTCGTCGACACCGGCGGCTGGGAGCCCAGCGCCGAGGGCATCAACGCCTCGGTCGCCGCGCAGGCCGAGGTCGCGATCGACCTCGCCGACGCCGTCCTGTTCGTCGTCGACGTCACGGTCGGGATCACCGCCACCGACGAGCACGTCGTCAAGATGCTCCGCGGCACCGACCGCCCCGTCATCGTCGTCGCGAACAAGGCCGACGACGAGCGCCGTGAACTCGACGCCTACGAGCTCTGGAACCTCGGGCTCGGCGAGCCGCACCCGGTGTCGGCCCTGCACGGCCGTGGCGTCGCGGACCTGCTCGACCTGATCATCAAGACGCTGCCCGACACCTCGGCCGTCGCCAAGCAGGAGGTCGGCGGCCCCCGCCGCGTCGCGATCCTCGGCCGCCCGAACGTCGGCAAGAGCTCGCTGCTCAACAAGGCCGCCGGTGAAGAGCGCGTCGTCGTGAACGACATCGCCGGCACCACCCGCGACCCGGTGGACGAGCAGATCGAGCTCGGCGGCAAGGTGTGGCGGTTCGTCGACACCGCCGGCATCCGGAAGCGCGTCCACATGCAGCAGGGTGCCGACTTCTACGCGTCGCTCCGCACGACCG
The DNA here is from genome assembly GCF_054060195.1 of Curtobacterium sp. PvP017. Classification (NCBI taxonomy): domain Bacteria; kingdom Bacillati; phylum Actinomycetota; class Actinomycetes; order Micrococcales; family Microbacteriaceae; genus Curtobacterium; species Curtobacterium sp. PvP017. The sequence goes on from NZ_JBSSCY010000005.1 coordinate 230,262, forward strand.
CCGCGCTCGAGAAGGCCGAGGTCGCCGTCGTCGTCCTCGACGTCACCGAGCCGGTGTCCGTGCAGGACCTCCGCATCATCGACCTCGTGCTCGAGTCGGGCCGTGCGCTCGTCCTGGCCTACAACAAGTGGGACCTGCTCGACGACGAACGTCGCCGCTACCTCGAGCGTGAGATCGAGCAGGACCTGGCGCACGTCGCCTGGGCCCCGCGCGTGAACATCTCCGCCCGTACCGGCCGTCACCTCGAGAAGCTCGTGCCGGCGCTCGAGACCGCCCTCGAGTCGTGGGACACCCGCATCCCCACCGGCAAGGTCAACGCCTTCATCGCCGAGCTCGTCCAGGAGCACCCCCACCCCGTGCGCGGCGGCAAGCAGCCCCGCATCCTGTTCGGGACCCAGGCGTCGAGCCAGCCGCCGACGTTCGTGCTCTTCACGTCGGCGTTCCTCGACCCGCAGTACCGACGGTTCATCACCCGTCGACTCCGCGAGGTCTGGGGCTTCTCCGGCACCCCGATCAACGTCAACATGCGGGTGCGCGAGCGCCGGAAGCGCTGAGTCGCAGCCGCACCACACACAACGCGTCCCGTCTGCACGGGGCGCGTTGTGCGTTGTGCGTTCGCGTTCGCGTTCGCGTTCGGCCGGGAGGCCCGGATCGCGTCCGCAGCGTCGGTGCGGCACCATGGGAGCGTGCGCATCGGGCGGTGGGGAACGGATCGACGTCGGCTCGCCCTGGTGGGAGTCCTCGTCGCCGTGGTCGTCGTCGGCTCGGTGTCGCTCTGGACGGTCTCGCACGCCCCAGCCGAGGACGACCTCGTCACCCGCTCCGATCGAGCCGTCCCCGAACCCGCGCGGTCCCCCGCGGAGGGGCTGCGGCCGTCGAACGGCCTGGGCGAACCCCTGCCCGAGGAGTCCCCGGCCGTGCAACCGGTCGACTCGTCGCCGATCGAACCGTGGTGGCGCCGGGTTCCGCCGGTCTCCGGGGACATCGTCGGCATCGACGGCGCCGCTGCCTCGGGCCACGTCCACATCGCCGGGAACACGGGCGACGCCACGCTGGCGGTCGAGATCGCGCACCTGGAGACGGGGACGACGGGGCCGGTCGACATCGTGTTGTCCGGTGGGACCGTGACGGGTGGGGAGGATCCGACGTGGACGCCAGCGGGGGAGTCCTTCGACGTCTTCCAGGCCGCCGGTCTCGAAGAGGGGCTGACCGTCGTGCTCGGCGAGCCGTGGACGTTGCCCGACGAGGTCCGTTCCCTCGTCCTGCTCGACGCGGCGACCGGCACGGTGCTGGGTGGCGCGGCACTCGTCCCGAGCGACTGAGCGGTCGGCGCGGTACGCCGACGGTCATTCGATGCGGCACGATGTACTGGTGACGCAGCGCAACGACGGACTCGGTGGTCTCGCCGACCGCGCGTGGTGCCGACTCCGGCTCGACCGGTTGGCCGGAGGCCGTCAGGGCGGGTACGTCATCCGGCAGGACATGCTCGAGCACCCCGACACCGTTCGGTCGTTCCGCTGGATCCGGTGGCTGCTCGTCGCCGAGACGATCGTCGGACTCGCCGCCATCGTCGTGGCCGTGCTGCTGACGCGCGCGGGGGAGACCGTGCCGTGGGCGGTGTGGTTCCGGGCGACGGTCGTGCTGCTCATCACCCTGACGCTCTACGTGTTCGCGTGGCGGGCACAGCTCGGGTACTACTGGGCGTACCAGCGGGTGCGGTTGTTCAGCCGGATCTTCCCGATCGTGACGCTCATCGTCGCGGCGATCCCCGGGCTGTACCCGTTCTGGATGGTGATCGAGCAGATCGTGTTCTCACTGCTCATGATCGGCATCGGCGACGTGCTCACCACCGACCACATGCGCGCCACGTTCCCCAAGCCCGCCCGCCGTTAGCGCCCGCGGCGGCTACGCGACCGTGGCCAGCGCGAAGGGCAGCACGGCGGCGGCCCCGGCACGCCGGAGCTCGCGGCCCGCGACGGTCACCGTCCACCGGCTGTCGACCAGGTCGTCGACGAGCAGCACCGGGCCCTGGTGCGACTGCAGCGCTTCCGCGAGTTCCGGCCCGACCTGGAACGTGTCCCAGACGCCGGACAACCGGTAAGCGCTGTTCGTCGCACCGTCGCCGCGGGGTGTGCCGCCGTTCCGGTCGAGCGTGCCGAGGAACTGCAGCCGCCCGATCGTCGACAGCGCCTGGGCGAGCGACCCCACGAGCTGCGGCCGTGACCGCGAGGACATCGCCACGACGCCGGTCGGCCGGGTCTCCCACGGCCAGACCTTGAGCGCCCGCACACAGCCGTCGACGAGCTCGCGCGAGATCGGGGCGTCGGGTGTGGACGGCGAGAACAGTGCACGCAGCGGTCCGCCCCAGCCGAGGTCGGTCAGACGAGCCACCGCGCGGCCGGGCTGCACGAGTTCGTCGGCGCCGATCTTGCCCCGCACCGAGACCCCGAGCGACGACATCCCCGAGGGCCACTGGGCACGCGGGGCGATCTCGACGCCGACCTTGTCGAGCGCAGCAGCCGCGCCGGACGAATCCGAGTCGGAGACCGAGGTCGGGAACCACGCCCCGGCACAGTTGTCGCAGCGGCCGCAGGGCTCTGCGGAGGGGTCGTCGAGGTCCTGCTGCAGCAGCTGCATGCGGCAGGCCGAGGTGGACTCGTAGTCGAGCATCGACGCGGCCTCGGCAGCGCGTGCCGCAGCGACCCGCTCGTACCGCGGGGCGTCGTACTGCCACGGCTGTCCGGTCGAGACCCAGCCGCCGGTGACGCGTCGGACCGCCCCGTCGACGTCGAGCACCTTGAGCAGGAGTTCGAGGGTGGAGCGCTTGATGTCGACCAGGCCCTCGAGGGCGACCGTCGACATCGCGGTGTCGGTGGACAGGGCGCCGAGCACGGCCGAAGCACGGGCCTCGGTCGGCATCGACGCGCTGGCGAAGTACTGCCAGATCTCGCGGTCCTCACGCCCGGGCAGCAGCAGCACGTCGGCGTTGTCGGTGGCACGACCCGCACGACCGATCTGCTGGTAGTAGGCGACGGGCGACGAGGGAGCGCCGACGTGCACGACGAACCCGAGGTCCGGCTTGTCGAACCCCATGCCGAGCGCACTCGTGGCGACGAGGGCCTTCAGTTCGTTGCCCTTGAGCTGCTGCTCGAGCTGCTCCCGCTCGTCGGTGTCGGTGCGCCCCGTGTAGGCGCGGACGGCGTACCCGTTGTCACGCAGCAGTCGGGCGATGTCCTCGGCCGCCGAGACCGTGAGCGTGTAGATGATGCCGCTGCCGGGCAGGTCGCCGAGGTGCGCGAGCAGCCAGCCGAGCCGCTGCCGGGCATCCGGAAGCGTCAGCACGCCGAGCCGCAGCGAGGCCCGGGCGAGCGACCCACGGATGGTGAAGACCGGGTCGGCCGGGCCGGCGGTCAGCTGCTCGGCGACGTCCTCGACCACGCGCTCGTTCGCCGTCGCGGTCGTCGCCAGGACGGGGACTCCGTGGGGGAGCGAGCGGATGAGCTCGGCCAAGCGGCGGTAGTCCGGCCGGAAGTCGTGGCCCCAGTCCGAGATGCAGTGCGCTTCGTCGACCACGAGCATGCCCATCCGGGCGATCAGGGTCGGCATCTGCTCGTCGCGGAACTTCGGGTTGTTCAGGCGCTCGGGGGAGACGAGGAGCACGTCGACCTCGTCACGGGCAAGGGCTGCCTGGGTCTCGCCCCACTCGTGCGCGTTCGCGGAGTTGATCGACACCGCACGGACCCCCGCGCGGGCAGCCGCTGCCACCTGGTCGCGCATCAGTGCCAGCAGCGGCGAGACCAGGACGGTCGGGCCGCCACCACGGCGACGGAGCAGCAGGGTCGCGAGGAAGTACACGGCGGACTTGCCCCACCCGGTGCGCTGCACGACCAGGGCACGCTGTCGGTGCTCGACCAGGGCGGAGATCGCCTCGAGCTGGCCGGGGTGGAAGACCGCGTCGGGACGCCCCGTGAGCGCAGCGAGCGCCTGCTGTGCCTCGGCGGCGATGTCTGCAGAAGGCGGGGCGGTGGTTTCCATGCCCCCATGCTGTCAGCACCGACCGACGAAACCCGACCCGCGCCTCCAGACTGTGGACAACGCGACGGAACGCGCTTACTGGTACGTGACCAGGGAAGGAGTCGGCGACACCTCGGACATCGTCTGCCCGGGCGTCAGCATGGGCGTGTCCTCGTCGTAGAAGTTCTTCCAGCCCCAGTGCAGGCCCTCGGGCGCGCCCTGGTGCAGCGCCTTCCACGTCGCCTGCTTGTCCGGCTGCGAGCCCTGCCCGTCGACGTGCACGAGCATGTCGAGCTCCGGGTGGGTCTCGAGCGCGGAACGGTCCTGGATCATCGACAGCCGGAACTGGTGCAGCACCAGGGCCTTCGGCGGCAGCCCTTCCTTGCGCACGAGCGCAGCCAGCCACGAGGAGACCTCGTTCACCTCGGACGCCGAGACACTCCCGATCTGCTGCAGGGGCACCTGGTCCTTCGTCAGCCGCCACTCCGGGTCGAGCGCCAGCCAGACACCGGGCTTCTGCAGCAGCGACTCGTACTTCTTCGCCTGCGACAGGAAGTCCGAGCGGCCCGGCTGCAGGTCGATGATGACGGGCATGTCGGCGTCGTGGGCGGCATCGACGTAGGGCTCGAGCGTCGACACCGGCAGCTCCGTCGAGTAGTCGCCGTCCGCCCCGGCGTCACCCGCAGCGACGGTCGCGATGACCTCCATCGCGGGCGTCACGAGCTCGTCGGACTCCGCCCGGTACGGCTTCGCGACCTGCTCAGCACGACGGACGGTGGCCTCCGGCCCCTGCTCGCCGAGCACGCCCAGCGCCGGCGACCCGGGAGCCCCGTACAGCGCCACGTAGCGGTGCCCGTCGAAGGGTCGCTGCCCGCCGTTCCGCAGCTGGAAGCCGCCTTCGGCCGCGCGCACCGTCCACTCCGGGTCCTGCAGCGCGTCGAACGCCGCACCGACGAGGACCGTCGGGTGCTTCGCTCGCTCGTGCAGCGCCGTCACCACGTCGGGTGCGGCAGCCGGGTCGGTCACGCCCCTCGGCATGGTCACCACACGAGCGCCGGCGGCCTTCGCGGTCGCCACGGCAGCAGCGTCCGCACTGGCGTCCGCCACCACCACGGTCGCCTGCCGGGAGGCCCGGGTCGACTCCGGCGCGTCGCCACCCTCCGGCGCCTTCCGCTCGTCGACGTCCGTGTCGAGCGACACGTCGCCCTCGGCCTGGTACCAGTCGGCCCCGAGCCGGTCGAGTTCGCGGGCGACGGCAGCGCCGCCCTTCGTGTCCTGCTCGTTCTTCGCGGTCAGCAGGACCGGAACGTGGGCGCTCGCCGCGGCCTTCGCGGCATCGGAGATCGCGTCGGCATCGCCGGCCGTCGCCACGATCGCGCCGGGAGCACTCGCGAACAGGGCCTTGCTCACCCGCACCGACCGTGCTGCAGCGTCGGAGGCGTCGGCGACCGTGACCGTCCCCGCCGTGGCCTTCGCGAGGGTCGGGCGGCTCGTGTCCGGGCCGCTCGAGGTGCACCCGGCGGCTCCGAGCAGCAGTCCGGAGACCGCGATCGCGACGAGGACACGAGGGGTGGGACGAGAACGCATCGGGCCACCCTACGAGCCACGCGGAGAGGTCCCTGGGAATCCGACGGGTGTCGTCTCGTAGAAGGGAGGCATGCCCCACCACCTCGACGACCACCCTCTCATCGGAGCCGTCCGGTCGCCCGAGGTCCACTGCATGACCCTGAACGTGCGGCGCCGCGTGCCGCGGCCGCCCGCGCACCCGGACGCCTGGGAGCGTCGCCGCGACGCGATCGCCGCGCTCGTCACGTCCGAAGCGCCCACCGTCCTCGCCGTCCAGGAGGCCCTCCCCGCGCAGGCAGACGACCTGACGGCCGGCCTCGGGTCCGGTTGGGAACCCGTCCTGGCCGGGCGCGGCGCGCGCGGCGGTGGTGAACAGGTCGGGCTCTTCCTCGACCGCTCGCGCCTCGACGTCGTCGAGCGCCGCACGTGGGCTCTTTCCCGCACGCCGCACCGTCCGGGATCCCGCTCGTGGGCCACGTCGTTCCCCCGGCACGCCGTCGGCGCCGTCGTCGACGACCGCGCGACCGGCGTCCAGTTCCTGGCGATCGCCACCCACCTCGACGTCGCCTCGCCGTGGGCCCGGCTGCGATCCGCCGAACTGCTCGGCCGGATCGTGCGACAGCGCGGCCTGCCCGCCGTCGTGATGGCCGACTGGAACAGCCCGGCAGGATCCGCACCATGGCGGGTACTGGCGGACGCTGGTGTCGTCGACAGCTGGGGGCGGGCCTCCCGGCAGGTGGGTGAGCCGTACGGGACGTACCCGCACTACGGGAGTCCACGTGTCGGCGGCCGGCGCATCGACGGTGTCCTCGTGACGCCGGACGCGACCGTCGAGCGGGTCGCCGTGTCGAACCGGCGGCCGGGCGGGGTGTGGCCCTCCGACCACGCGGCCGTGCACGCGGTCGTGCGGTGGGCGTCGTGATCGCCACGCTCGGGCCGACGTTCCTGCGCCCGAAGTTCCTGGTGGCCGACGTGGTGCGTGCCCTGACGCTCGTCAGCCTTGTCGTCGCGAGCATCGGGTGGGGCGGTACTGCGTTGCCGGTGATGGCGCTGTCGCTGCTCGGGGTTGTGGTGCCGCGGATGCTCGGGCTGCGGCCCGCGTTCGACCTCGCAGTGTGCGTCCTCGTGCTCCTCGCGGGGTGGTCGAGCGTGCTCGAGTGGTACACGAGCGTGTTCCTGTGGGACAAGTTCATGCACGTCGTCCTCACCGGGCTGCTCGCCGCCGTGCTCTACGTCATCGGCGCCGACCTGCGCGCGGTGCCGGCGCCGGACGGGGAGCGACGGGTGGTCGTCGCGATCCTCGGACTGTGTGCGGGACTCGCGATCGGGGCGGCGTGGGAGATGGGGGAGTGGCTCGGGCACAACTTCGTCGACTCGGCGATCTACGTCGGCTACGACGACACGATCGGGGACCTGGCCGCGGACGGGGCCGGTGGGTTGCTCGTCGGGCTCGGGTTGCCGTGGCTGGCGGCGCGGCGCGAGGTGGTGCGGCCGGGCTGAGGGTGCATGCGTGCTCGTTCCGGTGGCTCTGGCTGCGCGCTCGGTCCGACGCGCCGTGGCACGGAGGGGGTCTGACGTCCGCTATGCTGGACCGGTCGCTCGCGCTCCGGTCGGACGCGGGCGAGGATCCTCCGGGATCCTGAGTTCTCCGGAACTCGCGGGCTGTGGCGCAGCTTGGTAGCGCACTTGACTGGGGGTCAAGGGGTCGCAGGTTCAAATCCTGTCAGCCCGACCGAAACGTGTCTGACACGACGACAGAAGCCCACCGAGTATCTCGGTGGGCTTCTTCGTTCCGGCGGCTGTCGTGGGTCGTACGCATAGGGCTCCCTCACTGCGACAATCAGCGGACCACCCATGTGAGACTGTGGGCAGCTTCGCTCCGTGTCGTCGGAATCGCTTCCTTCGGTGTCGGGACGTCGCGGGTGCGCGAGACGGCCCGCGTGACTTGGGGTTCGGGTGCATAATGGTGGTGTCTTCGGACCCGGTAGTGGGGCTTGCCGGACCCAACCTCGACAGTTGTCGACAACAGTCCCTATCTCAGCTGGTCGCGCTTCTGCGCGCCTGAGGTAGGGAGTGTCATGACAGCACCAATCGGTTCCGGACCGGTCGTCGTCGGCGTCCTGCCCGGCCTCGCTCCGGGGGTCATCGAGGTTGCGTCGTCTATCGCGCGGCGCTTCGGTACGACGCTGGTGTGCGTCAGCGTGGATGCATCGCTCTTCGATGCCGGTACGCGCTCGGACGGGTCGGTGATGGTGGAACCGATCGACCCTGACACCGCTGACACGACACCGCAGGGCTTGTCGGACAGTGACAAGGCGGCAGTACGTGCTGCCGCAACGACCTACGGCGTCGACGTCACGTTCGTCCCGGGTGTCGGGGATCCGAGCCGGGCACTGTCGCAAGTGGCCGAAGACCGCGACGCGGCGATGCTGGTCGTCGGGGCCAGGACGGGAGCGGGTCGAATCGCGGAGTTCTTCACGGGGTCGGTCGCGGTACGGCTGACCCATCAGCAGCACCGTTCAGTGCTCGTAGTGCCCGTTGATCCGGTCGGGTTCGATGCCCCACTGCCGTGGGACACCCCGTGACCGGCCAGCTTGTTCTGCTCCGCCACGGACAGAGCACTGCGAACGCTGCCGGTACCTTCACCGGCTTGCGAGACGTCGCGCTGACCGAACAGGGCAGCGCCGAAGCGAATCGGGCTGGGTTGCTACTTCTGCATGCCGGCATCCGACCGGACCTCGTGCTCACGTCGACGCTCGAGCGGGCGCTCCACACGGCGGAGCTCGTCACCGACGTCCTCGGACGTGATGCGCCGATCGAGTCGACGTGGCGGTTGAACGAGCGGAACTACGGCGCCCTCACCGGCATGTCCAAGCAGAATGCGCAAGCGGCGTTGGGGGCGGAGCAGTTCTTCGCTGTTCGTCGGACCCGCACGGGACGGCCACCACGCATGTCGATCCGCGCGTGGCTGGCGCTCCGGCGGACGCCGGCGCTTCGTGGACTGCCGTGGGCGGCACTTCGTCGAACCGAAACACTCTCCGACGTCATCCGCCGGGTCCAACCCGTCCTGTCGCACAGCATCACCCCGGCACTCCGCGACGGGCAGACAGTGCTCGTCGTCGCGCACGGCAACTCACTGCGGGCACTGTGTGCCTGCATGGACGGCCTAACTGACGGTGAGCTCGCGGACCTGAACCTCCCCACGGGCGAACCCCTGATCTACCGGTTCGACGGCGACGGTGGGTTCTGTCCGCGGGGTGGGGAGTACCTGCATCCGGCAGCACGAGCAGCAGCGGCAGCGGTCGCTGCGGAAGGTGGAACATGACCTCCCGAACGGACACGCACCTGCCCGATGGGCAGCTCCCGCCCGACCCAGACATCGACGCCAACGACCCGGAACGTATCGACCGGCCAGTGCATCTGCGGTGGCGGTACCTCGGTGTCGTCGCACTCGGCGGCGCCATCGGTACCGCCGCACGCGACGGACTCAGCACCGCGTTCCCCGCTCAGCAGGAGGTGTCCTGGGCGATCTTCTGGATCAACATCGCCGGCGCGCTCCTACTGGGTGTGCTGCTGGAACACCTCGCGCATCGCGGACCTGACGAGGGTCGCCGCCGGACACTGCGCCTGCTTCTGGGAACCGGTGTCCTCGGCGGGTTCACCACCTACAGCACCCTCGCGACCAGCACCGCGGTGTTGTTCCTCGCTGGCCGCGGGTTGGCCGGCACCGGGTACGCGCTCCTGACGGTCCTCGCCGGCGCGATCGCCACCGGTAGCGGCCTCGCGATCGCGGGTTTGGTCCGACCGAACGGGGCCACATCATGAGCGCCCTGGCCTTCCTCAGCGTCGCGGTCGCTGGCGGTGTCGGCGCGGCCGCACGGTTCTTCGTGGATGGTGCGATCAACCGGGGTCGGCAGTTCCGGCTCCCGGTCGGGACGCTGACGATCAACATCACCGGCTCGTTCCTGCTGGGCTTGATCACCGGCGCCGCCGGTCACCTCGGCGCCACCCCCGTCGCGGTGCTCGGAACAGGGCTCATGGGTGGCTACACCACGTTCAGCACCGCCAGCTTCGAGACCGTCCGCCTCGCACGCACTGGCCGCACCACCGCGGCTGCCGTGAACGGGCTCGGGATGCTCGTCGTCTCCGTCGCCGCAGCCGCCGGGGGCGTCACCCTCGGCACCCTCACTTGACCATCCGACTGGGAGACGAACAGCTCATGCACTTCGACATCACGATCGAGATCCCCCGCGGCAGCGGCAACAAGTACGAGGTCGACCACGCCACCGGACGGATCCGCCTGGACCGGGCGGTGTTCACCAGCATGGTGTTCCCGCAGGACTACGGCTCGATCGACGACACTCTCGGCGATGACGGCGACCCCCTCGACGCGCTCGTGCTGCTGCCCCGGCCCACGTTCCCCGGCGTCGTCATCGACGTCCGCCCGGTCGGGATGCTCCGCATGGTCGACGAGAACGGCGGCGATGACAAGATCCTCACCGTCCCCGCCGGAGACGTCCGCTTCGACCACGTCCAGGACATCTCCGACGTCGCCGAGCCGGTCCTGGCGGAGATCGAGCACTTCTTCGCCCACTACAAGGAGATCGAGCACGGCAAGCACGTCACCACCAACGGGTGGGCGAACCGTGTCGACGCCGAAGCCATCATCCGCGCCGCACAGGAACGGTTCACCCCGCACCCCTGACCGGCACCCGCGCACCCGACACCATCCAGTGCGCGCCCTGAACCGCCGTGGGGAGGCAACTGGCGCCCAGTGATCGCCAGGAGGTCGTCCCTCCGCCTCCCCGCGGCCCACACCCGCACGACCAACCCGAAAGGCGACAACCGCCGTGAACGACTACATCAGCAACGTCCACCACACCACCCACCATCAGGGCGAGTACGTGACCCACACCAGCCGCCCCGTCACCATCAGCAGCCTGCACGGCTCCCGGATCCTCGACTCCCGCGGCTACCCGACGATCCAGGTGCGTCTCGAGCTCGAGGACGGCACCGTCGTCACCGGTGACGCCCCCGCAGGCGCATCCACTGGCGCGCATGAGGCTGTCGAGCTTCGCGACGGCGGCAGCAGCTACGGCGGCCGCGACGTGAGCCAGGCACTGCACCTCATCACGACGGACGTCGCACCGATGATCACCGGCCAGTCGTGGACCTCGATCGGGCAGGCCGACGCCGCCCTCGCTGCCCTCGACGGCACCCCGAACCACCGCCGGCTCGGCGCGAACAGTGTCGTCGCGACCTCGATCGCGATGGCACGCGCTCTCGCCGCCGCAGCGGAGCTGCCGCTCTGGCGTTGGATCGCAGACGTCACCGGCAGCACGCCCCGCCTGCCCGTCCCGCACTTCAACGTGCTCAACGGCGGAGCGCACGCAGCGAACGCGCTCGACTTCCAGGAGTTCATGATCGCCCCGGTGAACGCCGAGACCATGACCGACGCGGTTCGGATCGGATCGGACGTCTACCACGCGCTGGCGGCACTGGTCCGGGAACGGTTCGGCAGTCTCGGTCTCGGGGACGAAGGCGGCTTCGCCCCGTCGATCGCCGCGCCCGAGGAGGCCCTCGACCTCCTCGTCGCCGCGATCAGTGCCGCCGGTTACGAGCCCGGCGTGGACACCGTCGCGATCGCACTCGACCCGGCGGCGAACGAGTTCGCGCTCGGTGACGGTAGCTACCGGGTCGTGGACCGCCGGCTCGACCGCGCAGGCATGGTCGACTACTACCGCGACCTCATCAGCCGGTATCCGATCCGGAGCATCGAAGACGGCTTCTCCGAAGATGACCACGGCGGCTGGAAGGCGATGTCGTTCGCGCTCGGCGACATGCTCCAGATCGTCGGCGATGATCTCTACGTCACCGATCCGCAGCGCATCCGCGACGGTGGGAAGGACGGGCTCTCGAACGCGGCGCTCATCAAGCCGAACCAGATCGGCACCGTCTCCCAGACCCTCGACGCGATCGGCGTCGCACGCTCGCTCGGGATGCGGAGCATGGTGTCGCACCGGTCCGGCGAGACCACCGACACGTTCATCGCGGACCTCGTCGTCGGCACCGGAACCGGACAGATCAAGTCCGGCGCACCCGCCCGCGGAGAACGCGTCGCCAAGTACAACCGGCTCACCGAGATCGCGGAGAACAATCCGGAGCTGCCCTACGGGCTGCGCTGACCCCGACCGGTCACCTCGTGGGCGACGCGCAGGAAAGCAGAACCAGCTGGCTGAGGCTCTCCCGACCAGATCGCCCGCAACGGCCGGGCAAGTGGCGGCCCAGCGAGCGGGACCCGCACCAGCGACCCGTCGTTGATGTCGGCGGCGACCGTGCGAAGGCTCATCACCGCCGGTGCAATTCCAGCCTGCGCGTTCGCCCGGATGATGCTCGTGGTCTCCAGCACCGCGGCCGGAACCGACATGCTCAAACCGGCCTCCCTGAGCCATGCGGCGAGGGTCGCGCGAGTTCCGGAACCTTCTTCCCGCAGGAGCAGAGCCGTCGCCGCCAGGACCTCCGCAGTGATCCCGGTCGACCGAGCCCAGGGATGTTCCGGCGCAACGACGACCGCGAGCTCATCGTCCGCGATCACCTGCGCGGACACACCTGCCGCCGTCACCGGGGTCTCCGTGAACCCGAGGTTCGCGCCACCCGACTGCACGAGGTCCGTCACCGCGGCGGAGTTGCCCGCGATCAGGCGCACCCGCACGTCGGGTTCGCGGCGGCGGAATTCGAGCAGCCAGCCCGGCAGCAGCAGCTCCGCGATCGTCTGTGACGCTGCGACGACGAGCGAACCCGTGGGAGTCCGCAGCGCAGCCACTCCTGCTTCGAGGTGGCGAGACGCGTCGAGGACCGGTCCGGCCAGCCCGACGACGAGCCTGCCGGTCTCGGTCAGCACCGACCCCGTGGTCGAGCGGTGCACCAACAAGTGACCGACCATGCGCTCGGCGACCCGGATCCGAGCAGACACTGCCTGTTGCGTGACGCCGAGCGCTCCAGCGGCAGCGGAGAGGGAGCCGGTCTCGGCGACGCGTGCGAGCACGTCGAGTGTGTCGAGGTCGAGGGTTCGGTCCGTGAGTCGCCGTAGTGCCACAATCATTGATTGTGCCCTGCCAAGAGGTTCCGGGTACCGCCAGAGGCAGGATTCGCGCAGGCTTGGCCCATGACAACGCTCCGCACGGACCCTGCACCCGCGAACGGTAGCCAGCTGCCCCAACGGCCGCAGACGGCGTTGTTCCGTGACCTGGAGCGGCCAGGCCTGATCGTGTCGAATCTCACACCGAACTGGTTCGCGTCGATCATGGGCACGGGGATCGTCGCTGTCGCAGCTGCGTCACTGCCGCTGCAGTTCCCCGGGCTGCGCCTCGCGGCGACGGTCGTGTGGGCGATCGCCGCGGTGCTCCTCGTCGCCCTCACGACCGCGACGGTGCTGCACTGGATCCGCTACCGGAGCACTGCAGCCGGGCACCAGCTCAACCCGGTGATCTCGCACTTCTACGGCGCACCACCGATGGCGTTCCTCACCGTCGGCGCCGGGACACTCCTGCTCGGCAAGGACTGGGTCGGCCTGCCCGCCGCCGTCACCATCGACTGGGTCCTGTGGACCATCGGCACCATCGGAGGACTGCTCACGGCAGTGCTCGTGCCGTACCTGGCGTTCACCCGCCACGAGAACAAGCCCGACTCCGCGTTCGGCGGCTGGCTGATGCCGATCGTCCCGCCGATGGTGTCCGCCTCCACCGGTGCGCTCCTGCTGCCGTACGCCCCCGCCGGGCAGGCGCGGGAGACGCTGCTGTGGTCCTGCTACGGCTTCTTCGGCCTCAGCCTCATCACGTCGCTGGTCGTGATCACGCTGATCTGGAACCGTCTCGCGCAGCACAAGGTCGGGGCCGCCGGCATGGTCCCGACTCTGTGGATCGTCCTCGGGCCGGTCGGACAGTCGATCACCGCGGTGAACCTCCTCGCATCGAACGCCCCCACCATTGTCGATGCGAGTACCGCGCATGCCCTGCTGGTCGTGGCGCTGGTGTACGGGTTCGCGATGCTCGGCTTCGCGCTGCTGTGGACCGTCATCGCCCTCGCGATCACCATCCGCACTGCCCGCGAACACTTGCCGTTCAGCCTGACTTGGTGGTCCTTCACGTTCCCCGTCGGGACCTGCGTCACCGGCCTGAACGGGCTCGCCCTGCACTCAGGCCTGACCGTCGTTGCCGTCCTCGCCGTCATCTACTACGCCGGCCTCGTCGCCGCATGGATCACCGTTGCCCTTCGCACCTTTCACGGATCCGTCATCCGTGGCACCCTGCTGGCACCGCCACAGCCGGCATGAGTACCCCCGAGGAACTCGCTGACGTTCGATCGCTGAACGGTCTCGCGGAGACGTGGCGGACCGCGCCCGACGGCAGCCGACGGTTCGTCCCGAGCTTCGACCCACGATCCGGCGGCAGATTCAGCCGTGTCCTGGTCCTGATGCAGTCGCCTGGCCCCCAGACCATCGCCGCAGCGCACGCAGCGATCTGCAGCGAGGACAACCCGGGCCCGACCGCGGCCGCGTTCCGAGCAGCCCGTATCGAGTCCGGACTCGCACGCGGCGAGTACGTCCGCTGGAACCTTGTCCCATGGGAACTGCCCGACCGCGTGCGACTCGAGGACATCGACGAGGGGCGGCATGCCCTCGCCACACTGCTCGCGGCCCTCCCCGCTCTCACTGCGATCGTCACGTACGGGGCCGTTGCCCTCGACGGCGTCATGCGACACTTCACCCTGGACGAGCACCCCCGACTCCTTCCGGTCATCGCAGCACCACATCCGTCTCCCGCCAACGGCCGCCACCGATCGGAACAACACCTCCGTTCCGTGCAAGCACTCCGGCTCGCCGCGCGAGCGCGGCAGACGTAACAAATACGAACGATTCCGCTACAACTATCCGTACCGGCGCTCAGTCCGGGTGCGAGGCGCCGTGTCTTGTAGCGGAACCCAGTCCCAGAATCTACGTGCCGCCACTACCCCTCCTGGTCGAGTTTCGCTACGTTCTCTTCATGGGTCACCTTCTCGGGTATGCGCGCGTGTCCACCACAGACCAGGACGCGTCGCTGCAGATCGACGCGCTCAACGCCGCTGGCTGCTACCGCGTGTTCGTCGACACCATGTCCGGGTCGCTCCAACACCGGCCCGAGCTCGACAAGCTCCTCGACCAGCTCCGCCCCGGCGACACTCTCGTCGTCTGGCGACTCGACCGGCTCGGCCGGTCCATCCGGCACCTCATCGATCAGCTGCACGCTCTCGCCGAGCGCGGCATCGGGTTCCGGTCCCTGCAGGAGACCATCGACACCACCTCGCCCGGCGGCCGGCTCGTGTTCCACGTCTTCGCCGCGTTGGCGGAGTTCGAACGGGACCTCATCAAGGAACGCACCAACGCCGGCCTCGCCGCCGCTCGAGCCCGCGGCCGCACCGGCGGCCGACCATCTCGGCTCTCCGCGGACCAGGTGCGCACCGCACGCCGGCTCTACGAACAGCAGGACATGACCGTCGCGCAGATCGGCGACGTGCTCGGCGTTAGCCGCACCACCATCTACCGTGCACTCGCGAAGCACGCCGAGCCCGTCGCGGCGCGACGAACCAAGCCTTCCCCAACGATGTAGCTGGCTATGGACGCGAGCGAGCGGTGGGGCATCCTTCGACTGCACGTCGAGGACGCCATCCCGCTCGCCACCCTGGCCCGCACCACGGGCGTCGCTGAGCGCACCCTGCAACGCTGGTTGGCCCGCTACCGAACCGGCGGATACCCGGCTCTCGCCGACGGCACCCGCACCGATCACGGCGCCCGACGGACGGCACCGGAACTGGTGCGCCTGATTGAGGGGCTCGCACTCACCAAGCCACGACCTTCGATCGCCACGATTCACCGCCAGGTCGACAATTACTGCACCAAACGAGGTCTCTCAGCGCCGTCGTACTCCGTTGTGCGGTCGATCGTGAACGGGCTTGATCCCGGGATGGTGACGCTCGCGCTTGAGGGGCCCGCGTCATATCGGGACAAGCACGAACTGCTGCTCCGACGTCGTGCGGATCGCCCCAACGCGATCTGGCAGGCGGACCACACGATGCTCGATCTGCTCATCGTCGGACCCGACGGCAAGCCCGAACGGCCGTGGTTGACGGTGATCCTCGACGACTACTCCCGCGCGGTCTGCGGGTACATGGTGTTCCTCGGCGCCCCATCCGCCGCGAACACCGCGCTCGCGCTCCGGCAAGCGATCTGGCACAAGCCGGAACCGGACTGGCCTGTCTGCGGGATCCCAGACGTGCTCTACACAGACCACGGGTCCGACTTCACCAGCCACCGAATCGGCGACACCGCCGCCGTGCTGCACCTCCGCATCATCCACTCGCAGGTCGCTCGCCCCCAGGGCCGCGGGAAGATCGAGCGGTTCTTCGGCACCATCAACACCGAGCTGCTCCCAACGCTCCCCGGCCACCTCGCACCCGGATCCTCGGCGCCGGCGCCGACGCCGGCGCTGGATCTCGCCGGTGTCGACAGTGCCATCAACACGTTCATCCGCCGCTACAACGCCCGCATCCACCGCCAGCTCCGGAAGAGCCCACTGGAAGCGTGGATCGCAGACGGGTGGCTGCCACGAATGCCGGACTCCCTCGAGCAGCTCGACGGGTTCCTGCTCACCGTCCCGACCACGCGTGTCGTGCAACGAGACGGCATCCACTTCGAAGGGCTCCGCTACACCGCAACCACTCTCGCACCCTTCGTGGGCAGCACCGTCAGCGTCCGGTACGACCCCCGCGACGTCACCGAGATCCGTGTCTTTCACCGCGACGCGTTCCTGTGCACCGCGATCAGTACCGCGCATCAGACCGAGACCATCAGTCTCAAGCAGATCCAGGCCGCCCGGAACGCGCAACGAAGAGCCCTGCGCGGGCAGATCCGCGAACGCATCGCGATCGTCCGCCCCACACCCGATGATCACACCCCACCAGCACCCGCACCGGCACCGGATCAACCGCGACTGATGACCTACGAGGAGGACCGGTCATGACGAGCCAGTTCATCATCACGAAGGAACACCGTCGGTTCGCGGAGTTCGCCGACGCCGTCCGGAAGCAGAACACCATCGGCGTCTGCTTCGGCCCCGCTGGCGTCGGCAAGACCCTCTCCGCACGCCGCTACGCCCACTGGGACAGCATCGGCCCGTTCATCGCCAGATGGGCCGCACGCAGCGAAGACGACACGAAGATCTACGCCGCCGCCCACCGAGCCCGCACCGTCTTCTACACGCCCGAGGTCTCCGCCACGATGCGCGCCCTGCAGGACGACCTCCGGCACGACATGCTCCGCACCGAACGCTGCATCGAGGAACACCTCCTGCTCCAGGGTCGCCACTTCGACCACGCACACGGCCCCAACCCGTCCCTGCTCGAGCTGATCATCATCGACGAGTCCGAACGCCTCACCGGCAACGCGATCGAGTGGCTCCGCGACCAGTACGACCGCACCGGCATAGCGATGATCCTCATCGGCATGCCCGGCATCGAGAAGCAGTTCAGCCACTACCCGCAGCTCTACAGCCGCCTCGGTTTCGCCCACCAGTACCGTCCGCTCGGCCACGACGAGCTGCTCTTCGTCCTCGAACGTCAATGGCGCAAGCTCGGCAAGACGCTCGACCCCGACGACTTCACCGACGCGCAAGCCATCGCCGCCGTCGAACGCATCACCCGCGGCAACTTCCGGCTCCTTGAGCGCCTCCTCCCTCAGATCCAACGCGTCCTGAAGATCAACGAGCTCGACGTCATCACCAACGACGTCGTCGAGGCCGCCCGCAGCACCCTCGTCATCGGCACCACCTGACCCGACACCGATCGCAGCGAAAACGACGACACAGAGCGAGGCTGCTCACATGAGACTCGGCTCTTCTCGGAGCGGCGTCCGGTTCGAGTCCGGTACGGCAGTCCGCGGGGGGACCGGCTATCGAGACGGGCCGTCGGGTCGGCGTCGGCGGGTCGTGCTGGGCATCCAGCGAAATACCGCGGGTGCTCGACTGGCGACCTTCGCGCCGCCGACTATGTCGGGGATGCCTGGCCCTGTGACTGGAAGCGGCAGGCAGCGTAGCGGTGCTCCACGGCAGACTTATAGCCATGAGGCAGGACGACATCGATGACGAGCTCTTCCCGCTCGGGGCCCCTGACCGCCACACGCACTCAATCCAGGCGCCTGCAGGCTGGAAAGATCTGGCAGCCACACTGACGTTGTTCGGTCTGAGCCTGCCCATGCTCGTTGTCGGTTGGTTCGGCGTCGTGCTCTCGATGTTCGCCTTCGACGCGTGTGGTAACGGGGGGTGCAACTACACCGCCGGATCGGTCGCCTACATCGGCTTCCCGATCGCGGCCGTCGTCAGCACAGTGATTTGGGCGTCGGTCGCTGAACGCCGTCGGCGTGCCCGTCGTCGCGCGTGGATGTCTGGAGCAGCGGCGATCCTCACTATCGTCGCCCTGTTTGCCCTCGCTGCCACCGTCGTCCATTTTGCAGCACAGCCGAACTGAGCTGTCCGGTCAGGCTGCCGGCGGTGTACATCGAGTGCCGGCTATTGCCTCGCTCACCGATCGCTCACCGCACGGTCTGCACGAACCCACTGGGCTGTGGGGGCGGGCCGTTGCAACTTCGTCTCGACTCCGGTCCGCGCAGGAGCTGGTGAGACCCCTGCGCATAGCCGTGGCCCTGGGAACACGACGGCACCGGCACAGTCCGCGATACGTCGCGCCCGATGCCGAACGCCGACGGTCAGATCTTTGCGAGGGCGCCAGCCGTTGCAACCGCCGCGTCCCAGTCGATCTTCGCGTCCGGGGCAGGGGCGTGGAACTTCACCCGACCACGCACCGCTAGCTTCCGAAATGGCCGATGCCGCGGCGAAAGTGCAGCTCGGACCGGTTGAGTCCGAACGCTCCCACACGGATCAGCACCTGGCCCGGGCCTGGGATCGGGACCGGCAGCTCACGGAGGTGCAACACGTCGGGGCCGCCGGGTGCGTCGATCACGACGGCCCGCATGGTCGCCGTCATCGCCTTGCCTCCAACGTCGACTGCAGGCGCTCGAGTGCCGCGATACAGTCTGCGATCGCCGCGGCACCGGCATCCGAGAGCACGGCGTCCAGCGCTTGGTCGAACCGCTCGTCCGCGAGGGGGAAGGCATCTCTCCCCTGGGGCGAGAGCACACTGCGGACACTGCGCCGATCGTCCGGGTCCGTCGAACGCTCGAGGAAACCATCCGCGGCGAGCCGATCGAGCAAGCGACTGGCTGCAGCGATCGACGTCCCGACGCCGGTCGCGACGTCCTGCACCCGGGCGCCCGATGGGGCTGCCTGGACGATCCGCAACACCTCCAGTCGGGCCAGGCTCAGCACGCCCTCGCCCCGCATCCGCTTCTCGACCGCGTTCCACACGTCGGTCTCGTGCCGCACCAGCGCGGCGAAGTACTCCCGCAGACGCGCCGCTCGCCCAGTCCGGTCATCCGGGGCGTCGGTTCCGTGGAGGGGTGCAAGGTCCGTGCTCATGCTTCGACTCTACGGCATCTACTTGCTATGTAAAGTAGTTGTCCATGACCACAGACACACGCCTCTCCTTCCTGCGATTCGTCGACTTCATCAACAGCGCCGACCCGTCCATCGGTGAGACGGTCATCGCACCGGAAGCGGCGTTCTTGACGCCGTTCTCGCCCGAGCCGCTGCGCGGGCTGCCGGGGTACCTGCAGATCCTGACGATCATGCGGAGCGCGTTCTCTGACATCCAGTGGAGCATCGACCGGATCGTCGTCGAGGGCGACACAGTCGCAGCACGTTTCGAACTCCGCGGCACGCACGACGGCGAGTTCCTCGGTGTCCCCGCTACGGGGAGGACGGTGGTCGCGAACGCGAGCAACTTCTACCGTTTCGACGAGGGACTGATCGTCGACGAGGTCGGCCAGCCGGACGTGCTCAGCATCCTCGGGCAGATCGGGGCGCTCCCGCCAACACTCGGCTGAACGGTCAGGCTGGCGCACCCTGATGACTCACGAACCGCTTCGACACTCACTCGCTCCCCGGAACGCGCTCGGCGGTCAAGCGAGGGAAGAGCTGTTCGGCGGCTGTTCGGAGCACCTCGCCCAGTCGTTCTGCGCCGGGGCCGTCGTAGGTGTCCAGGTCGTGGTCGAAGCGGGCACTCCAGTCGGGGTGTGCGTAGGGGAAGTCGCTGCCGTAGAGGACGTGGCCGGGCTCCGCGAATGCCAGCAGTGACGGCAGCGAGGTGGGAGATGCGGACAGGGCGGTGTCGAAGTAGAACTTCCGGAGGCCCGCTTGGATGCTCTCCGGCGTGGTGTCCGGGTTAAACATCGCGGCGGCGCTGAAACGACTGGCTGCGTAGGGCAGGAACCCGCCGGCGTGGGAGAGGATCACGCGAAGATTCGGGTAGCGGTCAAACACACCGTGCGCGACGAGGTCCACGGCGGTGCGGGTGGTGTCGAACGGGAAGTCCAGCAGTGCGGTGGGCATCCCCGGCAACTGGGCGATCGTTGGTGCGGTGGGGTGCACGAAGACCACGGCTGAGCGGGCGGCGAGTTCTGCCCAGAGCGGCTCGTACGCGGGGTCGCCGAGGTACCGTCCGTGCGCGTTCGACAGCAGGAGCACCCCGTCGGCGTGGAGTTCGTCGAGTGCTCGCACGGCTTCGGCGACCGCGCCGTCGAAGTCCGGCAGCGGCAGCACCGCGAAGTGCCCGAACCGGTCTGGCGCCTCACGGACCAGCTCGGCCTGGTAGTCGTTCAGTTCGCGGGCGAGTTCGCGCGCCGCGGCGTCGTCACCGAAGTGCACGCCCGGTGCGCTGATCGAGAGCATCCCGGTCTCGATCCCCGTTTCGTCCATCATCGCGATCGTCGCTTCGGGGCTCCACTCCGGCATCGACCAGCCGCCGATGGCCCGGGGGCCTCGTCGCGGTGCGGTCCCGCCGCTCGCACCCCACGGGTCCCACTGCGCGGACCCTCCGGTCGCAGCCGGCGCATCCGCCCGGGCGCCCGCCGGGGCGCCGGCCCCCATCGCTTGCGATCCTGCCGCTGCCAGTGCCTCGAAGTAGCGTGGCGGGAGCAGGTGCTGGTGGACATCGATCTTTCCTGGCATGGTGCGGTCCTCCGATCGTCCTCAGCAATGAGGGCTGGTTGTCGTGTGCAGGAGTGGGTGTCATGAGGGATCCCCGCCCGTCGAGGACCCCTGTTGTGTTCAGGGCGTTGGGGTCAACGGCAGCAAGGCCGCGTTGGGCGTGACTGCAGCGGCCTCGAGGTGGGAGCCCGAGGGTCCGACAGTCGGGCGGGGATCCTGCTCGGAGCGGAGGCCGCCCTTCGGTCGAGCCGCAGCTTCGCGTCGGTTCCGGATGAGCATCGCTGTCAGCGTGAGCAGGATGCCTGCCACAGCCCAGATGCTCAGCCGGATGATCGGGGCGGCGACCGCGGCGCCGTCGAAGTACTGGACGGACCGCAGCAGGTCGAGCGCGTCGCCCTGCGGGAAGACGTAGTAGAGCGTCTGGAAGAAATCGTTGAGGACGTGGATCCCGAGGGGACCACCGGAAGACGTGTTCCCCAGGATCACCAGGGCGAGCGTCATCACCAGCGCCGCGATGGTTCCGCCGAGTGCTGCGACGCCCGTTACCGCTCCCCCGATGGCGACTCCGGTCAGCCAGAGGATCCCGAACACCGCCCAGGGGCCGACGGTCACCGCGCCGAGGGCGGAGTCGATCCACAGGGTGATCAGTGCGGCGAGGAGACCGGCGTAGAGCACGAGGACGATGCTGCGCTCGACGAACTTCGCGGCTGTGTCGACCGTGCCGAGGATGCGCCCGAAGACTGTCGCGCCGAGGGCGGCCCCCAGGCCGGCGAAGAGGATCGCGTAGAACTCGATCGACCCGACCGGGTCCTTCTCCGGCAGGGGCGCGAGGTCTGTGGCCGTGTTGGTGGTCTGCAGTTTCGCTGCGATCGAGTCACCGATACCTGAGATCGCCTGTCCGAGGCCCCGGCCGCCGCCGCTGGCGATGTAGGTGGTGACGCCGGCGCCCTTCCCCGGTGCAGGCAACACGACAGCGCCGTCGACGTCGCGGTCGAGCACCGCGGTTCGCGCCTGCTGCTCGGAGGCCACGACGGTGAGATCCAGCGATCCGTGCTGTTCGAGCGCGACGATCGCGTCAGCGTCGCCGGTGACCGCGAGGTGCACGTTGTTCGGCGTCGGGTTACCGAACGCGCTCGAGTAGCTCGTCAGCATCGCCATCGCCAGGAGCAGGATCGCGATCCCGCCGAGGATCACGTTCCGGTAGCGATGCGCTGATCCCGGCCCTTCGGAGTCCAGCGCGCCGCCCGCGACCGCCGCTTCGAACTCGGGGTGCTGCGGGCCGTCTCCGCGGCCAGTGGCGGGCTCGGTTACGTGCGTCATGGTGTCCTTTACAGTTGTCCAGTAGATGACGAACGTACATCAGGGTTCGGGCTCTGGCAAGATGGACTCATGACCGAGGGAGCGCGCACGGCGCCACGCGCGAGCCAGCGGGTGGACCCGCGCATCATCCGCACCCGCGCCGCCCTGATCCGGGCGCTGGCCGCCCTGGTGTCCGAGACGCCGAAGGGCGAGACGATCTCGATGAGCGCCGTGGCACAGCGTGCTGGGTTGAGCAGGCAGGCCCTCCACAACCACTACAGCAATGTCGGTGACCTGGCGACGGACCTCTGGATCAGCCGCCTCCTCGAGGACCAGCTTCCGCTCGACGAGGCCGCGGCGAACCTCCCACAGGCCCTCACTGACGCCGTTAGGGAGCGCGGGATCGAACCGCTGCTCGCCGCGGGACGTGCGGATCGCGGCTTCTTCGACAAGCTTCGCGCCGTTCCACGTGGCGAGCGTGTTGCCGAGGTGCTCGCAGACGCGATGACGACCTGGCTGTCGGAGTCGGACCACGATCACCGAGGATCGGAGATCGCTCTGACCGGGGACGCCCGGACCTTCACGATCGGCGGCATGATCGCGCTCGTGTCGACGTGGCAGATGGCGGACGCGCCCCCGAGCACGGCCGAGCAGGTGGCGGCTCTCCGGACCTTCGCAGCGGCAGCGGCTGGCGCTGGCTGAACCGCGCGGACCCGGGTCCCGGCAGCCCGGCGGATCCCGCCCAGGCCAGCAGCCCGGGCGGGAGGAGCGTCAGCCGTCGTACGCGACGTAGTGCAGCTCGGCATCCCGCCGCTCGTCGTGGAGCTTCACGTAGGACTGCGCGATGACCGCCGGTTCAGCGTCCGGTCGCCCACCGCCGATCAGCGCGGTGATGGCGACGAACCCGACGTAGACACCCTTGTCAGCGAGAGCGGCGTTGAGGTTGAGCGTCCAGTTCCGGAGCCCCGCCGCTGCGATGTTGACGTTCCCGCGGACCGGCGTCTGGGCGAGCGCACCGCCACCGGTGGTCACGAGGACCGTGCCGGCGCCCGCCGCGATCATGCCCGGCAGGACCTCCCCGACGGCCGCGATGGCGCCGCCGAGGTAGAAGTCGAGCTGTGGCTGCAGGTTCTCCATCGTCACGTCCACCGCGTCGACCGACTCCAGGGTCCGGTCAGCCGGGGAGAACTCGAGGACGTCGATCGGCCCGAGCGTCTCCCGGATCGATCGGAGAGCAGTCCGGATCGTGTCGGGCTCGCTGACGTCGGCGGTGAAACCACGAGCCTGGATGCCCTCCGCGACGAGCTCACCCGCCAGGGAGTCCACGTTCGCCTGGCTGCGGGCCACGAGCGCGACGTCGAAGCCCTTCTGCCCGAAGGCCCGCGCGATCTCGAGACCCAGACCAGGGCCTGCGCCGATGATGGTGATGAGGGGCATGATGCGTCCTTCCGTGGCCCACCGCCGGGCCCTGCAAGCTGGTGCGGTAAGTTGAGACCGTCCTCAAATCCACTGCAGCATATGTTGAGACCGCCCTCAAGTTCCTTCGGAGTCGCTGTGAGCACCCCACCCCGTCTGCGTCGAGACGCGCAGGCGAACCTCCAGAAGCTGCGCGCTGCCGCCATCGCCGTGTTCTCGCAGCGAGGGTTGTCCGCTCCCCTGGAGGACATCGCCCGGGAAGCCGGGGTGAGCATCGGCACGCTCTACAACCGCATCGGATCGCGCGAAGACCTCATCGACGCCGTCGTGCCCGACATCGCGGGCGCGAAGCTTCGGACCCTGCGGGAACGGACACTGGCCCAGGACAGTCCGCGCGCGCAGCTGGAGACCTTCATCGCCGAGATGATCGACCTGCAGCGGAGCGACCCGGCGATGAACGACGCGATGCTCCGGCGATACCCCGACGCCGTGCTCCTCATCAACGCATGCGAACGATCGATGGCGCTCGGAGCGGAACTCGTCGCCAACGCACACAACGCCGGCGTGCTCGCCGAGGACTTCACCACCGAGGACCTGATGACCGTCCTGTGGATGGCCGGGATGGCCAGCCATGACCCTGCCGCTCCGGACGGATGGCGCCGTGTCGTCGACCGGAGCATCTCCGCTGCCTGGACCATCCAGGGCTGATGCCGCGACGAGCCTCGCGTCCGCACCACCGGCAAAGCCGCCTCCGTATCGCTAGCGCAATGGCGAAATCGAGTGCCTCACAGAGGGAAAACTAGGAGTCGTTGAACGGCGCGTCGGACCTGTGCAGCCATGTCAATGCCATCGGGGTCCAGGAGCCACATCACCTGCAGGCCGTCCATCAAGGCGGTGAGCTCGATGGCTGCCGCGGCGACGTCGACACTGTCGATTAAGTCGCCAGCCACTTTTGCCTTGTCAAGGGCTGTCTCGGTGCCTGACCGGATGCGCGCGTAGCGCTTGACGAAGTACTCGTGAGCGGGATGCGCCGGGTCGGTTGCCTCCGCCGAGAGGACGGCGTAAAGCGCGATGATGCCGGGGAGCTCGGCGTTCCGTGCAGCCAGGTCGACCATGCCGCGGAGGACGCCCACGCCGCCCGACTGGGCGGAGCCGCTGCGACGGAAACTTGCTCGGTCTGCCCGGTCGCGCTCTTCGAGCACCGCCTCGAGAAGGGACTCCTTGGTCGCGAAGTGGTGCAGGAGCCCGGCCTGCGAGATTCCGCAGGCGGCGGCGATCTCGAGGATCGTGGCCCCGTTGAAGCCGACTCGACCGAATTGCAGAGTGGCTTCGGCGACGATCTGCTCGCGTCGAGCTCGGCCGGCGGCATAGCCCTTTTCGGTCTTGGTGTTCATCGCGTCCATTCTGTCGCTTCGCGAGTAGCGGGATGGTAGGTGTGAAAACACCTACACCAGTGTAGATTTTCGTGTTAGCGTCTGATCTGCACCTTCCCTGACAAAGGAGTCAATTCGTGAACACCTCGACGCCGAGGCCGCTGGCTGATTCTCGGGACCGCGATCGCGGGTGGGGCAGGGTCCTCGCTGCGGGTCTTTCTCGACACCGCCGTCCGTAACCGGCTCGGGTCCCGGTTCCCGTGGGGCACGAGCGTCATCAACCTCACCGGCTCCCTCGCGCTCGGCATCATCACCGGCTCGGTACCACCGTCCTGCCAGCGGTCTGGGTGACCGTCGTCGGTACCGGCCTGATTGGCGGGTACACGACGTTCAGCACCGCCAGCGTCGAAGCCGTCCGGCTCGCACTCGAGAACCGCTACCGCGCAGCAGCGGCACACGGCCTCGTGAACCTCGTCGCGTGCGTCCTCGTGGCACTCCTCGGCCTCTGGATCGGTGTCCGATAGCCGATCGTCCATCGAGACGGGGCATCGACTGTCGTCTGTCGTGTCCGGGCGAGGGGTCACATTGTCGAGTGGGTGTCGCTCACGGCGATGGTTTCGCGGTATGCCGCGATCTTCCGTTCCAGTGCCGCGAGGTGTCGCCACACCTCGGCTTGCCGGGCGAGGACGGCCTCGTGGTGCTGCTCGAGGAGCGCGAGCCGTGCGACGTCGTCAGCGCCGGCCCGGTACGCGGCCGCGTACTCGCGCATCTCCTGCATGCTCATCCCGGTGCCGCGGAGCATCACCGTCCCGGCCAGCCAGCTCAGCGCCGCCGTGTCATACCGCCGCCACCCATCCGGACCGCGCTCCGCTGCCGGTGCGATCCCTTCCTTCTCGTAGTACCGGATCGTGTCGACCGTGATGCCGAGTAGGTCCGCGGCGGCGCTGATCGTGACCGGCTCGTTGACGTGGACCTCGGGAAGCAGCATAAGGTCGAGTCTTCCACTTGACATGGTGTGCACACCAGGGTGGAGGGTCGACGGCGTCCGGGTGCTCCCGGCGACGAACGGAGAACACGCATGCAGCAGATCCCTCTCGGCTCCCAGGGCCTCGTCACGTCCGCGCTCGGCCTCGGGTGCATGGGTATGAGTGCCTACTACGGCGGCGCGACCGAAGCGGGCTCCGTGGACACCATCCGACGGGCCCTCGACCTCGGGGTCACCCTGTTCGACACCGCGGAGGCGTACGGGCCGTTCGAGAACGAGAAGCTCCTCGGACGCGTGCTCGGCGGGGATCGGGACCGTGTGGTCGTCGCATCGAAGTTCGCCACCGACTTCACCGACGACGGCACCCCGATCGGACTCGACGGGTCCCCAGAACATGCGCGTCGAGCGATCGACAGGTCCCTCCGTCACCTCGGCACCGACCATGTCGACCTCTGGTACCTGCACCGAGCCGACCCGAACGTGCCGATCGAGGACACGGTCGGCGCGATGGCTGAAGCGGTCACCGCTGGTAAGGCCCGCTACATCGGCGTCTCCGAGACCTCATCCGAGACCCTGCGCCGTGCACACGCGACATTCCCGATCACTGCGATCCAGTCCGAGTACAGCCTGTTCGAGCGCGACACCGAACACAATGGTGTCCTCGACACCGCCGCGGAGCTCGGGATCGGGTTCGTGCCGTTCTCGCCGCTCGGACGTGGGTTCCTCTCGGGCACCGTCACTCGGAAGGACGACCTCCCCGAAGGAGATGCGCGGCGAAACCTCCCCAGGTTCTCCGACGAAGCCATCGACGCGAATCTGCGCGTCGTCGAGGCGCTGAAGGTCATCGCTGATGAGAAGGGTGTGACGACCGCGCAGCTTGCGCTGGCGTGGCTGATCCAAGCCAACACGGTCCCGATCCCGGGCACGACCAAAGCGTCACGAGTCGAGGAGAACGTCGCCGCTGCTGACGTGGTGCTCACCACGAGCGATCTCGACCGCATCGAAGCTGCTTCCCCGCACGGCGTCGCTGTCGGACCACGCAACACCGAGGCAGGAATGGCACGCGATCGGGGCTGATCCAGCCAGAGCGACCCGCAGTACCCAGGAAGTGCCGCGGGTCTCTTCTGCTGTCTGGTAGCCGATCGGTCGCCGAGCCGGGCTCCTGGGAGGATGACAGCGTGAACAGCTCTCCTTGACCCGCTCGGAGCGCCGGCCTCCTCCTCCGCGACCCTCGGCCCGAGGATGCAGACACGCTCGTCGCGCTTCGGAACAACCCGGTTGTAAATCGGTTCATGCTCCGCACCTCCGTCGACCCGGACGTCTACGCCCAAGAGTGGGCGAGCATCCCCGACAGCGACACCGACTACTCGTGCATCGCTGACTTGGACGGCCGGGTCGCCGGCTTGGGGTTCTTCGACGTCGTCGACGGCCTGGGGCAACCAGGGATGCCCCAAGGCACACAAGGGGTCATCGGATACATGCTGCAACCCGACCTCGCAGGACGCGGACTCGGAACGGACTTGGTCCGCGGTCTCCTGACCGCAGCGTTCGACGTGCTCCGGCTCCGACGCGTCACGGCGAGTTGCAACGCCGACAACATCGCCTCAGCCCGCGTCCTCGAGAAGAACGGCATGCGACGTGAGCAGCACGGCGTCGAGGACTCCTGGCACGCCGACCTGGGCTGGGTCGATGGCTACCAGTACGCCATGCTCGATCGCGAGCGGGCTACCACTCGAACCGTCCGGTAGCCGATCGGCTTCCGGACGGCAGCGTTGCCGCGGACGAGGTACATATCGCTTTGGACGCGGACGATCCACCCGATGATGTTGCCGTGGTGCGGTCGACGGTCGACGGTCGACGGTCGACGGTCGGCGGTCGGACAGTGTCGAAACGCTGTGCTGTTGCCCGCCATTGGTCTCGGGCACGGAGAAGTCACCACTGTCCGGATCGTTGACGGAACGCCCGAGTCACACACTCCGGTCAGATTGAAGATCACGGTCATAACGAAGGACGCTGCCTGACCGCACAACGGCCCATGCCCCGGGTGCCTAGTGTCCGACAGCCTCTCCGTCTGCTCGCTGCGTGATGGCCTTGGCCCGTCGTGAGGTGAGGGAGGGCGGCACGCTTCTGCCCGCAAGGTTGCGTACCCTGGCGTCATGAGGGTGCTTCGAGTCTGGGGTGTTGCGCTGTTGGTCGGCGTCGCCGCGACGCTCACGGGCTGTACGACCGGCAACGACGGACTCGCCGAGCAGTACCGGGACGGTGACACGAAGAACTACATCTCGGGCGACGGCGCTGTCACAGACTACGCCGCAGACGATCGTGGTGCTCCGGTCACTTTCGAAACGCACGACCTCGACGGCAAGGTCATCCGCGCCGACGAGTACCGCGGCAAGGCGCTCGTCCTCAACTTCTGGTACGCGTCGTGCGCGCCCTGCCGGATCGAGGCGAAGGATCTCCAAGCCGTCAGCGATGATCGGCACGCGCAGGCGACCTTCCTCGGCGTCGATGTCCGGGACTCGGCAGCGACCGCGCGTGCCTTCGTGAAGGAGCACGACGTCTCGTACAGCAACGCCGTCGATGAGGACGCGGCCGTGCAGCTCGCGTTCTCCGGTACGAACGCACCCAACTCGACGCCGGCGACCATCGTTCTCGACGAGGAGGGCCGAGTGAGCGCCCGCATCCTCGGACCAATCAACCGCAGTGTGTTGACGACGCTGATCGACGAAGCCAGCAAGTGACGACGGAACGCCCAAGCCTCTGAGTAACGAGCCGGTCAGCGCTCCGAGCGCGGACGGCGTGGCTGCGTCCCGCGGAGGGATCGACATTCGGGACCCCTCGACGCCGGGCTGTGGGACACGAACAGGCGTTTCGTGGTGTGCTAGCCGGATGCGCGTCAGATCAGCGGCCGTCGTCATCCGAGACGAGAGCCTGCTCGTCATCGATCGGTTGAAGGACGGTCGGAACTACTGGGTGCTTCCTGGTGGTGGGGTGGAGGAAGGTGAGAGCCTCCGCGAGGCTTGCCGGCGCGAACTGCGCGAGGAGACTGGCCTTGAGGCGATCATCGGTGATCTGCTCGACGTGCCAGTGGATAGCGCCGCTCCAGCGGCCTACTTCGCAGCCCAAGTGCGTCCTGGTCCGTTGATGCTCGGTGGCCCAGAGATCGAACGAGCATCAGAACTGAACCAGTACGTGCCGAGGTGGGTGGAAGTTGCCTTGCTCACCCAAATCCCGTTGGTGCCGGAAACGGCGAGGCAAGCGGTGCAGCTGGTCCTCAAAGCGCGCCGGTAGGGGATCGGGTACCGGACTCATCACCGGAGAGCGTTGCAGGATGGACGACTCGGATTGCGGCGGTCATCCGACGACAACGCTTCGAGTCGGCGACTCGTCCTGCACTGGCGACCTCATTGAGTCAAGGTCGGAACGCGCTGTCGCCTTCGCTCTGCTCGCGGCCGTGCATCACCGACCCCTGCAGAAATGGCAGGCCCACCGCCAGCGCCAGTCCGACCACGTACACGATGATCGTGGAGCGGGTGTCGTCGTTCTGTGAGTAATTCGACCACGGAATGCCCAACACGACCTGGACCAACGGGCCCAGCGCCGCGATGGCTCCGCCCGGTAGCACGGTCAGCAACCATGTCTTGCGCCAAGTCCGTTCCTTCCCGGCGCAGATCGCGATGGCGCCAGTTGTCGCGCCCATCGCGACTCCGCCCCAAAACCATGACGCCCCCGACATTCGCCAACCGTCGTGTGTCCACCACGCTTCGATCACGGCGGTCGTGCGTTCCCATGAATCGGACGTCACGTATCGTCCCGGCGCAGCCGGCAATGGCCACCCGATGATTGCAAGAACACCAGTGACAGCAGCCACCAGACCGAGCAGCCATCGAAACAACCTGCGATGGTCGACCGGTTCAACGTCGAACGACTCGATGCTCACCGTCGCGTAGACCAGGGAGTTCTGACGCTCATGGTCGGAGCGTACCGGCCGCTCTACCCCAGGGTCAGATGGGGACCTCGGTGGCTGTTCCCGTACCGAGTCGATCTCGGTCTGCCAGCAGTCAGCTGTCGAGTGCGACCCCATCTCTTCGAACCGCCATGACGGCAGCGCGCCCGATCAGCACAAGCCCCGTCAGCGCGATGACCATGAGCCCCCACCACGTCAACCACGAGAACTCCACCAGACGAGCACGCCGTATGAGACGCGTTTCCGATCGCGGGGGAGTGCGAGCCGGTGTCCGTACTCGCCTGATCGGCGACCGGACGGTCAGCGGCGGCGATTCCGCTCGTGTCCGCTGAGGTCCGCCCGTAGCGTCGTCTCGTGGATCAAGACGTGTTGGCGGTCGAAGCGGCCTCGGCCGCGGACGTTCCTGCGGCTCAGAGGCTCATCGACGATGCGAGGCAGTGGCTCCGCTCGCGTGGGATCGATCAGTGGCAGGACCAGGTGCCGGACGCGGTTCTGCTGCGCGACGCAGAGCAGGGGAATCTCTTCGTCGTGAGTCAGGACCAGGTGGTCGTGGCGATGGTCACGGTGTCCGACTCGGACTCCGAGACGTGGTGCGCGGAGGACGATTCCGCTGTGTACGTGCACCGGTTGGCCGTGGCGCAGACGCATCGTGGCAGCCGGCTAGGGCAGCGACTGCTGGTGTGGGTAGGGCAGCGAGCCGCCGAGCGCGGGGCGGCCTTCGTGCGGCTCGACTGCGCGACGGACAACCCGGGTCTGCGGCGCTTCTACGAAGAGCAAGGGTTCCGGCACGTCCGCGACGTGACGGTCAGTGCCCTTGACGGTGGGCGGCAACTCGCTTCCAGCCTCTACGAACGCGAGCTGGTCCGGTAGCCAAAACCGCACGGGTCAACGTGGACGAGGGCCCGGCCAGCGGTGCGCCTGCGAAACTCGCCAGATGGACCTCGACGACCTCGGCCAGCGAATCTGCATTCTGGGGCCATCGAACAGCGGCAAGTCGACCCTCGCGGCAGCCATCGGCCGGGCCCGCTCGCTCCCTGTGATCCACCTCGACCAGTACCGCCACCTGCCCGGAACACAGTGGGTCGAGCGTCCGGACACCGATTTCGAGCGCATGCACAACGAGGCGATGAACACCGAGCAGTGGGTCATCGAGGGCAACTACTCGCGCTGGTTGCCCGGCCGGTTACGGCGAGCGACTGGTCTGGTGCTCCTGGACGCCTCGACGGCAGCAAGCATCAGCCGGTACTTCCGACGCAGTCTCTTCGAGCCCGACCGCGCTGGGAGCTTGGACGGTACTCGCGACCGTGTCCGCATCGAGATGGTCCGGTTCCTGCTCGGACCCGCCAGGAAGAGCCGTCTCCGGTATCGACACGCCTTCGACGAGTTCGATCGGCCGAAGGTGTTCCTGCCGGACCGCGCGGCCTTGGAGGAGTACTACCGCCGGAACGACTTGGCTCGGCGAAGTCCGTGATCGCTGACCCCTCCGACAACCGATCGGTTGTCGTGCTTGGCCACCTCAGTCGAATTCGTCGACCCGGTATGGCGCGGACGCGCCGGCGTAGAAGATGACCTGGGCGCGAGGTCCGACGTCGCCCTGCAGGCGCCCGGCTGTTCGGAGTCCGAGGGCGCGGGTCTCGGCGTCGCCGAACGGGGTCCCGGCTCGTTCGGTGAGGGCACGCCAGTGGACGATTGCTTTGGCTGTTCCCTCACGTGCGCCCGCAGCACGCGCCGATCTGACGTCGCGTTTCCCGTCACGCAGGAACTCGACATCGGTGCCCGGTCGTCCGTTCGGCAGCACGACGGCCGTCCCCGACTCGGTCACCATGTCGATGCCACTGCCTGCGCCGCACCAGACGTGGACGTCGTCACCGAGCTCGAGCTGGACGCGACTCGCGAGGGTGAAGGACTCGACTCGGTGAGCTTCCAACACTTCGGGGGACGCCGAGGTCGACGGGACTGCGCGCGACTCGTCACGATCGTCGAACACCTCTTGCCTCACCTGCTCGAAGACGTCGTTCCATGCCTGCAGGTCGTGCCGGAGTGACGCGCTCAGTCCGAGGTCCGTGGCCTCGGCAACCCCGAAGTGTTCTCTGGACCGCGATCCGCGGTACCACAGCGGGGAATCGTCGACCATGTACTCGGCCATCACCAGGATGATCATGCTCACCACTCACACAGCGTACGACTGCGTCCGGCAAGGGATTGGCTACCGGACGGGAGGAGCGCGCTGGTCGTGTTCTTGGCCGACGTCGTGCTGATCGCTCTCGATCCTTCCCGGCCAGGGCCGTACTTCACCGCCGTCAGTGGTCTCTGCGTGATGATCTCCGCCGTCATCGTCGTCCGCGCGAATCGCAGGCCACCGAGGGGCTGAACTTCAGCGGGTGGCGTGCCCGGTCGGAAGGACCACCGCCCTCGCCCGATGGCTTCCTCGGCACGAGCATCTCCGGCGTCGTGGGCGCGGAAGAAGGAGGCGTCCTACCCCGGTGGGCACGGCTCGACGCCGAACCGGACGCGATCCCGCGGCCTCAGTCGACCCGGATGCGGACGACCCAACCGACGATCGTCCCCTCGTGCGGGATTCGTGGTGCCAGTGCCCGCGCGGCGTGTTGCATCGCAGAGCCAGAGATCGGTTCCTGCCCCGAGCCGTTCGCGGACGGCCCGTACCGTACCGACACCTGGTCGATCCGGGTGACCACACCCACGATCGGCCGCTCTGGCCCGGCACCGAGTTCCTCGGAGTAGGTGTTGCGTTCCTTAATCACCAGGCGTCGGCCGCCGAGATGGCCGAGACGACTCCGGTCGGCGTCCACGACGTCCCACCTGACGTGTTCGCCAACGGCGACGTCGAAGGCGTCCTCCGCGACCTGCCACTCGATGAGCCAGACGTCGCGCTCCCCGTCCTCCAGAGGCGGCACGATGCTCTCCGGCGGACGCTGTTCGGGCGGCATGTCCCGAAGGTTATCCGCCCGGCGTTCGAGGTCTCGGTGCGAGCGACCGCTCACCGATCGCAAGCGGACGGTGCTCTGCAGCTCAGGCGGTGCGTGAGGCCCGAGCGGTCGAGCGTCAGCGGAACCGGTTCACGAGCACGGCGACGATCGGTACGCGTGTGAGCAAGACGAAGATCGCGTAGCCGATGGCCCCACCGAATGTGTTCCAGATGAAGTCGTTGATGTCAGCGACGTGACCACCGGAGAACAGCTTCTGCGCGGCGAGTTGCAGGAGCTCGATCGTCAGGCTGACCGCCGCTGAGGTGAGGAGCACCCGCAACCACGACGGACGACGCATGAGGAGCGGGAGGAGGATGCCGAGCGGTACGAACACGGCAACGTTGGTGAGCGCATCTGCGAGTTCGTAGTCGTGGAACGGGATCAACGCCAGTGCCGGTGCCCACGGCTCGTCGCTCGGCGTCGGGCGGAGGAAGATCGGGAAGATCGTGTTCGCGATGATTCCTGCGGCGTAGACGGCGATCGCGGCCGCGACGGCAGCACGCGGCCACGTGAAGCGCCGTCCGCGGAGCAGGAGCGCCAGTCGGACGACGAACACGACCACGCCGACGGGAATGGCGACCGGCAGGACGGGGACTTCGCCGAACGGGTTGGAAGACATCCGGAGAAGCCTAGTGACGCCGAGCTGCTGGACGCCGATCCGACTCGGCGCGAGCAGGACTACAACGGAGTCGCGATCGTGAGGATGGCGATCGACAATCCCGTCAACGCAGCCACGGCTCCGAGTGCAGCGAGCGGGAACCACATGCCGCGACGGCCATTTCCGTACCGTCGGAGGCCCAGGAAAGCGCCGACGCCCACCGCGGCAATGCCTCCGAAGAACGAGAGGCTCATACTGCTGAACCAGGGTGCGTTCGAGCAGCCGGTGTGTGGAGGGGCCGCGCAGAGCCCGTAGGCGGACAGGTTCTCGTTGAACACGTAGCCGGACGAGGTGACCACGGCGACGATCCCGACCACGTTGAGAGCCCAGATGATCACCAGGTCGTCTCGAGCAGCGTTCCTTCTGCGGAACGTGCTCGCGAAACGCGTCTTCATGGGGATTGCCTCGATCGTTCCTGCTCCGCCAGCGGTCTCCGTGAACCGAGGTCGAGCCGAGCGTAGCGCCCTGCTGGTTCACGGGCTCGAACGCCCCAGCGTGCGCTGACAGGATGAGTCCGTGCAGATCGAGGACGTGGACGAACGGCGGTACGGCACCGAAGGTGAGCGCGACACGTTCGTCGTGCACTTCTTCCATGCGCCGAGCGGTGAGATGGTCGCGCCCGACTGGGACGCCACGAGTTGGTCAGTCAGTGTGATCCGCGTCACCGACGCGACGTACCGTGCGGCGTTCGCAGAAGCCCGGCGGATTGCTGCTGGCGAGACGTCGCCGACGCTGTTCTCGGTGTCCCTCGAGACCGCGGGGTCCAACGGCCCGGGAATCCTGCGACTGTTCGGAACCGACCTCAACATGGAGGGACTTGAGCTCGAGACTGATTCGCACGCGGCGAAACGGGAGATGTTCGACGAGTTCTTCAGCCGCGCGCGATGAGTTGCTCGTGGTGCAGCTGGAGTTGGCGTCCACATCGCTGTGCAACGCGCTCATTGTGGGTGACGATCACGAACTTGGTGCCTGCTTGCTGCAGCCGATCGAAGAGGGCGAGCACGTCGTCTTCGGTCGTCTCGTCCAGTGCGCCGGTGGGCTCGTCGGCGAGGACGACGGCTGGGCGCTTCGCGATGGCTCGAGCGATCGCGACGCGCTGCGCTTCTCCTCCCGAGAGTCGCCGTGGGCGCTTGGCGACAAGGTGACTGATGCCGACCGCATCGAGGGCGTCATGTGCTCGGGCGGCCGAGCCGGCATGAGCAGGAACGCCGAGCCGGACGTTGTCGAGCACGCTGCGGTCGCCGAGCAGGTTGTGATCCTGGGTGACGATGCCGATGTGACGGAGCCGGTGCGCCGCCATCCTGGACGCGGTGCGCTCGAGCACGTGCCCGTCATGCTCGTAGGTCCCGCCGAAGTCTGTGTCGAGGCCGGCGAGGATCCGGAGCAGTGTGCTCTTGCCGGATCCGCTGCGCCCGGTGATGGCTACTGACCGATCGTCGTCGCGAAGGTCGAAGTCGAGTCGGTCGAACAGTGTTCGGGTCGATCCGTCGGGCTCGGTGATCGTCTTCGAGACGTCGCGCAGCGCGATCATCGTGGGGTACCTCTTCGGCGTTGGGTGGTCAGTTCGATGCGGACGGCTCGTCGGCTGACAGCGCCGTCCACCACGCACCAGAGCAGGAGGACGGTGCTGGCGCCGAGTCGAGCCGTTGCGCTGTCGTTGGGGAGCACCGCGCTGGTCGCGAGGAACAGCCCGAACGCGGCGGCGTACTCGGTGAGGCGGCTTGCGCGGAACAGTCGGTTCGTGTGGTTCGGACTCTTTCCGAGGAGATGGTGCACCCGCGCGACTGGCGCTCGACGGTGATGGAGAAGTCGGTTGAGGAACGCCGTGATGATGCCCACTCCCGCGGTGAGCGAGACGAGCAGCGCGGTGACGAGCATCAGGTTGTCCTGGATGAGCTGGCGGACGAGGGAGAGCTGCACGAGGTAGGTCGGTACTCCGAGCAACGTGTACGACCGGACGCCGGTGTCGTCTCCGATCTCGTCGAGTCGCGCGACGACGCCACTGAAATCGAGGCTGCGATCGACGGCGAGGTCGGCGTTGAGTACCTGGAACACCAGGCGCCCGAACAGCTCGGGATCCAGCCGGTCGAGTGCTGCTCGGTCGAGTCCGGCGAGTGTCGGCGGGTAGGGCACGATGACGGTGTCGTCGAGGTAGTGGTTCGATTCACCGCGGAAGTACATGGCACTGTTCGGTTCGAGGAAACCGACGACCTCGAGCTCCTGCTCCTGCAGGATGACCGAGCCGGTGAGTCGCTGTCCGAGCTCGTACACGCCGCGGTACTCAGCGCCCAGGAGCACCGGCATCTGGCCGGACCCCCAGTCGACGGCATCCCACTCGATCGGCTCGCCGTCCTGCACGGAGAGCCCCGCGAACTCGTACGCGGTCTCGTTGAGCTGGATGGACTTGATGTCCTGGACGCTCCGTCCGGACTCGTCCTGGTACTTCCCGTTGAGCGTGTACTCGGTGCCGTAGCCGACGTCGAAGCGGTCGTCGCCGCGGAAGTCCTGCACGGTGACGGGTTGGTCGAAGGAAGAGATGAAGTCGAATCCGGGCTCGTCGTCGATGCGATCGACGAACGACGCGACTGCGTCGAGCGCGTTCTGGTCTCGCCGGATCGCTTCGAAAGCGTCCGGGTCGAGATCGTCGACCACCGTGTAGAGGTCGACGTCGGCATCAGCGGACAGTCCCTGGGCCACGGCCTGCGATGTGGACTGGGTGAACGACGCCACGTTGTACCAGCAGAGTGCGAGCAGCACGAGCAGGACGATCTTGGCGACGATGATCGGCCAGTTGGACCGGAGGTCGTTCAGCAGTTCCATCGACGGCTTCCATGCCAGAACGAAGCGACGGACAGGGCAAACACGACGCTTCCGACCGCCATGACTGCGGCGGTGACGTCGAGGTCGAGGGTGGTGGTCTGCTTGACGACCGCCGCGCCCGTGAGGGCGGTCGTACAGGCGGCGGTGCCGATCACAGCGACTCTGGCGGCCGCGCTGCGAAGGGAGTTCAGCGGTCGGAACCCGGTGGTGAAGCGGACGGCGGCAGCGCGGAGTTCCCATCGTCCAGCCTGAAGACCTGCGACCACGGCGATGAGCATGATGACGAGCGCGCCGAGCGCGACCAGGACCGGCGACACGGCGTCGACGTTCGTCCTGCGGTTCGTGCCGTCGTCGATGATCTCGACGGTTCGGCCAGGGAACTGCGCGTTGTAGTGGCGGACACTGTTCGGGCCGTCCAGGAGCAGCCGCTGGGGTGACCCCGAGAACTGCGACGGATCGGCGAGGACCACATCATCGGACAGCAGACTGTCCGCCCGGACGCCGAGACGTCCCACCACGGTGTACGTCTTGCCACCGACAGCGAGGTCGTCACCGCGGACGGTGACGTCAGAGCCGACGAGAGCTTCGCCGGGACGCCCCGACAATGGGTGCCCGTCATGCAGCGGAACATCCACCCACCGTCCCGACAGGACCGCAACGGCGCGGAACTTCTCCTCGAGGTCCACGAACACCTTCGTTCCCGGTTCGAACGCGCTCCTTGCACGCCGGAGTTCGTCGAGCGTCGCGGTCACCCACGCGCTCTGGCCAGCGCGGAGGTCGTTGCCCTCCACGGCGACGACACGTCGACGGGCGTCGAACACTCCGATCAGCACGGTCAGGAGCATGGCCAGCAAGACCAGGCCAGCTGTCACCGTGAGCTGTCGCTTCGTCACGTCGTCTCCTCACGCCGCAGCGGGTGAGAGCTGTCGGCTCGCACCCGCTGCGATGTGTCACTTGCCGTAGTAAGTGTTCGCGGTGCCGACACCGCTGCCGGGCTGGTTCGGCCGGAACGGCTTCCACACGGTAACTGCTTCGGTGCCGGACTTGCCCCACTTCCGGCCAGAGTCCGCGATGATGCGGCTGCCGTGCTCGAGCCGCGCACGGGTGTAGTGCTGCACGCCTGCCCAGGTCGTCCAACCGTGCGAGCGCTTGTGCGTCGTCCCGTTGATCGTCTTCCGCTCCGCTGCACCACGGTGGTTCACCGCGAACACCGACATCCCGGTTCCTGCGCCATCGATGGTCCCGGCGCTCTCGGACCACCCGCCGACGACCCCCTCTCCCGTACCCTGCGCATGCGCAGGGATCGCGCCGAGGAACACTGTCCCGCCGACAACTACTGCGGCGAAGCCTGCAGCAACTCGACGAGCCTGCTGACCGATCTTGCTCATTGACTGCCCCCCCCCTGAACGGTGAAGTCCAACCGTTCAGTGGTTAACATGGCAGAGGTAGAACGCTTTGTCGAGCACGTGTTTTCGGTCGCGACCGTGCCCCGGATACGGGATCGGGGATCTGCAGCGGAACCACTGACGGACGGGAGGCCCGGTGCCAGCTGGCACCGGGCCTCCCGTCCGTCGATGGGTCGACCTCCACTTCCACCAGGAGCGCGTTCGACCAGCAGTTCGAGCTGGCCGACCTCGGGGTGGTCGAGTTGCTGGATGCTGTGACAGCGTTCCCGGATCTCGTGTCGAGCCCGGACGCCCTCGTGATCGGCAAGTACGACCTCTTCGGCGACCGGATGGCCGAAGCACTCGATCAGCGCCCCGCCGACGAGCCGGTGTGGGAGTCCCTGCGACGGGTGTTCGACATCACCCTCGATGACGTCCAGGACGACCACCAGCGCGCGAGCGAGCGTCAGAAGTACATGCGCCCCCGCGCGATGTCCGATTCGGCCTGCCGAAGCGCGTCCGCGACCTCAGGGTCAGTCCCCTCGAACTTCGCCGCCCGAGCGCCGAAGTCCGTCCAGCGGTGCATGACGAACCACAGCACGAGCAGCACCGCGAGGACGACACCGGTTCCGATCCGCCACCACATGCGGGCAGCGTAGGTGTGACCGACCGCCGGCGCAAGGACCGTGATCACCCGTTGCAGGATCGGCGATCGGACACAGCTCGAACCGGCGGAGCGGCGCCGGCTTGCTCCGTCATCACCCGTCACGGCGCGTCTGCGATCGGATCACCGGGGTGACGTGAACCCGCGCCAGGTGTGTTCGCATCCCCGGGCCGTACGGTGGTGTTACGCGGTCTTCGACTGCTGGAGCAGGGCACGACCAGCCACTTCTGATCACAGCATCTGGAGTGACCCCGTGGGCGCCGATCGCGAACGACGACTGTTGCAGATGATCATCGCGCTGGTCGGCAGTGCCACCGGTTCAGAGGACCTCAGCGGGCGGCTGCAGCATCTGGCGGACGAGTCGGCGGCGTTGTTCGACGTCCACGCTGCCGGGCTGATGTTGTTCGGCTCGGACCACCGGTTGCAGATCACCGCCTCGGTGGGACACCACAGCGGACTGCTCGAGCTCCTGCAGCTCGAAGTCGGCGACGGGCCCTGTCTCGAGGCAGCGCGGACCGGGAGCGTGGTCTCGATCCCCGACGTCCGACTGGCCGAGCCGCGATGGCCGCACTTCTGCCGGGCTGCGGCTGACGCCGGGTACACGGCTGTCCACTCGATCCCGCTGCGGCTCCGGACGACCGTCATCGGATCGCTCAACCTGTTCGGCGAGTCCGCCGGCGCGTTCGACGAGGACGACCTCGTCGCCGCCCGAGCGCTCGCCGACATCGCAGCGATCTCGCTCCTGCAGCAGCGCTCCATCGACGACGCGGTGACGACGCAGGGGCAGCTGCAAGCAGCGCTCGACAGCCGCACGGTGATCGAGCAGGCGAAGGGGTGGATCGCGAACCGCAACGGGGTGGACACCGCGACCGCGTTCTCCCTGCTGCGCGACCACGCGCGGCGGAACCAGCTCCCGCTCGCCGAGGTCGCCCTCGCCGTCCTCGCCGGACGGACCACCCTCGGCTAGTTGTACTCGGCCACGCGCCCGGCGTCGCCGGCTCCGCTCGTTTCCGCTTCGGTCACCCCGGAGCGTCGACATGTGGATCAAGACGTGGCTGCGGTCGAAGCGGCCACGGCCACGGACGTTTCGGGCACCGCCCCACCCCAGCCGTTGAACCCTCCGAACACGACCTTCACCGGGACGGCCTGCGCCCGGTCGGCCACGTACTGGTACACGCCGCCCGGACGTCCGAGCCACAGCGAACGCGCCGGCGTCGCGGTCGTCGCCACTGTCCGGAGCTCGACCACGTACTGCCCGGAGGGGATCTGGAACTGCGCCGTCTGCTCGCTGTCGAGCAGCGTCGAGAACCGGGTCGAGAACGACGCGCCGGTCGTCGCGTTCGTCACCGTCACCCTCGCGCCACTGAGCTGCGCCGAGGGGGCGCGGGACGACGTGGCCGCGAAGACGACCAGGTCGTAGTCACTGTGCGCGTAGTGCCTCGACAACGTCACCTGCGAAGCAGGGAGGGTCCCACGCTGCTGGTACACCCGGGTCTTCCAGACGGCGGGCGACGCCGTTCCGCTGGCGTACGCCTCGATGCGGTACTTCCCGGTGCTCAACCCGACGAACCGGTACTGGCCCCTGTCGTCCGAGGTCGTCCGGAACACCTGCGAGGTGTCCTCGTTCCAGGCGTACATCAGGCGCCCAGTGGCGGGCCCCGTGGGGCTGGCCACACCGCCCTGCACGGTGGCACCGATCACGAGCGGCACGGTGACCGCGACCGTCGAACCGCCGCGGACCTCGATGTCCGAGCGGAGTCCGGGCGCGTAGGTCGCCGCTCCGTGCGGCGGAAGCTGCCGTGTCGTCACCGTGACGGTGTCCGGCGCGGGGATGTCGGTGAACGTCGCGGTGCCGTCGGCATCGGTGGTGGCGTTCCCGACGACGGCGTCGATGCCGATCGCCGCGAGCTCGACGTCCGCCAGCCGGATCGCTGTGCCGTCCGGCGCTGCGAGCTGCACGGCGATCGTTCCCGACCCGGCCGCAGCCGCTGGCGGCGCCAGGCCGACCATCGCGGCTGCGGCAAGCGCCACGACCAGTGTCGTCCCCGTGATCAGTCGCATCGCGTTCCCCGCTCACCAGTCGTACCTTGCGGGGGACTGTACGCGTCGGGCGGGCGGTGGGGAAGGCTCGTCCGGTGGTCGCCGCGCCCGAGCGTGGCCTCGGGAACAGGCCCGGTCGACGATCGCCTACCGGCGCATCCGGTCTGTCGAGTACTCGGGGGTGGCGTACTTCTCACCTTGCGGCACGTCGGGGTCGATGAGCTCCCGCGTGCTCCATGCGGCCGCGTCGTCCTGCGGGAAGAAACCGACGGCTTCCCCGGACTGGAGGTCCCACCAGCCATCGGTGTTCGCGGAGACGGCGTAGAACACTGCGGTGTGTTCGGTCGTCGTCATCGCTGCGACGAAGGCGCGGATCGCGTCCGAGGGGCTGAGCCACGTCCGCTGCTCTCGAGCGGACGACGGCTGCTCCTCGTAACTGCCGATGCGCAACGAGATGGTGCTCATCCCGAACTTGTCCGCGTACAGCCGACAGAGCGCTTCCCCCGCCGCCTTCGACACCCCGTAGAAACCGTCAGGTCGCGGCGGCATGTCGGGCGTCACGTGGTCACCCGCGGTGTACGAGCCCGTCAAGCGATTGCTGCTCGCGTACACGACCCGGCGTACCCCTGCCCGCCGGGCGGCTTCGAGCACGTGGTAGGTCCCGAGGATGTTGGCCTCGGCCAGGTCGTGGAAGTCGGCCTCGTCGGCGATGCCACCGAGGTGGACCACGCCGTCCGCTCCGGCGAAGAGCTCCACCAGGTTCTCCAGGTCGGCGAGGTCGACCTCTGCGACGGACTCGTGTGGGGCGCTGGAGGTGATCGGACGAATGTCGGTGGAGACGAGGACCGCGTGACGCTCCAACAGTGCCGACCGGAGTGCAGACCCGATGTTCCCGGCAGCACCGGTGATGACCCAACGGCTTCCGGCGATGCTCGACATCGTGCGATCGTACTGGCCGAACTGCCTGGCGAAGTCCTGACGACGGACCGTCAGTCCGGCCCGGAACGGCGAACCGGACTAGCTCGCCCGGGTCTCCGGTGACTGGATGCCGGCGAGCTCGAGGGCTCGGAGGTAGCTGGTGATGGCGTCCCGGTTGTGCACCAGGAAGTCGATCTTCTCGGTCATCCGGTCGCGTTCGGTCTCGAGCAGGGCGAACAACCCGGGTTCGGCGTTCTCGACGACGATCGTCTGGGGTTGCCCGAGGCAGGGGAGGATGTCCGACACGATGCGTGTGGGGATGCCCGCGTCGATCAGGCCCTTGATCTTGCCCACGCGATCGATCAAGTACTCGTCGTACTCCCGGTACCCGTTGTCCAGACGCCTCGGAGTGATCAGCCCCTGCTCCTCGTAGTAGCGGAGCATGCGAGACGGCACGCCCGTTCGCTTCGACAGCTCTCCGATGCGCACGCGTCCTCCTCGGGCGACTTGACCTTCACACTAATGAGAAGGTTGATCCTAGTGGGATGTCTGTTGTAGAAGAAGACCACCTGACGATCGGGATCATCGGTGCAGGGTCGATCGGCTCCACCATCGCCCGACGCCTGAGCCGGCAGGGTCACGACGTGATGATCGCCAACTCGCGCGGCCCCGAGACGATCGACGAGGCAGCGCTGCGTACCGGAGCCAGGGCAGTCGCCGCGGCCGAGGTCGCGCATGGAGTCGACGTCCTGATCGTTTCGGTCCCGATGAACCGCAACGCCGACATCGCCGAGTACGTCCGATCCGCTCCAGAAGGCGCAGTCGTCATCGACACCTCGAACTACTACCCGATGCGCGACGGCTCGGTGCGCGCCTTCGAGGAGGGCGTTCCGGAGAGCGTGTGGCTGTCGGAGCTGTTCGGACGCCCCGTCGTGAAGGCGTGGAACGCGATCACCTCGCAGTCGTTCGATGCGAAGGCCGTGGAACCGGGTGACCCTGCTCGTGTGGCGATCCCCGTGGCGGCCGACCGCGACGCCGATCGAGCCCTCGCGATGCAGCTGGTGGAGCAGACCGGCTTCGACGCCGTCGACGCCGGCGTCCTCGCCGAGTCGTGGCGTCAGCAGCCTGGTTCCCCCGTCTACTGCACCGACCGCACGCGCGCCGAGATGCCGGACTGGCTCGCCGCCGCCGAGAAGGAGCGCGTGCCGAAGCGCCGCGACCTGGCGATGGAGGTCATCGGCGACTACGTCCGAGGCGGTGGTGACGCCACGGAGGGGCGATTCCTCGTGGCGATCAACCGCGCGTCCTACAGCTGACGCCCGCTTCCGTGTACAGCGGTGTGCGACCCGTGGTGTCGTGTGCACTACTGTCGTCGGCAGAGGGAAAAAGCCCGCGCTGCTCCGGCAGGCGGGACCGCACACGCGTCTCACGGGAGTCGCCACTTCTTCATCGAAGGAGTGCGCCCGTGTCCGACCCCATCGCCCGCCCGCCGTTTGACCCCGAACTCGCGACCTTCCTGACGGCGCTCGAGGCCCGCGGTCCGTTCACCCTCACCGCGGAGATGCTGCCCCGCATGCGACAGCTCGACGTGCCCGAGGACGTCGTCGACGAGCGCCTGCGTTCCCGCGGGTACCAGCGGCGCACCGTCACCGTGCCGGGGCACCTCGGCGACCCCGTCGACCTCGCGATCATCGACCGCGTCGAGCGCACTGAGGAGACCAGCGCGACCAGCGCGACCGCGGCCGTCTTCTCGATCCACGGCGGAGGCATGATGTTCGGCCACCACCTCGGGAACCTCGACTCGTTCGACGACTGGCTGCTCGACCACGACGTGGTCCTCGTCAGCGTCGACTACCGCCTCGCACCCGAGTACCCCGATCCGTACCCGGTGGAGGACTGCTACGCCGGTCTCGTCTGGGTGGCGGCGCACGCCGACGAGCTCGGCATCG
Organism: Curtobacterium sp. PvP017; assembly: GCF_054060195.1. Classification (NCBI taxonomy): domain Bacteria; kingdom Bacillati; phylum Actinomycetota; class Actinomycetes; order Micrococcales; family Microbacteriaceae; genus Curtobacterium; species Curtobacterium sp. PvP017. Next base: position 273,434 of record NZ_JBSSCY010000005.1, read on the forward strand.
ACCCGGCACGGATCGTCATCGCGGGGCAGAGCGCCGGCGGCGGACTCGCCGTGGGGACAGCCCTGCTCGCCCGTGACCGGCAGGGTCCCGACCTGATGGCGCAGATCCTCGTGTCACCCATGCTCGACGACCGTGACGAGACCGTCTCGACCCAGCAGATCGACGGCGTCGGGGTCGCCGACCGTCAGATGAACCGCTTCGCGTGGGATGCGTACCTCGGGGCACGCCGTGCCACGGCGGACGTCTCGGAGTACGCCGCTCCGGCTCGTGCCGCAGACCTGTCGGCGTTGCCGCGCACCTACATCGACTGCGGCAGTGCTGAGGTCTTCCGCGACGAGGACGTCGCCTTCGCGAGCCGCCTCTGGGCAGCAGGGGTCGACGCGGAGCTCCACGTCTGGCCCGGAGCCTTCCACGGGTTCACGAGCATGGTGCCCGACGCCGCGATCTCGCGGACCGCGACCGCGGCCCTTGCGGACTGGACCCGACGACTGCTCGGCGATCCTTCGCCGATCAGTCGCGCAGCCGGGCGCCAGGACGGCCCCGTGACGGGGCTGTCTCGGTAGACGTCCCCACGAGGGACGGGAGGCCCGGTGCCAGCTGGCACCGGGCCTCCCGGCACGGCCGTCACCCCGCTGGCGCGGTGCGCCGGTACCGGCGGGTGGGGCCCACCTCCCGTCAGGGCGGGTGTCACGGCGCGATCAGCGGACCATGGCGCCTGCCTCACTCGGCGCTGCGGAGCTCCTGCACATCCCCGTCGGAGCACTTCGAGACCCCGGTGACGCTGTACCGCTGCGGGTAGGCGTTGAAGCCGATCGAGGTGACCGTGCCGTCGACACCCCGGATGCCGGTGAGCGGGTCCGAGCCGCCGCTCTCGAACCGCTCCGTCGTGATGCCCTTCGCCTGCCAGAGATCCTCGACCGCACGGATGTCAGCCGCGTCGGTGCCGTCGGTGTCGCTCCGCTCCAGGATGTACACGAAACGGGCGCCGTCCCCACCGCCCGACTGGGTGCAGACCTCGGCGGCAGGGCCGCGGTACACGGTCCAGTCACCGCCGACGGCGTCGGCGGATTCCTCGACGATGCTGACGATCGACTGCTTCGCTTCGGACGGATCCGCCGCCTTGCTCCCGGGAGCGTTGCTGCAACCGGCAGCGCTCAGAGCCGCTGTCAGGATGACGGCGGCACCGACGCCGACGCGGCCAGGGATTCGTGCGTTCACGTCTTCAGTGTCCACTGTCGGGGCGACGAGGGACGGGAGGCACGGTGCCGGCTGGCACCCTGTCTCCCGTCCGCCGTGGTGTCGCGTCCCGGGCCCGGTCCACGCGCGCAGGAGGCCGCATCCGTCTCGGAAGCGGCTAGTGGGTGGTCCAGCCGCCGTCGATGACGAGTTCCTCGCCGGTGACGTACTTCGCCTCGTCGGAGGCGAGGTAGACCATGCCGTAGCCGATGTCGGTCGGTTCGCCGACGTGCGGCGGCAGGGGCACCTCGCCGCCGAGCTGCTCGGCCATCGTCTCCTTCGTCATGCCCGCAGCGGCGGCGAGGCCGGTGTAGACGGAACCGGGGTGGATCGAGTTGACGCGGACACCGTCGCCGGCGAACCACTGTGCGGCGTGCTTCGTGAGGGACCGCACGGCGCCCTTCGACGCCGAGTACGCGGCTCCGCCGGCATCGGAGACGCCGCCGACGATCGCGGCGATGGACGACACGTTGACGATCGAGCCGCCGCCCTGCCGCTGCATGTGCGGGATGACCGACTTCATGCCGAACCACACGCCGGTGGTGTTCACCGCCATGACCGTGTTCCAGTCGTCGAGCTCGGCTTCGAGGATGCCCTTCGCGATGTGGATGCCCGCGTTGTTGACGAGCACGTCGACGCGTCCGTGGTCGGCGACCACCCGTTCGACGACGCCGTTCCACGATTCCGGCGACGTGACGTCGAGCGTGATCGCGGTGGCCCGACCTCCTTCGTCGCGGATCGTGGCCGCTTCCCGCTGCAGTGCCGCTTCGCTGACGTCGGTCATGATGACGGTCGCGCCCTCCCGGGCGAACAGCTGGGCTCCGGCGAGGCCCATGCCGCTCGCTGCGCCGGTGATGATCGCGACCTTGTCGTCGAGTCGTGCCATGTCGTGTCTCCTGCTCTCGTGGTGGGGGTCAGATGCGTTCGGGGCGTCGGATGCTCTCGGCGCCGCCGTCGATGAAGACGATCTGTCCGGTGACGTGCGTGTTCTCGGCGCTGGCGAGCCAGGCCAGGAGCGCTGCCGGGGCTGCGGGTGGTGCGGCCGGACCGTCCAGGGGAGACGGGGCTCCCGCGTCGAGGGCGGCGCGGCCTTCGGCGCTCTCCAGTGCTGCGGCGGTCATCGGCGTCTCGATGACGCCGGGAGCGATGGCGTTCAGTGCGATGCCGGCGCCGGCCCACTCCGGGTCCTTCGCGTGGGTGCGGACCCACTGCGCGATCGCCTTCTTGGTGGTCGAGTAGATGGCGCTGGACCCGGCGGCGTTCGTCGCGGTGCCGATGCGCTCGGCCTCCTGGAGTGCGCCCGGCTCGTCGTCCGCGAGGAGCCGCTCGTACAGGCCCTCGTCGACCTCCTCGAGGGCCGCGAGGGACGCGACGACCACGGCGCGCGGGGCGTCGGAGCCGGCGAGGAGCGGGCGGAGTCCCTCGAGCGTGGCCGTCGCGCCGAAGTAGTTGACCCCGACCGTCACGGGACTCGCCGCGACGAGCCCGGCGACGGCGATCACGCCGTCGACCCGGCCTCCGGAGCGCTGCTCGACCTCGTGCACGAGCGCGGTGCGGCCCTCGCCGGTACTGAGGTCCGCGACGACGTCCGCGTCCTTGATGTCGACACCGATCACGCGGTGCCCGTCGGCTTCGAGTCGTTCTGCGGTGGCCTTGCCGATACCGGAAGCGGCTCCGGTGACCACGTACGTCCTGCTCATGGTGGTTCCTCTCGTCATCGTCGACGTCGGCGCGCGGGAGCGCGCGAGCTCCGCTCGGGCAGCGGAGAAGTCAGGGGTCAGTCGCTGCCGACCAGCCACTCGGGCATGACGGCGACCAGTCGTTCGGCCATCGCGTCCTGTTCGGCGGGAGCGTCGTCGCGCAGCCACGCCGTGAGCATCGCGATCGCACCGCCGGCGATGAACCGGGCGGTGTCCTCGGCGTGGACGGTCCGGGGGACGCGCACGCCGAGCAGTCGGATCGTCGCGAGGACCTGCTGCGCGTACGCGGCGACCACGCTCTCGTGCACCCGCCCGGACAACCGCCAGTCCAGGGACGCCCGGTAGAAGGCGGAACGCGAACCGATGTGCGCGAGCATCCGGCGGTTCGCCGAGACGGCCAGGGTGCGCAGGTCGGCATCGCGGTCGTCCCGTGCCCGGAGGTCGTCGAGCCCGATGTCCCGGAAGGCGTCGACCAGCATCGCGACCGCGAGGTCGTCGAGGTCCGCGAACTGCGCGTAGAACGCGCTCCGGCTCACCCCGGCAGCGCGGGCGATCGCGTTGACGGTGATCTCCGTCGACGCGTCGGCGGCGAGGCCCTCGACGGCGCGGACGATCGCGGCACGGGTCCGCGCTGGACGGGGATCGGTTGCCCGCACGGGCGCGCTGCTCTGCACGGACCCACCATACGACTTTTCCGACACGTGCGTGGAAAATGCCGGGATGCGCCGTTCACCAACCGGACTCCCGCGCATGGCAGGGTGGTCCGGGGCATCGTCGCCCGCAGCCCAGCCAGCCGCGAGCGGAGCACGATGCCACCACCCGACCTGATGGTCGTCACGGACCTCGACGGGACGTTCCTCGACCACCACGACTACTCGTTCGACGCTGCCCTGCCGATGCTCGAACGCCTGCGCGCGGACGGCGTGCCGGTGGTGTTCTGCAGCAGCAAGACCCGGGCCGAGATCACCGCCCTGCAGCGGCGGACCGGTCTGGACGGGCAGGCGTTCGTCGCGGAGAACGGCGCGATCGTCGTGGGACGAGACGGCAACGTGCTCGCGGGACCGCCAGACGGCGAAGTCGCGCGGCTCTGTGCGGATCTCGACCGCATCCGAGCGGACCTGGACCTGCACTTCGCGACGTTCGGCGGCGAGACCGACGCGGTCGTCGCCGCGTGGACCGGACTCGACGTCGTGGCGGCGGCCGCCGCCCGGCAGCGCGAAGCCTCCGAGGTCCTGTTCTGGCATGCCGAGGACGACGACCGCGCCGAGGCGTTCCGACGGGCGCTCGCCGCGGCCGGCCTCGACCTCGTGCGCGGCGGCCGCTTCTGGCACGTCCTGCCGGCCGGACGCGACAAGGGCACCGCGGTCCGCCTGCTCGTCGCCGACCACGAGCGCCGCACCGGCGCCGTCCCGCGCACCATCGGGCTCGGCGACGGCCCGAACGACACCGCGCTCCTCGACGCCGTCGACCTGGCGGTCGTCGTGCGCGGCCACGGCCCGGCACCCGGACCCCTCGCCGACGACCGCCCCGAGCGCGTCCACCGCACGACCGCCCCCGGCCCGCAGGGCTGGGCCGAGGGCCTCACCCGGTTCACCACCCCGTCCGTCAGGAGCCACCGATGAGCGACTTCCACCAGAACGGCGTCATCACGACGTTCCACGACCTCGGCCGCCGCAGCACCGCGAGCATCGAGGACGACCTGCGCGGGTTCGCCGAGAAGCGGCCGATGAGCCTGATCCTGCCGGCGCTGTACTCGGAGCTCGAGCGTCCCGCGCTCGCACGGATCGTCGACGAGCTGGCCGAGGCCGACTGGCTCAGCGAGATCGTGATCGGGCTTGACCGCGCCGACCGTGCGCAGTTCGAGCACGCGCGGGAGTTCTTCGCACGGCTGCCGCAGCGGCACCGCATCCTGTGGAACGACGGGCCGCGCCTGCGGGAGCTCGACGCCGAGCTGGAGCGCGAGGGGCTGGCTCCCGGCGAGCCGGGCAAGGGCCGGAACGTCTGGTACTGCACGGGCTACGCGTTGGCGTCGGAGCGCGCCGAGTGCATCGCGCTGCACGACTGCGACATCACCACGTACGAGCGGGGCATGCTCGCGCGGCTGTTCTACCCGGTCGCGAACCCCGCGTTCGACTACGAGTTCTCGAAGGGCTTCTACGCCCGCGTCGCCGACGGCCGGATCAACGGGCGCGTCGGACGCCTGCTCGTCGGTCCGCTGCTCCGGTCGCTCCGCCAGGTCTACGGCGAGTCCGAGTACCTGGAGTACCTCAGCAGCTTCCGGTACCCGCTGTCGGGCGAGTTCGCGATGCGCGCGCACGTGCTGAACGGGTTGAAGATCCCGGGGGACTGGGGCCTCGAGATCGGCATGCTGTCCGAGGTGTACCGCGACTACGCGACGCGCCAGGTGTGCCAGGTGGAGATCGCGGACGCCTACGACCACAAGCACCAACCCCTCGCCGAGGCCGACGGCACCGGCGGACTCGCCCGCATGGGGAACGACATCGTGCAGTCGCTGCTGCGGAAGCTCGCGACGATGGGCGTGCCGCTCACCTCGGACTCGTTCCGGGTGCTCAAGGCGACGTACTACCGGAACGCGCTCGACATCGTCGAGGTCTACCGGCACGAGGCGGAGATGAGCGGCCTCGGCTTCGACCAGCACGCGGAAGAAGCCGCCGTCGAGCTCTTCACCAAGGCGATCCTCGACGCCGGTGGCGCGTTCACCGCGCGCCCGAACGACAAGCCGTTCATCCCGAGCTGGAGCCGGGTGCGCTCCGCGGTGCCGGACGTGCTCGACCGGTTGCGGGATGCGGTCGAGGCCGACCAGCAGGACTGATCACGCGCCCTGGGCGCGACCACAGAGCGGACGGGAGGCACGGCGAAAGCTGGCCCCGTGCCTCCCGTCCGGCGGTCTGGCGCCGTTCTCAGGCCGCCGGTCCCGGCGCCCAGCCGAGTTGCGGACCCAGGTGCTCGGCGATGTCCGTGATGATCTGCGCGTAGTCGTCCGGCTCGAACGAGAACGGCAGTGCGAAGGCGACCTCGGTGACCGCCTGGTAGCCGGCGTCGGCACGCAACCGGTCCGCGATCTCGGCAGAGGTCCCCACCAGGTCGGCGGCGAAGAGCATCCCCGCGGGTCCCATCGGCACACCCACGCGCCCCGAGCGGCTCGCGACGTAGGCGCGGTAGCGGGCCTCCTGCTCGCGGGTCGCGGTGTCGGTCGGGATGACGACCAGCCCCTGCGAGACACGGGCGGAGTCGGGGTCGGGGTGGACGTCGAGGTAGGCGTCGATCTGGGCCCGCTGGTTGGTCGCGAAGTTCGTGCCGTTCTCGCTGCGGGTGACGCTCGACGTCAGCAGGTGGAAGCCGTTCTCGCCGGCCCAGACTGCCGACTTCGTGCTGCCGGTGCCGTACCAGATGCGGTCGGCCAGGCCGTCACTGTGCGGTTGGACGGTGCTCGCGAACTCCTCGATGCCCCGACGTTCGACGGTGTCGGTTCCGGTCACGTGGTCGCCGCGAACCAGGTCGCGGAAGCGCAGGAGCCGGTCGTTGCCCAGGTCCTCGTGCTCGAGGGTGTCGGGGTAGATCGCGTCGCGGTACAGGTCGAAGTTCATCGGGGTGCCGACCGAGAACCCGGGGTTCAGTCGGCCACCGAGGAGCACGTCGACGGTGCCGAGGTCCTCCGCCAGGCTGAACGGGTTCTCCGCCCCGATCGGCGTGACGGCGGTGCCGAGGTCGATCCGCGAGGTCCGCTGCGACGCCGCGGCCAGCACCGCGACGGGGGAGGAGATGCCGTGCTGCAGGTGCCGGTGGCGCAGCCACGCGCTGTCGAAGCCGAGCGCTTCCGCACGCTCGATGACGCGGAGCGTGTCCTCGTGGCCCTCGGACGGTCGGGCGGGGTCGAACGACCCGATCGTCAGGAAGCCGAGCCGGTGCAGGGGAGTTCCGTCGAGGGGCATGGGTCGATCGTGCCAGATGCGTCGTGCCCGGTGCGTCGTGCCCCGAGCGTCGTGCCGGGTGCGTCGCTCAGACCTCGGTCTTGCGGGTCAGGGCCTGGGCTCCTTGATCAGCGCTTCGACGTTGTTGCCGTCCGGGTCGGACACGAAGGCCGTGTACGCGCGGTACTCAGGCCAGTACCGCGGCTCGTGTCGTGACACCCCGCCGGCGGCGACGGCCTCGCGGTGGAACGCGTCGACCTCGCTCCGTGACCCGGCCTCGAACGCCAGGTGGAGCCCGCGTGTCACCGCCTCGGGGGCCCGGGCGGTCTCGAGCGAGACGCTCGGGGTGTCGTTCCCGTGCTGCCAGAACTCGGCGACGGAGACCGTGCGGTAGCCCGCTCCGATGCCGAGCGGCGCGAGGGCAGCGGTGTAGAACGCGTCACTCGCGGCGAAGTCGCTGGCGAAGACGCCCAGGTGGTGGATGAGTCGCTGACCCGGCATGGGACGACCCTAGGCCGACGTCTGCGCATCCGTCCGGGCGGCTCTCCAGGTGCGCTGGCAGGCTGGATCCGTGCACATCACCCTCGACTCCGCGACCGACATCGTCATCTCCGGCATCCGGTTCCCGGAGGGCAACCGCTGGCACGACGGGCGGCTCTGGTACTCCGACATGCACACCGGCCAGGTGTTCTCGGTCGACCCTGCCTCGACCGACGGCCCCCGGCTCGAAGCCACCGTCGACGGGCAGTCGTCGGGACTCGGGTGGCTGGCCGACGGGCGGCTGGTCATCAGCTCGATGGAGTCCCGCACGGTCGTCGCCGTCGAGCCGGACGCCAGCACCTCGGTGTTCGCCGACCTGTCCACCATCGAGTCGTCCCTCGTGAACGATCTGGTCGTCGACGCCCACACCGGCCGGACCTACATCGGTGCCTTCGGGTACGACCTCTACGCGGGCGAGGAGCTGCGCCCCGGCCCGCTCTACGTGATCGACCCCGACGGCTCCGTCCGGCTCGCCGCCGAGGGCCTGGTGTTCCCGAACAGCGCCAACATCCTGCCCGGCACCCGGACCCTGGTGGTCAGCGAGACGTGGGGCGGCCGGCTCACCGCGTTCGACATCGAGGACGACGGTTCACTGACCGGGCGGCGCGAGTGGGCAGCCCTGCCCGGCGGCGTGACCCCGGACGGCAGCACCGTCGACCGTGACGGCGCGATCTGGGTCTGCTCGGTCGACACGGGGGAGTTCCTGCGGGTCCTCGAGGGCGGCGAGGTGACCGACCGCATCGATGCACCCGGCGAGTGCGCGATCGACTGTGCGCTCGGTGGCGAGGACGGTCGCACCCTCTACCTGGCGACCGCCGACAGCTACGACCCGGCCGTGACGGCGCAGACGCGCTCCGGTCGGATCAGCGCGGTGCGGGTGGCCGTGCCGGGTTGGTGAGCGCGCTCGAGGTTCCAGAATCTCGGCATCTCACGCGCCGCGGAGCCTGCCCGTGGAACCTCGGCGACATGCACGCGGCAGGTCATGGAACCTCGGGGAGGTGCCCCGGGCGTGGCTGGCGCGAGCGTGCGCCGCGGCCGGCCGCCGCTCGGCCTGCTCCGGCTGCAGTGGGCGTGCGTAGAGTGCAATGGTGAGCATCAGACAACTCGACGCCATCGGGTGGGCACAGCTCCTCGGCGTCCCCGCCCTCTTCGTGGGGCTGTGGCTCATGCTGGTCGGCCTCCACTTCCCGGAGATGTCCCCGACGGTGGTCCTCATCGTCGTAGCCGTCCTCGCCGCAGCCGGGTTCGCGCTCATCCTGAGCGGCTGGTCGCGCTTCGGCGGCTACGACTCGTACCGGGCGATGGACCGATGGGTGCGCGGCGGGCCTGACCCGACGGGTGTCCCGGTCACGATCCGGAGGCGCTTCCTGCGACGGCAGTCCGACCAGGGCGCGGTCACCGGGTGGATCTGGATCAGCTTGGCCGTCCTGTGGGCCGCGCTCGCCGTGCCGGAGGTCGTCCAGGGGGACCCGGCGGCCATCGGGCGTGGGGTGGTGGCCGTCCTGTGGGCCGTGATCGGCATCGTCCGCGTCGTGTTCATGCGCAGGTGGGGAGCTCGTGTCGACGAGCTGGTGCGCGAGACCGAAGCGCAGATGGCCGATCCCGGCGCGACACCGCACCTCGACCTGTTCCGGTGACCATGACCCCCGAGCCCGCTCTCGTCCCCGAGCTCCTCGTCGCCGACCTGGACCGGAGCCTCGCGTTCTGGTGCGGCTTGTGCGGCTTCGAGATCCGCTACGCCCGGCCCAAGGAGCGCTTCGCGTACGTCGCCCTCGGCACCGCCCACCTCATGCTCGAACAGGCCGGGGTCGGCCGGAACTGGATCACCGGTCCGCTCGATCGACCGCTCGGCCGGGGCGTGAACTTCCAGGTCACCGTGCCCGACAGCCGTGCGCTGTCCGAGTCCCTGCTCCGTGCCGGCACGGAGCTCTTCATGCAGCCCGAGACGAAGTGGTACGACGTCGGGACCGAGCAGGCGGGCGTCGACCAGTTCCTCGTGCAGGACCCGGACGGGTACCTGGTGCGGTTCCAGTCCTCGGCGGGACGGCGCCCACCGGCCGACTGAACTCGTAGGATCGGCTGTGCCTTCCATCCAGATCGAGAGCCCTCGGAGCGACGACGTCCGCAGCCTGCTCCGCCAGGGGGATGCCTTCGCCCTGGCGTTGTACCCGGCCGAGAACTACTACGGCCTCGACGTCGACGCCCTGGAAGCCGACGGGGTCTCGCTGTTCGTCGCCCGCGAGCGTGACGTGGCCGTCGGCACGGCGGCGATCGTCGATCGGCGCGACGGATCCGGCGAGGTCAAGCGGATGTTCGTCACCGACGACGCCCGAGGACTCGGGGTCGGCCGAGCCCTGCTCCAGGCGCTCGAAGCCCATGCACGTGACGTGGGCATCTCGACGCTGCAACTGGAGACCGGCCTGCCGCAGGTCGCGGCGATCGCCCTGTACGAGAAGCTCGGGTACCGCCAGGTCCCGCGGTTCGCGCCGTACACCGACGACCCGACGAGCTACTGCATGGAGAAGCACCTCTGAGGCTCCGTCCGTCATCCCTCCGTGGGGCGCCGTGCGCTCTCCGCAGCCGGCTCGTCGTCGAGACTCGCGTCGACCGCCGGGTCGGGTGAGACCGTCTGCGGTCGGACCGGGACGTCGTCCAGGACGGCGGCACCAGAGGGTCCCGACCCGCCGCGCACCCGCTTCTTGACGGCGGCCCACGGCCGACCGAACGCGGATCGTGGCGTGCGCTCCGACGGCCCGTCGACCTCAAGCCCGTAGTACGCGCCGACGTGTTCGAGCAGGACCTCGCGTTCGGCCTTGTCGTACGCCCGCCGCTCGCGGGTGAAGGCGATGATCGTCGACCAACAGGTGAGCAGCAGCACGACGCTGAAGGGCAACGCCGTGGTGATCGCCGCGGTCTTCAGGGCATCGAGGCCACCGCTCAGCAGCAGGGCGACCGCGAGCAAGGCCGAGACGAACGCGAAGAACACCCGCAGCCAGTTCTTCGGCTCGATGTCGCCGCCGGACGCGATCATCGCCATGACCAGGGCGCCGGAGTCCGACGAGGTCACGAAGAACACGCCGATGAGCAGGATCGCGCCGAACACCAGGACGGTGCCGGCGGGCAGGTCGCCGAGCAGGGTGAAGAGGGAACCCTCGACGTCGACCGAGCCGTCCGCGCCGACGAGCCCGCCGCCGCCGTCGGTCTCGCGGTGGATCGCGGCGCCACCGAGGACGGCGAACCACAGGAACGTGAGCACGGTCGGCACGAGCAGGACGCCGAAGACGAACTGGCGGACGGTGCGGCCCTTCGAGATGCGCGCGATGAAGACGCCGACGAACGGCGCCCACGACATCCACCAGCCCCAGTAGAACGTCGTCCACGCGCCCTGCCAGGCCTCGCCCTCGGCGCCCTGCTGCGCGGTGACGTTGAACGACAGACCGACGACGTTCTGCAGGTACGAACCGATCGACTGCACGAAGTCGCGGAGCAGGAACTGGGTCGGGCCGACGACGAGCACGAACAGCAGCAGCGCTGCGGCGAGCAGCAGGTTGAAGTTCGACAGGATCTTCATGCCCTTCGCCACCCCGGTCACGAGCGAGACGATGGTGACGGCGGTGATCGCGGCGATGATGACGATCTGGCTGACGATGCCGCTGTCGGCGATCCCCGCGTCCTCGAGCCCGGCGCCGATCTGGATCACGCCGAGGCCGAGCGACGTCGCGACGCCGAAGACGGTGCCGACCAGGGCGAGCACGTCGATGAGGTTGCCCCAGCCGCCGCGCACGCGGTTGCCGAGCAGTGGCTCGAGGGCCCAGCGGATCGAGACCGGACGGCCGCGGCGGTGGATGGCGTACGCGAGTGCGAGGCCGAGCACCACGTAGATGGCCCAGGCGTGGAGTCCCCAGTGCAGGAACGTCTGGGTGAGGGCCTGCTGCGCGAGCTCGCTCTCCGAACCGGTCACGCCGGGACGCGGCGAGGCGAAGTGGCTGAGGGGTTCCGAGACGCCGTAGAACACGAGGCCGATGCCCATGCCCGCCGCGAAGAGCAGCGAGAACCACGAGCCCGTCGAGAACTCGGGCTCGTCCCGGTCCTTACCGAGCTTGATGTCGCCGAACCTGCTGAAGCCGACGAACACCGAGAAGCCGACGAAGAAGGCCGCGATGAGGACGTAGTACCAGCTGAAGTTCCGGACGATGCCGTCCTGCAGGCCGACGAACATCGCCTCGGCACTCGACGGCGAGACCAGCGTGAACGCCACGAACCCGAGCACGAGGACGGCGGCAGGCCAGAACACCCACCGCCGGACCTCCGAGGTCGTCGTTCCTGGGCTGGACGGGGGAGCAGAGGTGGTGCTTGGCATGTGTTCCATGGTGCCTGGCGGCGGCTCTGTGCGTTCGCTCAGGCGTGTCGCACCGGATGGCGGCGTGCGCACGGTGCGCGCGGCGGTCGCGCTGACGACTGCCGGACGGGAGGCGCGGGGCGGGGTCGACCCGCGCCTCCCGTCCGCCTGCTGGTCGCCTGCACCCCGTCAGGTGCGATTACAACGTTGACTTCCGTTTTACAGCGCTGTAAACAAGACGTGCGCGACGACGCGCACGAGGGAGTTGCCCGATGGTGGGAAGCAGGACCGGAACGATCAGCGCGGCCGTGAGCCGGCGGGGGTTCCTCGCCGGAGCAGCCGGCGGGATCGCGCTCGGCACGATGGCGCTCGCGGGGTGCGCGGCACCGCGCGCAGCGGCCGGGGGTGCGACGACGCTGCGCTTCTACGAGCAGAAGCAGGAGGTCATCGCGTACTTCGACGCGCTGCTGCGGCGCTTCGAGAAGGGGCGCTCCGGGCTGTCGGTGGTGCACGACAGCACGGCGGCGATCGCGCCGCAGTTCGTCCGCGGTGAGCCGGCCGACGTCGGCTGCTTCAACGACAACCTGGAACTCGCGCGGTACATCTCGCGCGGCGTGCTGAGCGACCTCGGGGACCTGCCTTCGGCGGCGCGCGTCCGGCCGGACATCGACACCCTGACGAACCAGTACGCGAAGTTCGAGGACCGCACGAGCGTCCTGCCGTACTCGCTCGCCGCCGCCGGGGTCATCTACAACAAGCGCATCTTCGCCGACCACGACCTGCCCGTGCCGACGACGTGGGACGAGTTCGTCGAGGTCTGCCGGACGCTCCAGAAGGCCGACGTCACACCGATCTACGCGACGGACCGCGACACGTGGACGCTGTGGCAGGGCCTGTTCGACTACTCCGTGGGCAGCTTGGTGGACACCGGGTCGTTCTTCACGAAGATGAAGGCGCTCGGCACCGACGTCGGGCCGGACTCCGCGGTGTCGTTCGAGAAGGACTTCGCGGTGCCGATGGAACGTGCGAAGACCATCTCGACGTTCTTCAACCCCGACCACGCCACCCGTGCCTACGCGGACGGCAACCTGGCGTTCGGCAAGGGCGAGGCCGCGATGTACCTGCAGGGGCCGTGGGCGCTCGGACAGATCGCGCTCGTGGACGAGGAGCTCGAGGTCGGGACGTTCGCGCTGCCGGTGTCGAACGACCCGGCCGATCGGCAGGCTCGCGTGAACATCGACCTCGGCCTGTGGATCCCGACCGCGTCACAGCACCCGGACGAGGCGAAGGAGCTCGTCGAGTTCCTCATGCAGCCCGAGGTCATCGACGCGTACAACCGCGACAACCTGGCGTACTCGCCGACCGAGGACGCGCCGCCGCAGCAGGACGAGCGACTCGCCGGCCTGCAGCAGTACGTCGACGACGCCGCGTTCTACCAGGGCGCCGGCACGTTCATCCCCACCTCGATCCCGCTCGGCAACTACCTGCAGTCGGCGATCCGGAGCGGGGACTTCACCTCGATGCTGCAGCGGCTCGACTCGGACTGGCGGCGTCTCGCCGGCCGTTCGGCGACGGTCTGAGCCGGACCAGGACTCCAGGAGCCACCATGACCATGCAGACCCCGCTCTCCCGCGACTCCGACCCAGCGACGTCCGTCGCCCGTTCGCGTCGCCCGGGTTCCCTCCGTCGGACCGAGGGCATGTACTACCTGTTCCTCGTGCCCGCCCTCATCGCGTTCACGGCCTTCGTCGTCGCACCCGCGTGCGTCGGCATCTTCTACAGCTTCACCGACTACCTCGGCTTCGGGCAGTGGGACTTCCTCGGGCTCGAGAACTACCGGGCGCTCGTGTCCGACCCGGCGATCCTCGCCTCGTACGGCTTCACGCTCGGGTTCGCCGTCGTCACCGTGATCGTCACGCAGGTCATCGCGCTGGCACTGGCGATCGCGCTGGCGAAGAAGATCCGGTTCGCCGCCGGACTCCGGTCGATCTTCGTGATCCCGATGGTGATCTCCGGGATCATCGTCGCCTACGTGTTCAACTTCCTGTTCTCGAACACCGTGCCGGCACTGGCCACGAGCGTCGGGTTCGGACCGCTCGAGCAGAGCATCCTCGGCGACCCGAACCTGGCCTGGGTCGCGATCGTGATCGTCTCCGCCTGGCAGACCGTGCCGGGAGCCCTCCTCATCTACACCGCCGGGCTCACCTCGATCCCGGAGGAGCTGTACGAAGCGAGCTCGCTCGACGGCGCGACCGGCTGGAAGCAGCTGCGGGCGATCACGCTCCCGCTGCTCGGCGGCTTCATCGTCATCAACACCGTGCTCGGCGTGAAGGGCTACCTCGGCGCCTACGACGTCATCGTCGGTCTGACGAACGGCGGGCCGGGCAGCGCGACGAGCAGCGTCGCGATGACCATCTTCGGCGGCTTCACCGGCGGCGACTACGCCTACCAGATGGCGAACGCGACCGTGTTCTTCATCATCACCGTCCTCATCTCCGTGCTGCAGCTCGCGGCGACCCGCGGAAGGAACCTGCGACTCGCATGACCGCCATCGACACCCGCCCACCCACCGACACCCGCGCGGTGACCACCGGCGACGCGCGACGACCGGGCCGCGGCCACCGCCGACGCCTCGGCGGCACGAACTGGACCCTGACCGTCGTGCTCGGACTCGCCGCGCTGACGGTGCTCATCCCGCTGTACGTCACCGTCGCGATGGCGTTCAAGACGAGCGAACAGTCCGTCGACGGCAACGCCCTGTCGCTGCCGTTCCCGTTCAACCCCGGCTCGTTCGCGTCGGCCTGGGAGCTCACGCGCTTCCCCGTCTCGTTCTCGGTGTCGCTCGGCGTTGCGGCGCTCACCGTCGTCGCGACCCTGCTGCTCAGCTCGTTCGCCTCGTACGCGATCGTCCGGAACTGGCACAAGCGGTTCTTCCGGTGGTCGTTCGTCTACCTGCTGGCGGCGATGTTCCTGCCGTTCCCCGTCGTGGCGCTGCCGCAGATCAAGCTGACCGCCCAGATGGGACTCGACAACCCGATCGGCGTCGGCATCCTGCACGCCATGTTCCAACTGTCGTTCAGCGTGCTGCTGTACTCGGCGTACCTGCGGTCGATCCCCGTCGAACTCGAGGAGAGCGCCCGCATCGACGGCGCGAGCACGTGGCAGATCTTCTGGCGCATCATCCTGCCGCTGCTCGGGCCGATGAACGCCACCGTCGGGATCTTCGCGTTCCTGGCCTCGTGGAACGACTTCATGATGCCGTCGCTCATCACCGCCGACCCGACCCTGCAGACACTGCCCGTGGTGCAGAACATCTTCCAGAGCCAGTTCGGCACGAACTACAACGTCGCCTTCGCCTCGTACCTGATGGCCATGGCACCGACGATCATCGTCTACCTGTTCGCGCAGCGCTGGGTCATCAGCGGCGTGACACAGGGCGCGGTCAAGAGCTGAGGGGTACGACGTGACCATGACCGAGACCACACTGCCGACGATCCGGCCGTTCCCCGGATCCGACCCGGTGGCCGACCCCGCTGCCGTCGTCACCGGCGAGCACTGGCGGATCACCGTCCTGGACGCCGGCACGTTCCGCATCGAGTGGAGCGACGACGGCGGGTTCGAGGACCGTGCCTCGACGTTCGCGATCCGGCGACGGGTGCCGGTGCCGGCGTTCACGACGGAGCGCGTCGGTGCCGCAGTCGAGGGCGCTGGCGGCGCCGGCGGCATCGTCATCACGACAGAACGGGCCCGGCTCCGCTACGACGGAGGTCCGTTCAGCCCGAGCGGCCTGGTCGTCGAGACCATCGGCCCCGACGCGAACCGCTGGCGCTGGGGACAGGAGCCCCGCGACCTCGGCGGTACCGGCCGCACCCTGGACGACGTCGACGGCCGGATGCCGCTCGAACCCGGCATCCTGGCCCGCGACGGCATCACCGTGCTCGACGACAGCGAGTCGTTCCTGTTCGAGGACGACGGCTGGATCGGCACCCGCGTGCCCGGCCGCCGCGACGCCACGGTGTTCGCGTACGGCCGTGACTTCGACGCCGCACTCCGCGCCTTCCACCAGGTGTCCGGTGCACCCACACGCCTGCCCCGGTGGGCGCTCGGCAACTGGTGGAGCCGCTACCACCCGTACAGCGACACGTCGTACCTGGAGCTCATGGACCGGTTCGCCGAGGAACGCCTGCCGTTCTCGGTCGCGGTCATCGACATGGACTGGCACCGCGTCGACTCCGTGCCGCCGCAGTTCGGCGACGGCTGGACCGGCTACTCGTGGGAGCCATCGCTGTTCCCCGACCCAGTGGCCTTCCTGGCCGAGCTGCACCGGCGGGGGATGCGCACCACGCTCAACCTGCACCCCGCCGACGGCGTCCGCGCGTTCGAGGACGCCTACGCCGCGGTGGCCGAGGCGATGGGGATCGACCCGGCGACCGGACAGCCGATCCCGTTCGACCCCACCGACCGGCGGTTCCTGCAGGCGTACTTCGACCAGCTGCACCGGCCGCTCGAAGCGCAGGGCGTCGACTTCTGGTGGATCGACTGGCAGCAGGGCAGCGAGAGCGGCCTGCCCGGCGTCGACCCGCTCTGGTTGCTCAACCACTTCCACCTGCTCGACTCCGCGCGGGCCGGAGACCAGGGCATGACCTTCTCGCGCTACGCCGGCCCCGGCAGCCACCGGTACGCCGTCGGGTTCTCCGGCGACGCCGTCGTGTCCTGGGCGTCGCTGGCGTTCCAGCCCGAGTTCACCGCCACCGCCGCGAACATCGGCTACCCCTGGTGGAGCCACGACATCGGCGGCCACACCCGCGGTGTCCGCGACGACGAGCTCGCCACGCGCTGGGTGCAGTTCGGGGTGTTCTCGCCGATCATGCGCCTGCACTCCGCCAACAACCCGTTCATCCGCAAGGAACCGTGGGTGTTCCCGGCCGAGGCACGCACCGCGATGGGGGAGGCCCTGCGCTTCCGTCACCGCCTGGTGCCGTACCTGCACACCATGAACCACCGGACCGCCGAGGGCACCGCGCTCGTCCGTCCGCTGTACCACCTGGAACCGCGGCGCGACGAGGCGTACCGGGTGCCGAACACCTACGCCTTCGGGTCGGAACTGCTCGTCGCCCCGATCGTCGCACCACGCGACCCGGTCACCCTGCACGGATCCGCACGGGCCTGGCTGCCGCCGGGGACGTGGACCGACGTCTTCACCGGCACGGTGTACGCCGGCGACCGGTTCGTCGACCTGCACCGCACCCTCGACACCGTGCCCGTGCTGCTGCGCGACGGCGGGGTGCTGCCACTCGCCGCCGAGGACGAACTCGACGCCACCGCGAACCCGACGGCGTTCGAGGTCCTCGTGGCCCCCGGCGCCTCCGGCTCGTTCACCCTGGTCGAGGACCAGGAGGGCGACACCGACCGCACCGCCTCGACCCGCCTGACGTGGGACGCGGCGCTCGCCGAGTTCCGCGTGCACACCACCACGGGCGCGATCGACGTCGTCCCGGCCCGGCGCGACTGGCGGATCACGTTCCTCGCCGCCCCGGCCGACGGGCAGGTCGTCTCGGCCCGCGGCGCGGACCGGTTCTCGGTCGACCTGACGGTCGACGCGGCGACGGGCGGAGCAGTCACGCTGACCGGGCCGCCGGTGGTCGGCGTCGATGCGCGCGAGGCCGTCCGTCGTGCCCTCGAACGCGCACAGGCCGGCAACGCCGAGAAGCTCGCCGCGTGGGAGATCGTGTCGAAGGACCTGCCGCGCGCCGACCGGATCGTCGAGCTCGGCACCGTCGACCTGCCCGAGAGCCTGCGTGCCGTCGTGGTCGAGCTCCTGGGGAGCGTGCACCCGGGCGAGCGCTGAGCGGCCCCGAGACTCGCGCTGGGCGACACTTCTCGGGCGGATCGCCACGAGGAGTGTCGCTCAGGCCGAGACTCGGCCCTGCACCTGTCCGCGGTCGACCGAGCCGTCCGCGAACGGCGCGCTCTCGCCCACCAGCAGCCGGTGTCCGACCGTGACCAGCCGCCCCGGCACCGTCGAGCCGTCGATGCGCTCGAGCAGCAGGTCGAGGGCGGTGTCCGCGAGTGCGACGGTGTCCGGCGCGACGGACGTCAGGCTCGGCACCAGGCTCGAACCGAGCCCCATCGCGTCCCAGCCGACCACGGCGATGTCCCGCGGCGCGTCGAGTCCGCGCAGCCGCATCGCCCGCAGCACCCCGAGGGCGGCGAGGTCGTCACGGCACAGCAGTGCGTCGACCCGCAGCCCGGCGTCGAGCGCCCGACCGAACGCGGTCTCGGCACCGGCGGCGTCGCCGACCTCGCGGGGGACCAGGAGCGCATCGTCGACGGGCAGCCCCGCGGCGGCGAGCCCCGCCCGGTAGCCGTCGAGTCGCAGCCCGGAGGTACGGGACTCCGGACCGGTCTCGTGCCCGAAGAACCCGATGCGCCGGCGACCGAGGGCGACCAGGTGCGCGACCGCCTGCGCCGCCGCGCCCGCGTTGTCGATGACCACCTGGTCGGCGTGCTGGGGGCGGACGTCCTCGCCGAGGAACACCACGGCGGTGTCCCCTCGGATCCGGTCGATCGCCTCGGGGGTCAGGACCTGGGGGTGGATGACGACGCCGTCGACCACCCCGGCCTCGCGACCGCGCACGGCGGAGCGCTCGCCGTCGGCCTCGCCGAGGGTCTCCTCGAGCAGCAGCTGGTAGCCGCGTTGCGCACAGACACGGGAGAACACGTGCGCGAGCTCGGCGAAGTACGGCCGCCGGAGGTCGGGGAACGCGAACGCGAGCATGTTCGACCGGCCGGTGGCGAGCGACCGTCCGGAGACGTTCGGGCGGTACCCCAGCTCGTCGATCGCGGCCTGCACCCGGTCGCGCATCGGTGGGCTGACGTGCTGGTAGCCACGCACGACGTTGGACACGGTCTTCATCGAGACGCCCGCGTGCGCGGCGACGTCCTGCAGCGTGACCTTGCCCATCCGATCACCGTAGTGGGGCAGGCGGATTGTCAGGTGGAATCGCACCTTCAGGCCCTAGGGTCGCAACAAGCGCAATCGCGTGAACTACCACGAACCGGTCGAAGGGCCGGTCCGCACCGGAAGGTTGGTCCTCTTGACCACCACTCCGCTCGCTCCGGGCTACACACGTACTCGTCCAGGAACAGGAAGCCCCAAGGGCACCTCGACCTACTCCGCCCTGCTCGCGCAGGTCAAGGAGAACGGACTCCTCCGCCGCCGCACCGGGTTCTACTGGTCGCTGTTCGGCACACTCATCGTCACCTTCGCCCTCGCATGGGTCGCGTTCGCGTTCCTGGGTGACTCCTGGTTCCAGCTGATCGTCGCCGGCGCGCTCGGCGTGATCTTCACGCAGTTCGCGTTCCTGTCGCACGAGGCCGCGCACCGCCAGGTCTTCGCCTCGCAGAAGTGGAACGACCACGCCGGCCGCTGGCTCGGCACGTTCCTGGTCGGCCTCAGCTACTCGTGGTGGATGAACAAGCACACCCGCCACCACGGGAACCCGAACACCGTCGGCAAGGACCCCGACATCGCGCCGGACGGCATCCGGTTCCTGCCGGAGGACGCCGCCGCCGTCAAGGGTCCGCTCATGACGACCTTCATGCGGTTCCAGGGCTGGCTGTTCTTCCCCCTGCTGACCCTCGAGGGCCTCAACCTGCACCGGTACGCGGTGCAGAGCATCGTCACGGGCAACGGCACCAAGGCCGACGTGAAGCACCGCTGGCTCGAAGCCGCCCTGCTCGTCGCCCGCTTCGGCATCTACCTGACGGTCGTGTTCTGGTTCCTGCCGTTCGGCATGGCCTGCGCGTTCCTCGGTGTGCAGCTCGCCGTGTTCGGCGTGATGATGGGCGCCTCGTTCGCCCCGAACCACAAGGGCATGCCGACCATCGCGCACGACGCCAAGGTCGACTTCTTCTCGCGCCAGGTCCGCACGTCGCGCAACATCCGCGGCGGCTGGTGGGTCTCGTTCCTGATGGGCGGCCTGAACTACCAGGTCGAGCACCACCTGTTCCCGTCGATGCCGCGCCCGGCGCTGAAGCAGGCCCGCCTGCTCGTCCGCGACCACTGCGACACGCTCGACGTGCCCTACACCGAGACCACCCTGCTGCGCTCCTACGGCATCGTCGTCCGGTACCTGAACCGGGTCGGGCTCGCTGCCCGCGACCCGTTCGCCTGCCCCATGGTCGCGCAACTGCGCATCCACTGACCCCGTGCTGTCGACCATGCCGACCGGCACCGTGAAGTGGTTCGACCACGCGAAGGGGTACGGCTTCATCCACCCCGACGACGGGTCCGAGGACCTGTTCGCCCACTTCTCCAGCATCATCGCGACGACCGGCTACCGGCCGCTCGAGGAGAACGACCACGTGCAGTACGACGTGGGCCCCGGCAAGAAGGGCCCGCAGGCGGACAACATCTCGATCATCCGCTGACGCGTCGTTCTTTCCCATGACAGCCGCGCTGGGATGCGGAATCGGGCGTACCTGGTCGAAAGAAATGGGTAGGTACGCCCGATTCCGCCAGGTACCTCCGCCCCCCCCCGCTACTTGATGCCGGTCGACGCGATGCCCTGCACGAACTGCCGCTGGAACGCCAGGAACACCACGAGCAGGGGCAGGACGGTCACGGTCGCGATGGCCATGACGGCTCCCCACGGCGAACTGAACGCCGGGTTGTTCGTCAGCGTGGACAGGGCCACCGGCACGGTCAGGTTCTCGTTGCCCTGCAGGACCACGAGCGGCCACAGGAAGTCGTTCCACCGGGTCATGAAGCCGAGGATGACGAGCACGCCGACCAGGGGACCGCACGATGGCAGCACCACCCGGAAGAACGTCTGGAACTCGCCGGCGCCGTCGAGCCGAGCGGCCTCCATCAGGGCGTCCGGCACCCCGAGCATGAACTGCCGGGCGATGAAGATCCCCACGACGTCGAACACGGTCGGCAGGATCACCGCCCACGGCGAGTCGACCAGGCCGATCTTCGCGACGACCAGGAAGCTCGGCACCAGGGTGACCTGGATCGGGATCATGATCGTGACGAGGAACGCCGAGTACAGCAGCCCGCGGCCCACGAAGCGGAACTTCGCCAGGGCGTAGCCGGCCATCAGCGAGACGACGACGCTCAACGCGGTGCCGACGCTGGTGATGAGCGCGGAGTTGCCGAGCCACCGCCAGACCGGTTGCGTGCTGAACACCTGCGTGTAGTTCTCGAACGTCGGCCGGGTCGGGAACAGCGAGAACGTACCGCTCTGCGACTGCCCGCCGGGGGTGAGCGCCGAGACGACCATCCAGTACAGCGGGAACACCATCAGGATCGCCAGGGCGGTGAGCCCGGCGACGAGCACCCAGCGACCGGGCCGGCGCCGGGCGCGGGCTCCGGCCGGACGGCGGCGGGGACCACGGACATCGAGTACGGCCATCAGAGCATCTCCTCCGCCTTGCGGTTGGCGCGCTGCCGGAGCAACGTGAACACGAGCAGGATCGCGACGAGCACCAGGCCGAGCGCCGCGGCGTAGCCCATCCGGGCATCGATGAACGCGGACCGGAACACGTACTGGATCAGCACGGTCGTCGAGAAGCCGGGGCCACCGCCGGTCATGACGTAGATGACATCGAAGGCCTGCAACGAGAACACGACGTTCAGGATGAGCAGGATCGACGTCGTCGGACGGAGCAGTGGCCAGGTGATGGTCCGGAACCGGACCCAGCGCGAGGCGCCGTCGATCGCGGCGGCCTCCTTGAGCTCGGCGGGCACGGACTGCAGCGCGCCGAGGTAGATCACCATGCAGAACCCGATCCGGGTCCAGACCACGACGACCACCAGGGTCGCCATCGCCCAACCCGGAGCGGTCAGCCAGGGCACGCGCCCCAGTCCGAGCGCCTCGAGCAGGTTGTTCACGACGCCGTAGTCGCCGTTGAAGATCCACGACATGATGACGCCCACCACGACGCCGGCGGCGACCATCGGCACGAAGAACAGGGCGCGGAACACCGAGCGTCCGGGCAGCGGCCGGTTCAGGGCGACGGCCAGCGCGAGCCCGATCGCCATCGAGGTCGGCACGGTGCCGAGCGTGAACACGAGGGTGTTCCGGAGCGCCGTGACGATGAGCGGGTCGGAGCCCATGTCGACGAAGTTCTCCCCGCCGACCCAGGTGCCGTCGCCGAGCGAGGTGCTGGAGTCCTGGAAGCTCAGCGCGATCGCCGTGACGATCGGGACGAGCGAGAACCCGAGGAACAGCAGCGCCGCTGGGCCGATGAACACGTACGGGACGAAGCGGCCCCGACTTCGGCGGGCGCCGCCGCCCGCGGGGAGTCCGCCGGTCGGTGGGGCGGTGGACGCCGTGGTGCGGACCGGCGCGGTCTCAGTTCGCAGTGACACTGCGCATCGCCTCCATCATCTGGTTCGAGGCCTCTTTCGGGCTCAGCTGACCGAGCAGGCAGAGGTCGAGGTAGTCGGCGAACACCGCGTTGAGCGAGCTGAAGTACTCGCCGCTCTCGGCCTTCACCATCGAGAGCGGGATCGTCGTCCCCTGGTCGATGAACCGCTGCATCGTGTCGGTGTTCGCGGCGTACCCGATGTCCTTCGCATCGAGGGACTTCCGGGCGGGCAGCCAGTTCCCGTCGTGGCAGAACTGCTGCATCTTCGACCGGGACGTGATCATCGCCACGAGCTCGGCCGCGAGCTCCGGGTGCTTGCTCGACTTCGTGACGGCCAGGGCGTTGCCGCCCAGATCGCTCGCCTCGCCGACGTTCCGGATCATCGGGGCCGTGCCCCAGTTGTCCGGCATGTCGGTGTCGAGCTGCGCGATCGACTCCGGGTTGTTGAGCATCATGCCGATCTGCCCGGTCAGGAACAGATTCCGCGAGACGTCGCCGCCGCCGCTCTTGCTGAGGTTGCCCGTCGTCGCGAGGCCCTCGGCGTACCACTTCCGGCCGAAGGCCAGGGCGTCGATCGCCTCAGGGGTGTCCATCGACGGGGTGGCACCGTCCTCGCCGAGGAACGCGCCGCCGTTCTGGTGGACCAGCGGCAGCCACCGGTAGGCCGTCTCGGGCGAGGACCAGCCGTAGCCGAACGCGTACTTGCCGGTGACCTGCTTGACCTCCTTCGCGATCTCCAGGAACTCGTCCCACGTCCACGCGTCTGCCAAGGCCTCGGGCGGCGTGACACCGATCTGCTCCATGACGTCGCGGTTGTAGTACGTGATGAAGTTGTCGGTGTGCTGGAAGACGCCGTACACGCCGTCGTCCCGTGCGCCGATGGCCCAGAACGGGTCGCTGTAGTCCTTCCGGTAGTCCGCCGGGACGGCCCCCGAGATGTCGACCAGGCTGCCGTTCGCGGCGTACCGGCCGATCTGCTGCGGGGTGATCCGGATGACGTCCGGCGCCAGGTCGGCGGCGAGCCGGGTGATGAACCACTGGTGGAACTGCCCGGTCGTCACCTCGACGGCGACGCTCGTCCCGGGGTGCGCCGCGACGAACTCGTCGGCGATCGCCTGGTAGCTCGTGATGTCCGTCGGGATGTTCCAGGTGGACAGGCGGATGTGCTTCGTCCCGCCGCGGCCGGTCGTGCCGCCGCCGGCGCACGCTGCCAGCGCGCCGGTCAGCGAGATGCCGGCGAGGGCGAGGAACCCCCGTCTGGCGAGCTGGGGGGATGGTCGGGTCGGCATGGTCCTCTCCTTTGAGGTCGTGGTGCCGTTCAGGTCGGCCGGGAGGCGCGGGGTGCGCACACGGGGCGCCGCGCGTCCGACGTGGGGTCGCGTCCTGGACCCGACCCCACGTCGGGCGCGACGGTTCAGACGAGCGCGGGGCGGGCCTCCCGGTCGGCCACCGGTGCCGCGGTGACCGCGTCCGCCGGACGCAGCGACTCGGGGAGGAGCGCCGCGTGGGCGTGCAGGAGCTCGTCGGTCATCTCGGCGATGCGGTCGAGCGTCAGGTGCGCCGCCGTCAGCGGGTCCAGAGCCACCGCGTGGTGGACGTGCTCGACGTTGCCCGTGAGTGCAGCGCGCACCGCCAGGGTCTGCACGTTCGTGTTCGTGCGGTTGATCGCGGCGAGCTGCGGCGGGAGCTCACCGAACGACGTCGGCTGCACCCCCTTGCCGTCGACCAGGCACGCGACCTCGACGCAGGCATCGGACGGCAGGTTCTGGATGACGCCCGTGGCGTTCGGCACGTTGCCGTAGACCACCGCGGGGACGCCCGTCACGATCGCGTTCACGATGCTCGCGCCGTACTCGACGCTCGGCGTCAGGTCGGCCTTGAGCTTCTCGAGCTGCGTGTCCACGTCGCCCTGCTCGTCGTGCGCCAGGCAGATCTCGTAGTAGTCCCAGCGCTCCGGGATGTACTCGAGCACCGTCTCCGGGTCCTTGCGGAAGTACGGCACGTACTCGCTGGCGTGGTGGCTCGACTCGGTCTCGAAGTACCCGAACGAGCGCATCAGCTGGGTGCGGACCTGCTCGTTGCCGCCCTCGTAGTTGCTCGCCGCGGCAGCTGCCTCGCTGTGGTCGCCGTCGTCGTCGTGCAGGTCGGACGCCGCGACGCCCCGCTGGTGCTTCGCCGTCATCACCTCGCGCAGACGCGGGTACAGGTCCTCGCCGTTGCGACGCGTGAACTCGAGGATCCACGCCTGGTGGTTGATGCCGGCGCTGACGAACTCGACCTCGTCGTACGGCACGCCGAGCGTGCGCGCCAGCATGCGGGTCGTGCCCTGCACGCTGTGGCAGAGCCCCACCGTCCGGAGCCCCTTCGCGTTGAGGAACGCCGTGGCCATCGCCATCGGGTTCGCGTAGTTGATGAACTGGGCGTCCGGGCAGAGCTCGAGGGCATCGCGGGCGATGTCCTCGTACGCGCGGACCGACCGCAGGAAGCGGAAGACGCCGCCCGGGCCGACGGTGTCGCCGACCGCCTGGTCGATGCCGTACTTGCGCGGGATCTCGACATCCCACTTGTACGACTCGACGCCGCCGACCTGGAACGTGATGATGACGACGTCCGCACCCGCCAGGGCCGCACGCCGGTCCGTGGTCTCGAGGACCTCGACACCGAGGCCGTGGTGGGCGACGAGCTCGCGGGCGGCCGTCGCGGTGCGGGCGACCCGGCCCGCGTCGAGGTCCATGAGGTGCAACGTCGCGTCCTGCAGGGCGGGGAAGGAGACGAGGTCGCCGATGAGGCGGAAGGGGAAGACGAAGCCGCCGGCGCCGATGATGGTGATCTTGGTCATGTGTCGACGGTAGGAAGCGCGGGGGTGTGCGGTCCTCCGGTTCCGGACGGTGGGGTTCCAGGATCCTCGGATCGGTCCGTGTGTCGAGGTGTCGGCCGGTGCGCTGCGCACCGGGCTCTGACGTAGTCTCGACATCGTGCTCGACGTGGAGACGATGGAAGCGGCGTACTGGAGCCACCGTGGCCCGGCCCCGCTCATGGCGTCGTCCCACCGGCACGACGACCTCGAGATGAACCTGGTGCTCGAGGGGCACCTGGACTACCGGTTCGGCGGGGCGCCGGTCAGCGTGCACGCGGGCGAGATCGCACTGTTCTGGGGCTGGACCCCGCACCAGCTCGTGGGTGACGGCACCGGCACGGGCGAGTTCCGGTGGGTGCACATCCCGCTGGCCGAGGTGCTGGCGTGGGGACTGCCCGACCACGACCTCGGAGCGATGCTCCTGAACCGCCCGGTCGTCGTGCCGACCGCAGCTGCCGGCCGTGACGTCGAGTCGATGCTCGGGTCGTGGCAGCGGGACTTCGCGGACGACGGTGCGGAGATCATCGCCAACCTGGAGGCCCAGGCGCTCGTGCGTCGCCTGCTCCGGCACCACCGCGACGCCGTGGACCTGCGCCCAGGCGGCGGGCACGGCACCGCGGATGCCATGCACCGCGTGATCGACATGGTGCGGTTCGTGGTGGACCGGTTCCGTGAACCCATCGAGGTGGCCGACGTCGCAGCGGCGGCGCACCTGCACCCGCACTACGCGATGTCGGTGTTCCGGCAGGACGTCGGCACCACGATCGTCGAGTACCTGACACGGTGCCGGGTGGCCGAGGCGCAGCGGTTGCTCGCGACGACGTCGATGACGACCTCGGAGATCGCGCACGCCGCAGGATTCGGGTCGCAGTCGAGCTTCTACGTGCACTTCACCCGAGCCTGCGGGACTGCGCCGGGGGCGTACCGGGCACGGGCACGCTGACCCGGTGTCCCCACGCACGAGCAACGCCCCGTCGCGAGCGACGGGGCGTTGGCCGTTCCGGTCTGCCATGCACAGCCGGAGTACGTGGGGGTGTTACTTGATCTGTGCGGTGATGGTGGCGGTGCCGACGAGGAGGCCGCGCTTGACGGCGTCGGTGCCGAAGGTCTTGTTCAGCAGG